>JANJWO010000049.1 GCA_024709485.1 Hydrogenophilaceae bacterium | reverse complement strand
GGAATGTGTTAATGCAAGACCTGACCCCGTTACCTCGTACCTCGCGTTGCTCGTGCTGTGAAGAGATGTGTTAATGCAAGACCTGACCCCGTTGCTCGCGTTGCCGTTGCTGTGACCCCGTTGCTGCGTTGCTGCCCTCTCTTTAATTACGATCATTGTTCTTTGATCGGTTCAAACAAAGGCCCATTTCCCCAATCAAGATAATGGGGAGCATTTAGGGGTATAGCTCGGTCTCCTCTCAAACCAACATATTTTGGGTTCTCAATTTGCCTCCATCCCGGCTCTACTCTCCCATCTGAGGATAGTGAAATCTCATAGACAAAGGTGCCATAACAGCGCAACTCTCGGCATTGTCGATCGCGATATTCTTTTGAAAATACCCACAGTCTGTCACCCACTTTGTGTTGGACCTGCCAAACATAATCCGTAGTTATTCTCGGCATTTTTAAATGCGGTGAATTATTAGGATTCGGCAACAAATCTGGTGGCTGGAAATCGCGTATCGCTCGATATTTTAAATATAGATTAGGATTTACCTGATAGTCATCTGGAACTATCCATATCACTCCGTCTTTGCCGGTGGATGGATATTCCACACACGCACAAATAGCCGACAACGAAAGCAACACCGCCATCACACCCCACCTCATGGGCAAACCTGTTGATAAGTGGCATGCAAAACCATCGGGGTCAGGTCTTGCAATAACACATCAAACTCTTTCCGATTCTTCATACTTCCTCATCATTCAGCTTACGGTCGAATCGTCACTCAAAAAGGTAATGCGGTAAAGGCCGCCAGAGAGTTCGAGCCTTAAGGGGCGCGCCATGATCGGGCTAGGGCATGAAGGAATGTGTTAATGCAAGACCTGACCCTGTTGCACATTGTTGCTCGTGCTCGTGCAGTCGCACTACGACATGAAAAAGGCCGCGCTGGAAACCGGCAAGGCCTTGGCGAAAATCAACCGTGAGCAGCGCGGGCGCGGCGTGAACTTCTAGCAAAAAAATAATTCGGCCTGGCCCCTTTAATTCGATAATCGGATCGGTTCAAACAGCGGCTCATTTCCCCAATCAAGATCGTGGCGATAACCCGGACTCAACGGGATAGCTCTGTCCCCTCTTAAAAGTACGCGATTAGGATCGCTTATTCCCCTCCAACCAGGCAAAACACGGCCATCGATAGTGATAGCAATTTCGATATTACCTTTAGCTCGTCTTGCATACTCCTCCGAATATAACCACAACTGATCATCCACCTTATGACGAACCTCCCAAGCGTAATCGGTGGTTATTTTCGGCATTTTTAGATACGGTTCCTTATTCGGGTTTGGCAACAAATCTGGCGGCTGAAAATCCCGAATCGCTCGATATTTCGGGTAAAGATTAGGGTCTACCCGATAGTCGTCTGGAACAATCCATACCGCTCCATCTTTACCATTGGATGGATATTCCCCACACGAACAAATCACTGGCAGCGACAACATCACCGCCATCGCAACCCACCTCATTGGCAAGCTTGGATCAAAACCATTGGGGTCAAAACCATTGGGGTCAGGTCTTGCTGGAACCATCGGGGTCAGGTCTTGCAATAACACATCAAACTCTTTCCGATTCTTCATGCTCCCTCACCATTCGGCTTATGGTCAAAAAAGTAGCGTGGTAAAGACCGTCTGAGCGTTCTGGCACCACTCCAGCATCGATAGATTCCAGATAGCAAAAAGGCCAACCATGTGGTTGGCCTCTTCTGTGGCTTTACTGCATCGCACAATTTCTCAAGTATTGAGAGTTTTCTCAACAGTTTTGAGAGCCTACACCTGTAGGTTTTCGAAATTCGTTAGAAATCGGACCCCTCCAGATCAAAGGTTTTATCAATTAATTTAAGAAAACTATTTCCTAGCGTTCTCATATTACCAAAGGAATTCCTACCCCATTCTCAAATACATGGAACCATCTATATAGCCAATTGCCCGGAGGCCATGCTCACCACCAGTAAGGATTTGGCTTGGGGGGCTCGGGGGCATCCATGATGGGATCACAGACATGAATCATGGGATCGAGCCAGTCTGCCTTCGCACGGACCCAAGCTAGCCAATCGCTGACTTCCTTAGTCAGACCATCCGCACTTGTTCGTGCTTTTTGCTCAACCGCATCTGCATACACCCGCAGTCTGTTGGCACGCTCTAAATCCCGAGCCTCTTCTTCCAGCCGCTTGAACTCCGCCTGCTCGTTTTCGAGCCGATTCTTCAAGAACTGGTAACGTGATTCTGCCTGACGTCTTACCTCTTCACGACGCCGGGTCTCTTCTTCCTTCACTCGGATTTCCTCTGCCAGCACAAAGAGTCCGCTGATCACTTCACTGATCCGGGTTTCCAGAGATGTTCGAGGAGTATCTCGCCAATTCTTTCCTGGCCAACCGCCGGCTGAAATCGTAAACATGCCCGTTGGGGTGTAATCGAAATCCGGAATCCTTGGGGCAGGCTCGTCCCGAGATCGACGGCTCAGATTTGACCAGTATCGATCACGAGCCCGAATTTCTGCAGGAGTCGGCACGTGGCGCGACCTGGCAACATGTTCGGCAATTGAGAACGGTATCGAAATTCCCTGGATTTCCAGGGTCGTGCGCTTTCGTTCCGAATCCACCTGGGCTCTAACCCCAAGATCCCCGAGTCTTTTGATCAGGGTGTCTGCAATCCGCAACGCCCGATCAATTGCATCCTTTGTAACCTGCAGATTTAGCACTTCATCGGGGGCCGCACGAATACCTTTCGGATCCTCCCAACCCTCCCTTCGCTTCAGCCTCTTGGCGGCTGCACTTATCAGGGGGTGAGGTGCAGAGAGTTCTCCCGGCACAACAATCTCACCCGTGCACTTTCGAATGCTTTCAGCTTTCTGCTTCACCCCCTGCTTGGCCTCTACGACTTCGGCAGGAAGCCATTTCAGAGGAGCGACCACTGTCCGATCTGGCTTCAACGGTGGCAGAGGGGCCTTTTTCATGACTCTCCCTGCTTTGACTTTGGCCCAGTAGCCGCGACTAGGTAGTGGGATAGTGAGTTTCCGGCAAATCTTCGCCAGGCCTACATCAGAGAGGCCATAACGCTCGGCAACAACGGTAACGGGATCCGCCCAAACCTCTTGGTAAAGTGCTTCTCGGTCTATTTCGCTCTCTGAATTAATCATTGGCCTACCTTAGCGATGCAGCCAGAGTTTTCGCAGTTGGTGCGGCATCTTGGCAGTCTCCGGATGGATGGTGCAGGCACTGGCATGAAATGACTGACATGCCAATCAACGCTGACCATGTCACTGGTGCTGCCACATATTTTTCCGCCTCTCGACATCCGCATCTTGTCGGTCATCGCAAGCCGACCCATCTCGGTTATTCGGGTTACTTGGTTGCAATGACCGTTTCTCGGTCTAAGCTGACCTAGATTAAAGCTTAACCCTAATCTTCAACTAACGCTTCTTGGCGAACGGCAGCAACCAGCTTGTTCTGTCAAGCTGATTAGTCATAACTGAAAATAGGATACCTTGCATCGGAAAGGTCAAATCTTAATGATTGGCCTATTGTCCCTAGCTCACTGTGTATTTTTGGCGCCATTGCCCTGTCGGTAATAAATGGGATCACCTCTTCGAATCTAAACCACATAGCGGCTACTCTATGCCGTCCTTCAACCAGCCGAATTACCCTCCCATTGAACGAAATAATTGGTAGCTCAAACGTATAAGAATTGAGCATTTCCTCTACATTCTTAAGCCGCTTTTGGTTAGGGCGGAAGCCCTCGGGATGGTAACTGTCTATTAGGAGCTTCACCTTATCTGATTTTAAGAAGACTACTACAGGGTCTTTGCCCTTTAATGCCTCAAATTCTGGCGCTAAGTTAATCAATGAATGTTCTGGGGGAAGTTTGCACTTATAAATCGTCGCCCCATTCATAATTATGGACACCATAGAACGCTTCCGTTTCTCAAATGGAAATGGCTTTTACACCCGACTGTACGATTTATTGATGGGAATAAGGTTGGTTGTGTGTCCGTGCCAGCAAGCCGCCACCGGGGGTGTGAGTTTTCTGATAACGATAGTTGGATCAAATCCCCGCAGCCACATGGGCATTTCATTGCGGCTAACCAATAAACACCCTCTTCTCCAACAATATAGAGTTTCTCATCACTAGGCTTATCGGGTAGATCCGTGCAGCGAATTACACGATATTTTGCATATATGCCAACAAGGCGAAGTAATTTTTTTAGAAGACGCAGCACTTATGATTCATCCATCGCTGCACTTAGCTCTGGATATCCGAGAGGAGGCTCTTGGTCTCCCAGTCCCACAAACTGGTTAAAGACATTACACGGTTCCCCATCAGCTTCGTCTGAGCTCGCAAGCGGATCACTCAGCACTATCCTTCGAATGGCGAAATTTCGGTTTTCTTCTACGCGATATAAGTGAATCCTTGCTAGGAGCTCATTTAAAGCTGTTGCCGCTATTTGCATATTGAGGGAAATCACCGCCGGCTGGTCGACACGTATACCTTTTATATACCCCTCCTTGTGTCGTTCTGCGTAAGATTTCGGATCCCATCTTCGCATCATTGCTGCTTGTAGATCCTCGCCACTATATAGTCCACGGCTCATTAAGCTTGATCCGCCTGGTTGAACGGTGTGAACTACACCGCTAACGTGTGAGACCTCACCTTGCCCGTCTGCGTCTATCCGAACACCCATATCTATATATGGAATCAAGTAGTAGCTCGCCAACTTATTAAGAATATGCCTACCATCTATCGAATCCATGCACCCAAAGATCACATCACAAGACGACAATCGCTTAATGACTTCACGATTTAGCAAATCCTTTTGGAAGTCGAGGACCGAAGTGCCCATCCCCATGGCTTCTATTGACCTTTTCACCACCTGAACTTTGGGAGTTGCATTTTTGACATCTTCTTGGGTGCTGTTAACAACCCGATTTAGATTTTCAGGCTCGACAACTTCCGGATCTACTATCACCATCTCGCCGACGCAATTCCGCGCAAGCTGTTCACAAACAACGCTACCTGTTCCAGAACATCCCACAACACCCACACGCAAAGATCGCATCTTTACATATGTACCTTCACCAAAAGCCTGAATAATTCGCTTTGCGTGTCGTGGGGCCGCTTCTTGGTTTTTTTCCTTGTGCCGCCAAATATGAAAGTCGTCCCCCGCTACCCGAATTTCACTCAATGGTTCTCCGAGACGACCGGGGTAAACGGACCGCCCAAACATGCGGCCATCTGGAAGCATGATGACGCTAGCTTGGGGGGTATCCGTGTCCAACCACCCAAATACAGAATTGAAAAACTCTAGATCCGAGGTGTCATCTATTGGCGAGAACCGATCATAGCCCCCCGGATGGCTATGTGCCTTAACAACTACGAGACGCTCCTGCATTGCACGCGTCAGGGCTGACACTACTGAATCAGGCGACCATGTCACCCGCTGGCTATCCCTTATCCGACAGGCTGCATACGGCACAGGATATACATAACGTGTAAGCAAGCTGTACCTACGATCATTATTGCTTTGGCCACAAAGCAATATTGCAACTGCCTCCTTGCCGTCACCGGGGTATAGATGTTGGCGGAGTTGTACATGTTGTTTTGCTGTAAGCGCCAAGGACAGGGGAGACATTGCGCTCATTTCTTTAGCTCTACTTCAAGCCAATAAGCTACCAACCCCATGTGCGAGCGCAAGTTATCCACACCAATGCGCCAGGCACTGGAAGGGGTGCGATGACGTGACCAACGCTGCCAAGATTTTCCAGCAAATTCATCGGTAGCCAAATTCCTGATTGGCTTACCATCCTGCCGCGTCAGTGGCGGGAAGAAATAGGCCATGTCGATCTGGGTATCAGGGTAACCAGGATCTAGCCGGACATTTACACTTGCTTCTTGAATGTTATATCCGGGCGGTATCTTCCAGCCATGGATGACGACTCTGCGCACAGCCCCCTCCTGGACTGCCTCCCAAGGGAGACCCAACTCTTCCAGAAATCCATGGTCATCATCCAGGAGCTTGAAATCGAGCCGTCCAACTGTAGGCTCTCCTTCAGTGACCTCGTTTGGAATAGTCATAAAGCGCTCCAACCCCGGGCTCAGCAGGCTCACAATGTCGTCCAATTTGATATCGACGACTTGTCCTTTAATTTTTTGCTTGAGAAGGTGCTTTTCCGGCGGATTTTTGCTGGCAATGACCAGGATTTCACGCCCGGTCAGGCTTTCTTTGTTGGTCTCGTAATAGTTTTTATCCACACGAAACCGGTATACCTTACCAGGAGGTACACCCTTACCTGTCTTAGAAAACTCTTCCAAATCAACTACTTCATTGTTTCCATGCGCTTCTTGCTTCATTTTGTATCCTTACAGCATAAGTTGATTAAATACCTGAAAAGACAAGGAGATATTGACTTTTAAGGCTCGCAAGGAGACACTGCGTCTCACATGTGAAACAGTTTACGAGTATTGTTTCACCTGTCAACCACTTTTGTTTCACCAAGGAGACTATTTTCAATGAACGCCATAAACATTGCGGGCCTGGCTGAAAAAATTCAGCTACGGCGGGCAGGTAAAGGCATCAGGGAGGCGGCAAAGGAGATTGGAATAAGCCCAGCAACACTGTCCAGGGTAGAAAACAAGAAGATTCCTGACTTAGAGACATTCGGAAAAATATGTAAATGGCTGGGAGACGACCCAGCCATTTACTTAGGTATAAGAAACAGATCGCTTGAGGCGCCCCGAGCCCAATTGCACTTCAAGAAAGGAGCGGCCATCGAGCAAGACAGTGCGAAAGCACTTAGCGAGATGATCATCCTTGCCCAAAAGGCAATGTTGGAAGAAGAAGAACTATAGGATTGCAATAGTGTTTGAGCGTGGTTTCAAGGCATGGTGCGAACGATACGCAGCAGAAAAAAGATCGGAGCTGGGATTAAAACCCACCGATCCTTTGGACCCGTTTAGGCTGGCCGACAATCTTGGAATACGCGTTTGGACCCCTCAGGATGTGCCTGGCATCACTGAGGATCTGTTGTCAGTATTGCTGCGCAATGACGGCACGACCCCAAGCTGCTGGTCTGCCGTCACTTTGGTAATTGGCAGCAAAACTCTTGTGATTCTTAATTCATCACACTCTCCCGCACGCCAAGCAAGCGACCTAATGCATGAACTATCACATCGTATTCGCGGCCATCAAACACATGAAATGGATGTCTCTGCAGAGGGCTTAATGTTGCTTAGTGGATACGATAAGCTGCAGGAGGAAGAAGCAGATTGGCTTTCAGGCTGCCTTCTGTTGCCCCGAGAAGCTTTGGTACATATAAAACGGCGACAGCTTGACCTAAAGGCAGCTGCCGAAATCTTTGGCGTTAGCAGACAGATGCTCACTTACCGTTTGGCGACGACCGGGGTCAATCGACAGTTTGCATAATTACACACAACGCGAACAGCAAAAAAGCGGCATTCCTTCGTTGCACTGCTTTTTTCTGCCGGTTACGGCGAATGTTTAGCATGATTTTAAACAGGGGAAACGCATGAGCTATCTCGTCTTCTGCACCTTTGACTTAAAGAATGCTAATAGCCAGGACTACCAAAACGCGTACACCGATCTTGAGAAGCTTGGGCTGAAGAAAATCCAAAAGGCTGATGGAGGAAGCGACGTAGTGATTCCAACCACTTCTGTGATGGGAACATTTAATGGCAATAGTGCTGCAGCCGTTCGTGACGACGTTCGCACATGGGTTAAGAATGCGTTCACCGCGAGGCGCTTTAAGTCGGAGATATTTGTTGTTGTTGGTGGCGACTGGGCATGGGGTGCAGGTACGACGTAATGTTGCTCACCCCTTCAGTTAGGCTTTGGCAAGACCGACCGGGGTTCATGCCAAGTTCACCCTTCGCTCCAGTGGGCCACCTTCAGCGGCTGCTGATCTAGCACGTTGGCCGCCACCCTCAGACCGACCAGTGCGCCCCCCGGGAAAAGCAAAGTGAAGCGCCCCACATTCTTCCTGTCATCTACAATTTATGACTTTCGTGATCTGCGCTCAGCGTTGAAGTTTTTTCTTGAGGAGCAGGGCTGTAAAGTTTTAGCGTCGGAATTCAATGATTTTGACAAGCCGCTTGATGTCCACTCATACGAAGCATGCCTCCGCTCAATTCACTCAGCGGACTACTTCATTTTGCTTATTGGTAGTCGAGTAGGGGGATGGTATGACGAGAAGAATCGGGTTTCAATTACTCAGCGAGAGTACCGTGAAGCATATCAGTTACACGTTTCAGGAAAACTGAAGATTCTGACTTTTGTTCGCTCGGAAATCTGGCAACTCCGAGAAATTCAACGTGAACTCGTCAAGCACCTCGAGTCGATACCTGTGGATGGCAGCACCCGAAAAGCAATTATGGGCCATCCGAGCAAGTTTGCTGACGATGCGGAATTTTTGGGTAGCTTTATCAACGAAGTCGCGCGAAACAAGGAAACGAAACTGGCAGTTCAAGGCAAGGGCAAAGCGCCTTCTGGAAACTGGATACACATTTTCAGCAACTTCAGAGATGTGGTCGATGTACTTCACGGCCAAGCCTTCTCGTCAATCCCGATAGAGGATATGACAGCGCAGCGATTGCTACGCCGTGAACTACGCGATTTCGTTGGTCAATGCCTAGTCAAGTTCAACGGGGACGGTGATGTCTACTCGCCTCGACCTTCCATCGACCGCTTCCATGAAGAATGCCCCATTACTCTAGAGGGAAAGAAGAATGAGTTCACCAGCGTTGCCACGAAGCATTGGGATGTTATATCGACCCTTGCCATTCACTTGTTGGCTCGGCAATTTCATCCTGTCGTACTCCCTCAAGTTCTTTCACGAGCCACATTCTTGGAATTTGACCTTGCGTCTAACTCGTACAAAGAGACATTGGTATATGAGGCTCTGTTGCGACTTCAGGAAGAAATTCGACGCTTCACGTATTCGAACACTGCAGAGAATCTCTCCATAGTCTTTGAGCACACCCCGCGGCGGCGCGCCAGACAGAGCGCCCGAATTGAAATTGAAACCGTGAAACTAGCCGGCCTCCTACATCTTCTGGATCGCTGGTCTAATATTCTCGATTTATCAACGAGCATTCTTCACCACCTTGATGGCGCGCCATTCAAGATGCCTGATTTGAGGCCAGATACACCAGTTCAGGGTATGCAACAATTGCTTGACGATGAAAAGCCTACAGATCAGGACATCAATCGCTTTCTCGCTGATAGAAAAACATAACGGCTAACCCAACAATCTATCGGCCCTACGCGAAAAGCCGCGCAAGGCCAGTGATTTCCGAGATTGAAAGTCCGCTCTCAACCTTAGTGCAGACATCGACTGCGGACACCTGACTACTGACCTGGGTCGGGTGCTGTCCCTCGCCATTGACGAAAGCGGCCGTTCAAACAACCTACCGCGTCAACGCCGGCACCCTATGTATCGCCGGCCATTCAACTCAGGCAACACCCCCGGCAGATAAAGCAGAGAAGTGGACCTCTGCCCTTGCTAAGCTGAATGCGCACTTCGGGTTGGTATCGGACAATCTAGGATATTGTTGCTAAGATGATATTTCATTAAAAATAAGTTGCCCGCCCAGCTTCTATCCGAATGAATCATCAGGAAAGCGTTAATCGCGTACTAGAGCGCGCCAAAGAAGTTTTCAGCGATCCTGAAAAGGCCCGCGAATGGATGAATACGCCCAATGTTGCACTCGGGGATAAACCCATCTCTTTGCTTGTGTCTGAAGACGGAGAAAAATCTGTTCTAAGGGCCCTCGAGAGCATTCAGGCCGGCGGGGTTGTTTAAGGCCCTAGGGAGGGACGACCAAGGATCAATAACATTCAGGGTACGGCACGCGATCGAAATCCAGGAAAAGAATCACGCACCGACACCATGGGATGGGTTATTCATTGACTCCTGACCACCGCCTATTTTCCGGTAGGTGATCCTGCTGGCAGGCCATACCGTGAGGGCAGCGAGAGCGAGGGAAGGATACGCCATGAAGGCACCAGCGATTTCGCTCACAAAGAAATACAGAAATGCTTCTGCGCCAGCTACTGCCAATGCGGCACCGACTGCAGCCGCAATGGCGAGCCGTCTGGCGCGTCGCTCCACTGGCGGAAGGTATTCAGTTGCAATTTTTACCCCCAGGACCGCTATAACGAGAAGTGTTGCCATTGCCCCCGAAAAGAAAGCAAATTCGATCTGAGTCATCGTTCTTCCTCCTTGAGTTTAATTTGATTGCGGAATCGCATACCGTCAGAAGTGCTGATCAACCACCCAACCTTTCTTACGTTCGTGAGAAAGCTGTTACGCCAGAAATCGACCTATCGCCACTCGGCTGGTCCCAATGCGGGGTTGACGACAACCATTCCGTACAAATGGAAAACCCGGCCAGCTCCAAATCGCTAGCGTCAACAAGGTAGTCACCTATACCTTGTATTTCTGTTTGTGGGAGTGCTATTTTAATTTCGGCGTTGAGAATCGCTTGCACCAATAGACCAAACGCTCGCGTTTTCGACACATAGGGGCGTTTCGGCCAGAAGGACCTCACTTGAATGCGGTGACTGCCACTGCGACCCTCAGTAGTTTGAGACAAGTCGGCAAAGCGCGAATTTAGCGCCGTAAGGTCTACTATACGAAAACGTGCATCTACAGCAGTTTTATTCTTTCCTATCGCAACCTTTAACACCCCGTGTTCCACTAGTGAGCTTAACTGGGCTTTGTTCACAGCAAGTTTCTCAGCAGCATCCAGATAATCAAAAGTTGTCGAAATTTGTGGCTTGATCGAGAGAATGGAGTCGATATCGAATATCGCCATACAGGAATCGGGTGGAACTTTCTCTAGATTCTTGAATACTCCACGCTTAGCCAACTGTAAGAATAGTTTCTCACCTATGCCAAGCAGTGCAGCACCTTGAACAGCCCCCACCCCCCTCATTATCGAGGCAGACGCCGTAAACGGAACGATATATCTTGGGTTTAGATAGAGCGTTGTGTGTTCGTTTTGATAAGTTGCTCTCTCGGTCAAATATTTTCTGATTTCATTGCTAAGAAAACCGGAATTTTCACTTCGGCGTGGAATCCATGAATGACCAATTACGTTTCGGAAATCAATTTCACATATATGGTTTCCGAAGAGACAAGTACTTTCGAATTCCTTGGCAATCATTCGTGCGTGACTCAGTGGCCATTCCGCGACTGCCCGAGCTATCACATCGAGCATCGGCGTTTGTTCCGCAGCATCGAGGCTTCGCCGAAGACTTCTCATTGAACTGAGGTTCATTTGACTTGAGAATTTGGCCGGCCAATAAGTCAGGAAATTATGCAACTCGTTGAAAGGCATCTCCCTTATCTCCTGTGGACACCAACTGAAATCGATGTTCACATGCCGGCTATCGTATAAGGCATGCTCTATTAGTGAAGCAATGCGTATGGAAGATTCATTGACTGGTACTCGAGCGCTCTCGCCTAACTGATACCCACAGGAGCACGTAAGCAGCCCTTTCCTCGCCCAAGTGAGCGGTTCAGCACATTTAGGACATGAGCTAAGCAATAGAGTACGGTGCCTGGGACAAGCGACGACCAGCCGAATATCCCATAAGGCCCTTGTATGCCCAAGCTCTCTAATGCATTCAGGGCATATTCTTGTGATGCGCATGGAAATATCATTTGGTTCGTAGACATGTTGTCCCCGTTTCCAAGTTGCCGTCGGTCCTGAGGAGAGGGCAAGGTATGCCATCTTTTCGAGCACACCAGTATCAACGTCAACAGAGGGAGAAAGTTTTTTTATAGCGCTGGCACCGACATGTTCTTTAACATAAACCCCGAGGCCGGCAAGCATCTTTCTCGGTGAATCAAACCCGTTAGCCTCTGAGACCCTCAGACAATAGTTCGACAAGGATTCTTCTTGTGGATTAGGCCGAGGATGAACCGGCAGACGTGTACAGGCGTTAGTTTTCATTTGAGGCTCCGTGTTTTTATTTCCTTAAGTGGTGTCAACAGCCGTTTATGTTTTTCAGAGTCTGCCCTACTGATGAGTTGCGAATTTTCTGAGTGACCTGGATAGCAACACTATTGCGCTGTTGAGTTCGACGCTTTTGGCAAATAACACTTGGCGACACCCATCGACTCCCGGTCCACTTACGGCACAAACGCCTAGACTGGCAAGCTTCTCCGATATAGCCTTGGGAGAAATTTCGAGTTCAGCTGCCAAGTCCCGCCCAAACACGTACCGTCTTTCGAATTCATCAAGGTTTTCAACTGAAACAAGAGCGCTTGTTTTACGCCCAACCTTGACGCGCTCTGCTTTAATCAGATTCTTTCGAACCAGGAAATAAGCCACTTCCTGCTTGATTGAAAATCGCTCAGCCAACTCCGGGATGGAATACGAATCTGCATTTCTAGCTCGGGATGTATGCCACGCCTTGAGCTCATTCGACTTAAACAGCCAACCCTTAATGCCTCGTGAGCCTTGGGCATGTGCAACAGGCAAAATGTCGCCCTTGATGCAGGCTTCTATGCAATGTCCAAAGGCACGATCAGACCAGGGCCAATAACGAATCACGTGCCCAAGGGACACTTCACCTTCTTTCAGGGATGGCCGTACGGGCAGGGCTGCCCCTATGGCAAGAACTTCATCTATCAAGGTGCGCGGAATCTTCCAAACGCTGCCGACCTCGCCCAGCTTACGTACCTCTGGCATCAAAAGCAGAATCAGCGCAGCCACACGGCTTTTTTTCAAGCCCAACAACGATGAGGCAGTAACGAGATCAACTACGGAATTCGCCTTGCTGTCTGCCATGACCTCAACTTCCCTACGATTAACATAGAGAAAGCTCCGGCCGGTTTGGCCATAACGCAGCTCCGATGACAGTTCCCCTGCCGTTACCAGCCGATCCAGTGCGCGCTGCGAGATGCCCAGTATTTGACGTGCATGTTTTGCCGGTATCCAGGCCATTTTCCTGGGCATGCTGTCGATCAATCGACGATTGCGGCCACCAAAACTACCCTTCCAGTGCTCTGCCACGTATTCTTCAAATGCGCGGCGCAGGAAATCAAACTCCGGCTCAGGGAAACCCCGATAGAGTAGCGAGTAGAAGTGTCCGAACCGTCCATTTAATCGCCCAGAGCCTACTTTGGGTGCGGCGCCCTCCATATGGGAGAGCATTAAGAAAAAGGATTGAGGCCATTTTTCGAGGATCTCCGCAGCCAGACTCGTTACGTTCCATGAGATGTCCAGGCGACCTGTGCCAAGAATCTTTTGTGGCCTTGGAGTTGCCACCGGATCTCCATAGGCGCCAAGCAGTCGAATCAAACGCTGTAGCTGAATCAAGCTCATTGTCTGAGCGATCTGGACTGGTGCCCCGGTTTCTTCGGGCATCACGCAATGAGCCAAGGCCTTGGTTAGCCGTGTGACCGACTCCGGACACGGAGCCGCGCTATACGCGCCTAGCATTGCACCACAAGCGCATCGCCGCATTTCTGGGCGTCCCCATGACAGATGCTCGTTGCACGCAGGGCAGCGATCTATAAGCCAAGTGCCGTGAATGGGACACGCATCAAAGAAAAGTATTTCCCACCCAAACTGCCAGCATGCCTTGTCTCTAAGACACTCTGGGCAATACCGCGCTACTTCTCTGTTCCACGACTGCGGTTGATGAACCAGGTGGCGCTCAAGCGACTTGGCATATGAAACCAAGCCGGCACTAACACTCTGTAGCGGGAAAAAGCCAAGGTTATCGAGTAGTTGCACGTCGAAGTGCATACCCAATTCGCAAAGGGCCGCCAGCCCCAGTCCGTTGGCCTCGGCCACCCGGAACAGGAAACCCTGCGGCCCTTCACCATCCGTCAAATGTGGGCGAATTAAAAGAGACACTAGGTAGCCCGCTTGTGAAGGTACTGTTCGGGGTCGTCCCAGATTTCAAAGGGTTCGCCAAGTTTTGTCAGAGGGCGCAAAACCCCTTTAGGATTAAAAGGGTTCAGCCTATCCGGCACATCCCGCCAAACCTCGTCCTTGAAGGCCCGTGCAAAATGCTGCTGGGTCAATTCCTTGTGACCCTCTTCTCCGGCAATCTGCACAGCCCGATCAATAATCTTGGCGAGATAGTCAAATAGCCCGCAGCTTGCGATGAAGAACCGGTGGGCCAAATTTGCTTCATGAAGCTCCGGGCATGGCAATGGTAACGACCCATGGATGGTCCTGAGAACACCACGAAACTCGAGCTGGTCCTTTCCCTTCTCGAAACTGAATGGCTTCAGGTAGTAAGGCGCAGAGAAGCGGCGCTGCAACTGCGGATTCATCCGGACAACCATCGCCGCACGAGGCAGCCCGACCAGCACAACGGGGACGTTCGAGATGTTGAACAGATTTTTAAGCCAATCCGTGACTTTCCTGGCCTGTTTGGTTTTTCCGCTGTCGAGGAAGTGCTGGAATTCGTCGATAACCAACAATTCGATCCTGCATTCCTTCAGATAGTGATTGATCCTTCGTGTCTTTTCCTCTGCGGTTCCTCTGGATGCAACCGGATCGCCAAGAGCAATCAGGATCGCCTCTGCGAGACTCTTTACAGTAGGGGACTCTGGAGTCGTCACAATGAGAACTGGCGTCACCGTACGGTCCTCAAGGTTCTGCCGAGGGAAAAAGCTACGATAGTATTCAATCAGAGTCGTCTTGCCTGACCCCGTCTGCCCGGTAATCAGCAAGCCTCCCGGGATCCTGGCATCGAGTCCTCGCTGATGTAGCGTTGTCACTTTCCGCAGCGCGTCACAAAAGCTACCATGCTGAACGATTGTGCTGCGAATGCTGAAACTCGCATGCGGATTGTGTTTCTTGAGGTTCGTGTTGCGGGAAAAAATGCCGAACAATTTGTCAAAAGCATTCATGGTTTAATCCTCCGTTCCAGTTCGCTGGCTTGTGCCAAAGTCAGGCAGCTCATCGTCAAGGCCCGGGTCTAGCATTTCAGGAGCCTGACCCATATCCGATACAGACTGCTGAGCCCTCGACAGTGCATCCTCGTCGTTCAGTACGTCTTCCGAGTCAAGCATCTGAATCACGGCCGCCTTTTTCCGCGTGCCCATCTTTTTGTCCGTGAGTGCATCGGTGACGATGGCCTGGATTTCCCTCTTGGATTCTAGGATCTGAGCTTCTGTCCATTCCTGGCCATACTTCTTCTTGGTGTATTGGCGAATCAAAAGATGCATGTACCGTGACACCCCATTTGCATATTCCGCGTCAACGGCTGGCACACGGATGTATTCCTTCATGACGTTGTCGTATACATGGATATAGCCAACGTCATCCTCGTAGCACTTCAGAGACACTTCGGGTGTACCGCCCACCCTTTCGCGCAGAAGCTGCAACTCAGTTGAGTTGTAGCGCAGGCAGTCGAACTCGATGCCATAGTGAAACAGCGTTCTCGTGGTAGGAATGCCGACAAGCACATCGAGATGCTGTGGGTAAGCAGGCAACTCGATGATTGTTTTCTGCTCGCCCTCAGCCCATCTGGCCAAAGGACTCATACCCATCCCACGATGCGGCGTTCGGTGGTAGACCTCGACAATCCACTTCGTGAGCAAGTGCATTAGGGTTTCCAGATCGATGCAGGCAATGTCCTCGGATGGGTAGTCACCACGTTCATGCACGTTTGAGAAAACCGTCCCGGGCATGTGATGGATCAGCCCCTGATTGATCGTCCGGAACATGCGCTCTATCGCCCCTTTCAGATAGGGATGCCCGGCAGGGGTATACAGGATCTGTATGCCCATCTCACGACAAATCTCTTCGAAGGCATCCGCATGCAAATCCATGCCGTTGTCACAAGCGATCATTTCCGGAATCCCGCGTGCGGGCCATGACTCCTTGATATCTGGAAAACGGGCTAGCCATTTATCTTTGGGCAAAATTGCACGTTTCAGGCACTGAAGAATCGAAAAGGAGGAGGGCGCATGAAAACTGATATAGAAGCCCATGATCATGCGGCTGTAACGATCGATGGCCAAAGTCAGCCACGGCCGGCCCAGCGGCAGCCATGTCGTCTTATCGACGATAATCAAATCTAGGGGCGTGTGATCGATCTCGATTCGCTCGAGAATCCGGGTCACCTTCAGTTTCTTGAGCGCAGCACGAAACTCCTTTTCTGCAGCTTTCTTGCCAAGGCGTGCGCGCTGCACGATTTGTTGCTGGAGCCCCTTCAACCACCGGTAAATCGTTGCAGGGCTGGGCATCTTGATATGCCGTTCCTCCGTCAAGTCATGGTTGGCCCGCTTGACCTTGTTTTCAAGCGCCTCGATAACTGCCTTGCCCTGGTCTTTCTGCTCGGTCAGATACACTTCGTAAAGGCACTCCTCAAACAGCGTGTAGGCCGCGTCATTTTTCTTGCGGCCGGCATTTAGGCGCCCATCAGTGAGTTTGGTGACGCATTTCGTTACGCGGTAACGACACCACCAGCGATAAACCGTACTTACGGCCGGTGGCTTTTCATGCCCCAACTCGCGGGCGATTTCAGCCAGGATGGGCTTCAGCTTTTTTGGTGTGAAAACAAAGCCTCCAGGCCTGTTTGCCAGGCGCGACAGATAATCATGGCGGTACTTGGCCAAATCCTGGTTTCGCTGATCATATGTATTGAGATCGCGGGGCGTGGCCAAATAGAAGACGTTCGAAGAAGCACTTAGGCTTGCCTCATCTATGGTTAGCTTGCCATCCAGCCACTGCTGGTGCAGCTCCCCCATTTCCACATTGCGTACTTCACCTTGCTCGTCTTCGAGTTGAATTTTCCCTGTCACCAGCCTCTTGAGGAGCGTCCAGGTGCGACGCCCTTCCTCGACAAAGCGAAGACCTTTCTTAAATGCGAAGCGAATCATCTTTCCCTCCCATTTCACGAATCCAGACACGGCTTTCATGGACGATCGACTGGTTAAAGTCGATTCCAAGGAAGCCTTCGGAAATCAAGCGATAGACATGCTGTTCTCCGCCAAGAACACGCGCAGCCTCAGCAACATTTCCACAGCCTTGTTGCTTTATCCGTTTCTTGAACAGCCGCAGTCTGTCCTCATCGACAGGCGTACGTGAATGACGCGAAATCAGCTGAAGATTGCCGTAGAGAGGTTCAGCGCGCACTTCTCGATCGGTAAAGATTCTGAAGCTTCGGCCGAGCTCGGCGTAACGCCGGATGACGGCCGAAATTTTGGCTTTTACGCGTGGGTCACGAAGCCTCCGCTCAGGCTTGACCTCGATATCCACTTCCGAATCATCGGTCAGGACCACTCGGAAATCAGGGTAGTACCTCCGTGGCTCACCATCCTGGTCGTAGTAGACCTCGACACTCGGTTGAGCCCTATAGCCCCTTACATGAGGGGAAATCTCAAGAAATCGGGCGGTGTCTGCCTCGAGTATGGACTCACAGTGGACCATGCAGTCATTTTTCCGGGAGGGGAATTTAACCCGGAATGTCTGCTTGCCACGTGTAATTGCCTTGCGGACAGTCATTGTTGTCTCCTAACTTTCAGTTTTCAGGCACAAGTGGTCTCTTCGTGTCCAGAATTGGATACGTTTTGCCCACTTCACTGGGTTCGGAGGAAAATGAAGCCCGCTCCACTTGACCGCAGAACAGCGGTCGGGAATACTGCAAGCGTCACCTCGGCAGATTCCTTCAGGATGAGCCCCTAAAAGCCGCCAGCCCCTCCAGGCTCAGCGGCTTTTTTGTTTGCTAGGTCATAGCGTTCTCCTTTTCCGGGTTGGGCGCTATGGCGTCAATCAGCGCGCCGAGCGCATCAAGTTGGTTTTCATTCAGGTATGGCAACGCTATGCAGAAGCGCTCCAGCGTGCCTGCCCCGCGGACGTCCTGTTCAAGTGCATGTATGGCCGGCATGAGTCGGTCTATTGCGGCCGCCTCAAGCGCTCTTGCTCGATCAGCTGCGGACAGATGCAGCGAGGAAATTATTTTGTTGACCAGCTCTCGCCTTGGCGGAGGGCGCCTCCCTCGCTCGACCGAGGCCAGATACGAGGGATCGATCCCTGCGTTCAGCGCCACGACCTTTTGCGGAATTCGCTTGCGAAGACGTGCCTGGGAGATAAGGGAGCCAAATCTGGAGGACATTTATCTTGTCTGTAGCTGAACATAACGGGGCTCAACCATTCCACCTTATTGCATCCGAGAAAGCTATTTCATTAAATGTGGGAATTGCTGACACAACCGAGTAAGGGGGTGGTATGAGCACAGACAATGAAGAAAAGCGTGGGCCCGGAAAACAGCCTAGGGGCTACGCGCAAAAACTGCTCGCGCGCACGCAATATGTCATGGTCAAAGCGCGATCTCCGCTCAATGATGCAAAGCTCGATGTTCAATACGCCCTGGGAGAATACGGGGTCAGGCTTTCATCGGCAGATCGCCGCCAGGTTTTCGAGCACGCCCGAAAGCGTGGTAAGCCGCTTCCTGAGGACGTGGTTAGAGAGCTCAGCAAGGATTCCAATATGAAAGGGATTCAAGAAATTTCACACAGTCCCTTTTGGGCCCTTCTAGAAAAACCACCTACTAGCCGTCTTGCTGCCCGCAGAATGGTTGAAAGATGCCTTAAGCAACTGAACCTCATGCGCCTGCCGCTTGCCCTTGAAAAGCTTTGGCTCTTCAACATGAGGCGCGCTGGTTCAGCCCTTAGTCTTGACGTAGAGGAGGTTGGGGGTGACCAGCTGGAAAAGCTGATACGGGGCAACCCAAATAGCCTAAATGTGTTAGCGCTTGTGGGATCACTGTTTCGCGAGGCCTGTCTAAATTTTGATCTGCAAACGGCCAACTATTTGGGGAGGCGATTTTGGGCGTTAATGCAAGACTTTGTGAGTCAACCTGGTTTTGAGTCCCTCGATGGCGACTTCGATAGCTTTGCGATCTCTCGAGTCATCTATGACCGAACTGAGACGGACGCGCAAAGTGAATTCGACCCTTTTGGGCAAGAGCGCCTACCGGGAAACCCAATTGGCCTGCTGTTTCCCGCAGACGACCCTGCGGTTATGGAATTACAGCACTCAACCAAATAGCGCTCAACAAGGCCGGGAAGAAACGCGTTATGAAGCATGTGCCTGTGGGAAACTCGATGTTTATCCAGCTGTAAGTAACACCTTACCGCATCTCATCACACGCGCGTAGCAGCATATCCGCATAGGCAAAAGCTGCCTGCTTTACGCGCCGGCTTGAAAAATAGAAAAGCCAAGCAAGCGTCATCGTAAACACGAGGCCTACCGTAATGATTTGGCCAATCGGCAACGTCAACCACGCGTGGATATCGTAGGCCTGATTCGCGATGAGCAGCCACATAATTGCCGCTATGCAAATCAGTACGCCCAACCACCTGAGTGCAAACGCGTTCCGATGGAAGCCGTAAGAGACGTTTTCCTTGAAGAGCAATGCGAAGCGCTTTTTGTCGCGGGTCTTCCCAAGCAACCACTTCACACCAGCACGATAGATTTCGTCTGCCTCCGACGGGGAGACGGCTTCTTCCTCGCTCGAAGGGAATTTGATTTTCAGCTTGCGAGCGAGCAGCGCGTGATAGCGCTGCTTGGTGTGAGTATCCAACCGGTCATCCCGGTGCCGAAGCATTTGCGTGGTCGGCATGCCGCCCCAGGTGTCAAAAAGCTGGTTTTCCTGCGCTTTACCCATCATGCGGGATACGTTTGCGAGGAGATACGTTATCCCGCATGCGCCCAACAGTCCCAGGAGTTGGGTGGTAAAAGGTTTTCCAAGCGCCGAGGTGGTTACGAGGACCAGTAACATCGGCAGCAATGCCAGCAGCGCAGGATACAGGCGCGCGGTCCGTTCATACGGGTCAGTTACCAAGGAAGCTATGCGGTTCAGTCCCATGATTCAACCTCCTCAGAAAAGGGCAGAGATTTCGCAGGCTCCCAGCCGTCACGCCATTTCATATTGTGGTGATGCCATTTTGATTGGCCGTTGGTAGCCATTACCTTCGCTCCGCGCCGAAGGAACCCATTGACAACCATCTTCCTGGGGTGGGTTTCTGACTCCTTGGCAGCTGAAACGAAAGCCGTTATACGGGCCTCAGTGAGTGGGCTGTATGTTTTCGGTCCGATCAAGCGATCAAGCACACTCGGCGACACATTATTACGACTGCCGTGGTGGGGAACCTGGATGAATTTAAGGATGCCTGGCAGCGAAATGCCGTGGAATTCGGCATAAGCCGCGGTGTCGCCCAAAGCTTGAATCCCGGCGTCGCCGGTCAGCAGGAGGCCTCTTTCGGCAATAACGCCGTAGAGTACTACGCTGCTTTCGTTTTCTGCAGAGGTAGTGACATCCTCGCGCAGGGTTTCAAACCCCCAGGACTCGGCGACGTTGGCCAACACTTCCTTGGCCGATTTATACATGGCGCCGAGGATGGACTCGCTGGTTGTGGCCTGTTTCTTCTCCGGCGACTTGGCAAAATCCGGAATCAGCGTGTGGACATACCAGCCCTTTTCCGGCGACATCACATGGAAGGGGCCGATCGACGCCCCCTTGAACGGCTCGTGAAGAGGAATACCTTTTTCCTCCGCCAGTTCCTCGAGCGCGTAGGCAGCTGCCATCTTGTCTTTCAAGCGCTCGGCCAGGCTTTCGTCTGTAATGCGCCCGTCCTTGAAGTAATCGCGAATGGCCGCAGAGTATTCCCAAGGGCGATGCATCCAGAGTTCGCCGACGGTCAGTTTTTCAAGAACAACCGACAACCCGGAGGCGTGGTCAGCGTCAGGATGGGAGCAGACCACATAGTCCACGTGGCTGGTTCCGTAGTGTTGGCGGATATGTTCTACCAGCTTTTCGCCAGACTCCTTCGTGCCACCGTCATACACCATTACCTTGTAGTTACCCGGGGTTCCCCAGCGGGCGCAAATTGCATCGCCGCTTCGTTCCCCATTTCCAACAGGCAAAAAGTCAATTTCATATGCCTCGTCCATTTACTTCTCCTTCTTAGTAGTGTTGTTTAACAAGTATATGCATCAAGTCAGTTGATGCGGTTTGTGGATAAATATTAATTGCATCCGGAATAAAATGCAAGCAAAATAGCTGCATCAATTCGATTGGTGCAAATTATGACTCTGAGATTGGCAGATTTTGCCGAGGTGCAGGCGGGTCATCCGTTCAGGGGCAGCGTGCCCGAGGATTCTGAAGGCAATGCTTTTGCCCTACAGATGCGGGATGTCAGCCCTGAAGCAGGGATATCGTGGGATGGTCTGATTAGGACGTCGCTCGACGGCCACAAGCAGCCTACCTGGCTTCAGGCGGGGGATGTCGTCTTTGTTGCTCGAGGCATGCGCAACTATGCCCTGTGCCTGGAAGACATCCCGTTTCCTACCGTCTGTTCCCAGTATTTCTTTTTGTTAAGGGTTAATTCAACGGGTTTGCTGCCTGAGTTTCTAGCGTGGCAGATTAACAGGGCGCCGGCGCAGCGCTACCTGGCCAAGAATGCCGAGGGTACGGCGCAGCTGAGCATCCGTCGAGGTGTGCTGGAAGCCCTACCCATCGTTGCCCCCCCTCTGGAACAGCAACGCCATATAGTTGCCTTGGCCAAAGATGCCAGCCGGGAGCGACAAGTACTCGAGTCCCTGATAAGTAACCGTGAGAAGCAACTCGACGCCATCGCGTTCGAGCTGCAAGCCGCCCACCCACATAACTGGTAAACCAACATGGTCAACACCCAAATCAACCAGGACACCATCAACGACGCGGTCTGGAGCGCCTGCGATACCTTCCGCGGCACCGTCGATCCGAGCATCTACAAGGACTATGTCCTAACCATGCTCTTTCTGAAGTACATCTCGGATGTCTGGCAGGACCACTACGACACATACAAGGCCGAGTACGGCGACCATCCCGAGCTGATCGAGGAAATGCTCCGCAATGAGCGTTTCGTTCTGCCGCCGCATTCCAATTTCTATGCGCTCTTCGAGGCACGCCACGAGCCCGGTAACGGCGAGCGCATCGACAAGGCCCTGCACGCCATCGAAGAAGCCAACATCAGTAAGCTGCGCGACGTGTTCCAGGACATCAGCTTCAACTCCAACAAGCTGGGCGACGAGGCGCAAAAGAACGACATCCTGCGCCACCTGCTGGAAGACTTCGCCAAGCCCGAACTCAACCTGCGCCCCAGCCGGGTCGGTACCCTGGACGTGATCGGCAACGCCTATGAGTTCCTGATCAAGAACTTCGCCTCCACCAGCGGCAAGAAGGCAGGCGAGTTCTACACCCCCCCCGAAGTGTCGCGCCTGATGGCCATGCTGATGAACCCGCAGGAAGGTGACGAAATTTGCGACCCCACCTGCGGCTCGGGCTCCCTGCTCATGAAGTGCGGCCAGCTCATACGCCAGCACAGTGGCTCCCGCAAGTATGCCCTGTACGGCCAGGAAGCCATCGGCAGCACCTGGGCACTCGCCAAGATGAACATGTTCCTGCACGGCGAGGACAACCACCGCATCGAATGGGGCGACACCATCCGCAACCCCAAGCTGCTAGACAGCGACGGCCTGCTAAAACACTTCGACGTCGTCGTCGCCAATCCCCCGTTCTCCTTGGAGAAATGGGGTCACGACGGTGCCGAGGCTGACAAATTCAAACGCTTCCGCCGGGGTGTTCCGCCGCGTACCAAGGGTGATTACGCCTTTATCCTGCACATGGTCGAGGTCATGAAACCCGGCACCGGCCGCATGGCCGTTGTCGTGCCCCACGGCGTGCTCTTCCGTGGCGCAGCCGAAGGCAAAATCCGCCAGAAGCTGATCGAGGATAATCTCCTCGACGCCGTCATCGGTCTACCGGAGAAGCTTTTCTACGGCACCGGCATCCCCGCCGCCATCCTGGTCTTCCGCAAGAAGAAGACGGACGACAAGGTGCTCTTCATCGACGCCAGCCATGAATATCAGGATGGCAAGAACCAGAACCTGCTGCGCGAACAGGATCTGAAAAAGATTCTGGATACCTATGCCGCGCGCCAGAGCGTGGATAAATACGCCTACCTCGCCACCGCGGTCGAGATGGCCGAGAACGGCTACAACCTCAACATTCCGCGCTACGTCGACACGTTCGAGGAAGAAGAGGAAATCGACTTGGTCGCAGTGAGAGAAGAGCGGGTGAAGCTCAAAGCCGAACTCGCTGTTCTGGAAGAGCGGATGGATAGCTATCTGAAAGAACTTGGCTATGTTTGAGCCACCAAGCGCTGTGGCAAGGAAGGGGAATGACGATGAAGCTTCCTGAAGGATGGAAACGCATCCCGCTGCACGAAATTGCCGAAGTTCGAACTGGATTGGCAAAGGGTAAGACCGGCCAGAGTGACCCAGTAGAACTTCCTTACCTGCGTGTCGCCAATGTACAAGATGGCCATCTGGATTTGACCGAGGTCAAAACGATTGCCGTCGAGCGCGGACAAATAGATCGCTATTCACTGCGATATGGGGACATATTGATGACCGAGGGCGGCGACTTTGACAAGCTTGGTCGCGGTGACGTATGGCAAAGCCCCATCGAACCATGCCTTCATCAAAATCATGTGTTCGCGGTAAGGCCGCAATTTGAGCGCATAGACCCATTTTTTCTTGCCGCATTAACTGCAAGTCACTACGGTCGTACCTATTTTCTGGGTTGTTCCAAGCGCAGCACCAATCTCGCAAGTATCAATTCCTCACAATTGAAATCGTTCCCGGTGGTTGTTCCCCCCCTTGAAGAGCAACAACGCATCACTGGAATTTTGAGGACCTGGGACGAGGCCATCTCTAAGACGGAGAAACTGCTCGCCAACAGCCGCACGCAGAAGCAGGCTTTGATGCAGCAACTACTCACCGGCAAAAGGCGCATGCAGGGTTTCTCAAATGAGTGGCGCCATTATCGCCTAGGCCAACTTTTCAAGGAGAGAGTAGAGACCAACCGCAGCGATCTGCCTTTACTCTCGATCACGCGGGAGGATGGTGTGATTCATCGCTATGACGTGGGCAGAAAAGACACTTCCAACGAGGATAAATCAAAGTATCTACGCATCTGCCCCGGAGACATCGGCTACAACACGATGCGCATGTGGCAGGGCGTGTCAGCGCTTTCGGAACATGAGGGGATTATCAGTCCAGCTTATACCGTAGTTATTCCGAATGAATTAGTAGAGGGACGCTTTGCTGCCTATCTGTTCAAGTTCGTTCCAGTTGTTTTCTTGTTCTACCGCTTCTCGCAAGGGCTGGTATCGGATACATGGAACCTGAAATACCGGCATTTTGCAGAAATCAAGGTAAAGGTTCCGGAACGCAAGGAACAAGAGGCAATATCTGCTGTGCTCTTGGTGGCGGATGAACAAATCATCACTCTAGAAGACAAGCTAGAGCATCTCAAGGATGAAAAAAGAGCCTTGATGCAGCAACTCCTCACCGGAAAACGCCGCGTGAAACTCGATGAGCCTATCGAGAGGGCGAGCGTCGCATGAGCCCTGTCCCGCATACCCGTGAGCAATACAGTTCCCACATCCCGGCGCTGCACCTGCTCTGCAACTTGGGCTGGCAGTACCTCAGTGCGGTCGACTGCCTGGCCATGCGCGGTTCCACCCGCGAAGTTCTGCTCAAGCCCCGCCTGATCGAGATCCTGAAGGCCCGTCGCTTCGAGTACAAGAAGGAGTGGTTCCCCCTCTCGGCCAATGCCATCGACCAAATCGTGCGCGAGTTGTCGACACTGAATCTGGGCGAGGGATTGTTGCCCGCCAACGAGCGGCTCTACACGCAACTGACGCTCGGAATCACCGTCACCGAGTTCATGCCGGACGGCAAGAAGCATCAGCCCACAATCCCCGTAATCGACTGGGCCAATCCAGAGGCCAACCGCTTGGACGTCACCGAGGAGATGGAGACTCTCTCGGCCCAGGGAACCCACAACCGCATCCCGGACTTGGTGGGCTTTGTGAACGGGATTCCACTCGTGGTAATCGAGGCCAAGCGGCCGGAGTCGGGCAACCAAAACAAGGCGATGGTAGACGAGGGCATCAGTCAGCATCTGCGCAATCAGCGCCAGGACGAGATTCCCCATTTGTTCGCCTATGCCCAGCTGTTGCTGGCGGTGAGCCACAGTGAGGGACGCTATGGCACGACCCACACCCCGGCGAAGTTCTGGTCGCGCTGGCGCGACGAGGAATTCAGCGATGCACACATCGAAGAGGTGAAGAACCGCAAACTGGATGCGCAAACCAGGGCTGCGCTGTTTGCCGGCAAGCCCGCGAAGCTGCATGCCTACTTCGATTCGCTGTGGTCGAAGCCCATGCTGCCCACGGACCAGGACCGGCTGCTGGTGAGCCTGCTCACCCCGGCGCGGCTGCTTGAATTGCTGCGCTTTTTCATCCTGTTCGACCGCAAGGTGGGCAAGGTGGTGGCACGCTATCCCCAATTCTTCGGCATCCGCGCGCTGATTTCCCGCATCAACCAGTACCGGCCGGATGGAGGGCGCGAGGGCGGAATCGTCTGGCATACCACGGGTTCGGGCAAGTCGTTCACCATGGTGTTCCTGACCAAGGCGCTGGTGCTCCACGATAGCCTGAAGGCCTGCCGGGTGGTGGTGGTGACCGATCGCCTGGATCTGGAGGACCAGCTTGCCAAGAACTTCATCAGTGGTGGCGCCTTCGGCTCGCAAATTGCGACGCGGAAGGAAGGCGAAAAGGCCAAGGTGAGTTCCGGCCGTGAATTGGCCAAGCGAATAGGCTCGGGTACCGAGCGGATCGTCTTCACCCTGGTGCACAAGTTCAATACCGCCTCGCAACTACCTGAGTGCTACAACCCGTCTTCCGACATGATCGTTCTGGTGGACGAGGGCCACCGCAGCCACGGCGGCGAGAGCCACGAGCGGATGCGCAAGGCCCTGCCTCACGCGGCCTATGTGGCGTTCACCGGCACCCCGCTACTGAAGAACGAGAAGACGGCGAACAAGTTCGGCCCCATCGTGCATGCCTACACCATGGCGCGTGCCGTGGAAGACGGAACGGTCACCCCGCTGCTCTACGAGGAGCGCGTGCCGGAGTTGACCATCAACGAGGAGGCGGTGAATCGCTGGTTCGACAAGATCACCGTTGGACTATCGGACGCCCAGCGCGCCGACCTGAAAAAGAAGTTCGCCAACAAGGGGGCGATATACGGCGCGGCTAACCGGATTGAGCTGATCGCCTGGGACATCGCAGTGCATTTCAGCGAGAACATCAAGAAGCTGAACCTTGGCCTCAAGGGCCAGGTTGCCACCGCAAGCAAGCTCGACGCCATTCGGTACAAGAAGTATCTGGACGAGACGGGCCTGGTCAGCAGCGCAGTGATCATCTCGCCGCCCGATACGCGCGAGGGCAACAAGGAGGTCGACGAAAGCAAGCTACCGGAGGTTCAGAAGTGGTGGAAGGAAACTGTCGGCAACGATGCCGAGGCGTATGAACGCAAAGTGTTGGCGGATTTCTCGACGGAAGGCGCGCCTGACTTGCTGATCGTGGTGGATAGGCTGCTGACTGGCTTTGACGAACCGGCCAATACGGTGCTGTACATCGACAAGCCGCTCAAGGAGCACAACCTGATTCAGGCCATCGCCAGGGTGAACCGCCTGCACGAAGCCAAGCGATATGGGGTGCTGGTGGACTACCGCGGCATCCTGAAGCAACTGGATACGGCAATTCGCGCCTATCAGGACCTGGAAAGCCGAACCCAGGGCGGCTACGAGTTGGCCGATATCGAGGGGCTCTACAGTCAGTTCAGCACGGAGTACAAGCGACTTCCCGGCTTGCAAGACGCGCTGTGGGGCTTCTTCAAGGATGTGAAGAACCGCCAGGATCTGGAGCAGTACCGGCAGGTATTGATGCCGAAGTACGCGCCGGATCCGAACGGCGAGCCGGGCGAGACCTACGATACCCGACAAAAGCTGCGTGAGGACTTCTACGAGGCACTCACCCAGTTCGGTCTGTGCCTGCAGACGGCTCTGTCTTCTCGCAGCTTCTACGAGGACAACAGCTTCTCGGAGCAGGACGTTCGGACTTACAAGGAGGATCTGAGGTTTTTCACCAGCCTGCGCAAGATCGCCCGCCAGGACGCGATGGAAACGGTGGACTACAGCGTCTACGAGGAGCAGATTCGCCGTCTGGTGGACAAGCAGGTGATCGGCAAGGAAGTGCGCGAGCCCGAAGGGGTCTATATGGTGCACGAGCTGGGGAAGGAAGAAGACCCTGCAACGTGGAGTGAGGATAAAACCCGCAACGAAACCGACATCATCCGGACTCGCCTGAAGCGAACCATTGAGCAGGATCTTGCTGATGATCCCTATGCTCAGAAGGTATTTGCCGAGCTGCTTAAACAAGCCATTGCCGAGGCAGAGGCGATGTTCGACCACCCGCTCAAGCAGTACGCCCTCTTCAAGAAGTTCGAGGAGAAGGTAGAGCAGCGCGATGTGGATGGTATCCCTGACAGCTTCGGCGACAACCCGCATGCACGCGCGTATTTCGGCGCATTCCGCATGGTGCTTGGAGACTCCCTGTTCGATTCCGCTGACGCAAGCACGCTACGGCTCTATGTTGAGGAGGCCTATGCCATCGATGCGGCGGTACGCAATGCGGTCGCCGAAAACTCCCTGAACCCGCAGAACATCGAGGCGGCCATTCGCAAGACCCTGCTCCCTCGCCTTTTTGGCCTGATGGGTCTGGACAAGGCAAAGGAAGTCATTGAACTCGTCATTCAGATCACCCGGATTGGGCTGAGCCGCGGGAATCTTTAAGCATGAGACGATCCATCTCGTATGGCGAGGAGCGAATTGGCTTCTCGATTCAATTTGTACCGAAGACTACCCGTCGGGTATCGATCCATGTTCACCCCGATGGGGCCGTACACGTGGAGGCGCCGTCTGATTCGGATGTTGCCGAGGTTGTGGCTGCGGTGCGTCGGAGGGCGCGCTGGATATGGCAGCGTCTGTGCGCCTATCGCGATCGAACGCGACATGTCTTGCCGAGAGAGTATGTGAGCGGCGAGACTCACTTCTACCTGGGAAAGCGCTATGTGCTCAAAGTAATACAGCACCCTGCTGCAACCCAAAGCGTGAGGCTGCTGCGCGGCCGTCTGGAAGTAAGGACCAGCTCACGGGATGCAGGTAAAGTCCGCTCCCTGCTGGAGAGCTGGTACCGAGAGCATGCCGAAGCCGTATTCGCCCGCCGCCTGTCTGACTGCATTGCGAAGGTTCGCTGGCTCAAATCGAACCCAGGGTTTCGTCTACTCGCAATGAAGACTCAGTGGGGCAGCTGTTCGCCCAAGGGTGAACTTCTGTTAAATCCACTACTGGTCAAAGCACCGGGTCATTGTGTGGACTACGTCATATTCCACGAGCTCTGTCACCTCAAGGAACACAACCACAGCCCACGCTTTTATCGGTTGCTAAGCGCCCTTGTACCAGATTGGGAAAAACGCAAGACAGAGCTTGATGAGCTGGCTGAGTATATTTTGAATCGATGAGTCTTCTCCGAGAACAAATTAGCTGATGGAATTGTTTAAAGAACTGAGTGAAATCACAAAGATCGACGAGCGGCATGTGTTACTCGGACAGGTTACCGGGTGGACGCTCGAACTCGAAAGACTGCATTCAGTATTGGCCGATATCGAGTTGCATACAGAAGTTCCGGTCGAAATAAGGGGGCAATTCAACGTGGCTAAAAACATGGCCCTATATACCTATTTCTGCTACTCATTGGCGCCAGAGGTGCATATGAAGACGTATTCGGTGATGGAGTTGGCGCTGAGAACTTTGTTCAACGATGAAAAGACAAACTTCAAAGCGTTGGTGCGCCGTGCGCTAGATAAGGGACTACTGTCGGACGCAGGATTCCGACATGTGGAAAATGACCAAGAAAACTCATACTGCAAGCGATTGGTTGATGTCTTACCATCGTTAAGAAATGCAGCTGCTCATGGATCAACGATGTTGGTTCCAGATTGCGTTGGGCATATCGAAAAATGCGCAGACTTTATCAATCAGCTATTCCCAAACGACGCGACCGATGCGTAAACATCGGTCCACCCGATCCATGAAAGCGGCGTGGCATCTTTATCGGCCACCAGAACATCATTATTGGGAACCAACACTTCCACAGTGAGGCACATTCTGAATGTCATCCGATGATGAAATGAAACTTCTAATGGAGCAGCATAAGAAGGCCATGGATGATCATGCTCGCTCGGAACTGGAAAGGTCAGTGGACTTGATTGCGCGTTTTACGCAGATGGCGACGTCAAGAGACGTGCCACTTGATTCAAACTCCTTCAGCTACATAGAAACAATTGGAATTGTAGCCACTGCACCAGAGCTCGCCAGAAAGTTACTGGGTATCGCCCCGTCCGAGAGGGATGGCTTGTTCTCGTACGATGAGATCGCACAGCGCTTGCCACCAAACCGCTTTCAGGAAGGATATTTCGTCGGCAAAGATTACATGCTGATGGCTCATCCATGTTATCGACGCGGAATGCATCCAATGGCTAATTGGGCGCCCAAATTTATCGACCTCTTTTGGGGATTGAGTTCGCCGAAAATCAAGAAATTCATTGCCATTGACGAAGACCGGGTAAGGGTTAACGTCGATGGCTCAGCTTACATGGAGGCAGACACTTGGTATGGTGCGCCATTCAATGAAGATATAAGCAAGATAGAAAAGGGGACTATCAAACTTAGACCGCCACTAGACCTTGATCCTCGCTACATTGACCTGTTCTTTGCGAAGACCTACTGCCTTGACATCAAATGGAGCGAATCTGGCCGAACCAAAACATTTCAAGCGCTTGAGATAAAGACACCAGACGTTCAAGTCGTTGCTGACAACCAGACCTATTTTCCGGCGCGATATTTGCACGCTGAGTTCGATTTAACCTCTGGGGTCTTCAGTCACTTCGACGGGGCAATTCAGTTATTTACCGAAGAGGAATATCTCCGTCGACGAGACTCAGACTTCAATATGACATTTAAAAACCATGATCATATTAAGGCTCGCTCCAAGAAAGTCTTCAAACTTAATGGCTCACTACCCGTTGATTTATGGGTCGAGTTCTGCTGTCACTTCCTCACCGGCAACCCATTAACATTCGAGTACTTCACCGGGGCATACCCTAAGCATATTACGGACATTGTTGCTAAAGTTCGGACTCGCACCCAATGAGCCTTTAATTACTGCAAGCTTCTGTTCTTCGGGGCCATTTTTTGACCATTTCCTTCAACTGCAGAAATCGAATGACAGATGGTATGGCGCCACTCGAGCAACAATAGATTCTAGATAACAAAAAAGGCCAACCGGGTGATTGGCCTCTCCTGTCCGGTTCTGCTGCATCTCACAATTTTTCAAGTGTTGAGAATTTTCTCAACAATTTTGAGAACCTACAACACCTTAAACATCCAGGTTCCTGACCCCCAGCGCGTTGGTCTCGATGAACGCGCGCCTCGGCTCGACCTCGTCGCCCATCAGGGTGGTGAAAATCTGGTCGGCGGAAATCGCATCCTCGATGCGCACCTTCATCAGGCGGCGCACTTTCGGGTCCATGGTGGTTTCCCACAGCTGCTCGGGGTTCATTTCGCCGAGGCCCTTGTAGCGCTGGATGCCGAGGGTGCGCTTGACTTCGGCAAGCAGCCAGTCCATGGCTTCCTTGAAGGTCGCCACGCCGGCCGCCTTTTCGCCGCGGCTGATGCTGGCGCCCTGGCCGATGAGGCCGCGCAGCATGTCGCCGGTCTTGGCCAGCTGGGCATAGTCGCCTGATTCGAGCAGGTCTTCCTCGAGGAAATTGACGATGACGTTGCCGTGCAGATTGCGAATGATCTTGAGGCGATGGGATTCGGTCTCCGGCACAAATTCCGTTTCCACGCTGTAGACCTCGCCGTCGATCTGCGCCGCCAGCGCCGCCTCGGCCAGCATGGCCTGGGTGCTGTCGGCCAGCGACAGCGACGGGATGTGCATCAGCGCGTGCAGCACTTCCTCGGGCAGGATGCGGGTGAGGCGGTCGATCACCGCCTCGGACAGGAAATACTCGCGCGCCAGGTTTTCCAGCGCATCGCCGAGGATGGGCGCGGCACCTTCGGCCGGCACCAGCACGGCATCGGACAGCGCCTGGCTCAGCAAAAATTCCTTCAGCGCATGCTCGTCCTTGAGGTACTGCTCCTTCTTGCCGGACTTGACCTTGTACAGCGGCGGCTGCGCGATGTAGATGTGGCCGCGCTCGACCAGTTCCGGCAGCTGGCGGTAGAACAGGGTGAGCAGCAGGGTGCGGATGTGGGCGCCGTCGACGTCCGCGTCGGTCATGATGATGATGCGGTGGTATCTGAGCTTGTCGATGTTGAAGTCGTTGGCGCCGATGCCGGTGCCAAGCGCGGTGATCAGGGTGACGATCTGCTCGGAGGCGATGAGCTTGTCGAAGCGCGCCTTCTCCACGTTCAGCACCTTGCCTCTGAGCGGCAGGATGGCCTGGAACTTGCGGTCGCGGCCCTGCTTGGCGGAGCCGCCGGCGGAGTCGCCCTCGACGATGTAGATTTCCGACAGCGCGGGATCCTTCTCCTGGCAGTCGGCGAGCTTGCCGGGCAGGCCGACGCCGTCGAGCACGCCCTTGCGCCGCGTCATCTCGCGCGCCTTCCTGGCGGCATCGCGCGCGCGCGCGGCTTCCACGATCTTGCCGCAGATGGTCTTGGCGTCGATGGGATTTTCCTGCAGGTAGTCGGCGAGTTTCTGCGCCACCACTTCGGACACCACCGGCTGCACCTCGGAGGACACCAGCTTGTCCTTGGTCTGACTGGAGAACTTGGGCTCGGGCACCTTCACCGACAGCACGCAGGTGAGGCCCTCGCGCATGTCGTCGCCGGTGGTTTCCACCTTGGCCTTTTTCGCCAGCTCGTTGTCCTCGATGTACTTGTTGATCACGCGCGTCATCGCGGTGCGCAGACCGGTGAGATGCGTGCCGCCGTCGCGCTGCGGGATGTTGTTGGTGAAGCACTGAACGGTCTCGGAATAGCTGTCGTTCCACTGCATGGCGACCTCGACCGTGATGTTGTCCTTTTCGCCGACGGCGTGGAACACCTTGGGATGCAGCGTGGTCTTGGCCTTGTTCATGTACTCGACGAAGCCCTTGACGCCGCCGGAGTGGGCGAAGTTCTCGCTCTTGCCGTCGCGGTGGTCGAGCAGCTCGATCTTGACGCCGTTGTTGAGGAAGGACAGTTCGCGGATGCGCTTGGCGAGGATGTCGAAGTGGTATTCGACCTTGCCGAAGATTTCCTCGTCGGCGAGGAAGTGCACCTCGGTGCCGTTGTTCCTGGTTTCGCCGACGATCTTCATGGGCGAAACCTTGACGCCGTTCTGCACCTCGATCTCGCGCTCCTCGACCTTGCCGCGCTTGAATTCCATGAAGTACTTCTTGCCGTCGCGACGCACCGTCAGGCGCAGCCACTTGGACAGGCCGTTGACGCAGGACACGCCCACGCCGTGCAGGCCGCCGGATACCTTGTAGCTGTTCTGGTTGAACTTGCCGCCGGCGTGCAGCACGGTCATCACGATCTCGGCCGCCGAACGCCTGGGCTCGTGCTTGTCGTCGAACTTGACGCCGACCGGGATGCCGCGGCCGTTGTCGGAAATGGAAATCGAATTGTCCGGATGAATGATGACCTTGATGTCGTCGCAATATCCGGCCAGGGCTTCGTCGATGGCATTGTCCAGCACCTCGAACACCATGTGGTGCAGGCCGGTGCCGTCGGAGGTGTCGCCGATGTACATGCCCGGACGCTTGCGCACTGCCTCCAGACCCTCGAGTTGCTGGATGCTGGATTCGTCGTACTGTTCTGCCATTTTGCTTCCTAGGTTTGCTTGCTACACCTTCTCCCTGCGGGAGAGGTAAAGACAAAAAAATTTCACGGGGAGGAAAGTGAGTAAACCGCAATAAAAAATTTGCCTTACTCTCCCGCCTCTTTTGCCTCCCTGTTTATTGCCTTTTCAAAAACTCAAATGCGCATGGGCATGACGACGTACTTGAAGCCCGGCTCGGATTCGGTCGTCAGCAGCATGCTGCTGTTGGGATCGGAGAAGGCGATCGTCACCTCATCGGCGGACAACGCATTGAGGCCGTCCTGCAGGTACGTGACGTTGAAGCCGATGTCGATCGGGTCGGCCTCATATTTGGCCTCGATTTCCTCCTGCGCCTCTTCCTGTTCGTTGTTGTTGCACACCACGGTCAGGCTGTTGGCGCTCATCACCAGGCGCACGCCGCGAAACTTCTCGTTGGACAGGATGGCCGCGCGCTGCAATGCCTGCCCGGCCAGCTGGCGGTTGACCACCAGCATCTTGTCATGCCCCACGGGAATGACGCGCTGGTAGTCCGGAAACTTGCCGTCCACGATCTTTGACACCAGCGTGGTGCCGCCCAGCTCGATGGTCACCTGGTTTTCGCCGACGCGCAGGATGACCGGCTCGTCGCTGTCCGCGAGCAGCTTGACCAGTTCGACGATGGTCTTGCGCGGGATGATGACTTCCTTCTGGGGCCCGGCCTGGTCGAGCCGGGTTTCCGCCAGGGACAAACGGTGGCCGTCGGTCGCCACCACGCGCAGCGTGGTGCCATCCAGCACCAGCAGCATGCCGTTGAGGTAATAGCGGATGTCCTGCTGCGCCATGGCGAACTGCACCAGCTGCAAAAGATGCTTGAGCGTCTTCTGCGGCAGGCTGACTTCGCCCGCCACGCCGGCGCCGGTCTCCATGCGCGGGAAATCGGCCGCCGGCAGGGTCTGCAGGGTGAATTTCGACTTGCCCGCGCGCACTTCCAGCTGCGAATCCTTGCTGTCCAGCTTGAGCTTGGCGCCTTCCGGCAGCGCGCGCACGATATCGAACAGCTTGCGCGCCGCCACGGTGATGGCGAAATCCTCCGTGGCCTGGCCGGCCAGGCTGGTGCGGACCTGCAGCTCCAGGTCCGTGGCGAGCAGACTCAGCTGGTCGCCCTGCTTTTGCAGCAGCACGTTGGACAGGATGGGCAGGGTATGCCGTTTTTCCACCACGCCCACCGTGGCAGCAAGCGGGGCGAGCAGACTGTTGCGTTCTGTTTCCAGCAGTACCATGTTTATATATTCCTTGTGTTCGTTGTTTGGTGGACGGAAAAACCGGGGATAAGCACGCAAGCGCCATATGCCGCGCCGCGGTCAGGGCCGCGCAGCCCTGTGGGTAAATCCGATATTGACTGTGCGAGATTGTGGATCGTTTCCCGGAAGACCTGGTTTGTTCTCGATTTGCGCATACTTATCCCGTAGTTGTTAACTGGTCAGCGTCTGCAGCAAAACCAGATAATCGCGGCTGATGCTCTGCTCCTGTTCGCGCAGTTCGGCCACCTTGCGGCAGGCGTGCAGCACCGTGGTGTGGTCGCGGCCGCCGAAGGAATCGCCGATTTCCGGCAACGACAAAGGAGTGAGCTCCTTGGCCAGGGCCATGGCGATCTGGCGCGGGCGCGCCAGATTGCGGGTGCGCTTTTTCGAATACATGTCGGCGACCTTGATCTTGTAGAAGTCGGCCACCGTCTTCTGGATGTTTTCGATCGAGACCTGCTTGTGGGCCGAGGCGATGAGGTCGCGCAGCGCGTCCTTGACCAGGTTGACGGTGATCGGCTTGTCGCTGAACTTGGCGTAGGCCACGACCCGTTTCAGCGCGCCTTCGAGCTCGCGCACATTGGAGCGCACCTGCTTGGCGATGAAAAAGGCGACATCCTCGTCGAGATCGACGCTGTCGCTCTGGGCCTTCTTCTGCAGGATGGCGACGCGCATCTCCAGTTCCGGCGGCTCGATGGCCACGGTCAAGCCCCAGGCGAAGCGGGATTTCAGGCGCTCCTCGATGCCGGACAGATCCTTGGGGAAGGTGTCGCTGGAGATGACGATCTGTTTCTTGTTCTCGATGAGGGCATTGAAGACGTAGAAGAATTCCTCCTGGGTGCGGTCCTTCTGGGCGAAAAACTGGATGTCGTCCACCAGCAGCACGTCCAGCGTCAGGTAGTGCTTCTTGAAGTCCTCGAAATTGCGGTGGCGGTAGGCCTTCACCATGTCGTTCACGTAGTCGTTGGCATGGATGTAGCTGATGCGCGCCGCCGGGTTGACCATGCGAATCTGGTTGCCGATCGCGAGCAGGAGGTGGGTCTTGCCCAGGCCCACGCCGCCGTAAATGAACATGGGGTTGTAGGCCTGGCCCGGATTTTCCGCCACCTGCATGGCGGCGGCGCGCGCCAGCTGGTTGGCGCGGCCGCTGACGAAATTGTCGAAGGTGAACTGGGGATTGGTGCGCAGCCTGGACGGGTTGGCTTCTTCGGCCGCCGCGACCGTCGCGGCCGGCGTGCTGGCCGGTGCAGGCGCCGTCGCTGGAGGGGAGGAGGCGCGCGGCAGCAGGGAAAACTCCAGCGGCCTGACCGCGCCGTAATGGTTCTGGGCCCATTCTTCCAGGCGGATGGAAAACTTGTCGCGCACCCAGTCCAGGATGAAGCGGTTGGGCGCGGAAATCTTCAGTCCGTTCTCGTTTTCCTGACAGGACAGCGGCTTGATCCAGGTGTTGAATTGTTGCGGCGTCAGCTCCACGCGCAGGCGATCGAGGCAGGTTTCCCAGAAGCCGTCGAAAGAAGAAGAGGGGGAGACAGTGGCCATGCGTCGTAATTGTGGTTTTGGTGGGCGCAGAAACAAAGCCGGATTCTACCCCGATCGGACAGACTTATCCACAGGGGAAGGGCAGAGAACACCTTGACAGGGGCGGGGGGGGAAGCGTCTAATATGCGGTTTTTTCTGGGCTTTTTATTAGCCCCCCATTGTCAGCAAAGGCAGCAAAAATGAAACGTACCTATCAGCCTTCCGTCACCCGCCGCAAGCGCACCCATGGTTTCCGCGTGCGCATGAAGACCCGCGGCGGCCGCGCCGTGATCAATGCGCGCCGCGCCAAGGGCCGCCATCGTCTGGCGGTTTAAGTCGCGGGTTTGTCGGGCGGACAGGGATTTGCCCGCCGCCAGCGCTTGCTGAAGGCGGCGGAATACGAGGCGGTGTTTGCGCACCGCTGTGCGGTGCGCACCGCCTATTTCCAGGTCATGGCAAAACCCAACGAACTGGGCCAGGCGCGCCTGGGCATGGTGGTTTCCAAACGCCTGTTCCCGCACGCGGTGGATCGCAACCGGGCACGGCGGCGCATCCGCGAGGCGTTCCGGCAATTGGCGTCCGGCCTGCCGGCGCTGGATCTGGTCGTGCGGCCGCATGCCGTCGGGGCGAAAAACGCGCCGCGCCTGGAGCAGGTCCAGGATTTGCGAAACGCCCTGGAACTGGCGGTGCGAAAATGCTCTCCCGCCTGCTGATTCTGCTGGTGCGGGCTTATCAATACGCCATCAGCCCGCTTTTGCCGCCCAGCTGCCGCTATTTGCCCAGCTGTTCGCAATACACGCTCGAGGCCTTGCGCAAGCATGGCGCGATCAAGGGCGGATGGCTGGCGATCAAGCGGATCGGCCGCTGCCGGCCAGGCTGCCCGGGCGGTCACGACCCGGTACCGTAATGCCGGTGCCCTAAATATAAGGCTGTTGCGATAGCAGCGCTTCAAGGCGAAACACTAAAATCATGGATACCCAACGTCTGATTCTTTTTGTCGTGTTCTCCTTCTCCCTGCTGTTGTTGTGGGAGGCCTGGCAAACCAAGGATCAGGCGCCGCAAACCCAGGCCACGGCCCAACAGGCGGCCAAACCGGCAGATGGCGTGCCGGCGGCGACCGCACCCCAGCAAACCGCGCAGCCGGCGGTCCAACAGGCGCCGCAGGGCAAGGGCTTCGCCAAGGGCGCGCGCGCCATCGTCGAAACCGATGTCTATCGGGCGGAGATCGACGCCAACGGCGGCGACTTGCGCAAACTGGAACTGACCGGCTATCACCAGGTGGACGATGCGGGCAAGGCATTGGTGCTTCTGGACGACTCGGCCGCGGCGCCCTATGTGGCGCAAAACGGGCTGCTCTGGGGCTTGCCCACGCACAAGGATGTCTTCCAGCTGACCCCCGGCGTCTACAAGCTGAGCGGCGACACCCTGGCCGTTCCCATGACCTGGCACAATCCCGCAACCGGGATGACGGTCGAGAAAACCTACGTTTTCCGCCGCGGCAGCTACCAGATCGAGCTCATCCAGAAAATCAGCAATGCCGGCAGCGCGCCGGTGCAGATCGAAAGCTACGGACAGCTGGTCCGCAATGGCCGGGCGCCGGCCGGCGAATCGAAATTCATGTACACCTTTACCGGGCCCGCGGTGTACACCGACGCCGCCAAGTTCCAGAAGATCAAGTTTCAGGACATCGCCGAGGGTGACGCGGAATTCCAGAAGACCGCCAAGGATGGCTGGGTGGCGATGCTGCAGCATCACTTTGTCGCGGCCTGGCTGCCCAAGGCGGGGGAGTCGCGCACCTACTATGCCGACAAGCTCGGCGACGATCTGTATTCCGCCGGCTACAAGCAGCCGCAGGGCGCGCTGGCGCCGGGGCAGACGCTGACGCTGACCGCCCGTCTGTACGCCGGCCCGCAACTCCAGAACGCGCTGGAGGCGGCCGCGCCGGGCCTGGCGCTGACCCGCGATTACGGCTGGCTCACGCCGATTGCCGCGCCGATGTTCTGGGCGCTGGACAAAATCTACCTGCTGGTCGGCAACTGGGGCTGGGCCATCGTGATCTTCACCGTGCTGCTCAAGCTGGCGCTGTTCCCGCTCTCCGCTTCGGGCTACAAGGGCATGGCGCAGATGCGCGCGCTGGCGCCGCGCCTGCAAAAAATGAAGGAAATTCACGGCGACGACCGCCAGAAGCTGCACCAGGCCATGGCCGACCTCTACAAAAAGGAGAAGGTCAATCCGCTGGGCGGCTGCATGCCCATCCTGCTGCAGATTCCGGTGTTCATCGCGCTGTACTATGTGCTGATCGCGGCGGTGGAAATGCGCGGCGCGCCCTGGCTGGGCTGGATCACCGACCTCTCGGCGCCGGACCCCTACTATGTGCTGCCGGTGCTGATGGGCATCACCTCCATCATCCAGGTCAAGCTCAACCCCACGCCGCCGGACCCGCTGCAGGCCAAGATCATGATGTTCATGCCCATCGCCTTCAGCGTGATGTTCATCTTCTTCGCCTCCGGCCTGGTGCTGTACTGGCTGCTCAGCAACATCCTGTCGATTGCGCAGCAGTGGGCGATCAACAAGAAGTACGGCGATGGCGCAGGCGGCAAGCCCGCCCATGCGAAAAAATAGCGCCGAGCCGGTCGCCGCCATCGCCACGCCGCCGGGCCGCGGCGGCATCGGGGTGGTGCGTGTTTCGGGCGGCGATCTGCAGGCCCTGGCCCAGGGCCTGATCGGGGGGCTGCCGGCGCCGCGCCACGCCCGCTACACCGCCTTTCGCGACGCCGGCGGCCGGCCCATCGACCAGGGCATTGCGCTGTATTTTCCCGCCCCGCATTCCTTCACCGGCGAGCATGTGCTGGAGCTGCAGGGCCACGGCGGGCCCGCGGTGATGCAGGCGTTGCTCGCGCGCTGTATCGAGCTGGGCGCGCGCCTCGCAAACCCCGGCGAGTTCACCTATCGCGCCTATCTCAACGGCAAGCTCGATCTGGCGCAGGCGGAGAGCGTGGCCGATCTCATCGACGCCTCTTCCGCCGAGGCCGCCCGCTCGGCGCTGCAGTCGCTTTCCGGCGAATTCTCGCGCCGCGTTCGGGCCATGCAGGCGCGCCTGACCGAATTGCGCATGCGCGTGGAGGCGAGCCTGGATTTTCCCGAAGAGGAGGATGTGGTCGCGGCGGAACAGCACAAGGTCGACGCCGGCATCGCCGAAACCCTGCGGGAATTGGCCGGCGTGCTGGCCGCGGCCAGGCAGGGCGCGCTGCTGCGCCACGGTGTGCAGGTGGCGCTGATCGGCCAGCCCAATGTCGGCAAGTCGAGCCTGATGAACGCGCTGGCCGGGCAGGAGGTCGCCATCGTCACCGACATCGCCGGCACCACGCGCGACGCCTTGCGCGAAGAAATCCACATCGAGGGGGTGAGCTTTCACCTCATCGACACCGCCGGCCTGCGCGCCACCGCCGATCCGGTGGAACAGCTGGGCATCGCCCGCGCCTGGGCGGCGGTGGAACAAGCGGGCATCGCGCTTTTGCTGGTGGACAGCCAGCATGGCCTGGGCGAGGCGGAACGCGCCATCCTCGCGCGCCTGCCCCAGGGCATTGCCCGCATCACCGTGCACAACAAGATCGATCTTTCCGGCGCGGCGGCGCGCGTCGCGCCCGGGCCGGAGCTCTGGCTGTCCGCGAAAACCGGCGCCGGCATCGAGCTGTTGCGCGCGGAGCTGCTGCGCCAGGCCGGCTGGCAGCCGGCGGGCGAAGGCGGCTTCATGGCGCGCCGCCGCCATCTCGATGCCCTCTCCCGCGCCCAGGCCTGCCTGCAGGCGGCGCACAACCTGTCGGGACGGCTCGAACTGCAGGCGGAGGAGTTGCGCCTCGCGCAGGCGGCGCTGTCGGAGATCACCGGCGAGCTGACGCCGGACGATTTGCTGGGCGAGATCTTCGGCCGTTTCTGCATCGGCAAGTGATGCCGTTTCCGCACCGACGCCGACCTCGCCTTGCCGCATAGGCTCCAGACTCTGTCCGCGGCGCGTCTTCGCGCCATCCTTGATTTGGAAAGGGAATCAAAAGCCTACCAGCCGGCTTCGAGGTCGTAGCCGAAGTCGGCGCGGCAGTATTTGCGGTAGGTTTGCAGGAAAAAACGCTTGTCTTCGTCCGAGTAGGCGGCAAGGGGGTTGGCCTCGTCCTTGCGCACCACCGTGTATTTGGCGCCGGGCGCCTCCTTTTTCGACATGGCCTCCTTGGAGGACTGGGCGATGGCGTAGGCCAGGTCCTCGGCACCGGCCTCGGGCAGGCCCAGGAAGCGCGCGATGTCCGCCAGCTGCCCGGCGGTGTCGCGGCGCAGGTCTTCGTAGCGGACCAGGCGCATTTGCTCGGGCATCAGGGCCAGCATTTTTGCCCAGCTGTTCTGAAAGCGGATGTCCCACCAGATGTCCTTGTCGAAGCGCCGCCGCGTTCCGGCTTTGTGCAAGGCCGCCAGGTCGGCGCGCAGGTACTCGGAAAAGGCGATGTTGTATCGTGACTTTTCGCGCTGGTAGTGCGAGGCCAGGATGATGCGCGGGTCGCGCACCAGCAGCAGGTATCTGGGCAGGCACACGAAGGCAAGGGCGAGCCTGTTCGTCAACAGCGGCGAGGCGATGGCGTGGCTGCTGACGATGCGCAGAATCCCGGAATATTTCGAAGCCTGTTTGGGCGAGGGGATGAAGTCGCTGTCCTGCAAATGCACCGGTTCGGGCAAGTCGTAGAGCCTGGCCATGAGCACCGACAGCATGTGCCGCAGCCAATGGGTGCCGGACTGGTGCAGGCTGACGATCTGGCCGTCGCAGGGCGGCTGGCGCAGGAGCGACAGATTGGTCAGGTCGCGCGCGATACGCGCTTTCCAGTAGGGGGAAATCATGAGTGCCGGCGTGCCGCAGGTGGTTTCGGATGGAGGGCGCGGTGCCCTCGGCAAGGCGCCGCATTCTAGCACGCGGCGCAGGAATGCCGGTCAGAGGAAAACCACGCTTTTCATCATGGTTTCGAAATCGTCCAGCCCCTTGGGGAAGTACACCAGCCCCGGCGCTTCGTAGATGAAGGCGAGACGGCCCCTGTGGTCGACCAGGGCGTAGGTCAGCCGCTCGATGGGCAGGCCGCGCTCGGTTTTCCAGCGGGTGTGCACGCGCACCGCGGGCTTGCCGCCGATGCTGGCGGGGCGGTTGGAGAGCACGCTGAAGGCGCCGCGCGCGCTCACGGCCTTTTGCTCGGCGATGACCAGTTCGGCAACTTCCTGCGGCAGCAGCTCCGGGCTGGTCTTGCGCTTGGTGTGGGCCAGTTCGCGGTCGTGCTTTTCGCGGTAGGCGGCGATGAAGTTCAGCACCGGGCCGTCGCGCGAGAAGAAGACGTCATACAGGTCATAATTCTTGCGCACCCAGCCGAGCGGCGCCTGCAGGGCGTAATCGTCCTTGATCGAGATGCTGCGGTTGTCGGGGTCGACGGCGGACCAGGGCGCGCAGCCGCCCAGCGTCAGCAACAGCAGAAACAGCGAATGGCGCAGGTATTTCATCAGCCGGATTCTTTCAGGTAAGCCTCGACATAGCCGCGATCGGGGGCGTCGGGCGCAAGTTCCAGATAGCGCCTGAACAGGGGCGCGGCGCGGGCGTTGTCGCCGCGCTTGTAGTGCAGCAGCCCCAGGGCACGGTAGGCGGGGGCAAATCCAGGAGCCAATTCTATGGAAAGTGTGTACTCACGTTCGGCCCGATCCAAATCGCCCGCCTGAAGGCGCAGCCGATAGGCCTCGCCCAGAAAAAAACCGGCTTCCGGCGGGTATTCGCGGCGGCGCTCGGGGTCGGACAGCACCAGAATCAGCTGCTGGTAGCGGTAGGCCTCGAGGTCTTGCTGCAGGGCGGCGAGGCGCACCCCGCGCATGGCCATGACGTAGGCCTCGTATCCCGCCTCGCCATTCGCGGCATCCTTGGCCAGCTCGCCGAGGATGTCCACGCGATCCTGCAGCTTGGGGTGGCTGGCGAAAAAAAACGGCTCGTCGATTTCCAGCGCCTTGATCTCGGCGATCAGGTGCGTGAAGGTCCTGGGCGCCTCCTTGGCGGCATAGCCGGCCTTGACCAGCCGCTGGTAGCCGATATGGTCGGCTTCGCCTTCATGCTCGCGGGAAAATCCCGACATCGAGCCCAGCGCGACCGCGTTGCCGACGATCGGCACGCCGGCCATGCCGATGACCAGGGCGACCACGCTCATGCTTTTGGCGTTTTCCAGTTGCTGGTAGGAATGGCGGTGTACGAAATGCGCGCCCTCGTGCGCCAGCACCGTGGCGAGCTGGGCCTCGTTCTGCAGCCGGGCCAGCAGCCCGGTGTTGATGTAGATGCTGCCGTTGGGCAGGGCGAAGGCATTCAGCTGGTTGGCGTCGAGCGCCTGGATGCGCAGCTTGCCGCCAAACTCCGGATAAAGCCTGTCCATGACCTTTTGCAGATAGGCGTTGAGTTCGGGGTCCTTGCGCAGTTTGCCGGCGCGGCCCAGCGCCTTGTCGAACTCCTCGGCGTCGGCCCAGAGGTTCCGTTCTTCCCGCTCCAGGCCGGCGGCGCCGACCGGGTAGGCCCAGGGCACGATATCGTCGGCGAAAGCGGGCGCGCACGAGGCCAGCGCGAACAGTCCGCCCAGGAGCCGCCGATTCATTGCCGGGGGTAGCTGGTGAAGAAGTCTTTCACCAGTTCCTGGACGGCGGCAGGGTCGCGCGAATCGAGCGTCATGCTCTGGTCATAGGACAGCCAGCGGATGTCGCCGCTCCTCAGGTCGGCCAGCCCGACGCTGATGAAGGACTGCCCGACCGGAATGGCGATGCCCAGCAGCAGGCCGGCGGCGAAGGCGGCCTTGCGGCCCCCGCTGGCGATGATGTCCGCACCGGTGAAAATCAGCGCGGTATCGGCGCCGGTTTTTTCGCGCAGGAAGGCCAATCCTTCGCCGAGCGTATAATCCCACTCGGCTTTCTTGTGTTGCCAGCCGCTGCTCAGGCCCCGGCCATATATGTAGATGGCGTAGGCCACGCGGTCATACAGGCCGATGTGGCTGACCACCGTTTCCGCATCCTGGCTGTCCAGCAGGGGCATGCGCAGGGCTTCGAAGCGCCCGCTTTCACGGAAATAGGCTTCGGTGGCGGTCAGCAGATTTTCATTGGCCTGCCTGGTCCAGTCGTCCTGTTTCTGGATGACACCGCCGGCCGACAGCTCGGCGACGAACATTTGCGGTGGCAGCAGCAGGATTTTTTTCGGATTTTCCGCCACGGGCAGACTGGCCAGCCTGGGGTTGATGGCCGCATAAGCGGCGACGGCCAAAGCGGGTACACTCAGGGCGAACACGAACAGCAGGCGAATGAGCACAGGCATGAAAAATCCCTTGAACATGCCGGAAACTACGTTAAAGCGCAGGCTGCGTCAATTCGGCGGTGACGGCTGATGGTTTCACGTGAAACCCCAGTCTTGCGCTGGATGTCGGACCGCGGGCTTTGCCTCGCCGCCGGCTCCGCCAGCCTGGCGCTTTACCAGCGCCTGCTGGAAGCGCGTTTGCCGGGGGTTGCCGAGCTGGTCCCGGCCGATGGCTCGCTGCTGCTCGTGTTGGCGCCCGGCGCGCCCCTCCCCGCCGGCCTGATGACCTTGCTCGAGGAGGTGCTCGACGGGCACAGCGGGGCACCTGGCGCGCCGGCGAGTGAACACCGCATCGCGGTGCGCTTCGATGGCGACGATCTGGCCGAGGTGGCGGCGCGCGCCGGCCAGGCTGCGGAAAGCCTGGCCCGGCTGCTGTGCTCGCTCACGCTGCGGGTGAAGTTTCTCGGCTTCCAGCCGGGATTCGCCTATCTGGAAGGCCTGCCGGCGCAACTGCATTTGCCGCGCCGGGCCCGGCCGCGAAAAACCGTTCCCGCCGGCAGCGTCGCGCTCGCCGGCGGCTATTGCGGGATCTATCCCGCGGCCGGGCCCGGGGGCTGGCACCTGATCGGCAGCACGGATGTCCCCTTGTTCGATCCCGCCGCCAGCCGGCCGACGCGGTTCCTGCCGGGCGACCTTGTGCGGCTGGTGGCGGCATGATCGAAGTTCTCAAACCCGGCTTGCTGGATCTGGTGATGGACCAGGGGCGGCCGGGGTTCCGCGCCCAGGGCGTGCCCGAGGGCGGGGCGGCGGACGCGCCGGCCCTGATGCTGGCCAACCGCCTGGTGGGCAATCCGGAGCGGGCGGCGGGGCTCGAGCTGCTTCTGCGCGGGCCGGCTTTGCGTTTTCCCGAGGGCGGGCGCATTGCGTTGAGCGGCGCGGACATGCGCGCGCGTTGCGGCGACGCCATGCTGCCGCGCGGCCGCACCCTGGAGATCCCGCCCGGCGGCGTGCTCGAGCTGGCGCAGGCGGACAAGGGCCTGCGCGCCTACCTGGCCGTGGCCGGCGGGATCGAGGCGCCGCCGGTATTGGGCAGCCGCGCGACCTTTTTACCGTCCGGCTTCGGCGGCTGGCAGGGACGCGCATTGCGGGCGGGCGACATGCTGCCGACGGGCGCACCGCAAGGACATCGCCAAGGCGTGCTGACTTTTCCGCGCGCCAAGAGCGCATTGCGCATCCTGCCCGGGCCGCAGCTGCCGGCCTTTGCCGATGCCGCGTTGCAGGCATTGACGGCGCGCACGTTTGCCGTGGGGCCGGATGCCAACCGCCTCGGCCTGCGCCTGGCGGGGCCCGCGCTGGCGTATCGCGGCGGCGAACTGGCCTCGCAGGCGGTGCTGCCGGGCGCGATCCAGGTGCCGCCGGACGGCCAGCCGATCATTCTCGGCTGGGACGGGCCGGTGACGGGGGGCTATCCGGTCCTCGCCGCGGTCATTGCCGCGGACCTGCCCCGCCTGGGCCAGCTGAGGCCGGGCGACAGGCTGGCCTTCGCCTTCGTCACGCTCGCCGAGGCGCAGGCCGCCTGGCGCAAGCACGAGCGGGATCTGGACGAGGCGATCGCATGGGCCGCCTGATCGAATTGAATGCCGATGTGGGGGAGGGGGGCGCGGATGCGCTGATCGTTCCGCATGTGCAGCGGGTGTCGATCGCCTGCGGCGGGCACACCGGGGATGCCGCGTCCATGCGCGCCGCGCTGCTGCTGGCCAGAGAGCATGGCGCCGCGCCCGGCGCACACCCGAGCTACCCGGACCCGGCGAATTTCGGGCGCAAGCCCATGCCGGCAAAGCCGGCCGATCTGACCCGCTGGATCGTGGCGCAGACGCGGGCCTTGCAGCGCGTCGCCGACAGCCTGGGCATGGAGCTGTTTCACGTGAAACCGCATGGCGCGCTCTACAACCGCGCGGCGCAGGATAGGGAGACCGCCGATGCGCTCATTGCCGCGATGCGGGAGCTGGAGGGACTGGCGCTGGTGGCGCTGGCGGCGTCGCCCTTGGCGGCGTGGGCAAGGGCGGCCGGGCTGAGCGTGCTGCAAGAGGCGTTTGCCGACCGGCGTTATTTGAGCGATGGCCGGCTGGCGCCGCGGACGATGGCCGGGGCGGTCATCGAAGAACCCGCGGCGGCCCGCACCCAGGCGAAAAAAATCGCCGCCGGCGAAAGCCTGCCAACCCTGGACGGGGGCCGCCTGCAAGTGCGCGCCGACACGCTCTGCCTGCACGGCGAGGGGCCGCGCGCGGCCGAACTGGCGCGCATGCTGCGCGCGGCGTTGCGAGGAGAATGAAGGGTTTGTTTCACGTGAAACGCCGCGGTGGCGTAGAATGGCGCCCATGAAATTTCCCGAGACTTTCGATGTGATCGTGGTGGGCGGCGGCCATGCCGGCACCGAGGCCGCGCTGGCGGCCGCGCGTGCCGGTGCCAAGACCCTGCTGCTGAGCCACAACATCGAAACCCTCGGCGCCATGTCCTGCAACCCGTCCATCGGCGGCATCGGCAAGGGCCATCTGGTCAAGGAAGTCGATGCCCTGGGCGGGGCGATGGCGCTCGCCGCCGACGAGGCCGGCATCC
>JANJWO010000004.1 GCA_024709485.1 Hydrogenophilaceae bacterium | reverse complement strand
ATCGCCCCTTCCATCCTGTCGGCCAACTTCGCCAAGCTGGGCGAGGAGGTGGACAACGTCCTCGCCGCCGGTGCGGACGTTGTCCACTTCGACGTGATGGACAACCACTATGTGCCCAACCTCACCATCGGCCCGCTGGTGTGCGAGGCGCTGCGCAAGCATGGCGTCACCGCGCCGATCGACGTGCACCTGATGGTCAAGCCGGTGGACCGCATCATTCCCGACTTCGCCAAGGCCGGCGCCAGCTACATCACCTTCCACCCGGAAGCCTCCGAGCACATCGACCGCACCATCGGCCTGATCCGCGAGAACGGCTGCAAGCCCGGCCTGGTGTTCAATCCCGCCACCCCGCTCGACGTGCTGGAATACACCCTCGACAAGATCGACATGGTGCTCTTGATGTCGGTCAACCCCGGCTTCGGCGGCCAGAAGTTCATCCCCTACGTGCTCGACAAGGCGAAGAAAGTGCGCAAGATGATCGATGAGCGCGGCCTCGACGTCAGCCTCGAAATCGACGGCGGCGTCGGCCCGGCCAACATCGCCGAAGTCGCGCGCGCCGGCGTCGACACCTTCGTCGCCGGCTCCGCCGTGTTCGGCGCCGCCAAGGACGGCGACCCGCACCGCTACGACAGCGTCATCGCCGCCATGCGCGCGGAGTTGGCGAAAGTTTAATCAACACGGAGGGAACAGAGTTAAGCAGAGGAAATCTCTGGAGAGTTTTTCTCTGTTACCTCTGATACCGCTGTGTAAAAGGTTTTTTTGCTATGAATTTCCCGATCAATATCAAGGCCGTCGTCATCGACCTCGATGGCACCCTGCTGGACACCGCGCCGGATCTTGCGCTCGCCGCCGAGCTGATGATGCATGAGCTGGGCATGCCCTGCCCCTCGCGCGAGCTCATCAAGACCTACATCGGCAACGGCGTGTCGCGCCTGGTCAAGCGCGTGCTGACCGGCGACATGGACGCCGAGCCCGATGCCGAGTTCTTCGCGAAGGCGCTGGCCATCTACCAGAAGCATTACGGCGAACACGTCGCCGACCAGTCGCACCCCTTCCCGGGCGTGGTGGAAGGGCTGGAAGCCTTCCGGAAAATGGGCCTGCGCATCGCCGTCATCACCAACAAGGCCGAACAGTTCACGCATCCGCTGTTGAAGGCCGCCGGGCTGTTCGATTACTTCGAGCTGATCCTGTCCGGCGACAGCCTGCCCAGGCGCAAGCCCGACCCGCTGCCGCTGCAGCACGCCTGCAAGGTGTTCGGCGTGCAGCCGCACGAGCTCTTGCTGATCGGCGATTCGCTCAACGACACCCAGGCCGCGCGCGCCGCCGGCAGCCCGGTGTTCTGCGTGCCCTACGGCTACAACCGCGGCCGCCCGGTGGAAGAGCTCGACCTCGACGCCGTGGTGCCGAGCCTGGCCGGGGCCGCCCAGCTTTTGAAAAAGGCGGCATGATCGTGAGGCGTGAGGCGGATTGGCGCAACCTCAGGCTGCCGATGGCGTCTGTGCGTTGTTGTCTAACCCCGACTCCTGACGCCTTACCCCTTACGCCTTACGCCAACATGACTGAAACCGAATTCAACGAACTCGCCCGCCAGGGCTACAACCGCATCCCGCTCACCTTGGCGCTGCCGGCCGACCTCGACACGCCGCTCGCGCTCTACCTCAAGCTCGCCAACGCGCCCTACACCTACCTGCTGGAATCGGTGCAGGGCGGCGAGCGCTTCGGGCGCTATTCCATCATCGGCCTGCCGGCGCGCACCCTGATCCGCGTGCGCGCCCACACCCTGACGGTGGAGCAGGAGGGCAAGGTGGTGGAGGAGCACGAGACCGCCGATCCGCTGGCCTTCATCGAAGCTTATCTCGCGCGCTTCAAGGCCGCGCCGCTGGCCGGCGGCCCGCGTTTTGCCGGCGGCCTGGCGGGCTACTTCGGCTACGACACCATCCGCTATATCGAAAAGCGCCTGGTCAGAAGCGCCAAGCCCGACGAGATCAACGCCCCCGACATCCTGCTCATGCTCACCGACGAGCTGGCGGTGGTGGACAACCTGTCCGGGCGCCTGACCCTGATCGTGTATGCCGACCCCATGCAGGCTGGCGCTTTCGACGACGCGCTCGCGCGCCTGCACGCCCATCGCCAGCGCCTGCACGCGCCGCTGACGCCGCCGCGCGCGGAAGCCGTGGCGCACGCCGAGGCCGTGTCCGAGTTCGGCGAAGACGCCTTCAAGGCCGCGGTCGAACGCGCCAAGCGGTACATCAGCGACGGCGACATCATGCAGGTGGTGCTCTCCCAGCGCATGCGCCGCCCGTTCGCGGCGAGCCCACTCACGTTGTACCGCGCGCTGCGCTCGCTCAACCCCTCGCCCTACATGTTCTATTACGACATGGGCAATCATCACGTGGTCGGCTCCTCGCCGGAAATCCTGGTGCGGCGCGAGGGCGAGACCGTCACCGTGCGCCCGATCGCCGGCACCCGCCCGCGCGGCCACGACCGCGCGCACGATCTTGCGCTGGAACAGGAGCTGCTCAATGACCCCAAGGAATGCGCCGAGCACCTGCAGTTGCTCGACCTCGGCCGCAACGACCTCGGCCGCGTCGCGCAGGTGGGCAGCGTGAAAGTCACCGAGAACATGAGCATCGAGCGCTACTCGCACGTCATGCACATCGTCTCCAACGTCGAGGGCAGGCTGAAGCCCGATCTCAGCTCGATGGACGTGCTGCGCGCCACCTTCCCGGCCGGCACCGTGTCGGGCGCGCCCAAGGTGCGGGCGATGGAGATCATCGACGAGCTCGAGCCGGTCAAGCGCGGCATCTACGCCGGCGCGGTGGGCTACCTCGGCTTCCACGGCGACATGGACCTGGCGATCGCGATCCGCACCGCGGTGGTC
>JANJWO010000037.1 GCA_024709485.1 Hydrogenophilaceae bacterium | reverse complement strand
GGCGGTGGGCGAGTTTCGCGCCGAGCGGCGCGAAGAACATGCTCACCACCGACACCAGCACCAGCGCCGGCAGGTAGATGTAGCCCAGGGTCAGCGCCGGCGTGCCGGGCGCGCCCCAGCCATTGACCAGATAACCCACGGTGCCGGCAAGCGCGATCGGCAGGCCGATCGCCGCCGAGGTGCCGATGGCCCGGTGCAGGGGCACGTTGCACCAGAGCTGGAACGGCACCGACAGCGTGCCGCCGCCGATGCCGACCCAGCTCGACACGGCGCCGATGGCGCCGCCGGCGCCGAACATGCCGAGCGCGCCGGGCAGCTGGCGGTGCGCGGTGGGCTTGAAATTCCACCACATCTGGATCGCGGCGTAGAACAGGAACACCACGAAGAAAATCTTGAGGGGCAGGGGCGAGAGCCGCGCCGCCAGCGCCGCGCCGGCGAAGGTGCCGCAGAGGATGCCCGGCGTGATGCGTCTGACCGTGCGCCAATCCACCGCGCCGCGCGCCTGGTGCGCGCGCAGACTGGAGATCGAGGTGAACAGGATGCTGGCGAGCGAGGTGCCGAGCGCGTAGTGCATGGCGTTTTCGCTGAAGCCCTGCGCTTCCAGCAGCCAGGCCAGCACCGGCACGATGATGAGGCCGCCGCCCACGCCGAGAAGGCCGGCGACGAAGCCGGCGGCGAGGCCCAGCAGCAGGTAGGCAATGACGAATTCGATCATCGAACGCGGAGGCGCCAAGCCGCAGCGAGCCCCCAAAAGCATTTACAGAGGGGGATGGGAGGATAAGGGAGGAAACCAGGAGCTGCGCCCCTGCCGCCCGTGAACGCTCTGTCGCTGATCGGTTCCCCGCGTCGCCGCGCCTGCATGTTCATGCGTTCACAGCAGGCCGAGAATGAAGTTGTATTCCTTGGGGTCGAGCGGGGTGATCGAAAGCCGGTTGCCTTTTTGCAGAATGCGCATGTTGGCCAGCTCCGGATGGCTGCGCAGCTCCTTGAGCGGCAGCAGACGGGTCTTTTTCACCAGCTTCACGTCGACGTTCACCCAGCGCGGATTCGCGCGCGTGGCCTTGGCGTCGAAGTACTTGTTGTTGGGGTCGAACTGGGTTTCGTCGGGGTAGGCCTTGCGGCTCACCACCGCCAGCCCGGCAACGCCGGGTTCGGCGCAGGAGGAGTGGTAGAACAGCACCTTGTCGCCCGCTTCCATCTGATCGCGCATGAAGTTGCGCGCCTGGTAATTGCGCACGCCGTACCAGGCCACGGTCTGCTCGGGCATGGCGGCGAGGTCGTCGACCGAGACGTCGGAGGGTTCGGATTTCATCAGCCAGTAGCGCATGGGATCTTTAAAAATATCGCGTTCAAATGTTCAAGCCGGGTTTATTTTGCATGGCTGCCCGTGTCGGATCAATTCTACAAGCTGTGCGGCCTCGACCGGCCGGCTGAACCAATAACCTTGCGCCGCATCGCAGCCGGCCGCGCGCAGGAACTCCAGCTGGGCCTGCGTTTCCACGCCTTCGGCGATGACTTCCAACTGCAGTATGTGCCCGAGCTGGATGATGGCATTGACGATGGAGGCGCCATCGCCGGCCGCGCGGACGTCCTCGACGAATGAGCGGTCGATCTTGAGCTTGTCGATGTCCAGCTGCTTGAGGTAGGCAAGGCTGGAGTAGCCGGTTCCAAAATCGTCGATGGAAAGCTTGACCCCCAAGGCTTTCAGGGCGCGCAGGCTTTTTGTCGTGGCCGCCATGTCCTGCAGCAGGATGGATTCGGTCAGTTCAAGCTCCAGACAATGCGCAGGCAATCCGGAGCGCCCGAGCGCGGCAGAGACGATTTCCGGCACGTTGCCGCGCTTGAGCTGCAGGGCGGAAAGATTGACTGCGACCGTCAGCGGCGGCAGGCCCATGTCGATCCATTCCTGCGCCTGCCGGCAAGCCTCGTTCAACACCCATTCGCCGATCCGCACGATATGCCCGCTGTGCTCGGCAATCGCGATGAAGCGGCCCGGCAGGATCAGGCCCTCGTCCGGATGCTGCCAGCGGATGAGGGCCTCCGCGCCGATGATCCTGCCGTCGCGGATATCGACCTGGGGCTGGAAGTGCAGCAGGAACTCGCGTTGCGTCAGGGCCCGGTGCAGCTCGCCGGTAAGCCGCATCTGCTCCTTGAGATCGGCATTCATGGCGGGGGTGAAGAAATGGTAGGTATTGCGCCCGGCCGCCTTGGCGCTGTTGACCGCGGTGTCGGCGCCCCGCAGTATCGTGTCGAAATCCTTGCCGTCGGCCGGGAACAGGCTGATGCCGAGCGAAAAGGAAATGTTCAGCGTGTCGCCGTCCACGCTGACCGGTTCGTCAAAGACGTCGCGGATCGCATTCGCCACGCCCGCGATCTCGCTGGGGTCGCGCACTTCGGTCAGCAGGATGACGAATTCATCGCCGCCCAGGCGGCTCAGGGTATCGGTTGGCGGGATGCACTGCTGCAGGCGCCGGGCGGCGGCAACCAGGACCTTGTCGCCGACTTCGTGGCCAAGGCTGTCGTTGATCTGCTGGAAATTGTCCAGGTCCAGATAAAGCATCGCCACCGTGAGGTTCTCCCTTTTCGCGTTGAGCGCGGCCTGCTCGAAGCGGTCGCGCAGCAGCAGGCGGTTGGGGAGGTGGGTCAGCGGGTCGAACTGGGCGAGGAATGCGAGCTGTCCCTTCGCGAGCAGGTGCTCGGCGCGCGTCCGCAGCGCCGTGATGCCATAGGAAAGGTCGCTGGCAAGTTCTTCCAGAAGCTTCACCTCTTCCGGATCGAAGGCGTCGGCCTCGCGCGCATACATGGTCAGGGTACCCAGCACCCGGGCTTCAGCGATGAGCGGGAGGGAAATGCTGGACTGATAGCCGCGCTGGCTCGCCGCTTCGCGCCACGGCGCCATGGCGGGGTTGGTCAGGACATTCTGGTTGACGCAGGGCATGCCGCTGCGGATCGCGGTGCCCGTCGGTCCGCGCCCGAGCTCGGTATCGGCCCAGGTGATGCGGATGCTGTCGAGATAGCCGTTTTCGTAGCCCGACTGGGCGACCGGCCGCACCGTCCTGGCCTCATCGTGCTCGACATAGCCGACCCAGGCCATCAGATAGCCGCCGCTTTCGACGCACAGCCGGCAGATTTCGGACAGCAGCTTGTATTCGTCCTCGGCGTGCACCAGGGCCATGTTGCAGTCGCTCAGCAAGCGCAGAGAGCGGTTGAGTTTTTTCTGCCGTGCCTCGCTCTGGCGCAGCGCCGAGGTCATGCGCTTGGCCAGGGCCAGCGCGCGCGCCCGCCCGGTCACCAGCAGCCAGGCCACCAGCGCCAGCATCGCACTGCCGAGCGCGCCGGTAACGGCGATCAAATTGGCCTTGTCCGCCCGCAGGCGCGCATCGAAAACGGGGAGCGAACTGATGGAAAGCATCCATTGATGGTCGAAGAGCGGCACGATCCTGGCGCTGGAAAAGGCCGGCCTGTCGAGTGGCTTGCCGTCACCCGAATCGAACATCAACGTGTCCTTCCCGGCCTTGCCGCCATCGTGGATTTTGAGGTCCAGCACCGCGCCGATGTCGCCGAAATGCTCGCCGAGTATGCCTTTCATGAAGTCATCCATGCGGAACGGGGCATAGGTCCAGCCGATCAGGTTCGCGCGGCGCTCCGCAAGCGTGCGGTGAGGCGCTTGTGCGCGATAGACGGGCACATACATGAGAAAGCCGGCTTGCGCGTTCTGGTCGATTTCCTGCCTGAGCCTGACCTTGCCGGAGATCACCGCCCGCTCTTCGTCGCGGGCTTTTTCCATGGCCTGGCGCCGCACCGGCTCGGCGTACATGTCGTAGCCGAAAGCGCGCTGATTGCGCCAGTTGAAGGGCTCCAGGTAAACGATGACGGAATAGATTTCACGTGCGCCGGCGGGCTGGATGTCGTATTCCGGAAAGCCCTCGGCGCGAACCATGGCGACGTGCTTGTCCTTCGCGGCAGGAGATAGCAACTGCGCGAATCCCACGCCCTGGATGCCCGGATACCTGCTCCCGATCTTCAGCGCGCCGACGTATTCGGCAAATTCGCTCCGCTCCACGGAGCTGGATGCGGCGAACAGGCTCGCGGCGCCTTCCAGGATCTGCTCATATTTGGCCAGCCGCGCATGGATGCCGGCCACGACTTCAGCGACGCGGAAGTTGAACTCGTCATGCAGCGACTGCCGGGCGGATCTTCGCTCGGCGTCCTGAAGCGCATAGGTCAGCGCCAGCCCCAGCACGAGAATGACTACAGGTATGAAACGAAGACGGTTGGGGGCTATTCCACTCATTGGGTCCGGGTGAGCAGGATGTTGCCAAGCCTGCGGGGGAGCAGGCCACTAGCGTACCCTGCCCGCCCTGAAAAATGAAGCTCAGGCGCGCTTGACCAGGGTGCCCACGCCTTCCGGCGTCAAGATCTCCAGAAGCAGCGCATGCTCGACGCGGCCATCGATGATGTGCGCCGACTTGACCCCGCTGTTGACCGCATCGACCGCATAGCCGACCTTGGGAATCATGCCGCCGGAGATGGTGCCGTCGGCG
>JANJWO010000030.1 GCA_024709485.1 Hydrogenophilaceae bacterium | reverse complement strand
CCTTCCGGCGTCAAGATCTCCAGAAGCAGCGCATGCTCGACGCGGCCATCGATGATGTGCGCCGACTTGACCCCGCTGTTGACCGCATCGACCGCATAGCCGACCTTGGGAATCATGCCGCCGGAGATGGTGCCGTCGGCGGTCAGTTTCGCCACCTCGTGCGGGGTCAGCCCGGTCAGCAGTTGCCCCTGCTTGTCCAGCACGCCGGGCGTGTTGGTCATGAAAATGACTTTTTCCGCCTGCAGCGCGCCGGCAATCTTGCCGGCGGCGACATCGGCGTTGATGTTGTAGGCATTGCCTTCGGCATCGGCGCCCAGCGGCGCCACCACCGGAATGAAGTCGCGCGCATCCAGGTGCAGGATGATTTCCGGGTCGATGCTGGTGATCTCGCCGACCTGGCCGATGTCGAGCATCTCCTCCGCCTTCTCCTTGCTCGGCACGAGCATTTTCTTGGCGTGGATGAAATTGCCGTCCTTGCCGGTCAGCCCCACGGCCTTGCCGCCGTGCTTGCTGATGAGGGTGACGATGTCCTGATTGACGAGGCCGCCCAGCACCATCTCGACCACGTCCAGGGTTTCCTCGTCGGTCACGCGCATGCCCTGGATGAATTCGCTCTGCTTGCCGATGCGTTGCAGCAGCCCGGCGATCTGCGGGCCGCCGCCATGCACCACCACCGGGTTCATGCCGACCAGTTTCAGCAGCACCACGTCCTTGGCGAAGGCTTCCATGAGATGGCGTTCGGTCATGGCATTGCCGCCGTATTTGATGACGATGGTTTTGTCATAGAAGCGCTGAATGTAGGGCAGGGCTTCGGAAAGGATCAGCGCCTTGTCGGCGGCGGAGTAAGTGGTCATGGGGGCCTCGTCTATGAGATTTGCGTGATTTTAGTGCCCGCGCGGCCAATAAAAAAGGCGGCCCGCGGCCGCCTTCCCAAAAAGTTTTCAGGCTGGCTTCATTGCACGGCCAGACGCTTGCTTGCGGCCGCGGCCTTCTTGGGCAAAACCAGCTCCAGCACGCCATCGTTGTACTTGGCGCTGGCGGAAGCCTCGTCGATATCGGCGCCGAGCGAAAAGCTGCGATACACCTTGCCATAGCTGCGCTCGCGCTTCAGGACCTTCTCGCCTTCCTTCTGCTCGGACTCGCTGCGGGTCTCGGCCGATATTGCCACCGTATTGCCCTCGATGGATACGTGGATGTCTTCCTTCTTGACGCCCGGCAGGTCCGCATGGACGGTGTAGGCCTTGTCGTTTTCCTTGACGTCCATCCTGAACTGCGGCAGTTCCCGCTCCATGCGGACAGGCCGGAAAAAGCCGCGGAACAGGTCGTCAAACGGCTCAAGCCCGGTTTCAAAGGGATCATAACGGGTCAGATTTGCCATGTTCATCTCCTTGATCGGTAAGCTGCGGCAGTGCCGCCGGTACTAACAATCTAGGGCGAATCGGAGCGATTTCAAGTGACGCGCGGCCGCAAGGGCGACGCTTTGGCGGTGCGGGCGGCAGCGAGCGGAGCGCGGATATTCCCCAGCCGGTGCGGGCCGGCGCGGCGGGGCAAAACCGCCCCGTGCGGGCGAAAAAAAGCCCCGTCCTGGGACGGGGCTCGACTGCAAGCGCTTGATTACTTGATGATGCGCATCTCCACGCGGCGGTTTTGCGCGCGGCCGGCGACGCTGTCGTTGCCGGTGAGGGGGCTGGCTTCGCCGTAGCCCTTGGAGCTGAGGCGGCCGGCATCGATGCCCTTGGAGACGAAGTATTCCATGACGGTCTTGGCGCGGCGGTCGGACAGGCTCAGGTTGTAGGCATCGGAGCCGACGCTGTCGGTGTGGCCGGCGATTTCAACCTTGATTTCCGGATAACGCTGCATGACCGCCACGGCCTCGTCGAGAATCGGCTTGGCATCGGGACGCAGGGTGTCCTTGTTGAAGTCGAAGTTCACGCCCTTGAGAATGGTCACGTCCTTGAGCGGGCAGCCGGTATGGTCGACCCGGGTGCCTTTCGGCGTGTCGGGGCACAGATCCTTGTCGTCCCTTACGCCGTCGCCATCGGCATCGCCGATCGGGGCGACCTCGGGCGGCAGCAGGTTGGGGTTGGCGGCCATGGCGTCGGCAAAGAGCTTGTCCTTGTCCACGGCGAGCTGGCCCGCGCCGGAAGGCGGACAGACGGTGTCGGGATCGAATTCCGCCTTTTCCTTGCCGTCGAACAGGTTGGGCGTGTCCAGGCGCTGCAGGCCGATGGCGGCGAGCAGGGTGCCGATGGAGCCCTGGGTGCGGCCGTAGGCCTGGGTGTAGTCGTGGCTGGCGTTGACGTAGGCGCGGCGGGCTTCAAACAGCTCGTTCTCGGTGTCCAGCAAGTCCAGCAGGGTGCGCTGGCCGATGTCGAATTGCTTGCGGTAGGCGTCGCGCGCCTTTTCGGTGGCGGTCAGGTGCTGTTCCAGGTATTGCAATTGTTCGCCGATGCGCGTGATGTCGTTGTGGGCGATGGTCAGGGTCTGGCGCACATCGCGGCAGGCCTTGTCGCGCAGGTCCTTGGCGATGTTGACGCGCTCGACGTACTGACGCTCGGCCGCCTTGTCGGAGCCGCCGTTGAACAGGTTGTAATTCAGCGCCAGGCCGATCTTGCGGTCGTCGTAATTGCCGTCGATGCCGTCGGTATCCCAGCCCCAGGACTGGCTGGCTTGCAGGTCGAGGCGCGGATAGTAGCGCGAGCGGCGCACGTCCACGTCGGCCATGGAGGAAACGATGTTCTCCTGGGCCGCGGCCAGTTCCGGGTTGAGCTCGTAGGCCTTGCGCAGCGCGTCGGCGGTCTTGGGCGGCACGTCCTGGGCCAGCTTGGGCAGGGCGGCCATTTCTTCGGCCGGCAGGGCGCCGACGATGCGCTGATAGCGGGCGCTCACGTCATGCAGATTGCTGGCTTCCGTCAGCAGGTTGGATTCGGCCAGCGCCAGACGGCCAGAGGCCTGCTCCAGGTCCACGCCGCGGCCGACACCCTGCCTCACCTTGCGCTGGATCTGCTCGTACACTGCGCGGTGCTGCACATAATTGTCTGCGGCCAGCTTGTGCAGGGCGCGATAGCGCAGCACGTCGTTGTAGGCGCGCATCGCCTCGAGGGCGGCGGTTTCGGATGCGTCCAGCAGTTCATAGTAGCGCACGCGCTGGGCATAGCTCAGGCGCTTGACGTCGCTGCGGGTGGCGAAGCCGTCGAACAGGATTTGATTGAGCCGCAATTCGACGCCGCGCGAGGTGAAGTCGCGGTCGCCGCCGGCAGCCACGGGCTCATCCTTCCATTCGCGGAAGATGCCGGCATTGAGATCAAGCGTCGGGTAATAGCGCCCGCGCGAGGTGTCGATGGCCTCGGTGGCCTCCTTGTAGGCGTGCCATTTGGCCTGCACTTCGGGATTGCGCAGCACCGCCTCCTGGGCTGCGTCCTTCAGGGTGATCGGTTGTGCATAGGCCGAAGACACCAGCGCGGCCAGCACAGATACCTGGAACCATTTTGAAATCATTTTGAAATCCCCATTTGTCACAACATCAAGAATTGCGAATGCGCCTGAGCTTTTTTTTCTTGATCGGCTTTCTTATTGTCGAACATTCACCCATATTTCTGCAGTTTTCCGCAATCGCAGCCGATACTACGGCATAGCTCACGGAATCATAAGCGCAAACAGAAATGGCCCGCAATCGCGATGCCGCCAAGGATGTGCGCCAATTGCCACGAATGTTGTATTCAAACCATAGTGCAAAATTCAGGAAATACGCGGCTCTCGGGCTGTTTTTCCTGTTGCTGCCAACACCCTGGGCGGGGCTGCCGAATGTGGAGAAACTGCTCCTGCTGGCCCAGGCGCGCTATGGCTCGGCGGCGGTCCTGGCCGTCAACCAGTGGCGGGAGGCGGTGGACAGGGCCCAGGGCCTGCCCGAAATCGAGAAACTCAGTCGAATCAACGAGTTTTTCAACCGCAACATCCTGTTCGTCGACGATCTGGAGGTCTGGGGCAAGACGGACTACTGGGCGACGCCGCTCGAGGCCCTGGGCCGCGGGCGGGGCGATTGCGAGGATTTCGCCATCGCCAAGTACGTCTCGCTCAGGAGCCTGGGGGTTTCGCTCGACAAACTCAGGCTGGTGTATGTGCGCGCCCAGATCAACGGGACATCGCAGGCGCACATGGTGCTGGCCTATTACCCCTCGCCGCGGGCGGAGCCCTTGATCCTGGACAACCTGATCGGCGAGATCCGTCCGGCCGCGCAGCGGAATGACCTTTTCCCGGTTTTCAGCTTCAACAGCCAGGGGCTGTGGGTCGGCAGCGGCGCCTCGGAAAAGGCTTCCGGCAGCGCGACCGCCCGGCTGTCGAGGTGGCGCGAGTTGCTTGCCCGCATGCGGGACGAGGGGATCGAATTGTGAACCTGCCCGACGGGCCGCCGAATTGGCATATATTTAACGCTGGAGGATAGTCCATGTCCCTGTTCAGACGCATCTGGCTCGCCGTCATCGGGCTTACGATCGCCGCTTTCGCCGCCAGCCTGCTGGTCAACACATTCACCGCGCGCAGCTATCTCGAAAAGCAGCTCTATCTCAAGAACCTGGACAATGCCACGGCCCTGGCCCTGTCCATGTCGCAAATTCGTGACAAGGATCCGGTGACCATCGAGCTGCTGCTGTCCGCCCAGTTCGACACCGGCCATTACCAGGAGATACGCCTGGCCGACCCTGCCGGCAAGGTGATGGTCGAGCGCAAGCAGGAGGCCGCGGCGGCGGCGGGGGCGCCGGCGTGGTTCATGCGCCTGTTCCCGATCCAGGCCCAGCCCGGCACCGCGTACGTGCAGGACGGCTGGAAGCAATACGGCACGGTCACCCTGGCCAGCCAGAGCAAGTTCGCCTACCAGGATCTCTGGAAAGGCACGCTGGAGCTGACGCTCTGGTTCGCGCTCGGCGGCCTGCTCGCCGGCGTGATCGGCACCCTCATGCTGCGGCTCATCACGCGGCCGCTGGATCATGTGGTGGAGCAGGCCCAGGCCATCACCCGCCGCCAGTTCATCACCGTGGCGCTGCCCAGGGTGCCGGAGTTGAAGAGCGTCGTGCTGGCCATGAACGACATGGTCGCGCGCGTGAAGCAGATGTTCGCCGACGAGGCCGCGCGCCTCGAATCCCTGCGCCGGCAGGTCAACCACGACAGCGTGACCGGACTGCCCAACCGCGAATTCTTCATCGGCCATCTGCGCGAGGCGCTGAGCGGGGAAGAGGGCTCGGCCGTGGGCCTGCTGGCGCTCATTCGCCTGAGCGATCTCAACGGCCTCAATGCCAAGCTGGGACATGCCAGAACCGACGGCCTGCTGCAGCTTCTCGCCGGGCTGCTGAACGAAGCCGGCGCGGCGCAGAACAACTGGCTGGCGGCGCGTGTGCGCGGCGCCGACTTCGCCCTGCTGGCGCCCGGCGCCGACGATGCGGCCGCGCTGGCCGACAATCTTGCCGGGGCCATGCGCCAACTGGCGTCGTCTTATCCGGAGGTGGAGGATCTGTTCCACCTGGCCGTGGTGATCTATCAGCGCGGCGAGCCGATGCAGACCCTGATGGCCAACGCCGACAGCGCCTTGGCCATCGCCGAGGGCAAGGGCCCGAATGAAGTCTATGCCAGCAGGCATGCGGACGCGATTCCGCTGGCGACCTCGGGCGAAGGGTGGCGCAGCCTGCTGTCCAATGCCTTGTCCGAACAGCGCCTCAAGCTGGCCGGCTTCCCGGTCATCTCCGCGAGCGGCGTGGCCATCCATCAGGAAAGCGTCATCCGCCTGCAGGCCAAGGCCGACGGCCCCTGGCTGCCGGCGGGGGATTTCATGCCCATGGCGGAGCGGCTGAAGCTGACGGCCGACCTGGACCTGCAAGTGATCCGCCTGGCCTTGAGCGGTTTGCGCACCGCGCGGGGCGACATAGCGGTGAACCTGTCGGCGGACAGCATTGCCGACTGGGGTTTTCGCAACAAGCTGGTCGGCTTGCTGGAACAGCAGCCGGAGCTGTGCGGGCGGCTGTGGATCGAAGTCGCGGAACATGGCGTGTTCAAGCAGCTGGAGGCCTTCCGCGACCTCTGCCGCACGCTCAAGAAGCTGGGCTGCCACGTGGGCATCGAGCACTTCGGCCACCGCTTCGGCGAAATCGCCAAGCTGTCCGACCTGGGGCTGGACTACCTGAAAGTGGACGCCGGCTTCATCCACGAGATCCATCTCAATGCCGGCAACCAGGAGTTCCTCAAGGGGCTGTGCAGGATGGCCCACGCGATCGGGGTTTCGGTCTTTGCCGAGGGCGTGCGCAATGCCGATGAGCTGAATGTGCTGTCCGGCCTGGGGTTCGACGGCCTGACCGGCCCGGCGGTTTCGTGACGGGAGCTGATTTTGGCTGATTCGAGGCTTTCCAATCGCCTCAGATCAGGCCGTGGTCGTCGTCGCCCAGCAGTTTCAGGGCGGTGAGCGACTCGCGCAGCGAGCGCCGTTCCAGCAGTTTCTTCTGCGCCGCCTCCGGCAGATCGGTAAAGCGCATCAGGTTGTGCTCCACCAGCACGTTGACGAGGTCGTCCACCACCCGGATCAGGGCCTGATCGGATTCCTCCAGGGCGCTGGCGAGTTCCGGCGTGGGCACTCCGCCTGCCAGGCTTTGCAGGTACGATCTCAGTTCGGGGGAGTCCAGCTCGACCCACTCGGTCAAGGCCGAGTTCTTTTCCGTTGAAACCGCGGCGATCTCGCCAGCTTCATTGCGTTTCACATATGGCATTCAAGTCCCCCTGACGGAACGTGCGTCGTGATGGCGAAATTACCCGTTTTTGCTGGGTGAGCGCAATAGCGGGCAATGAGCGGGGCAATAAAAAAAGCGGGCTTGGCGCCCGCTTTTTTCATCAGCTTTGCCGCATCAAGGCATGGGCTGGGTGACATCGTTCTCCACGTACAGCGTCACCAGCGTGGAATTGACGGTGGCGGTGTAGGCCGTGTAGGTGCTGCCATCCGGGCCTGCGACGTTGGTCGCGCCCTGGGTCCAACTGCCCGCGTCCGCGAGCACCAGGGAGTCGCCGGCGTCGCCGCTGATCCACAGGGTGTGGTCGCCGTCCACCAGATCGAGCACATCCTGCCCCGACAGCATGAGGGTGTTGTCTTCCTGCGTACCGGAGCCGGAGATGTTGATGCGGTCGATTTCGCCGAACAGGTTGATGTCGTTGGCATCGGTGCCGATCGGCAGGTGGCCCATGTCCAGGCTGAAGTCGAGCTGGCCGTTGGGCGTGCTGAGCGCCAGCACATCATCCCCATTCGCGGCGGTGTTGATGTCGTAGCCGATCGGCTTGGACACCGTGGTGTTGCCGCCGCCGTCGACCGTCACGACATAGACCACGCCATCGTAGCTGCTGCCCTCGTCGCCGGTCAGGGTGACGTTGTCGCTGCCGCCCGCGCCGTTCAGGGTGATGGTGTTGCCGTACTTGTCCGTGATGGAGAAGTTGGTGAAGTTGAGGTGCGCCGAACCGCTGATGTATTCGAGCGTGATGGCGTACTGGGTGCTGGGCTGGAACACCACGTCGCCACCCATGCTCACGAAGAAGCTCTGCTGCCCTTCTTCGTTGGCGACTTCGATGGTCTGGCTCAGAGCCGTGACATTGCCGTCAGTGATCGAGATCTGGAACTGCTGGAAGCCCGTGTCGCCGCCGCCGCCGGTGTTGCTGGTGTTCATGGTGAAGTAGGCGGCGCTCGGCACCTCCTCCGGCACGTCCAGGACCTCGAAGTTCATGTCGGCGGTGGCCGTGTCGCCGTCGCCATCCATGATGGTGTAGGAGAACGAGTCGGTGACCTTGCCGTCGGCGTCGCTAGCGGGAACGGCGTTGGCGTTGGCCTGGTAGACGTAGGTGCCGTCCTGGTAGATGGTGAGCGCGCCGTAAAGCGTTGTCACCGTGGTGCCGTCGCCGTCGACCACGGCCGTATGGGTGCCGGTGCCGTCGACATAGGTGATGGCCGAGACGATGCCGCCTTCCTCGTCCGCGCCGAACGAGTCGCCGTTGGCGAGCACGTTGCCGCCCAGCGACGAGGTCACGACATGCTCGAAGGTCACGTCGGTGACGGTGAGCGCCTTGTTGGTGGCGTCGATCCACAACTGATAATCGCCGGAGGCGAGCAGGCCGCTCAGCGTGGTCGTGAGGGACGTGCCGCTTCCGGTGCCGGAAGCCACGACCGTGACGCCGTCCGCCGCGCGCAGTTCCCAATTGATGTTGGTGCTGCCGTTGGTGGTCCAGCTGGCCTTCATGGTGTCGCCGCCCGTCAGGCCATTGAGGGTGGTGATATAGATGAAGTTGCTGGTTCCGTTGCTGGCGGGCACGGCAACCGTCCCAACCAGCGCGTCGGTCGTCGTGGTGAAGCCCTCGTAGATTTGCTGCGTGGTTTCGTCCACGGCGGTGGGGCCGTCATCGCTGAAGAAGATCTGATCGCCGATGTCGACCGAATCGGTGGCGGTATCGCCGTCGCCGTCGGTGACGGTGACCACGGCATTGATCTTGCCGGTGAGGTCGGCGGTCTCGTCGTAGGTGCCGCCGGTGCCGTCGCCGGCATCCGGGTTGGTGATCGAGGCGTACTGCGCCACGCTGACGGTGCCGTCCTGATTGATGGCGATGGCGAAGGCGATGGTGCCGTCGGCGTTGGCGGTGTCGGTGCCGTCGCCCACTTCGTTGCCGATGCGGCCGACGATGAGGCCGTTCTCCTGGTACAGGAAAATCTGCGTGCCGTCGGTGGTTTCGAGGCCGGAGTCGGTGCCGTCGCCGCCGTTGACGGCGAGCGAGAGCACGGTGGTGGCGCCTTCCTGATCCGCGCCGGCGGACGAGGCGCTGGCGTCGACGAGGCTGGCGCTGCTCTGGGCGAACTGGGTCATGTCGGTGGACACGCCGGTGAGGCTGCTGAAGAGCGCGGCAACGGCGGCGTTGCCGGTGTCGTTGTCCTGCAGGCCGCTGGATTCGTCGACGGTGACGCTGCCCTGGCCGCTGGTGATGTCGGCGGTGGGAATGTCGTCATCGAAACTGATGGTCAGGCTGCCGGTCGCGGTGTCGCCGTTGCCGTCAGTCACGTTGTAGGTCAGCACCACGGAGGCGTCGTTTTCGGTGTTGTCGCCCGGCAGGCCGTCGAGGCTTTCGTGCAGGACGTTGTCGAGCAGGGTGACGGTGTATTCGCCGGTGGCCGGGTCGACATGCACGGTAAACAGGGGGGTGCCGTCGCGGTCGCCGCCGGTGATGGTGGCGGTCAGGGTGTCGCTGGCGTCGTTCCAGGAATAGGTGACGGTTTCGATGCCGACGGCCGCGGTCAGGCCGTCCATGGCGGAGAGGTTGACTTCGCCGGGGCCGTCGCTGCCGAAGTCATGGGGCAGCACGCCGCTGAAGGTGGCTTCGTTGTTGTCGCCGTCCAGATTGGTGTCGGTCCAGTCGCCGGTTCCGCCCGGGTTGCCGCCAATGGCGTCATCGTCCACCGTGGCCTCGGAAGCGCCCGCGCTGGGCTGGCCGTTGGCCTGCTCTTCCTGGGGGGTGACGTCGCCTTCCGGCGCGCGAATCTGCTCGCTGGTGTTGACCGGAAACTCATATTCGATGGGGGTGACGGGTTCGACGATGCGCAAAAGGCGCACGAAGTTGTTGCCGTCGTTGTTGGCGGCGCCGCCGGCGGCAGGCGCCTGCAGACCTTCCAGGATGTCGCCGCCCTGCTCCAGCGCGGCGATGACCTTGCCGACCTCGCCGGCGGCCGTGATGGCGGCCTCGCCGGTGCCGGGGCTGGTGGCGACCATGGCTTCGGGGCCGATGAGGTAGGACTCGGAGGCGAGGATGGTGGCATGGTGGCCGTCGGCAAAAGCCAGTTCAAGCTCGCCGCCTGCCAGGGTGAAGACGGTTTCGCCTTCCAGGATGGTGTCGCCGGCGGACAGGCGGCGCACGGCGCCATCGGCGCTGCGGGCGAAGGCCATGCCGGTTACGGAAATGACGGTTGCAACGGGGGTAGCAGTGCTCATGGTTTCCACCTTCCTGGTCAAGAATCATCTAAGGCCTGAATGCGGGAATACCCGTGTCAGGCCGTTCTATGGGGATCATCTGAACGCAGATTAGCGTTTTGGCGGAAAACCGCCATTGAACCAAAGGGCAGGTTGCGGGTTTTTCTCGCCGGCCATCGCCTTGGCGGCGGGGTGGCGGTCAAGGCATTGATTCAAAAGCGGCAATGCCCGGCCAATCGCCCTGGGGCAAAGGAACATTGCGGCATCGGGCTTATGGCGCATGTCGCGGACATGGCGCACGGGCGGTAGCGGCGCAAGACAGGCCCTGGCCGTTTCTTCGGCCGCCGGCGCAGCAAGGCTAGTGAACCGTTTTGGGCTGGTTCGGGGTGGTTTGCGGGCTGCCGTTGATCAGCAGGGAGAGCTGCAGGCGGTCGCGCACGCCGAGGCGCTCGAAGGCGGCGGTGAGATGGGCTTTCACGGTGCGCTCGCTGATTTCCAGGCGGCGGGCGATTTCCTTGTTGGAGGCGCCGCCGGCAACGGCCAGCGCCACTTCCTTCTCGCGCGCGCTGAGCTTGTCCAGGTGGCTGTTGTTGATCTGGGCCGAATTCGCCGCCATGGCGGCGATCAGCCTTTGCAACAGGCCGGGGCCTACCCAGAGGCCGCCGTTTTCGATCACGGCGGCAATCTGGCGCAGCACCTCGGGCACGGCGAGCGTATTGGTATAGCCGACGGCGCCGGCTTCGAGCACGGCCAGCCCTTCCTCATCGCTCGGCACGTTGGAGAGGACGATGATGGCGCAGCCCGGGGCGGCGAGCGCGATTTCCTGCACCAGCAAGGCGGGGTCGGGCTTGTCGCCGGCGACATGCAGCCAGATGACGGCCTGGCCCGGCTTGGCGAGTTGCGTGCCGGACGCGGGATAGGGCAGCCGGCGGGCGCCGGGGAAGGCGGTGTTCCAGGCGGGGAAGGCATCCGGACGGCGGGTCAGGAAAATATGCTGCTTCATCGTCATTCGTTCCTATTCTCGGGGCTAGCGCTCGGTCAGGGCATGGGCATGCGCTCTCAGTATAGGTTTCAGCAGATAGGAGAGGACGGTCTTTTTGCCGGTCATGATGTCCACTTCCGCCACCATGCCGGGAATGATCGGCAGGTTCTTGCCCAGGCTTGATTGGAGGGTGCGCACCCGCACCAGATAGAAGGAGTTGCCCTTGTCGTCGGTCACCGTGTCGGCGCCGATATGGTCGACCACGGCATCCATGCTGCCGTAGATGGCGAAGTCATAGGCGGTGAAACGCACCACCGCCTTCTGGCCCGGGTGCAGGAAGGCGATGTCGCGCGGCTGGATGCGCACTTCCAGCAGCAGCACGTCCTCGAGCGGAACGATTTCGGCGATCTCGGTGGCGGGCTGCACCACGCCGCCCACGGTGTTGACCAGCAGGCGCTTGACGATGCCCTTGACCGGCGACTTGACGTTGGCATGCTTGACGCGGTCGGACAGCGCCGAGCTGCCCGCCGACAGGCTGTTCAGCTTGGCCGTGACATCGGCCAGCTCGACGCGCGCCTCGTTGCGGAAGCTGAGTTCCACCTCCTGGATCTTGCGCGAGGCCTCGGCGATGGCGGATTGCACGCGCACCAGCTGGGCGGCGGTCTGGTCGCGCTCGCCGCGGTAGCGGGCGACGTCGCGCTCGAGCCGCAGCAGCTCCACCTCGGAAACCGCGCCGGCACCGACCAGGGGTTTGGTGACGGCCAATTCCCTGGCGGTGAGATCGTAGCCCTGCGATGCCTGATCGCGGCGGGCCCTGATTTCGTTGAGCTCCTGGGAACGCTGGGCATATTGCTGGCGCGCGATGCTCAACTGGGTTTCGAGTTCCATGTGCCGCGAGTTGTAAAGGCTGAGCTCCTGGGCGGCCAGCGCCGGGGCCTCCTTTTCGACTTCCGGCGGCAGGACGAAAGCACGGCCCTCGGCCAGCGCGCGCAGGCGCGCCGCCTTGGCCAGCAGCGCCAGGTACTGCGCGCGGTTCTCCGCCAGCGAGGAGACGAAGCGGGTCTCGTCGATGCGGAACAGCAACTGACCCGGTTCCACGACCTGGCCTTCGTGCACCAGGATTTCGGAGACGACGCCGCCATCCACCGACTGGATGACCTGCAACTGCTTGGACGGCGTGACCTTGGCGCCGCCGCGCGTGACTTCGTCGACCTGGGCGAAGCTCGCCCACAGCAGCAGGATGAGCAGCACGACGCCGATCAGGCGCAACACCGCGCGGGCGCGCAGCGGCTCCTGCCGCAGTTGGGCCCACTCGGTATCGGCGGCCCAGTCCGTGTCCTCATCGGTTTTTTCCGGGATCCAGCGCGCGAACAGGCGGTCGATGAAAGCGCGACCGAAGCGCTTTTCGCCGGCGGCGCTGAGCCCGTCCATGATTTTTTCCGCGCGCGTCTTCATGATGCCTTCTCGATGCGGCCCTGCTTGAGCGCTTCGACCACGCGCTCTTTCGGACCGTCGGCCACGATCTTGCCATTGTCGAGGACAATCAGGCGGTCGACGAGTTCAAGCAGGCTGGTGCGGTGGGTGACCACGAGCAGGGTGCGGTGAGCGCAATATTGCCGCAGCTTGGTTTTGACGAGCTCCTCGCTGCTATGGTCCATGGAGCTGGTGGGCTCGTCCAGCAGCAGGATGGGCGGTTCGTTGATCACGCCGCGCGCGATCGCCACGCCCTGGCGCTGCCCGCCCGAGAGCGATTCGCCGCGCTCGCCGATCAGCATGTCGAAGCCGCGCGGATGGGTGTTGATCATGTCGGACAGCCCGCCGATGTCGGCCGCCGCGAGGAGCTGGGCGTCGGACACCGCCGGGGTGGCCAGGGCGATGTTCTCGCGCAGGCTGCCGAAGAACAGCACGCCGTCCTGCGGGATGTAGCCGATATTGCGGCGCAGTTCGGCCGGGTCGAGCTGGCGGATGTCCACGCCGTCGACGCGCACGGCGCCGGCAGTCGGCTGATACAGCCCCAGGATGAGCTTGAGCAGCGTCGATTTGCCGGAGCCGACGCGGCCGATGATGCCCACCCGCTCGCCGGCCTTGATGCGCAGCGAGACGTTGCGCAGCGATTCCATCTCGCTGCCGGGGTAGGAGAAGCCGGCTTCCTTGAATTCGATCTCGCCCCTGAAATGCGGCCGGCTCACGAACTGGGCGTCCACCGGGCGCTCCACGTCCTTGCCCATGACGTGGTTCAGCGACTCCAGGGCCGTGACGGCGTTGTGGTAATTGGTGAGCAGGCCAGCCACCTGCCCGAACGGGGCCATGGCGCGCGAGGCCAGCATGGTGCAGGCGATCAGCCCGCCCATGGACAGCTCCGCGCTGCCGATGCGGTAGACGCCGATGACCACGACCGACAGCGTGACCAGCTGCTGCGCCCACATCGCGCTGTTGATGCTGGTGGCAGCCAGCAGCCGCAGCTGCGCGGACACCTTGGCCAGGTAGACCGCGCTGCGCTCCCACTTGCGCTGCATCGGCCCTTCGGCGCCGATGGCCTTGACGGTTTCCAGGCCCACGAGGCTTTCCACCAGGCCGGCGTTGCGCATGGCGCCGGCGCGATAGGTGGTTTCCGCCAGCTCGTGCATCTTGCCCTGGATCAGGAAGCCGTAGCCGCCCACCACCAGCATGCCGATCAGCGGCGGGATCAGCATGGGCCAGTCGATCCAGGCCAAGACCACGATGAACAGCAAGGCGAAGGGCAGATCGATGAGGGCGGTGACCGTGGCGGAGGTGATGAAGTCGCGCACCATCTCGAACGAGCGCAGGTTGGCGGCGAAGGAGCCCACCGAAACCGGCCGGCTTTCCATGCGGATGCCGAGCACGTGTTCCATGATGCGGGTCGACAGATCCACGTCCACGCGTTTTCCCGCAAGATCGATGAAATAGCCGCGCATGACGCGCAGGCCGAAGTCGGCGGCGAGGACGATGGCCAGGCCGATCGCCAGCATCCACAAGGTTTCCACGGCCTGGTTCGGCACCACGCGGTCATACACGTTCATGGTGAACAGCGGCAGCGCCAGCGCGAACACGTTGATCAGCGCGGCCGCCGCCAGGACATCGCGGTAGACCGGCAGGTTTTCCAGCATGGCGCCCCAGAACCAATGGCGGCTGCGCACCGTGCCGACCTCGGGGGCGCGCGAATCGAACTGGTACTGGGGGTGGGCCAGGATCGCCAGCCCGTCGTACTTCGCCTCCAGTTCCGCCCGCGGCATGCTGACGGCCGCTTCGTTCAGCTCGGGCAGGATGACGCGCGCGGTGTTGCCGTCCTGCTCCCAGCCCACCAGCAGGCAGGCGCTGTGGTCTTTCATCAGCAGCACGGCGGGCAGCAGGGCGGGATTGATCCTGTCCAGGGAGCGGCGCGTGAGCTTGCTGGCCAGGCCGGCACGCCGTGCCGCGCGCGCGAACAGGGAAGGGGTCAGGCGGTTGTCGATCAGGGGCAGGCCGGCAATGAGCGCGTCATGCGAGCGCGGCCGCCCGTGCAGGCGCGTCAACGCGACCAGGCATTCCAGCAGGGGGTCGTGGGTGCGCTGGCCTTCGGCCGGCTTGGCCCAGCCTGTACCGGCCTGCGCCGCATCCGCGCCGGACATGGTTTTTTCTGGCATGGTTTTTTCTGGGTGTAGGCAGCTGTTTAACCGGGTTCCCGGGATGCCGGCGATGCCCGGCATCCGGCGAACAGTATCATTTAACGGCAGTTTTGTTGCATTTTTTAAATGCACCCTTGCAAGGATGAGGGCAGGCGAAAAAAAGCAGCGGACTTTTCAGTCCGCTGCCTGTCTGGCGTTACCGGGGGTGGGCGGGGCGGCGTCTCGAATCTGGCCGCCCTTGCGCAACGCTGGCAGGCCGTAGCCGGAGATCCCGCCTAATGGCCGGGCATCGGGCCGTGCCTGGGCGCCTGCGCAGGCGCCAGCCTGGAGCGCACTTCCGCCGTCGTTTCCAGCTTCTCGGCTTTTCCGCCGCTATCGATCACCAGGGTGAGCGGGACTTTGTCGCCGACCCTGAGCGTGTTTTTCGGGCCGTACAGCATGAGATGCAGGCCGCCGGGCGCGAGCTTGACGGTCTTGCCTTTCGGCAAGTCGAGCTTGTCGATCTCGCGCATTTGCATGACATCGCCCTGCATTTTCATTTCGTGCAGCTCGATCTTGCCGAAGGCGGGGCTGGAGGCCTGGGTCAGGCTGGCGTCGCGGTCGCTGGTGATGTCCATGAAGCCCGCCAGCACGGACTGGCCGGGCGCGGGTTCGCGTATCCAGACGTTGTCCACCGCGATCCCGGCGGCCAGCACGGGGGCTGTCAGCAATGCGGAAACAAGCAGGGCAGGCAATTTCATCGGTCGTCTCCAAAAAAATGCCCACCAGGGGTGGGCATGTAAGGAAGGGAGTGCATGACACATATCACGCACGATCCATGATGCGCGCGGAACCGCTGCCTGGCAATGCGGCATGTTGTCGCAGTCCGCAGGGCTTTCCGGCGCGGGTTTCCCGGCTCAGGCCGCGTGCTTGCGGTAGGGGTAGAACTCGTCGCCCACCCGGTTCATGCGCGAGACGTCGAAGCGCGCCCTGGCTTCGCCGCCGAACTGGCCCTCGATCGCGGCATAGGCCTCGCTCGCCCAGGCCTTGTCCTTGAGTTCGTCGACAATGCCTTCCACCCAATGCAGCTTGTCGGCGGGGCTGGAGAGGGCGTTGCCGCAGGCCTCGTACACTTTTCTCGTGGTGGCGGCATCGAAGCCGGCGTTCTTCACGCGGGTGACCAGCTGGATGCAGCCGTCGGCGTTGCCGCAGGCCTGCGCGGCCTGCATCAGCACGGCTTCGGCGCCGGCGGCATCGCCGCCCCTGGCCATGAGCGAAGCGACATGGGCCAGGGCGTAATGGTCGCCGGCCTTGGCCCGGGCTTCGCCAAGCAGCTGCGCGCCCCAGGCGGCGTCGCCGATGTCGGCGATCACCAGCTCGGCGAGCTTGGTGTAGTCGTAGACGCCGGCATCGGGATTGGACTTGATGGAAGCCTCGCGCTGCTGCACGTAGGCGCGCGCCTTTTCGCGGCCCAGCGCCTTGTTCTTCAGCGCGGTGGCGGCGGTCTTCACGACCTCCTTGAACCACACGAAATCGCCGGACTTGGCGGCGGCACCGTCGAGCAGGCGCGCCACCCAGGCGGCGTCGTTGACATGCTTGTCCACGGCCAGGATCAGCGGGCGATAGCGCAGGAACTGGTAGTCGCCCTGGTCGAGCATGGCTTCGACCTTGCCCAGCAGCTTGGCGGCGTAGAACGGGTCCTCGAGTTCGGCCATGACCTGGTCGGCCAGCGCGAACAGTTTCTTGGGGGTGTCGGCGAGTTCTTCCTGCTTGCCGAATTCCACATACTTGGCCTGGTTGGCGGCGCGCTTCTCGTACTTGGTCTGCACCCGCGCGACGCGCTCGGCGTCGTCGGCGAAGTCGGCCTTGGCGGCCTCCACCACCTTGCTCATTTCGTCCAGCGAGGCCACGGCGTTCTCGGCCTGGTCCATGAGGCCGGCGGCGCCGGCCTGGTCGCCGGTGGACTTGAGGCCGCGCGCCAGATCGAGGAACTGCTCGGTGGCGGTGGCGAGCTCGCCGCCCTTTTTCAGCACCGCCTGCATGAATTCGGTCTCACCGATGGCCTTGGCGGCATCGAGCAGGCTTTTCACGGCGTTGAAGTCGGCGGCGCCGTCGAGCGCGCGCTGATACAGGGCCTTGGCCTTGGCCGGATCGCCCAGGGTCTTGGCGGTCTCGCCGGCCAGCGCCAGGAGGTCGGCGACGTTGGTGAGCTTGGCGGCGGCCTTTTCCAGGATGGCGCCGGCGTAGTCCTTGTCCTTCAGGTGCTCGACCGCGGCGGCAGCGAGCTTGGTGTATTCGACGGCGCGGGCGATCTTGTCCTCGGCCTTTTCGTAGACCTTCTTCGCGAAGCTGCTGTTGCCCATGAGGGCCGCGGCCTGGCGACCCAGTTCGATCAGCGGGTCGAGGTTGTTGGTTTCCTTGAGCGCCTTGTCCAGCGCGGCCTCGGCGCCGGCCTGGTCGCCCAGCACCTTCATCCTGCCTTCGGCGAGGTACACCTGCTCCTCGCCGGACATGCAGTAGTCCTCGGCGGTCTGCAGCAGTTCCTCGGCGCGGTCCTGCTCGCCCAGCTGCTTGTAGACGATGGCGACGGCGGCAAGATCCTTGGTGAACTGGCAGTCGTCGGCGACGCGGTCGACCAGTTCCTTGGCGTAGGCGGCGTCGGCAGGCTCCTGCAGGGCTTCCAGTGCCAGCGCGGCATAGTCGGCGCCGCTGCTGCATTCGGCTTCTTTGGGGCTTAAGGTGTCACGGGTGGCCATGGTTTGATTCTCCGGGCTGGTTTCCTGATTCTGAACCGGCAAGTTTACCGCGACCGCAATCCGGTGCGGCTAGGAAGGTTTTATGAGCTTATAGCGGTAATTTATCCAACGGCGATTGGCTGCCGGAAGGCCATCGATCAAGGGTTAACCGCAGCGGACGCAGGGTGCGCAGCGGAAAACAAAAATGAAACTCTGCGCCCTCCGCGGTCAAGGATTGCCTTGTCGCTTACAGCACGTAGCGGCTGAGATCCTCGTCCGCCGCCAGCGTATTCAGGCGTGCGTTGACGTAATCGGCGTCGATGTTCACGGTCTGGCCTTCGCGCCGGACGGCGTCGAAGGAGATTTCCTCCAGCAGGCGCTCCATCACCGTGTGCAGGCGGCGCGCGCCGATGTTTTCGGTTTTTTCGTTGACCTGGTGCGCGATCTCGGCGATGCGGCGGATGCCGTCGGCGCCGAAGTCGAGCTTCACGCCCTCGGTTTCCAGCAGGGCCGGGTAGTGGGGGGTGTGGCTGGCGTCGGTGCTGGTGAGGTTGCGCTCTAAATCCTCCACCGACAGCGACTCCAGTTCCACGCGGATGGGCAGCCGCCCCTGCAGTTCGGGAATGAGGTCGGAGGGGCGCGAAAGGTGGAAGGCGCCGCTGGCGATGAACAGGATGTGGTCGCTTTTCACCATGCCGTACTTGGTCGACACCGTGGTGCCTTCCACCAGCGGCAGCAGGTCGCGCTGCACGCCCTGGCGCGAAACGTCGGCGCCGCTGGCGCCTTCGCGCGCGGCGATTTTGTCGATCTCGTCCAGGAACACGATGCCGTTCTGCTCCACCGCCTCGATGGCGGCGAGCTTGATTTCCTCCTCGTTCACCAGCGCGGCGGCTTCCTCCTCGGTGGCGAGCTTGAGCGCCTCCTTCACCTTGAGCTTGCGCATGCGGCTGCGCCCGCCGCCCAGACCCTGGAACATGCCCTGCAGCTGCTGCGACAGGTCTTCCATGCCGGGCGGGGTGAAGATCTGCATCGAGGCGGCTGGCTGCGCCAGCTCGATTTCGATTTCCTTGTCGTCCAGCCCGCCTTCGCGCAGCATCTTGCGGAATTTCTGCCGCGTGCCGGTATCCTCGGGCCTGGAGGCCTGGCTCTCGAAGCCGGCCTGTCCCAATCCGGACGTGCGCGGCGGCGGCAGCAGGGCGTCGAGAATGCGTTCCTCGGCGGCGTCTTCGGCGCGCATCTGCATCTTGGCCATTTCGCGCTCGCGCACCTGCTTCACCGCGATCTCCATGAGGTCGCGGATGATGGAATCGACGTCCTTGCCGACATAGCCGACCTCGGTGAACTTGGTGGCCTCGACCTTGATGAAGGGCGCATTGGCGAGCCGCGCCAGGCGGCGCGCGATCTCGGTCTTGCCCACGCCGGTGGGGCCGATCATGAGGATGTTCTTGGGCGTGATCTCGCGCCTGAGCGGCTCGGCCACCTGCGCGCGGCGCCAGCGGTTCCGGAGCGCCACGGCCACGGCCTTCTTGGCCTCGTTCTGGCCGACGATGTGCTTGTCGAGTTCGTGGACGATTTCCTGGGGGGTGAACTGGGTCATGAGGGAGTTAGGCGTGAGGAGTTAGGCGTGAGGCGTGAGGAGTAAACCCAAGAACGCCCAACGCCTCACAAGGTTTCAATAACGTGGTTCTGGTTCGTATAAATGCAGATCTGCCCGGCGATCTTCAGGCTTTCGGCCACGATGTCGCGCGCGGACAATTCGCTGTGGTTCAGGAGCGCGGAGGCCGCGGCCTGGGCGTAGGCCCCGCCGGAACCGATGGCGGCGATGCCCTGTTCCGGTTCCAGCACGTCGCCGTTGCCGGTCAGGATCAGGGTGCTGGATTTGTCGGCCACCGCAAGCATGGCTTCCAGCCGTCTCAGCACGCGGTCGGTGCGCCAGTCCTTGGTGAGATCGACGGCGGCGCGCACCAGGTGGCCCTGGTGCTTTTCCAGCTTGGCCTCGAAGCGCTCGAACAGCGTGAAGGCGTCGGCGGTGGCGCCGGCAAAGCCCGCCAGCACGCGGTCCTGGTAAAGCCGGCGGATCTTGCGCGCGGTGGACTTGATGACGATGCTGCCCAGCGTGACCTGGCCGTCGCCGCCCAGCGCGACCTGGTCGCCGCGGCGGACGGAAAGAATGGTGGTGCCGTGATATTGCTCCATGGTCCCGAGAAGATGGTGGCGGGCTTGAGGTCTTCAAGCCCTGTTGGGAATTTAGGTCAGCTTCGCCGGAACCATCCGCGCCAGCTGGTCGATGCCCATGGCGCGGAACAGTTCATTGACCAGGGCGTTCTGTCCCTGCAGGGTGATGGTTTTGCCATTGCCGAGCAGTTGCATCAATTGCCCGATGAGGTTGCCGACAAAGGCGTAATCGACGCGGGTGACGGCCGAACAGTCGATCACCACCTCCGGCCGGGATTCGGCGTATTGCATCAGCTTCGCCAACTGGTTCTGGCTGGCTTCGGAGATCACGCCGGTGAGGGCGAAGGCGTCGCTGGGCATTTCGCTCGCGGGCGGGGCGACTTCCTGGGCGGCCTGCACGTTTTCCCAGGAGGGCGGGGAAAGCTCGAAAGCCACGGCAAAGTCGACGGCGAGGTTTTCGAAGTCCTCCTGCCGGCCCAGCAGTTGATAGACCGCCAGCAACATCTGCCAGTAGCCCTGCGTGCCGGGTTCGGGCCGGATGCGCGACTTGAGCAGCTCGATGATCGAATTCGCCCCGCTGACCTGGAACTTGAGCTTGGTCTTGCGGGTCCGGTCGAGCATGTCGGCGATGCCCCGTGCCCCGGCTTCGTCGATTTCGGCCACCTGCGAAAAATCCAGCTGCAGGGCGGCGTCCTTGCCCAGGCTGGCCAGGACGTGCGCGAGCTTTGCGCCGATGCCGCCATCCAGCCTGGCCGGCAGCACCAGAGGCCGCGCCACGCCCTTGGTTTTCCTGGACGGGTCCTCGCGCGCCTTCCATACGGGCGGGGAGCATTCGAAACGCATGGCGAATTCCAGCGCCAGCTTCTCGAAATCGGCCTCGCGCTGGTTGAGGCGGTAAAGGTCGAACAGCATGTGCCAGGCGCGTGGGTCGTTGCTGGTCAGCAGGCTTTTGAGCAGCGCCTCGGTATTGTCGGGCTGGTTGCTGGCGTACAGCATCGCGGCCTCGTCGATGGCCGAGCCCTCGGAACCGCCGACTTCCTCCACCACGATGCCAAGCCCGCCCGGCGAGCCGGCGCCGAGGGTGACGAAATCGGTGTGGCCCGCCTCTTCGGGTTTTTGCTGCGGGGCTTGTTCGGAGTCCGGCTTGTTCCTGTCTTTGCGGAAAAATGGGATAGCCATGGCGTTGCGGCTGCGTCCGCGGGTTTCTCTCTCAAATCAACATGATACTGCGCTTTGCCCGACCAGTGGCCGGTTTCTGCGGTTTAACGGCATTATGCGGGCCCTGGCGCAGGCGCGGCAAGACTGGCGGCCGCGGCGAAATCCTCCAGCACCTTGGCGACGAATCCGGGCTCCAGGTCGCGCACGATGAACACGAAGCGGCTGCGGCGGTCGGTGCCGGGCCAGTGGTCGAGCTCCGCTTCCGGATATAGCACATGTTGCACGCCGTGCAGGATGACGGGTTTTTCATGGCCGGCCAGGTTGACGATGGCCTTGAAGCGCAAGAGGTATTCGGAGCGGAAGCCGACCAGCATTTCCAGCGCCGCCTGCAGGCCGGCCGGCTGTATGGGTGGGTCGATGATCACGGAAAACGCGCGGATGCGGTTGTCGTGGCTGTCCGTTGCGGGCTTGCCGCCCATCAGTCCGCCCGCCCTGGCCGGTTTGTAGCGCTGCTCGTTCAGCCATTTCTGCACATCCGGAATCTTGTCCTTGGCATTGAAGAGCCCGAGATCCAGAATGCGGCCGAAATCCATTTCGCCTTTGACGGCGGTCAGCTGTTCGGCCGCCGGGTTGAGCTCGGCCAGCCTCGCTTGCAAGGCTTCCCGCTCGGCGGCGGAAGCCAGATCGGTCTTGGTGAGGATGAGCCTGTCCGCCACCGCCGCCTGTCTGGCGGCTTCGAAATAGCTGTCCAACTGGGCTTCGCCCAGCACCGCATCCACGGTCGTGACAATGCCGTCCATGCGAAAGCGCGCGCGCACCCAGGGGTCGTTCAGCAGGGTGTCGAGGATGGGGGCGGGATCGGCGATGCCGGTGGTCTCGATCACCACGCGCTCGAAGCGCGGAATGTCGCCACGCTCGCGCGCCATGTACAGGTTCTTCAGGGTCGGCGACAGCGCGCCGGAAACCGTGCAGCACACGCAGCCGCCCGACAGCACCGCCATCGGTCCTTCCATTTTTTCCAGCAGGTCGTGATCGAGGCTGATTTCGCCGAACTCGTTCATGACCACGGCGGTGCGCGGCAGGCGGCGGATCAATTGGTTGAGCAGCGTGGTCTTGCCGCTGCCCAGAAAGCCGGTGAGCAGGGTGACGGGGAGCAATTCGGGAACGGAGGCAAGTGAGGACGGCATGATTCAAGACCTTGTAACAGGGAGGCAGGGAGGTTAAGGGGGCAAGACAAGAATTGTTGCTCGGGATTTTCCTCCCGCCCCTCTCTATAACCTCCCTGTTTGGATGTACTTTGGCTTTATTTGCGTTTGGCCCGGGGGTGCGCCGTGTCGTAGACCTTGGCCAGATGCTGGAAGTCGAGATGGGTGTAGACCTGGGTGGTGCTGATGTTGGCGTGGCCGAGCAGGTCCTGCACCGCCCTGAGATCGCCGGAAGACTGCAGCACATGGGTGGCGAAGGAATGGCGCAGCATGTGCGGGTGCACGTGCACGTCGAGACCGGCCTTCTGCGCCCAGCGGTCGAGGCGCAGCGCGATCTGGCGATTGGTCAGGCGGCCGCCGTGGCGGCTCACGAACACCGCCCTTGCTTCCGGGCTGGCCATGCTCGGGCGCGTGTTCAGCCAGACGGTCAGGGCTTCCCGCGCTTTCGAGCCCACCGGCACGATGCGGGTCTTGCTGCCCTTGCCGGTGACGCTGGCTTCGCCTGCGGCGAGATCGAGCGCGGACAGGTCGAGATTGGCGAGTTCGGCGAGGCGCAGGCCGGAAGAATAAAACAGCTCGAACATCGCCTTGTCGCGAATTTCCAGCGCGTCCTCGGGCGCGCGGTCGAGCAGTTGGGCGCAGGCGTCGGGCGACAGCACCGCGGGCAGCGCACGCCGCACCTTGGGCGCGCGCAGGTCGGTGCAGGGGTTGGCGGCGAAGCCCAGGCGCTTGCAGGCGAAGCGGTAAAAGCCGCGCCAGGCGGACAGGCGGCGCGCCAGGCTCCTGGCTGCCAGGCCCTGGCCGTGCAGGCGGGCGATGAAATGGCGGATGCGGTCGCCGTCCAGCGTCTGCAGATCGGCCCCTTGCGCGAGCGCGACGAGGCTTTCGAGGTCGCGCCGGTAGTTTTCCACCGTGTGCGCCGAGAGGCGGCGCTCGGCGGCGAGGTGGGTCAGATAGCGCTCGACGTTTTCGTTCATCTCAAGAACAGCATGAACCGTGGGGTTCTTATAAAAAACACAGAGGTAACAGAGGCAACAGAGGCAACAGAGCAAGGTCCGGGAACAGAAAGTTTCATTCGATTTCCTCTGTTCCCTCTGCTTCCTCTGTGTAAACGGTTTTTCCTTGGCATCTTCAGCAAACGCCGCAGTTAAGAAATCGCTATGCCACTAAGCCAGGCGGGTGAGCGCCGCGCCGAGGAGCTGCCCCAGGCGGACGAGGTAGAGCGTGCCCATCTCGGGATAGAAGCGCCGCGCGTCTTCCGAGGCCAGCACCAGCAGGCCCACGGTGTGTTCGCCGCGCAGGGGAATGGCGGCGAAGGATTTCAGATGCGCGGCGGCTTCGCCGAACCATTCGCTGGCTTCCTCGTGGCGCAGCGCGCCGCAGGAGGGATGCATCTGCGCCTCGACCTCGCGCTTGAGCGTGTCGCTCACCGCCTGCTCCGGCGTGTTCCAGATGCGGATGGCGTGGTGCGGCACCGCGAAGCCTTCTCTGAGGTGGCGGTCGAGCGCGGCGAACAGCGCGGCCAGGTCGCGCGCCGCCACGATGTCCAGGGTCAGGCGATGCATCTTCTCGGAGATGCTGTCGTTCTCCTCGCCGAAGCGAAGCAGTTCGGCGAGCTTGCCTTCGAGCAGCTGCACCTTGTCGCGCATGGACAGCACCTGGCGCTCGGTGATGGAAATCGCGTGCGTGCCGTGCGGATGGGTGATGCTGAGGGTGGTGAGCAGATCGGGATGCTGGTTGAAGAAATCCGGGTGCTTGCCGAGAAAATCCGCCACCAGGGTCGCGTCCATTGTCGTCTCCATGTTTGCCTTTATTTGAGTGTCAGGGTGCCTTCGAATACGGTTTCCGCCGGTCCGGTCATCATCACCGGCCTGCCCTCGCCCTGCCATTCTATGGTCAGGGTGCCGCCGCGGGTTTCCACGTCGACGCAATTGTCCAGTAGGCCGCGGGTGATGCCGGCAACCGCGGCGGCGCAGGCGCCGGTGCCGCAGGACAGCGTCTCGCCGGCGCCGCGTTCGAACACGCGCAGGCGGATGCGGCCGCGGTCGATGACCTGCATGAAGCCGGCGTTCACGCGCTGCGGGAAACGCGGATGGTGTTCGATCAGCGGCCCCTGCTGCAGCACCGGGGCGGTATAGACGTCGTCCACGATCTGCACCGCGTGCGGGTTGCCCATGGACAGCGCGCTAACAATCACCTTGCTGTCGCCGACAGTCAGTTCGTACGTCGGCTGGCGCGCGGCGGCCTCGAAGGGGATGTCGGCCGGCGCGAAGCGCGGCGCGCCCATGTTGACGGTGACGCGGCCGTCGGGTTCGAGGCGCGGCTCGATCAGCCCGCTTTGGGTTTCCACGGTGATCGCGGTTTTTTGCGTGAGGCCCTTGTCGACCACGAAGCGCACGAAGCAGCGCGCGCCGTTGCCGCACTGCTCGACTTCGCCGCCGTCGGCGTTGAAGATGCGGTAGCGGAAGTCGGCCGCGGGATGCTGCGCCTTTTCCACCAGCAATAACTGATCGCAGCCGACGCCGAAATGGCGGTCGGCGATGGCGCGGATCCGCGCGGGGCTGAGGTCGACGGACTGATTGACGCCGTCGATGACGACGAAGTCGTTGCCGGCGCCGTGCATTTTGGTGAAATTCAGCTTCATGTCGTCATGAGGTCAACATAGTCTTTGTAGATGCAGCGGTCCATGATTACTGTCAGTCCGGCGGCACGGGCGTTTTCCGCCGCCGTTTCGTTGACCACGCCTTCCTGCAGCCAGATCGCCGGGCACTTTATCCGCTGGCAGGACGCGACGACCTCGGGCACGTGTTCGGGCGCGCGGAACACGTCGACCAGATCGACGGCGAACGGAATATCTTCCAGTTTCGCATAGGCCTTCTCGCCGAGGATTTCCGAAACCGCCGGGCGTACCGGCACGATGCGGAAGCCGAAGCGCTGCAGGTTGCGCGCGACGAAATAGCTGGGACGATCGGCCTTGGGCGACAGCCCGACCACGGCGATGGTGCGGGTCTGTTGCAGCAGCTCGCGGATTTCGGAAGCCTTCGGGTTCAGGAACATAAATCCATTTCCAGCAGGTAATCGTCCATGACAAAGCCGTTGCCGATATCGAGCACGTGCTCACCATAAACCTTGAAGCCGTATTTTGCATAGGCCGCGAGCGCGGCGGCGTTGTGGCGGTTCACGCGCAGCACCAGGCGGCAGGCGCCGGCGGCGCGCGCCGCCTCGGCTACGGAGCGCGCCAGCGCCGCGCCGATGCCCTCGCGCTGGTGCCGCGGATGCACGTAGAGCTTGTCGAGCTTCCAGCTGCCGGCTTCCTCCGGGAGCCCGTGCGCAAAGCCCGCCATCGCGCCGTCGATCCAGGCCGTGCGCCAGCACTGGCCGGCCAGGCCGGCGCGGATGGCGGCCGGGCTGTAGCGTTCGCGCAGCATGAAATCGATCTGCTCGCGGCTGATGATGGCGGGGTAGTGCGCAAGCCAGATCTCGCGCGCCAGGCTGCCCAGCGCTTCGACCTCGCTTTGCGCCAGCGGCTGGATGAGAAATTCAGTCATACAGGCCAGGCTCGCCTTCGGGCCGCGTCTTGAAGCGGCGGTGCGTCCACAAATACTGCTCGGGCATTTCGCGCACGCGCGCCTCGATGAAGGCGTTCATGCGCCGGGTGTCGGCTTCGAGATCGCCGGAGGGAAAGTTTTCCCAGGCCGGGTAGAACTTCATGACGTAGCCCTGGCCACCGGGCAGCTGGCGGGTGACGGCGGGCACCACGCTGGCACCGGCGACCCTGGCAAGCCGCGCCAGCGCCGGGATGGTGGCGGCGGGGATGCCGAAGAAGGGCACGAAAATCGATTCGCGGCGGCCGTAGTCCTGGTCCGGCAGGTAATAGAACGGCAGCCCGGACTGGATGATCTTGATCAGCGGGCGGATGCCGTCGTGGCGCGAGGCCAGCACGGCTTCGGTGAAGCGGCTGCGCGATTGCAGCAGGTAATGGTCGACCACCGGGTTGCGCGCGCGGCTATACATGGACGCGACCTTTTGTTCGGTGGAGAGGCGGATGCCGCCCATGTCGAGGCCGACGAAATGCGGCGCCAGCAGGATCACCGGCCGGCCCTGGCAGGCTTCGAGGTGCTCGCGGCCTTCGAGGCGGATGAGTTTTTCCAGGCGAGCCGCCGGCGCCCAGATCAACAGGCCGTGTTCCAGCGCGGCGCGGATCGAGGCCTGCAGATTCTTGCGCAGCAGGCGGCGGCGCTCGGCAGAACTTTTTTCCGGAAAGCACAGTTCCAGGTTGCGCCAGGCGATGCGCTTGCGCCGCCGCGTCAGCAGGCAGGCCAGCCAGCCGAGGCCGTTGCCGATGGCGGCTTGCAGGCCGAGCGGCAGCCAGTGGAACAGCCACAGCAGGAAAAATCCCAGGCGGGCGAGCGCAACATTCATTGCGGCGCGGTTTCCGGCGGCGGCTCCGCGCCGCCCGGCTTCTTGTAGCGGTTGTAGCTCCACATGTACTGCGCCGGCAGCTTGCGCGCCACGCGCTCGACCTCGCGGTTGAGCGCGGCGGCGGCCTCGGCGCGGCCCTTGGGCAGCTGTTCCGCCAGCGCATCGAAATGGATGCGGTAGCCGCGCCCCCAGGGCAGGCGCTCGGCGTAGACCATGAACGGGGTGGCGCCGGTGGACTGGATGAGACGCACGGTCATGGTCGGGGTGTAGGCCCAGCGCCCGAAGAACGGCGCCCACACGCCGTCGCCCAGGGTGGCGACCTGGTCCGGCAGCACGCCGATGGCCTCGCCGCGCTTCAGGGCGCCGAGCAGCGCCTTCACCCCGGAAAGATCGGTCGGCACCAGCTTGGCAAAGCCGCGCTCGCGGCCCTGGCGCATCAGGCGGTCCACGGTTTGCTGGCGCGCGGGCTTGTACATGGCGGTGAAGGGCTGGCGCGCGGCGATGTACTGGTTGATGATTTCCCAGCAGCCGATGTGCGGCGCCACCACCACCGCACCTTTGCCGTCTTTCAGCGCCGCTTCGAACGCTTCCCAGCCCGGGGTTTCCCGGACCAGGCGCACGACTTTCTCCTGCGGGCGCAGCCACACCGCGGCCAGTTCCAGGAGGCCCTTGCCGGTTTCGCCGACGACCTGGCCGAGCAGGTGCGGGTGTGCGGCGAGCAGGCCGCTTTGCCGCAGGTTGTTTTGCAGGCGGGGGCGGTGGCGGCCGGGGGTGAGGTAGATTGCCCAGCCCAGCACCACGCCCAGCCCGTGCAGCATGGGCAACGGCAACCAGGACAGGAAGCGGAAAAGGCCTACCATCATGCGGGTTGACGCGGCCGGCCGGACAGCGGCAAAATGATTTCAGCCGCCGAGTTAAAGCTGACAACTTGCGGGCGGGGTAAAAATACTGCTAAAGCGTCGACGCTCCGAATTTCCCCAGGGCCGATCGCGCTGTTCAGGATGGGGAAATATGGAGTCATCATGCAGGAATATATATTTACTTCTGAGTCGGTATCCGAAGGCCATCCGGACAAGATGGCCGATCAGATCTCGGATGCCATTCTGGATGCGATTCTAACCCAGGACAAACACGCGCGCGTGGCTTGCGAGACGCTGCTCACCACCGGCCTGTGCGTGGTGGCGGGCGAAATCACCACCAATGCGGTGGTCGACTATACCCAGGTTGCGCGCGAGGCCATCAAGCGCATCGGCTTCGACAGCTCGGAAGTCGGCTTCGATTACCACACCTGCGCGGTGATGACCGCGATCGGCAAGCAGTCGCCCGACATCGCCCAGGGCGTGAACGAGGGCGAGGGCCTGTTCCTCGACCAGGGCGCCGGCGACCAGGGCCTGATGTTCGGTTATGCCTGCTCCGAGACCCCGCAGTTGATGCCGCTGCCGATTTATCTCGCCCACCGCCTGACGCAAAGGCAATCCGAATTGCGCAAGGATGGCCGCCTGCCCTGGCTCAGGCCCGACGCCAAGTCGCAGGTCTCCATACGCTATGTCGACGGCAGGCCGCAGCACATCGACACCATCGTGTTGTCCACCCAGCACCATCCGGAGGTTTCCCATGCCCAACTCACCGAGGCGGTGATCGAGGAAATCATCAAGCCGGTGCTGCCGAAAGACATGCTCAAGGCCGATACCCGTTACCTCGTCAACCCGACCGGGCGTTTCGTGGTGGGCGGCCCGATGGGCGATGCCGGCCTCACCGGGCGCAAAATCATCGTCGACACCTACGGCGGCGCGGCCCCGCACGGCGGCGGCGCCTTCTCCGGCAAGGATCCCTCCAAGGTCGACCGCTCCGCCGCCTATGCCGCGCGCTATGTGGCCAAGAACATCGTCGCCGCGGGGCTCGCGGAAAAATGCCTGGTGCAGGTGAGCTACGCCATCGGCGTGGCCAAACCCACCTCGCTGATGGTGGAAACCTACGGCACCGGCAAGCTGTCCGAGCACAAACTGGTCGAACTGATCGAGCAGCATTTCGACCTCAGGCCCAAGGGCATCATCCAGATGCTCGACCTCCTGCGTCCGATCTATACCCGCACCGCCTCCTACGGGCATTTCGGCCGCGACGAGCCGGAGTTCACCTGGGAAAATACCGACAAAGCTGCCGCGCTACGTGCGGCAGCCGGGCTATAAGCCCGGCCCGCAGGGCATTAGTCGGTATTTCGGCGCAGGCTAACGTGAGCGTGGCGAACGTTAAGGCGCGCAGCGCCGGCCGGAGCCAAGCCACCGATAAAGCCGCCGTGCTGCGCGCTTCGGCCGGAATCTGATAGAATTCAGCCACTTAAATATTCAACCAAGGAAACATCATGGCCGAACGTAAACGCACCCGCCGCAACACCCTGGAGCGGCGCTGCCTGTCCAAGTCCTTCAAGCGCCTGTTCAACGGCTCTTCCAAGACCGTGTTCAAGATGCTGGAAGGCGTCAAGCCCGTCAAAGGCAAGACCGCCAACTAAAGGCTCTAATTTCCGAGGAGCGTTGCAGCCTGCCGCATGCGGCAGGCCAGGCTCGGAAGGATGGCGGCACCGCCATCCCGTCACAACGGCGCTCACGTCACTTCTTTTTGGTTTGATCAGAGAAAGGAGGGCGTGATGAACGCCACTACTCAAAATGCTTTAAGCACTGCTTCCGCACAACCGGATTTCCATGTCGCCGACCTGTCGCTTGCCGACTGGGGGCGCAAGGAGATCGCCATTGCCGAAACCGAAATGCCCGGCCTCATGGCCATCCGCGAGGAATACGCGGCGGCCCAGCCCTTGCGCGGCGCGCGCATCACCGGCTCGCTGCACATGACCATCCAGACCGCGGTGCTGATCGAGACCCTGCAGGCGCTGGGCGCCGAGGTGCGCTGGGCCTCGTGCAACATCTTCTCCACCCAGGACCACGCCGCTGCGGCGATCGCCGCCAGCGGCACGCCGGTGTTCGCCTTCAAGGGCGAGTCGCTCAAGGAATACTGGGACTTCACCCACCGCATTTTCGAATGGCCGGACAACGGCTACTCGAACATGATCCTCGACGACGGCGGCGATGCCACGCTGCTCTTGCACCTGGGCGCGCGCGCCGAACAGGATATTGCCGTGCTCAATCATCCCGCCAGCGAAGAGGAGACGGTGCTGTTCGCCGCCATCAAGGCCAAACTGGCGACGGACGCCAAGTGGTATTCCACGCGCCTTGCCCACATCAAGGGCGTGACCGAGGAAACCACCACCGGGGTGCACCGCCTGTACCAGATGCACGAGCGCGGCGAGCTGAAGTTCCCGGCGATCAACGTCAACGACTCGGTGACCAAGTCCAAGTTCGACAACCTCTACGGCTGCCGCGAGTCGCTGGTGGACGGCATCAAGCGCGCCACCGACGTCATGGTCGCCGGCAAGATCGCCGTGGTCGCCGGCTACGGCGACGTGGGCAAGGGCAGCGCCCAGGCGCTGCGCGCCTTGTCGGCGCAGGTGTGGATCACCGAGATCGACCCCATCTGCGCGCTGCAGGCGGCGATGGAAGGCTACCGCGTGGTGACCATGGACTATGCCGCCGACAAGGCCGACATCTTCGTCACCGCCACCGGCAACTACCATGTCATCAACCACGCGCACATGGCCAGGATGAAGGACCAGGCCATCGTCTGCAACATCGGGCATTTTGATAATGAAATCGACGTCGCCAGCCTGGAAAAATACCAGTGGGAAGAGATCAAGCCGCAGGTCGACCACGTGATCTTCCCTGACGGCAAAAGGATCATCCTGCTCGCCAAGGGCCGCCTGGTGAACCTCGGTTGCGCCACCGGCCATCCCAGCTACGTGATGAGCTCCTCCTTCGCCAACCAGACCCTGGCGCAGATCGAGCTGTACTCGCAGCACCACAAGTACCCGGTCGGCGTGTACACCCTGCCCAAGCATCTGGACGAGCACGTGGCGCGCCTGCAGCTGAAGAAGCTCAACGCCCAGCTCACCGAGCTCTCCGACCAGCAGGCGGCCTACATCGGCGTGCCCAAGGAAGGCCCGTACAAGGCGGACCACTACCGTTACTGATCGACGCCGAGGGAGCGCGCCATGCGCCTGCTGCTGCTGTGGATACTGAATGCCGTCGCCCTGCTCTTGGTGACCTGGCTCTTGCCCGCCATCCAGGTGGACGGCTTCGGCACGGCGCTTCTTGCCGCGCTGCTGCTGGGTTTCATCAACACCCTGGTGCGGCCGCTGCTGGCGCTGCTCACCCTGCCCGTCACGCTGCTCACCCTGGGGGCCTTCTACCTGGTGCTGAACGGCCTCTTGTTCTGGCTCGCCAGCGCGCTGCTGCCGGGCTTTTATGTCGCGGGCTTCTGGGCCGCGGTGTTTGGCGCCATCCTCTACGGCGTGATCGCCTGGGCGCTGTCCGCGCTCATCCCCGATAAAGAATCACAAGCATGACCACACCGAGCTACAGCATCGAATTTTTTCCGCCCAAGACGCCGGAAGGCATGGACAAGCTGCGCGCCGCGCGCGCGCAGCTGGCGCAGACCCTCCAGCCGGAATTCTTTTCCGTGACCTTCGGCGCCGGCGGCTCCACCCGCGACCGCACCCTGGAAACCGTGCTGGAAACCCAGCAGGAAGGCTTCGAGGCCGCGCCGCATCTATCCTGCATCGGCTCCACCCGCGCGGAAATCCGCGCCATCCTCGACACCTACAGGCAGCATGGCATCCGCCGCATCGTCGCGCTCCGGGGCGATCTGCCCTCGGGCATGGCCGAGCCGGGCGAGCTCAGATACGCCAGCGAACTGGTGGAATTCATCCGCGCCGAAACCGGCGACGCCTTTCATCTGGAAGTCGCGGCCTATCCGGAAATCCATCCGCAGGCGAAAAGCGCGCAGGATGACTTGAGGCATTTCGCGCACAAGGTGAAGGCCGGCGCCGACTCGGCCATCACCCAGTACTTCTTCAATGCCGACGCCTATTTCCGCTTTCTCGACGAAGCGCGCGCGCTTGGCGTCGAGGTGCCGATCTATCCCGGCATCATGCCGATCGGCAATTTCTCGCAGCTGGCGCGCTTTTCCGACGCCTGCGGCGCCGACATTCCGCGCTGGATCAGGAAGCGCATGGAAGGCTACGGCGATGACAGTGCTTCCATCCGCGCCTTCGGCCTCGACGTGGTGACGGCGATGTGCGAGCGCCTGTTGGCCGGCGGCGCGCCGGGGCTGCATTTCTACACCCTGAACCAGGCGGCGCTGACGCTGGAAATCTGGAAGCGATTGAGAAAAACGTAACAGTCAGCCACAGAGGACACAGAGGAGCACAGAGATTTCGGTGCCCAGTTTTTCTCTGCGTTCTCTGTGAGCTCTGTGGCTTGAATTAGATTTTATTTGTGCAGCACGCTGCGCACCGCCTTGAGGCAGCAGTCGACGTTCTCCGGCCTGGCCGAATGGCCCATGAGACCGATACGCCAGAGCTTGCCGGCCAGCGCGCCGAGGCCGGCGCCGATTTCGAGGTTGAATTCGGCGAGCAGCCTGGCGCGGCTGGCGGCGTCGTCCACGCCCTCGGGCACCCACACTGAATTCAATTGCGGCAGGCGCGCGCTTTCTTCCACCACGAAGCGCATGCCCAGCTGCTCAAGGCCGGCGCGCAGTTTCTCGTGCATGGCGCGGTGGCGCGCCCAGGCGTTTTCCAGGCCTTCCTCGGCCAGGATCACCAGCGCCTCGTGCAGGCCGTACAGCGTGTTGATGGGCGCGGTATGGTGGTAGGTGCGCTTGCCCTCGGCCTGCCAGTAGCCCAGCACCAGATTCAAGTCGAGGAACCAGCTTTGCACCGCGCGCTTGCGCGCTTTTACTTTGGCAATCGCGCGCTCGGAGAAGCTGACCGGCGACAGGCCGGGGGTGCAGGACAGGCATTTCTGACTGCCGGAATAGGCGGCATCGATGCCCCATTCGTCGATCAACACCGGGGTGCCGCCGAGCGAAGTCACGCAGTCCATGATGGTGACGGCGCCGTGCTGGTGCGCCAGCCGGGCCAGCGATTCGGCGTCGCTTTGCGCGCCGGTCGAGGTCTCGGCGTGCACGAAGGCCAGCACTTTCGCGTCGGGATGGTCGGCAAAAGCCTGTTCGACCTTGGCTACCGTAACCGGCTTGCCCCACTCGTCCTCGATCACCACAGGCACACCGCCGCTGCGCTTGACGTTTTCCAGCATGCGCCCGCCGAACACGCCGTTCACGCAGACGATGACCTTGTCGCCCGGTTCCACCAGGTTGACGAAGCACATCTCCATGCCGGCCGAGCCGGGCGCGGATACCGGGAAGGTCAGCGGGTTCTCGGTCTGGTAGGCATAGCGCAACAACACCTTGATCTCTTCCATCATCTCCTGGAAGGCCGGATCGAGGTGGCCGATGGTCGGGCGCGCCATGGCATCGAGGATGCGCTGCGGCACGTCCGAAGGGCCGGGGCCCATGAGGGTGCGCTGAGGCGGCAGGAAAGCCTGTATGCCTGGATTGGAAACGAGCATGATTTTTGGCGGGCGAGAATAACCCGGACATTTTACTCGGGCGCGGATTTCAGGTCGATTTCGGCGATGGCGGTTTGCCCATCAGCGGCTTCATCGCCGTCGTCAGGCTGGCGAACAGTTTCGGATGCGATTTTTCCTGTTCGGCCAGCAACTGCTTCATGGCGAAGCGCTGAGTCGGCACCGCGAAGCAGGCCGGGCAGTTTTGGCTCCGGCCGGCCTTCGGCCTTCACGCCGGCTGCGCCGGCATGAGCCTGCACCGAAACTGCCCTTCATTTGGGCGGTTCGCCCATCAGCGGCTTCATTGCCGTCATCAGGCTGGCGAACAGTTTCGGGTGCGTTTTTTCCTGCTCGGCCAGCATCTGTTTCATGGCGAAACGCTGGGTCGGCACCGCGAAGCAGGCCGGGCAGTTTTCGCTGATCACCGGCAGGTTGGCGTGGTGCGCGAAATCGCGGGTCTGGCGTTCGCGCGCGTAGACCAGGGGGCGGATCACGCGCAGGTCGCCGGCGTCGATCAGGTAATGCGCCTGCATGGTTCTCAGCTTGCCGCCGAAGAACATGGACATCATCAGGGTTTCGGCAAGGTCGTCCAGGTGCTGCGCCAGCGCCAGCACGTTGCAGTTCTGTTCGCGCGCGATGCGGTAGAGGATGCCGCGCCGCATTCTTGAACAATAGGCGCAGAAGGAATCGCTGTCCTTGGTCAGCGCCTTCTGCGCTTCGCCGACGATGTCCTGGCGGTCGTAGTAATACGGCACGCCGAGTTCGGCCAGGTAGCGTTTCAGCGGGCTGGGGTCGTATTCCGGCGAGCAGGGGTCGACGGTGGCGGCGGCCAGCTCGAATCTGATCGGCGCCCGTTTCTGCAAATACAGCAGCACGTGCAGCAGCGAGAGCGAGTCCTTGCCGCCGGACAGCCCCAGCAGCACGCGGTCGCCGTCGCGGATCATGCCGAAGTCGCCGATGGCGCGGCCGGCGGCGGCGATCAGGGAGCGGGAAGGTTTGGCCGGCTCAAGCATGCGAAGAGGAGAATTGCATGTGGTAAAGCCGGGCGTAGCGGCCATTTGCTGCCAGCAGTTCGTCGTGCCTGCCCACTTCCACGATGCGGCCGTGCTCCATGACCACGATGCGGTCGGCGTTGACGATGGTGGACAGCCGGTGCGCGATGACGATGGTGGTGCGGCCCTGCATCAGGTTTTCCAGCGCCGCCTGCACGTGGCGCTCGGATTCGGTGTCGAGCGCCGAGGTGGCTTCGTCCAGGATCAGGATCGGGGCGTCCTTGAGGAGGGCGCGCGCGATCGCGATGCGCTGGCGCTGCCCGCCGGACAGCTTGACGCCATTTTCGCCGACCAGGGTGTCGAGTCCGTCGGGCAGGCGCTGGATGAATTCCCAGGCATGGGCGGCTTCCGCCGCCGTGCGGATGTCGGCGTCGCTGGCGCCGCGCCTGGCGCCGTAGGCGATGTTGGCGCGCAGGGTGTCGTTGAACAGCACGATCTCCTGCGACACGCTGGCGATGTTGGCGCGCAGGCTGGCGAGGGTGTAGTCCTCGGCGGGTACGTCATCGAAGCGCAGCTGCCCTGCGCTGGGCGCGTAGAAGCGCGGCAGCAGGCTGACCAGGCTGGTCTTGCCCGCGCCCGATCCGCCTACGAGCGCCAGCGTCTCGCCGGGCCGGATGTGCAGGTCGATGTCGGCAAGCGCGGGCTGCGGCTTGCCGGGATAGCAAAGGCTGACGCGGTCGAAGCGGATGTCGCCGGAAAGCTTGCCCGCGGCGCGGGTGCCGTGATCGGCCTCGGGGGTTTCGTCGAGCACTTCGAATACGACTTCGGCGGCCGCCAGGCCGCGCTGCAGGATGTCGTTCAAGGTGGTCAGGCGCTTCAGGGGCGGGAACAGCAGCATCATGGCGATGAAGAAGGAGACGAAGCCGCCGACCGTGGTTTGATCGTGGATCGCCTGGCGCATGGCGATGTAGAAAATGATCGCCAGCGGCACCGTGGCCAGGATTTCGACGATCGGCGTGTTGGCGCCCAGCGCGATGACGCGCTTCATCTCCAGCTTGCGCGCGGTGTTGGCGCGCCCGTGAAAACGCTCGGTTTCATAGGGCTGGGCGTCGAATATCCGCACCAGCCGGTGCGCCGACAGCGATTCGCTGAGCGCCTCGGTCAGCAGGCTGACATTGTTCTGCGCGGCGCGCGACAGGCTGCGCAGGCGTTTGCTGACCCGGCGCACGACCAGGATGATCGGCGGGAAGGCGATGAAAATGATGAGCGTGAGCTGCCAGTTGGTCCACAGCAGGTAGCTGATCAGGGCGAGGATGGTGAGCGAGTCCTTGGTGAGCGCGGTGAGGCCGGTGGTGGTGGCGCGCATCACCTGGCCGACGGTGAAGGCGACATGCGCCGTCAGCTGGCTGCTGCTGATGTTGTCGAAGTAGGTGACCGGCAGGCTCAGCAGTTTTTTGTGCATGGCTTCGCGCAGATCCTGCACCAGGCGGGTGTCGATCCAGGCGACGGCGTAGCTGGCGGCGAAGCCGGCAAGCCCGCGCAGCACCAGGAGGGCGATGATGCCCAGCGGCATCCACAGCAGCCAGGCCTGGTTTTTCGCCACGAAGCCCTCGTCCAGCATGTGCTTGAACAGCGCGGGCAAGGCGGGCTCGAGCGCCGCGGTAATGGCGTTGGCCGCGATTGCGGCCAGCAGGATTTTCCAGTGCGGGCGCGCATGCTTGAGCAGCCGCAGATAGAGTTCCTTGCTGCTCAGGTCGCCCTTGCGTTTGAGGTGGCGCGCGGTGAAGCGGAGTTTCTTTTTGGACATCAGAGCAGAATCAATGTGGCCAGGCCGAGAAAGATGAAGAAGCCCATGCTGTCGGTGGTGAACGTCAGCAGCACCGACGAGCCGATGGCCGGGTCGCGCTTCAGGCGCTCCAGGGTCATGGGGATGAAGATGCCCGCCAGCGCGGCGACGATCAGGTTGAGCAGCATGGCCAGGGCCATCACCCCGCCCAGGGCCGGGTTGTCGTACAGCAGCCAGGCGAACAGGCCGACCACCGAACCCCACACCAGGCCATTCAGCAGCGCGATGGCAAGTTCCTTGGCGATCAGGCGGCGGGCGTTGCCCGGGGTGATCTGGCCGAGCGCCAGGCCGCGGATGATGAGGGCGATGGTCTGGTTGCCGGTATTGCCGCCGATGCCGGCGATGATGGGCATGAGCGCCGCCAGCGCGGCGAGCTTTTCGATGCTGCCTTCGAACAGGCCGATCACGCGCGAGGCGAGGAATGCGGTGCCCAGATTGACCGCCAGCCACATCCAGCGGTTTTTCGCCGAGCGCCACACCGTGGAGAACAGGTCTTCCTCCTCCTTCAGGCCGGCCATGGACAGCATGTCGGCGTCGGCCGATTCGCGTATGTAGTCCACCACGGCGTCCACGGTCAGGCGCCCGATCAGGCGCGCCTGGGCGTCGAGCACCGGCGCCATCACCAGGTCGTAGCGCTCGAAGGCCTGGGCCGCCTCGTGCGCGTCGTCGTCGGGATGGAAGCTGACGAAATCCTCGACCATGACCGCGGCGACCGTCGCCTCGGGGTCGGTGGTCAGCAGGCGCTTCAGGGGCAGCACGCCGATGAGATGGTCGTCGCGCTCGATGACGAACAGCTTGTCGAGCTGGTCGGGCAGCTCGCCCAGGCGGCGCAGGTAGCGCAGCGCCACTTCCAGGGTGACGTCGGCGCGGATGGTGACCATGTCGAAATCCATCAGCGCGCCGACCGTGTCCTCCGGGAAGGACAGCGCGGACTGCAGGCGCGCGCGCTTTTGCGCATCGAGCGAGGTCAGCAGTTCCTGGATGACGTCCTGCGGCAGGTCGGGCGCGAGGTCGGCGATCTCGTCGGTGTCGAGGGTCTCCGCCGCGGCCAGCAGCTCGGCGTTGTCCATGCTGGCGATGAGCGATTCGCGCACCGAGTCGGACACCTCGACCAGGATCTCGCCGTCGCGCTCGGCCTTGACCAGATCCCAGACCAGCAGGCGCTCGTCCAGCGGCAGCGACTCCAGGATGTGGGCGACGTCGGCGGGGTGCAGCTCGTCGAGCTTTTTCTGCAGCTCGGCGGTGTTCTGCTTGTGCACCAGGGTTTCGACCAGATCCTGACGCGGCCCTTCCTGGCGATGGACGAGTTCCTCCACCAGCTTCTGCCTGGCGAGCAGAGCCTGCACCTGGCGCAGGTGCTCGTCCAGGCTTTCGTGCTGGGGGGTGTCGTATTCTTCGGTCATGGCGCGCAAAATTTGCGCCATTTTAACGCGGCTGGCAGCCCGCCAGACTGAATTTCGCAGCGGCGATACGCCGTCCGGCGGGGCGCCGCCAGACCCGGATCAGCAAGCCCGGCTTATTTCGGCACCTGCACCTGGTACATGCGTTTTGAAATCGTGTTGACGCGCCGCGCGAATTTGACGGAGGCGCGGTTGTTTTCGTACCAGCGCGGATTGGGCACCATGGCGGCGAGCGCCGCGGCCTGGCCGGGCGCGAGATGGGCGGCGGATTTCTTGAAATAGCGGCGCGACGCCGCTTCGGCGCCGTAAACCCCGTTGCCCCATTCGATGACGTTGAGGTACACCTCCAGAATCCGGCGCTTGCTCCAGGTGGTTTCGATCATGAGGGTGATGATCGCCTCCTCGCCCTTGCGCACGAAGCTGCGGCTGGAGGAAAGGAACAGGTTTTTCGCCAGTTGCTGGCTGATCGTGGAGCCGCCCGCGACCAGGCGGCCTTTCTTCAGGTTCTTTTCCATCGCCTTCTGGATGCCTTCGATGTCGAAGCCCTCGTGATCGAGGAACTTCGCATCCTCGGCCGCCACGATGGCGCGCTTCAGGTGGATGGAGATTTTGTCGTAGGGCACCCACTGGTGGCGCAGCGCGGCGTCCGGGCTCTTTTCCTGCAGGCGCGCCAGGCCCGCCTGCATGAAGGCGCTGGACGCGGGATTGTGGTCGATCCACCACAGGACGTGGGCGAAGACCCACGCCTGCCAGACCAGGAACAGGCCGATCAGAACGAGCGCGGTGCGCCACACCCCTCCCCAGATGGCTTTCATGCCGCGGTTCTCAGCATGCGGATGACGGGGGCGGTGTCGGGGCGCACCCCGCGCCACAGCTGGAAGCTTTCCGCCGCCTGTTCCACCAGCATGCCGAGGCCGTCGGCGACCCGCTCGGCGCCGTGCGCGCGGGCCCAGGCCATGAACGGGGTGTCGGCGCCGTACATCATGTCGTAGGCCAGCGCGCCGGGGCTGAAGAGTTCGTCGGGCAGCGGT
>JANJWO010000027.1 GCA_024709485.1 Hydrogenophilaceae bacterium | reverse complement strand
CTGTCGTTGCCGGCTTCATGGTGGCGCAGGTTCTTCAGCAGCTTGAACGCCAGCCAGGGCGTGACGATGAAGGCGATGGCGAGCGAGATCAGCATGCCGATCGAGGCGTTGATCGGGATCGGGCTCATGTACGGCCCCATGAGCCCGGTGACGAAGGCCATCGGCAGCAGCGCCGCGATCACGGTGAGGGTGGCGAGGATGGTGGGGCCGCCGACTTCGTCCACGGCGCGCGGAATGATGGCGTCCATGCCGTCGTGGTCGAGCGCGGTGCGGCGGTGGATGTTCTCCACCACGACGATGGCGTCGTCGACCAGGATGCCGATGGAGAAGATCAGCGCGAACAAGGACACGCGGTTGAGGGTGAAGCCCCAGGCCCAGGACGCGAACAGGGTGGCGGCGAGCGTCAGCAGTACGGCGGCGCCGACGATCACGGCCTCGCGCCGGCCCAGCGCCCACAGCACCAGCAGTACCACCGAGGCGGTGGCGAAAATCAGCTTCTGGATCAGCTTCTTGGCCTTGTCGTCGGCGGTGGCGCCGTAGTCGCGGGTGACGCTGACCTCGACGCCGTCCGGAATGATCGCGCCCTTGAGCGACTCCATGCGCTCGATGACTTCCTCGGCGATGTCGACCGCGTTCTCGCCCGGCTTCTTGGAAACGGCCAGGGTGACGGCGGGGAAGGTCTGGCCCGCGAGCTTGGCATGCTGGCCGCCCTGGCCGGGGCCGAACCAGACATAGTTGGACGGCTGGTCGGGACCGGCGACGACATTGGCGACGTCGCTGAGGAACACCGGACGGCCCTGGTACACGCCGGTCACCAGCTGCTTCACGTCGGCCGGCCCGCTGAGGAAGGTGCCGGTCTGGACGAGAATTTCCTGGTTGTCGGAGGTCAGCGTACCGGAGGGCTGCGAGGCGTTGGAAACCTGCAGCGCGTCGCGGATGTCCTGCGCCGACACGCGGAAGGCCGCCATGCGCTCGGGGTCCATGATCACCCGTACGACATTGTCCGGGCCGCCGATGGTGTAGACCTCGCGCGTGCCCGTGATGCGCTTGAGCTCGATTTCGGCGGCGTGCGCGATCTGCTGCAGTTCATAGGCGCCGCGGCTGTCGTCGCGGGTCCACAGCGTCAGCGTGACGATGGGCACGTCGTCGATGCCGGTGGGCTTGATGATGGGCTCGCCCACGCCGAGGTTGGGCGAGACCCAGTCGCGGTTGGCCTGGATGGTGTCGTACAGGGGCACCAGCGCCTGGGTGCGGTCCTCGCCCACCTCGTACTGCACGGTGAGGATGGCCATGCCGGGCTTGGACACGGAATACACATGCTCGATGCCGGCGATCTGCGACAGCACCTGCTCGGCGGGCGTGGCGACCAGCTGCTCGACGTCCCTGGCCGAGGCGCCGGCGAAGGGGATGAACACGTTGGCCATGGTGACGTTGATCTGCGGCTCCTCCTCGCGCGGCGTCACGACGATGGCGAACAGGCCGAGCAGCGCCGCCATCAGCGCGATCAACGGCGTCAGCTGCGAATGCAGAAAGAATTTGGCGATGCGGCCCGACACTCCCATGCGTGTTCTCCTTGCGTGTGTCCGGGCTTGTTATTGGGCGGGCGCGCGCTTGGCGTAGATGCCGGCCTTGACCGGATCGAGCGCGATGACGTCGCCGGGATTGAGTCCGGCCAGCACTTCAACCTCGCCTTTCGGCGTGGTGTCGCCGAGGCGCACCTGGCGCAGGCTCACGCGATTGTTGGCGCCGACCACGTAGACCGCGGTGATTTCCGAACGGCGCAGCACGGCGGCATTGGGAATCACCAGCTTGCGCGCCTCGCCGGTGGCGAAATAGGCGCGCGCGTAGATGCCGGGGATGATGCCGTCGCTGGCGCCTGCCGGCAGATCGAGGCGCACCTTGACCGTGTGCGTGGCGGTGTCGGCCGAGGGCAGCACGGTGATGCCCCGGGCCTCGATCCACTTGTTGAGCGAGGGGATTTCCACCGAAGCCTTGGCGGCTTGCTGCACTTCCGCCAGCTGGTACTGGGGGATGTTGGCCACCACGCGCAGGTCCTCGGGGTCGAAGCCCGTCATCAGCGGCTTGCCCGGCGAGGCCATCTCGCCGACTTCCACGTGGCGCGCCATCACCACGCCGGAAAACGGCGCGGTCAGGGTGGTGTAGGAGCGCACCGTCGAGGTCTGGCCGGCGCCCGCGCGGGCGGCCTGGGCGGCGGCCTGGGCGGCGCGGTATTCCGAGGTGGCGCGGTCGAGCGCGGCCTGGGAGATGAATTTCTGCTGGAACAGCTGCACCTGGCGCTCGTAGTTGGCCTTGGCGTTGGCGAGCTGGGCCTCGGCCTGGGCGACCTGGGCGCGGCTGCCGGCCACCGCCTGGCTGAGTTCGGCGGGGTCGATGCGCACGATGACCTGGCCCGCCTTGACATGGTCGCCGACGTCGAAGTTGACCGCGGTGATGCGGCCGGCCACCTGGGCGGATACGGTGGACTGGCGCACCGCCTCGACGGTGGCCTCGGTCGAGTAGGACTTGTCGATGTTCCGGTAGCCGACCTTGGCGGTGGCGAAAGGCAAGGCCGCCCAGGCGGGCAGGCAGATCGCAAGCAACAGCGGCAGGGCGAGAAAACGCATGAAAATGCCTCCTGGATAGACCATTAGAATATGCTAATAGACTATATTTTTCAAGTCCTTAGCTGAACTTTACAACAAAAAAGCCCGGACGCGCCGGGCTTGTCGCGGTGGTCGCGGGAGGGGCTTTATTTGGTGATGAAGCCGCAGAACACCTCGCGCATCATGCCGATCAGCCTGAGCGTGCGGGTGTCGCCGACGCGGTAGTAGACGCGGTTGGCATCCTTGCGGGTTTTCAGCACGCCCTTGTCGCGCAGGATGGCAAGATGCTGGGAAATGTTGCTTTGCGAGGTGCCGACGCGGTCGACGATGTCCTGGACGCTGACTTCCTTGTCGCCCAGCACGCACAGGATTTTCAGGCGCAAGGGGTGCGACATCGCCTTCATGGCACGAGAGGCGCGCTCGATGTCGTCTTCCCTGTCCATCAACTCGATTTCTTCGTCGGTTTCCTGAACTCGCGCCATGGTCTCGCCTCGTGTAAAATTTAGAATGAGTCTAGATAAGGTATATCGATGAGGTATATCGGTATATTAGCGATTAACCTTAATCCAAAAAGTATCATTTGTGAACTGTTTTAATGAAAATAAACCCGGTACTGCTGATCATTCTTGATGGCTTTGGCTGCCGCTCGGAGCGCGCCCACAATGCCATCGCGATGGCCGCCAAGCCCAACTGGGACAGTTTCTGGAGCCATTACCCCCATACGCTGATCCATGCCTCCGAAGGCGAAGTCGGGCTGCCGAAGGGGCAAATGGGCAATTCCGAGGTGGGGCACCTCAACATCGGTGCCGGCCGCGTCGTGTATCAGGAGTATACGCGCGTTGACCACGCGATCGACTCCGGCGCGTTTTTTGCCAACCCCATGCTGAAGTCGGCCATCAAGTCGGCCAGGGACGGCCAGGGCGCGCTGCATATCCTGGGCCTGCTGTCGGACGGCGGCGTGCACAGCCACGAGCGCCATATCCATGCCATGCTGCAGATGGCGGCGGACGAGGGCATGGAGGAAATCTACATCCATGCCTTCCTGGACGGGCGCGACACGCCGCCCAAGAGCGCCGAAGTCAACCTCGCGCGCATGCAGGACAAGATCGCCGAAGTGGGCCGGGGCAGGGTCGCCAGCATCATCGGCCGCTATTACGCCATGGACCGTGACCGCCGCTGGCAGCGCGTGAAGTCGGCCTACGATCTGCTGACCCAGGGCAAGGCCGAATACGCCGCTGCCACCGCGCAGGCCGGCCTGGAGATGGCCTACGCGCGCGGCGAGTCCGACGAGTTCGTGAAAGCCACCGCCATCGTGCCGCCGGGCCTCGATCCGGTGCGCATGAAGGATGGTGACGCCATCATCTTCATGAATTTCCGTTCCGATCGCGCGCGCCAGCTGTCGCGCCCCTTCATCGAGCCGGATTTCAGCGAGTTCGACCGCGAGGTGACGCCCAGGCTGTCTGCCTATTGCACGCTGACCGGCTACAGCGACGAGTTCGACGTGCTGGTGGCGTTTCCGCCGGAGCGCATCCGCAACGGCTTCGGCGAATACATCGCCAATCTCGGCCTGCATCAGCTGCGCATCGCGGAGACGGAAAAATACCCGCACGTCACGTTCTTCTTCAACGGCGGCGAAGAGGTGTCCTATCCGGGCGAGGACCGCATCCTGGTGCCCTCGCCGGACGTGGCGACCTATGACCTCAAGCCCGAGATGAGCGCCTTCGAGGTGACCGACAAGCTGGTCGCCGCCATCGACAGCCGGCAATACGACGCCATCGTCTGCAACTACGCCAACGCCGACATGGTGGGGCACACGGGCGACGAGAATGCCGCCAGGCGGGCCATCGAGACCATCGATGCCTGTTTGGGACGGGTGGTGGAGGCGCAGCTGGCGCGCGGCGGCGAGGTGCTGATCACGGCGGACCACGGCAACGCCGAGTCCATGCTGGACCTGTCGACGGGGCAGGCGCATACCGCGCACACGACCAACCTCGTGCCGCTGCTGTACATCGGCAAGCGGCGCGCGGAACTCACCCAGAGCGGCGCGCTCGAGGACGTCAGCCCGACCCTGCTGAAAATGATGGGCCTGCCGCAGCCTGCGGAAATGCGCGGCGAACCGCTGATCAATTTCGAGTGAAACGGCACGTCTCGTTCCTGCTCATTTTCGCCTTCATCGCCCAGCCGGTCTGGGCGGACAGCAAAACCGAACTCGAATCGTTGCGCGAGCGCCTGCAGCAGCTGCAGCAGGCGTATCAGCGCAACCGCGAGTCGAGCGCCGAAGCGACGGATGCGCTGAAGCAGTCCGAGCGCGCCATCAGCGAATCCGGCCGCAAGCTGTACCAGCTCGAGCGCGAGCAGCGCGCCACCCAGGCCGCCGCCCAGGCGGCAGGCACGGAGGCCGAGCAAACCGGCGCGCAGATCCGGCAGCGCCAGGCGCGGCTGGCGGAAATGCTCCGCCAGGCCTACATGCGGGGCGGCGGCGATGCGCTGAAGCTGATGCTCAATGGGCAGAATCCCAGCCAGGCCGCCCGCGACCTCCATTACCTGTCCCATCTTTCGCGCGCGCAGACGCGGCTGATCGAGGAGTTGCGCCAGGATCTGGCGCGGCTGGCCGACCTCCGGCAGGCGGCCGCGGCCAAGGATCGCGCGCTGGCCGAAATCCGCGCGGCGCAGCTGCAGGAGCGCGAAAACCTGCTCAAGGAAAAGCAGGCCCGCCAGAAGGTGCTGGACAAGCTGGCCGGCGAAATCCGCAAGCAGCGCAAGGAGATCGCCACGCTCCGGCACGATGAACAGCGTCTGGCCGATCTGGTGGCGCAGCTTGCGAAAATGGCGGCAAAACGGCCGGCGAAAAAAGCCGCTCCCGCCGGCAAGGCCGGGGCGAGCGGAAGCAAGCCGGTCGCGGTCAACACCCAGGTGCCCGAACCGGGCCGCGAGGGCGCGCCGTTCTCGCGGCTGAAAGGCTTGCTGCGCCTGCCGGTGGCGGGGGAACTCATGAACAGGTTCGGCACTCCCAGGGAAGACGGCGGACTCAGCTGGAAAGGGCTTTTCATCCGGGCGGCGGCAGGCAGCGAGGTGCGGGCGGTCGCAGGCGGCACGGTCGCATTTTCCGACTGGCTGCGCGGCTTCGGCAACCTGCTGATCATCGATCATGGCGAAGGCTACATGAGCCTATACAGCAACAATGAAAGTCTGTATAAGCAGGCGGGAGACGCCGTGAAAACGGGCGAAGCGATCGCCTCCGTGGGAAACAGCGGCGGCCAGGAAAGTCCGGGGGTATATTTCGAATTGCGGCACCAGAGCCGCCCAATCAATCCGATGGCATGGATCAAGTGAGATGAGAATGGCAGGGCAGTATGGCAAGGTGATACTGGCGGGCGTCGCGGGCCTGATCGCGGGCTTCGCGCTGACGCTGAACTACTCCGCGCAGGCCGACAAGGAAGCGGTGGCGCCGTTGCCGGTCAAGGAACTGCGCGCCTTCACCGACGTGTTTGCCCGCATCAAGAGCGATTACGTCGAGTCGGTGGATGACAAGAAGCTCATCGCCGGCGCCATCAACGGCATGCTGTCGGACCTGGATCCGCATTCCGCCTATCTGGATGCCGAGGCCTTCAAGGATCTGCAGGTCGGCACCCAGGGCGAGTTCGGCGGCCTGGGCATCGAGGTCGGCATGGAAGACGGCTTCGTCAAGGTCGTTTCCCCCATCGAGGATACGCCCGCCTATCGCGCCGGACTCAAGAGCGGCGACCTCATCATCAAGCTCGACGACACCCCGGTCAAGGGCATGAACCTGAACGATGCGGTCAAGCGCATGCGCGGCAAGCCCGGCACCCCGATCAAGCTGACCATCATGCGCAAGGGCGACACCAAACCCTTTGTCGTCTCGGTGACCCGCGCCGTCATCAAGATCCGCAGCGTCAAATTCAAGCTGGTGGAGCCGGGTTACGGCTATGTGCGCATCACCCAGTTCCAGGAGCACACCGGCGACTTGCTGGTCGAGGCCCTGCAGAAGCTGTACAAGGAAAACAAGGATCCGCTCAAGGGCCTGGTGCTGGACCTGCGCAACGATCCCGGCGGGCTGCTCAACGGCGCGGTGGCGGTCAGCGCCGCCTTCCTCAAGCCCGATGCGCTGGTGGTGTACACCGAAGGGCGCGCCGAGGATTCGAAGATGCGGCTCACCGCCAGCCGCGAGAATTATCTGCGCCCGATGCAGGCCGATTTTCTGAAGAACCTGCCCGATGGCGTGAAGACCGTGCCCATGGTGGTGCTGGTCAACGGCGGCTCGGCTTCGGCTTCGGAAATCGTGGCGGGCGCGCTGCAGGACCACAAGCGCGCCGTCGTCATGGGCACCCAGACCTTCGGCAAGGGCTCGGTGCAGACCATTCTGCCGCTGGGCAACGACACCGCGATCAAGCTCACCACGGCGCGCTATTTCACGCCGTCCGGGCGCTCCATCCAGGCCAAGGGCATCGAGCCGGACATCAAGGTCGAGGACCCCAACAGCCCGCCGGAAGAGGACTTCGGCGTGCGCGAGGCGGATCTGGCCAAGCATCTGGAAAATCCGCAGGGCGAAGCGGCGCGGCCGGCCGAGCCCGCCAAGGCGCCCGACAAGGGCGGCAGCGAAGACAACGGCGGCAAGCGGCCGGAGTTCAAGCCGCTGGAGCCGGGCGAAGTGGTGTCCAAGAACGATTATCAGGTCAACCAGGCGTTGAACCTGCTCAAGGGAATCACCATCATCCGGGGCAACTGAGTTTCCGGCGGGCGAGTTCCCCGCTTGCTTTGCGCCGCCACCCGGACGATACTGGAAAACGAGCTTTAGGGAGGGGTGCCTGCCATGCTGCCTGCCGATCTCGAAAAGATACGCGAAATCGTCTTCCATGACCTGCCCGCGGGCCAGGCCGAGCGGGCGCGGGAACTGCTCGACGGCCTGGATTCGATGCAGGCCAGCACCAAGGTGGCGTGCTGCCGCACCCTGGTTGTGCAGTACAAGGTCACGCACTACACCCTCCAAGGCCTGGAAAAGGCCCTGGAGGCGCAGGGCTTCCATCTCGACAACAGCCTGCTGCAGAAAATCCGCCGCGCCCTGATCTACTTTTGCGAAAACGTGCAGCGCGAAAACCTCGTCATCAATGCGCCCGAGGTCAAGTCGCAGCAAGTTTTCGCGCGCGTTTACGAGCAGCATCTGCATGGCGATAGGGACGAGACCCCGGAAGAGTGGCGCGAATACAAGTAATTCCAATTCCAAATCAAATTTGCAAATCAAAAATCACTTTGCCGGCCCGCCTTGTCGCATCGTGCTCCTGGCTGCGGGGCAGCTTCGCGCCCTTCTGGTTCGAGGGTGAAATGACGCGCCCGGACCGCGGTTTCATCGCCCGCCATTAACGAATGTCTGCCATGAATGACGACGACCTGCTGCGCTACAGTCGCCACATCCTGCTGCCGCAGATCGGGATCGAGGGCCAGGAAAGGCTCGCCTCGGGCGCGGTGCTGATCGTCGGCGCCGGCGGCCTGGGCTGTCCTGCCGCGCTTTACCTGGGCGCGGCTGGTGTCGGCCGCTTGCTGATCGCGGATGCGGATGTGGTCGAGCTCACCAATCTGCAGCGCCAGATCGGCCATCACACTGCGGCGATAGGCGCCAACAAGGCCCGCTCCCTGCGCCAGAGCATAGGCGCGGTGAACCCGACGGTGCGGATAGAAGCCCTGCCGGAGCGCTTGCAGGGCCGGGCGCTGGAAGCGGCGGTTGCGGCGGTCGAGGTCGTGCTGGACTGCTCGGACAATTTCGCCACCCGCCACGCCGTCAACCGGGCCTGCGTGCTGGCAGGCAAGCCGCTGGTGAGCGGCGCGGCGTTGGGTTTTTCCGGGCAGCTGGCCGTGTTCGACGCGCGCCAGCCCGGCTCGCCCTGCTATCACTGCCTGTTTCCCGAAACCGCGGAGGAGGGGCCGCGCTGCAGCGAAGCGGGGGTGCTGTCGCCGCTGGTGGGGGTGATCGGGGCCATGCAGGCGGTGGAGGCCATCAAGCTGCTGGCGGGCTGCGGCCGTGCCGCCGTGGGCAGGCTGACCTTGTATGACGCGCTGGGCGGGGGATTTCGCGAAGTGCAGGTACCTCGCGACGCCGCCTGCGCGGTGTGCGCGCGGCGCGGCTTGTAGAGGCTTGCCCGGGCAGGGCCTAGGGGGTAATCTCGCAGCATTTGCATCATTTGCATGCCACCTGCTCCATCATGAAAAAATGGCCGGTCGAGAAACAGGTGCTGGTGGGGTTCGCGTTTTCCTTGGCGGCCTTGCTGCTCACCGGCTTTCTGGCCTATCGCTCGGCATCGGGTTTCATCCGCGCATCGGACGCGGCGATTCGTTCCGAACAGACACTGACTGCGCTGGAAGGCGTCTCCTCGCTCATGAGCCAGGCCGAGAGCCTGCAGCGCCGCTATCTCATCCTGGGCGAGGAGGTCGACCTGGCCGGACGCGCCCAGACCCTGGCGCGAATCGAGGAGATCGTCGCCGGCCTCAGGCAGCTCAATGCGACCGACCCCGGCTTCGGCAAACAGTTGTTCGATCTCGAGCAGCGCATTGCCGCCAGGCTGCGCCTGCTCGAAGGGGTGTTCGAGGTGCGCCGCACCCAGGGTTTTGCGGCGGCGCGCGAGCGCCTGCGGCTGGATCCGGGGCGCCGTGAAATGGCCGCGCTGCTTGCGCAGCTCGATCTCATGAAGGCCGAGGAGAAGCGGCGGGTCGGTCAGTCACGCGATGCGGCGCGGCAACAGGCGACGCAGGTGCAGCTCATCTTCGGCTTCGCGCTCCTCCTCACGCTCGGCATCCTCACGCTGCTCTACGGCTTCATCCGCCGCCAGGAACATGAGCGCAGGCGCGCCGAAAGTGCCCTGGCCGAGCAGAGCGCGCGGCTTGCCGCTGTCGTGGAGACGGCGCTGGATGCCATCATCACCATCGATGAGCGCGGCATCATCGATTCCTTCAACCCGGCCGCCGAGCGCCTGTTCGGCCATGCGCGGGAGGAGGCGCTGGGAAAGAACGTCTCGATGCTCATGCCCGCGCCCTACCGCGAAGCGCACGACGGGTATTTGCAGCACTATGCCGCGACCGGGGAGAAGCGCGTCATCGGCATCGGGCGCGAGGTGGTGGCGCAGCGCCGGGACGGCAGCACCTTCCCGATCGAGCTGGCGGTGAGCGAAATGCAGGTGGGCGGGCACCGCATGTTCACCGGCCTCATCCACGACATCAGCCAGCGCAAGGAGACCGAGGAACGCCAGGCGCGCCTCATCAGCGAACTGGAAAGCGCCAATGGGGAACTGAAGAATTTCGCCTACGTCGTCTCCCACGATCTCAAGGCGCCGCTGCGCGCCATCGGCTCGCTGGCGGACTGGATCGCCACCGACCAGTCGGAGAAGCTCGACGCCGACGGCAAGGAGCATCTGCGGCTCCTGATCCAGCGCGTGCGGCGCATGGACGGCCTCATCGACGGCATCCTGCAATACTCGCGCGTCGGCCGCGTGCGCGAGACCGTGGCGGAGGTCGACCTGAACCAGGTCGTGCAGGAGGCGCTGGCGCTCCTGGCGCCGCCGCCCCACATCCGCGTCGAAGTCGCCCCGGGTCTTCCCGTCGTGCACAGCGAGCGCACGCGCATGCTGCAGCTGTTCCAGAATCTCTTGTCCAATGCCATCAAGTACCTGGACAAGCCGGAGGGGCTGATCAAGATCGACTGCGTGGCGCACGACCAGGACTGGGAATTCAGCGTGAGCGACAATGGCGTGGGCATCGAGCCGCGCCACTTCAAGCGCATTTTCCAGCTGTTCCAGACCCTGGTGCCCAAGGACCGGGTGGAAAGCACCGGCGTGGGGCTTGCGCTGGTGAAAAAGATCGTCGAGCTGTATGGCGGCAGGGTGTGGGTCGAATCCCAGCCCGGCGCCGGCAGCGTTTTTTATTTTACCTTGCCGAAAACCGGCACAACCTGATGGAGCGCGGCAGATGAAGAGCACATGCAAAGCGATATTGCTGGTGGAAGACGATGAGGTGGACGCCATGACCGTGCGCCGCGCCCTCAAGGAACTGCATGTGGTGAATCCCCTGGTCCAGGTCGAAAACGGCGAGGAGGGGCTGAGTTACCTGCGCCAGCCCGGCCAGGTCGTGCCCTGCATCATCCTGCTCGACCTCAACATGCCGGTGATGGGCGGCATCGAGTTTTTGCAGCTGGTCAAGCAGGATCCCGCGCTCAAACGCATTCCGGTGGTGGTGCTCACCACTTCCGAGGAGCAGCAGGACAAGGTGGCGAGCTTCGACCTCGGCGTGGCCGGCTATATCCGCAAGCCGGTCGATTACCGGCAGTTCGTCGAGGCGGTGCGCAAGGTCGACGCTTACTGGACACTCTCCGAGTTGCCGCAATGACCCAGAGCCCGGTGCGCGTGCTGTTGGTGGAGGACGATGCCGTCGATCGTCTCGTCTGCCGCCGCGCGCTGGGGGCGGAAGCCGGCTGCGCCTTCGAGCTGGCGGAAGCCGACAATGCGCACGACGGGCTGGCGCGCGCGCGCACGAGCGCGCCGGACCTGATATTGCTCGACTACAATCTGCCGGACATGGATGGCGTGGAGTTCCTGTCCGAACTGGCCGCCGGCTCGGGGGAAATCACGACGCCCGTCATCATGCTGACCGGCGCCCAGGATGTTTCCATCGCGGTCGATGCCATGCGCCGCGGCGCCCGCGACTACCTGATCAAGGATGGCGAGCGCGGCTACCTGAAATTGCTGCCGACGGTCATTCAGCACGTGCTCAAGGAAGAGCGCCTGCGCCGGGAAAAGCGCCGGGCAGAATCCAGGTATCGCAACCTGGCCAGGCATCAGGTCAGTGTCCGCGAGGAAGAACGCAGCCGCATCGCGCGCGACGTGCATGACGAGCTCGGCCAGACGCTCACCGCATTGCAATTGGAAGTTTCCATGCTGAGCGCGCGCTACCAGGACGATCAGCCCGAATTGGGCCAGAAGCTGTGCGCCCTGCTGTCCCTGATCGAGAGCACCATGGACTCGGTGCGCGCCATCGCCGCGGACCTGCGCCCGCCGGTGCTTGACCTCGGCCTGGTGCCCGCAATCGAGTGGCAGGTGCAGGAATTCCGGCGGCGTACCGGCATTGCCTGCGAACTCGCGATCGACGTGGATGACATCGACCTCGACGAAGAACGCGCCACGGCGGTGTTCCGCATGCTGCAGGAGGCGCTGACCAATGTGGCGCGGCACTCGCGGGCCAGCCAGGCGGAGATCGTGCTGACGCTGCAGGACGGCACGCTGCAGCTCACCATTGAAGACAATGGCGTCGGCATGCAGGCGAGCCGGTCTCCCGGCAAGAAATCCTTCGGCCTCGTCGGGCTCCGCGAGCGCGCGCTGATGGTGGGCGGCGAAGTGGATATCGACAGCAAGCCGGGCAGGACGATCGTCCGCATCGCCGTGCCGCTTGCCAAGACAGCCATGGGGAGGGCGGCATGATCAGGGTGTTGATCGCGGATGACCACGCCATCGTGCGCGAGGGGCTGAAGCAGGTTTTGTCCGGGGCACAAGGCCTAGCCGTGGTCGGCGAGGCGGCTGACGGGCACGAGGTGATGGAGCAGGTGCGCAAGGGCGGCTGGGATGTGCTCGTGCTGGACATGAACATGCCCGGCCCTTCGGGCGTGGATCTCATCAAGCGCATCAAGGCGCACAAGCCGGACGCCAAAGTGCTGGTGCTGAGCATGCACGGCGAGGACCAGTTCGCCTTGCACACGCTGCGCGCGGGCGCATCCGGCTACCTGACCAAGGGCAGTTCGCCGGAGGTGATTGCCGGCGCGATTCGCCGCATCGCCGACGGCGGGCGCCACATCAGCCGTGCGCTTGCCGAGGTGCTGGCATTCGAACTCGACCCGTTTCGCGACAAAGCCCCGCATGAGCGGCTTTCCGAGCGCGAAACCCAGGTTCTGCGCATGCTGGCCGGCGGCAAGAGCGTCGCCGATATCGCCGAGCAGCTCTGCCTTTCGGCCAACACCATCAGCACCCACAAGCATCGCCTGATGCGCAAGCTCGGGGTTGCCAATAACGCCGAATTGCTGCGTTACGCGCTCAAATCCGGCCTGGCCGAATAAGCCGTTCTTGTAACGATTCCTTTACAGGCTGTCGTGGTTTTCCTGACAGCAAGCGCCTGTAGGCCGTGACTGTGTTGTCTATCGGCTTTCTCTAAGCTTTGCCTACTTTATTTCGATCAATTAAAGGGGGGCAAGATGCTGGATGCACCGTATCAGGAAGAAGAGCTGCACGAGGTGATGGATCTGGACGAGGTGCCGGCCGCCGCCCCGGAGGCCGAGTATGCCCAGGGAGAGTTGTCTTATGACGTCACCCAGCAATACCTCAACGAGATTGGCCGCTATCCGCTCCTGACCGCTCGCGAAGAGCAGGCATTGGCGCGCCGTGTGCGGCAGGGCGATCAGGCGGCGCGCCAACAGATGATCGAGCGCAACTTGCGTCTGGTGGTGAATATCGCCAAGCATTACCTCAACCGCGGCCTGCCGCTCCTCGACCTGATCGAGGAAGGCAACCTCGGTTTGATGCATGCGCTCGAAAAATTCGACCCCGAGCGCGGTTTCCGTTTTTCCACGTACGCCACCTGGTGGATCCGCCAGAACATCGACCGCGCGATCATGAACCAGTCGCGCACCATCCGCCTGCCGGTGCACGTCACCAAGGAGCTGTACGCCTGCCTGCGCGCCGCCCACAAGCTTCGCGCCAAGGGTTGCCTGGAACCCGGAGCGGACGATATCGCCGCCTTCCTCGGCAAGCCGGTCGAGGAGGTGCGCGCAGTCCTGGCGCTCAACGAGCGCATCTGCTCGCTCGACAGTCCCCTGGATGTCGATCCCGCCCTGTCGATCATGGATGCGGTTGCGGATGATCCGGAAAAAGAGCCGGTCAACGTGCTGGAAGCGGCCGAAACCGAGGCGAGCGTGCAGCGTTTGCTGGGGCAGCTCACCGAGCGTCAGCGCTGGGTGGTCGAGCGCCGTTTCGGCCTGAATGGCCAGAGCGGCACGACGCTTGAAAAGCTCGCCAACGAGCTGGGGGTGACCCGGGAGCGAGTGCGCCAAATACAGATGGACGCCCTCAACAGCCTGCGCATTCCGCTCATGCGCCTGGGCATGTCGCGGGGCTGCGTGTAGCGGCGCCATGATTCATGGGTGGGGCGCGGTTGCGCCTTGAACGGCAGGCCGGGGAAACCCGGCCTGCGCGCTTGGCCTCTATTCCGCCGGTCGCGTCCGGCCGTCGCCGCCAGTGCGTTAAATCGGGATAAACGCGCTAGGCGGGCTGCGTCTTTTCCAGCGGCAGCGACAGTTCGCGCCACAGCAGGGGCCAGTCCTTCGCGGGGTCGCGCTCGAAACCGCTTTTGGCGAACTGGTGCCAGCGGCCCACGATTTGCGCCATATACAGGTTGGCCAGCAGGGCGGGGTCCTTGCCGGCGTGACCGCTATCCATGAAGCGCAGGCACTGACGGAGCTGGGCCTCCAAGCGATCGTGCAGCTGGTTGATGCGTTTTTGCAGGCGCGGATCCTCGTTCACCAGCGCTTCGCCGATCAGCACCCGCGTCATGCCGCGATTCTTCTGGGCGAATCCCAGCAGCATGGAGAGGATGGCCTCGACCTGTTTGAGGGGGGCGGTGTTGTCGGCGGTAAGCCGCGCAATCAGCCCGAACAGGGTGTCTTCGATGAAGGCGATGAGGCCTTCGTACATCTGCGCCTTGCTGGCGAAATGGCGGTAGAGCGCGGCCTCGGACACCTCCAGCCGCCGCGCCAGCGCGGCGGTGGTGATTTTTTCCGGGTTGGGTTCCTCCAGCATCGCCGCGAGCGTCTGTAGAATCTGCAGGCGTTTCTCGCCCGTCCTCTTGTTGTCTCCTCCCATTTATCCCCTCGTACTTGTTTTGTTGAGGATGGTGGGCCCGGTGGGACTCGAACCCACGACCAAAGGATTATGAGTCCTCTGCTCTAACCGACTGAGCTACAGGCCCGATTGTACTGAATTATGCCGCCAACAAGCGGGGGCCCGTCACTCGCTGCTTTCCAGGAAGCTCTTGAGCTTTTCCGAACGGGTGGGGTGGCGCAGCTTGCGCAGGGCCTTGGCTTCGATCTGGCGGATGCGCTCGCGCGTCACGTCGAACTGCTTGCCCACTTCCTCCAGGGTGTGGTCGGTGTTCATTTCGATGCCGAAGCGCATGCGCAGCACTTTGGCCTCGCGCGTGGTGAGGCTGTCCAGCACGTCGCGGGTGGCGTTGCGCAGGTTGGCGTAGAGCGCGGAATCGTCCGGCGCGAGCGTGCTCTGGTCCTCGATGAAGTCGCCCAGATGGGAATCCTCGTCGTCGCCGATCGGGGTTTCCATGGAGATCGGCTCCTTGGCGATCTTCATGATCTTGCGGATCTTGTCCTCGGGCATTTCCATCTTGACCGCCAGCGTCGCGGGATCCGGTTCCTGGCCGGTTTCCTGCAGGATCTGGCGGCTGATGCGGTTCATCTTGTTGATGGTCTCGATCATGTGCACCGGGATGCGGATGGTGCGCGCCTGGTCGGCGATCGAGCGGGTGATGGCCTGGCGGATCCACCAGGTCGCGTAGGTCGAGAACTTGTAGCCGCGGCGGTATTCGAACTTGTCCACCGCCTTCATCAGGCCGATGTTGCCTTCCTGGATCAGATCGAGGAACTGCAGGCCGCGGTTGGTGTACTTCTTGGCGATGGAGATCACCAGGCGCAGGTTGGCCTCGATCATCTCGCGCTTGGCGCGGCGCGCCTTGGCCTCGCCGGTGGACATCTGCTTGTTGATGGCCTTGAGTTCGGCGATGTTGAGGCCGATGCGTTCCTGCGTGGCCTGCAGCTTTTCCTGGTATTCCTTCAGCTCATACTGGAAGCGGGCGAGCGCTGAGGAGTAGGCCTTCTTCGCCGCCATTTCCTTGTCCACCCAGGACGGGTTGGTCTCGTTGCCGGGGAAGGTCTTGATGAAATGCTGGCGCGGCATGCCGGCGCGGGTCACGCAAAGATCCATGATCTTGCGCTCATGGCCGCGAATCTCCTCGACCGTATTGCGGATGGTGTCGCACAGTGCTTCGACCTGCTTGACCGAGAAGCGGATGCCCATGAGCAGATCGGTCACCGCGTCCTGGGCGGCCAGGTGCTGCTTGCTGTTGGCGCCGTACTTGGCGCGCTGGCCCTGCACTTTTTTGTAGAGTTTGCGCAACTGGGCAAAGCGCTCCAGCGCCTCGGCCCTGATCTGCGCGAGATTGGCGGCCGCCGCGGCGGCGCCGGCCTCTTCGTCCTCGTCCTCGTCGGCGGAGGCTTCGCTTTCCTCTTCCATTTCCTCGCCGCCGATGGCTTGCTCTTCACCGACGAAGCCGTCCACCAGCTCGTCGACGCGCATGTCGCCCTTTTCGATCTGCTCGGCGAAGGCCAGAACCTGTTCGATGGTCATCGGGCAGGCGGAAATGGCCTGCACCATGTGCTTGAGGCCCTCCTCGATGCGCTTGGCGATCTCGATTTCGCCTTCGCGCGTGAGCAGTTCGACCGTGCCCATTTCGCGCATGTACATGCGCACCGGATCGGTGGTGCGGCCGAACTCGGAGTCGACCGTGGTCAGCGCCTGTTCGGCCTCCTCGACGACATCCTCATCCGCCACCGCCGGGGTGGATTCCGTCATCAGCAGGGTTTCGGCGTCGGGCGCCTCGTCGTAGACCTGGATGCCCATGCTGTTGATGATGCTGATGATGCCTTCGATCTGCTCGGCATCGGACAGGTCGTCCGGCAGGTGGTCGTTGATCTCGGCATAGGTCAGATAGCCCCGCTCCTTGCCGAGCGAAATCAGATTCTTGAGCTGGGTGCGGCGCGCTTCCGCCTGCTCCTGGGTCAGCTCAACATTTTCCTTCATGACTTTGTTGAGTGCCGCCTCCGCCTTGCGCGGCATTTTTTTGGCGTTGTTTGCTGACTTGGGTCTGCCTGCCATGGTCTTGTCCAGAAAAATTTTGCAAAACAGGGAATTATACCGATTTCCCCCCTCTTGGGGATAGGCAAATTCCGGGCCTGATTAGGTTTTGCTGAGACTCAGAAGTTCCTCGCGCTCCGCTGCGCTCAGGGTGTCAAAGCGTTTTGCCAAGTCCTCGCGGCGCTGGCGAGCCCAGAGGCTGTTGATCCGGCCGATCCCCCCCACAAGCTCGGCCTCGGGGTCCCAGTTCCCTTTTTGTTCTAGCATTTCTGCCTCGCCCTGCAATTCGCCGAGTTCGGGAGGGGCGTCCGGATCGTCCAGCATCGCCGCGGCCGAGGGCAAGGATTCGAACCCGGCCAGCCATTCGGCCAGCCGGGTAAGCAAGGGGACATGCGGATCGCCTGCCGGCAGCCTGGCCGGATCGATCCTGGCGGCGAATTCCGGCCGCGCGACCAGGGCGCGCGCCAGGGTGCGGCAAAGCGAAGGGCGCGTGCGCGCGACAGCCGGGGCCGGCGCTGCCTTGGCGCCGAACGGGCGTTTGGCGCCGGTCAGCGAGCCGATGGCTTCGCCGCCCATGCCCAGGGTGTCGCCCAGCTGGCGGCGGATCAGCGCAGCCAGCACGGGCGCGGCGATTTTCTGCAAGAGCGGGGTGGCGTTTTTCAGCAGCTTGGCGCGGCCTTCCTGGGTGGAAAGGTCGCTCTCGCGTGACAGTTCGCGGATCAGGAAGGCCGAAAGCGGCAGCGCCTCGCGCCGCATGAAGCCCTCGAACGCATCCTTGCCGTTGGCGCGCACCCAGCTGTCGGGATCCTCGCCTTCCGGCAGGAACAGGAAGAACACTTCCTTGCCGTCGGCGAGGGCTTCCAGGGTGTTTTCCAGCGCGCGCCAGGCCGCCTTGCGCCCGGCGTTGTCGCCGTCGAAGCAGTAGTAGAGCCTGTCGGTCTGCCTTAAAAGCGTGCGGGCGTGGATAGGCGTGGTGGCGGTGCCCAGCGTGGCGACGGCGTAGTGGATGTCGTTCTGGGCCAGCGCCACCACGTCCATGTAGCCTTCCACCACCAGGATTTTGCCGGCCTCGCGGATGGCCTGGCGGCCTTCGAACAGGCCGTAGACTTCCGAACCCTTGTGGAAAATCGGCGTTTCCGGCGAGTTCAGGTATTTCGGCTCGCCCTGGTCGAGGATGCGCCCGCCGAAGGCGATGACCTGGCCCCTGGGATTGCGGATGGGGAACATGATGCGGTCGCGGAAGCGGTCGTAGCGGCCGCGCTCATTGTCGATCACCAGGCCGGCGGCGGCGAGTTCGGGCGCATCGTAGCTCGGGAAGACCTGCTTTAGTGCGGTGGACTGGGCGGGGGCGTAGCCCAGGCCGAAGCGGGCGGCGATCTGGCCGGTGAGGCCGCGTTTTTTCAGATAGCTGATGGCGCGTTCGCTGCCCTTCAACTGCTCCTTGTAGAAGCTGGCGGCCTTGGCCATGTGTTCGGTGAGGTCGGGGCCGGTTTTCGGCTTGGGCTGAAAGCTTGCGTCTTCCGGCACCTTGAGGCCGGCTTCGTCGGCCAGGCTTTTCACCGCATCGACGAAGGGCATGCCGCCGTATTCCATGAGGAAGCCGATGGCGGAGCCGTGCGCGCCGCAGCCGAAGCAATGGTAGAACTGCTTGGTCGGGCTGACCGTGAAGGAGGGGGTTTTCTCGCCGTGGAAGGGGCAGCAGGCCTGGTAGTTCTGCCCGGCTTTCTTCAGCGGCACGCGCCGGTCGATGACGTCGACGATGTCGACGCGTGACAGCAGCTGGTCGATGAAGTCGCGGGGGATCATCCCCGGATGTTACAGCGGATTAACCGAGCTTGCTTTTGACCAGGGCGGAGACCTTGCCCATGTCGGCCTTGCCCGCGAGTTGCGGCTTCAAGACGCCCATCAGCTTGCCCATGTCCTTGGGGCCGGCCGCGCCGGTGGCGGCGATGGCGGCATCGATGGCGGCGGCGATTTCCTCGTCCGAGAGTTGCGCCGGCAGATAGACCGACAGCACTTCGACTTCGGCCTTCTCCGCGTCGGCCAGATCCTGGCGCCCGCCCTTTTCGAACTGGCTGATGGAGTCCTTGCGCTGCTTGATGAGCTTGTCGAGGATGGCGAGCACGGCGGCATCGTCCACTTCCACGCGCTCGTCCACTTCCTTCTGCTTGATGGCGGCGGACAGAAGGCGCAGGGTCGCGAGCCTGAAGGACTCCTTGGCCTTCATGGCGGTCTTGATGTCTTCCTGGATCCGGGCTTTCAGGCTCATGGCGTACTCCGTAATCTGCAGTCGGGGCGGGCTAAATGAAAAAGGCGGACAAGCCGCCGCCAAGGCTAAATGAAAAAGGCGGACAAGCCGCCTTTTTGCCACATCCGGTCAAGAATGTTTCATTCAGTACATCTTGGGCGGCAGCATTTGGCTGCGCAGGCGCTTGTGGGTGCGCTTCACGGCGGCAGCCAGCTTGCGCTTTCTTTCGGCGGTGGGTTTTTCGTAGAACTCGCGGGCGCGCAGTTCGGTGAGCAGACCGGTTTTCTCGACAGCGCGTTTGAAGCGGCGCAGGGCGACGTCGAACGGCTCGTTTTCTTTAACTTTGATGTGCGGCATGTTTTAAATGCTTCCTTGACCGGGAAAAAACGCAAATAATAGCAGTCTTTTTCACGTCTTTCCACCCCCATGCTGGTTCTGGGCATCGAATCCTCCTGCGACGAAACCGGGGTCGCCGTCTACGACACCGAAAAGGGCCTGCTGGCCCACCGCCTGCATTCCCAGGTCGCCATGCACCGCGACTACGGCGGCGTGGTGCCGGAACTGGCTTCGCGCGACCATATCCAGCGCGTGCTGCCGCTGGTGCGCGAGGTTTTGAGTGAGCGTTCGCTTACGCTAAATTCCCTGGATGCTGTGGCCTACACCCAGGGTCCGGGTCTGGCGGGTGCGCTCCTGGTGGGCGCCGGCTTCGCGCGCTCGCTGGCCTATGCGCTGGGCATCCCGGCCGTTGGGGTGCACCACCTGGAAGGCCATCTGCTGTCGCCGCTGCTGGCCGAGCCGCGCCCGGAATTTCCCTTCGTGGCGCTGCTGGTGTCCGGCGGCCACACCCAGCTCATGCATGTGGCCCAGGTCGGCGCCTACCAAACCCTGGGCGACACCCTGGACGATGCCGCCGGCGAGGCCTTCGACAAGACCGCGCAGTTGCTGGGGCTGGGCTATCCGGGCGGGCCGGCGGTGTCCAAGCTTGCCGAAAGCGGCGAGCCTGCGCGGTTCAAACTGCCGCGGCCCATGCTCAACTCCGGCGACCTCAATTTCAGTTTCAGCGGCCTCAAGACCGCGGTACTGACCTTGCGCAACAAGCACCCGGAAGAGGCCGCGCGCGCCGACATCGCCGCCGCGTTCCAGGATGTGATGGCCGAAGTGCTCACGGAAAAATCCCTGCAGGCGCTGAAGCAGGCCGGCAGCCGGCGGCTGGTGGTGGCGGGCGGGGTGGGCGCCAACAAGCAGCTGCGCCAGCGCCTTGTGGCGGAAACCGCGAAGCTGGGCGCGCAGGTGTATTTCCCGCCGCTCGATCTTTGCACTGACAACGGCGCCATGATCGCCTACGCCGGCGCCATGCGCTTGCAGCAGGCGCAGGCCGGGGCGCAGGCTTTCAGCGTGAAGCCGCGCTGGGATTTGCAGGAACTGCCGCGCGCATGAGCGAACAAGTTCGCCTCTCCAAGCGCATGGCCGAGCTCGGCCTGTGTTCGCGGCGCGAAGCCGATGCGTTCATCGCCAAGGGCTGGGTCAAAGTCGATGGCGTGGTGGTGGATGTGCTCGGCAGCAAGGTCGGCCCCGACGCGAAAATCACCCTGGAGCGGCAGGCGCAGGCCAGCCAGCGCGAGCTCGCCACCATCCTGCTCAACAAGCCAATCGGTTATGTCTCCGGCCAGGCCGAGGACGGCTATCAGCCCGCGGTCACCCTGATCCAGGCGGCGAGCCAGTGGTCGGGTGACGCCAGCGGGCGGCGTTTTTCGCCGGCCTTGCTGCGCGGACTGGCGCCGGCCGGACGCCTCGACATCGATTCCACCGGCTTGCTGGTATTGACGCAGGACGGCCGCATCGCGCGCCAGTTGATCGGCGAGGATTCCGAGATCGAGAAGGAATATCTCGTCCGGGTGAGCTACGGCAAGGTCGTCGCCAACGTGCGCGAGGTTTTTCCCGCCGAGCGACTGGCCCGGCTGCGGCACGGGCTGAGCCTCGACGGCAAGGCGCTCAAGCCGGCCCGGGTCGAGTGGCAGAACCCCGAGCAGCTGCGTTTCATGCTGAAGGAAGGCAAGAAGCGCCAGATTCGCCGCATGTGCGAACTGGTCGGGCTGAAAGTCACCGCCTTGAAGCGCGTGCGCATGGGCGGGGTGAAACTGGGCGATTTGCCGGTCGGCAAGTGGCGTTTTCTCGGCGAGAACGAGCGGTTCTAGCATCCCGGAGACGGGATGAAAATTGAACAAGAAGTTTGGTCTTATAACTTCGGCAGCGCGCCGCGCACGAGTTCCAGCAGGGTCTTGCCGCCCGGCAATGCGCTCAATACGTCGGGGAACAGCAGCAGGCCGAGCAGCAGGGCCAGCACGCAGATCAGCAGCAGGTTGAAGAACACGCTTTCGGGGCGCAGCGCGCCCCAGTAGCGCATGGTGAGGTACATGGCGTCCTTCTTGTGTTCGCTCATGGTGAGCCAGCGGCGCACCAGCGAGATGGCGAGGTACACCAGATAGCCGCCGGTCAGCGAGGCGAACAGGATGCGGAATACGCCGAAAATATCGAGCACGCCGCCCATCCAGCGGTGGTACATCCATGACACCGCGCCCAGCAGCAGCGAGGCGCCGACCGCGATCAGCACGTTGATGAACAGGCGCCGGCGCTCGCGCGCCAGGTCCTGCTGGCGGCGGATGAAGAAGTCGTCGATTTCGAGCTTGAAATACTCGACCTTTTCCTGCACCAGGCTGGAGATTTCGCGCTTGGCCACGGCCACGCGCTCGTCCAGCACGCCCGACAGCCTGTCGGCGGCATAGTCCACCATTTCCTTGACGTCGTCCTTGGTGAACTGGCGCTGGTCGTGCAGTTCCTGTGAAATCTTGTCGAGCTTGGCGTCGATCTCTCCGCTGGCGTGCAGGATCACGTCGCGCAGCTCGCGCCCGGCCTCGGAGACGCCTTCCTTGACCACGCCCGAAAGCCGCTCGCCGGCGCGGTCGATGGCCCGCTCGGAAACCTGCGCCAGGCTGTCCTTGGCGTAGTTCATTTCCTTTTCAAACCATGCCATCGGATACTCCCTCTATTGCTTGGGCTTGGCGAAGCGCCCTTCCTCGCCGGCCAGGAGGCGCTGGATGTTGGCGCGATGCCGCCACAGCAGCAGGACGGCGAGCATGCAAAGGGTGATGACGGTGGCGCGGCTGGCGGTGAAATAGGCGCCGTAAACCGGCGCGAGCAGGGCGGCGGTCAGCGCGGACAGCGACGAGATGCGCGAAACCGCGAACACCACCAGCCAGGTGGCGAATACCGCGAGGCCCATCCAGGGATCGAGCGCCAGCATGATGCCGAGCGCGGTGGCCACGCCCTTGCCGCCCTTGAAGCCGAAGAACACCGGGAACAGATGGCCGAGGAACACGGCGATGGCGGCCAGGTGCACGGCCAGCGTCTCTACGCCGAAGGGCGCGCCGACGATGCCGGCGAGCCACACCGCCAGCCAGCCCTTGGCGGCATCGCCCAGCAGCGTCAGCGCAGCGGCGGCTTTCTTGCCGGTGCGCAGCACGTTGGTGGCGCCGGGATTGCCCGAGCCGAACGTGCGCGGATCGGGCAGGCCCATGGCGCGCGCGACGATGACGGCGAACGACAGCGAACCGATGAGATAGGCGCCCAGCGCAATCATGAGGGCGGGGATGAGGCTTTGCATTAAAATCGCTTCCTTTTGCTTTAGAACGGCGTGCCCATGGACATCTTGTTTTTGCGGGACTTCCGCCTCGAACTCATTATCGGCATATACGAGTGGGAACGCAAAATCCCGCAGCCGGTGCGGCTCGACCTGGAAATCGGCCTGCCCGAGCACAAGGCGGGCACGACCGACGACGTGGCCGACACCATCGATTACGGTGCGGTTGCCAATCGCGTCAAGGACAGCCTCGTCAACCGTCCGCAGCCGATCGCCCTGGTGGAGGCGGTGGCCGAGCACGTCGCGCACATCATACGCGAGGAGTTCCGTGCGCCCTGGGTCAAGGTCAGCGTCACCAAGTTTGCCATCGTGCGCGGGGTCAAGGAACTCGGCATCACCATCGAGCGCGGCAAACGAACTTGAGCCCATTCGAAATTGCCTACGCCGTCGGCGTGCTGCTGCTGGCGTACTTCATCCGCGGCATCAGCGGCTTCGGCTCGGGCCTGGTGTCGGTGCCGCTGCTCGCGCTGGTGTTTCCGCTGTCGCTGGTGGTGCCCGCGATCCTGCTGCTCGATTTCACCGCCTCGCTGGTGCTGGGCGGGGTGAACTTCAGGCAGGTGCGCTGGGACGAGGTGAAGCCGCTGGTGCCCTTCGGCGTCATCGGCGTGGCGCTCGGCACGACGCTGCTGGTCAGCCTGCCCAAGGAGCCCTTGCTGGTCGCCCTGGGTTTTTTCATCCTGCTGTTCGCGCTGCGCAGCCTGCTCAACCTGCACGGCGACAAGCCGGTGTCGCGCAAATGGGCGGCGCCGGCCAGCCTCACCGGCGGCACCGTGGGCGGCATGTTCGGCACCGGCGGGCCGCCCTATGTGATCTATTTGCAGCATCGCCTGCAGGACAAGGGCGAATTGCGTGCCACGCTCTCCGGCGTGTTCTTCCTCGAAGGCTTGTTCCGCATCGGCAGCTTCATCGCCGCCGGGCTGCTGATGCAGGCGGAGGTCTGGCAGGCCTACCTGCTCGGCCTGCCGCTCGCGCTCGCCGGGCTTTACGGCGGCAGCCACGTGCATACGGGACTCAGCCAGGCGCAGATGGTGCGGGTGATCGGCGTCCTGCTGCTGTTGAGCAGCCTGTCGGTCTTCGTGAAAGCTTTTACTTAACCTCTTGGGTGATGGCGGCTGTGCAGCTGCTTCAGGCGCTCGCGCGCGACGTGGGTGTAGATCTGCGTGGTGGAAATGTCGGCATGGCCCAGCAGCATCTGCACCGCGCGCAGGTCGGCGCCGTGGGCGAGCAGATGCGTGGCGAAGGCGTGGCGCAGGGTGTGCGGGGAGAGCGGCTTCGCGATGCCGGCTTTCAGCGCGCCGCGCCTGAGCAGGTGCCAGAAGGCTTGGCGCGTCATGCCGGCGCCGCGTGCGGTGACGAAGACTTCCGCGCATTTCCTGCCGTTCAGCAGGGTCGGGCGCGACTCTTTCAGGTAGCGCGACAGCCAGTGCACAGCTTCCTCGCCCAGCGGCACCAGGCGGTCCTTGCCGCCCTTGCCGGTGACGCGCAGCACGGCGGCGTTCAAATCCAGGTTCAATAATTTCAGTCCGACCAATTCCGAAACGCGCAGGCCGGTGGCGTACAGGGTCTCGATCATGGCGCGGTCGCGCAGCCCGGCCGGAGTGCCCACATCGGGCGCGGCGAGCAGGCTTTCCACGTCGGCCTCGGACAGCACCTTGGGCAGCGGGCGCGGCAGCTTGGGGGTGTCGAGATAGAGCGTCGGGTCTGCGCCGATCAGTTTTTCGCGTGCGAGAAAACGGTAGAAGCGCCTGAGGCTCGCGGTATAGCGCGCGGCGGTGCGCGGCTTGGCGCGAGCCGCGAAGCGGTGCGCGAGATAGGCGTCGATGTCGGCCGGCTCGGCTGCAGTCAATTCGCGGCTGCGCGCTTTCTTCAGCCAGGCAGCGTAGGCAACGAGATCGCGGCGGTAGGCGGCAAGCGTGTTCTGCGACAGCCCGTCTTCCAGCCACAGGCGGTCGCAGAAACGGTCGATCAAATGTTCATCCGCGCTCATGCGCGAGCAGCCAGGCCTTGATGTCGAGCGGGCCGTCAGCGCGCGTGTGCATGAAGCCGCCGATCCCGCCGGCCGCAACCACGCGATGGCAGGGCACGATGATGGGGATGGGGTTGGCGCCGCAGGCGCCGCCCACGGCGCGCGGCGCGGTGCCGAGTTGTTTCGCCAACTGGCCGTAGGTCAAAGGCGAGCCGGGCGGGATGTCGCACAAGGCCTGCCATACCTTCAGCTGGAAAGGCGTGCCGTCAAGATGCATGGGCAGGGAGAACGGGAAATGCGGATCCTTGAAATAGGCGGCGAGTTGCGCCGCGGTTTCCCTGAGCACGGGCGTCGCCGGTTTCTTTGCCGGCTCGCGCCCGAGCAGGAAATCGATGCCGCTGAGGGTGTCGCGCTCGGCGATCAGTTTCAGCTGGCCAAAGGGGGCGTCGATGACGGCGATGTCCATGCAGCCATTCTAACGCTGTCATGCGCACAATAAAAAAGCCCTCCATGCGGAGGGCTTCTTGTCAGGTCAAAGCCTTGCTCATTCGGCTGCGGAGGCCTTGGCACGGTTGGGCAGCTTCTCCTTGATGCGGGCGGATTTGCCGGAACGCTCGCGCAGGTAGTACAGCTTGGCGCGGCGCACGTCGCCGCGGCGCTTGACTTCGATTTTGGCGACCAGCGGGGAGTAGGTCTGGAAGGTGCGCTCGACGCCTTCGCCGGCGGAAATCTTGCGCACCGTGAACGCGGAGTTGAGGCCGCGGTTGCGCTTGCCGATGACCACGCCTTCGTAGGCCTGCAGGCGTTCCTTGTCGCCTTCCTTGACCTTGACCTGCACCACCACGGTGTCGCCGGGAGCGAAGTCGGGGATGGTCTTGCCCAGGCGGGCGATTTCTTCCTGTTCCAGTTGTTCGATGATGTTCATGTCATCTTCCTTGCGAATTCGCGAATTGGTTCGTTCAGATGACGAACATTGCGCGGTTAAAAACAGCCCTTGCAGGCTTCCTTTTCATCCCGACGGCTCAGTTGCCGTCGAGCAAATCCTTTTCCGCGCGGCTCAGGCCGCGTTTTTCCAGCAAGTCCGGCCGCCGCTTCGCGGTCAGCTTCAGGCGCTGCGTAAGCCGCCAGCGCTCGATGGCCTTGTGGTTGCCGGAGAGCAGCACGTCCGGCACCGCCTCGCCGCGGTAAACCTCGGGCCGGGTGTAGCACGGCGCATCCAGCAGGCCGTCGACGAAGGACTCCTGCAGCGCCGACTCGGCATTGTTCAAGCTGCCCGGCAGCTGGCGGATCACCGCATCCATCACCGCCAGCGCCGGGATTTCCCCGCCGGAGAGGACAAAATCGCCCAGCGAGATTTCCTCGTGCACCCGGCGGCGCAAAAAGCGCTCGTCCACGCCTTCGTAGCGCCCCGCGATCAGGGTGAGCTGCGGTTTGCCGGCCAGCTCGATGACTTTGGCGTGATCGAGCGGCTTTCCGCGCGGCGTGAAGTAAATCACATGCGCCTCGATCTGGCCCTGCTGCAATTCGGTCTCGATGGCATCCAGCGCGGCATCCAGCGGCTCGGCCAGCATCACCATGCCGGGGCCGCCGCCGTAGGGGCGGTCGTCCACGGTGCGATAGTTGTCCGTGGCGAAGTCCCTGGGGTTCCAGGCCTTGAAGCCAAACAGCCCGCGATCCAGCGCGCGGCCGGTAATGCCGAAATCCAGCAGTGCATCGAACAGGCCCGGAAACAGGGTGACGACGTCGAAACGCATCATCCGCCCTCAGTAATCCAGGCCCCAATCCACTTCGATGCGGCCCTGCGCCAAATCCACGTTCAGCACATAGACCTCAACGAAGGGGATCAGTATCTCTTTACTGATTTCCTTCTCGCCCTTCACCACCAGCACGTCGTGCGCGCCGGTTTCCATCAGGGAGGCCACCTTGCCCAGTTCCACGCCGTCGCGGTTGACGACGGCGAGGCCGATGAGATCCTCCCAGTAATACTCGCCTTCCTCGGTGTCGGGCAGTTCCTCGCGGTCGACCGCGATCTCCTGGCCGCGCAGGGCAAAGGCCGCGTCGCGGTCATTGCAGCCGGCCAGCTTGGCGACCACGAAGTCGCCGTGCAGGGTGGCGTCTTCCACGTCCACCTTGCGCCACTCGCTGGCCTTGCCGAGCTGCCACTCGGGATAGTCGAGCAGGGCGTCCAGGGTTTCGGTAAAAGGCTTGATCTTGACCCAGCCCTTTACGCCGAACGGGGCGTTGATGCGCCCCATGACAACACGACGGGCGCCATTGCGCCCTATTTCAAGCTCGTCAGGCAGCGGCTTTGCCCTGCTTGACCAGGCGCGACACGGTGTCGGACAGCTTGGCGCCGTTATTCACCCAGTGCTCCATGCGGGCCATGTCGATGCGGGTGGCTTCGACGCCTTCGGGGGCGACGGGGTTATGGAAGCCCAGGCGCTCGATGAAACGGCCGTCGCGGCGGCTGCGGGAATCGGCCACCACCACGTTGTAATAGGGGCGGTTCTTGGAGCCGCCACGGGAAAGACGAATGACAACCATGGTCTCTATCCAGTTTGGAAATCGGAAAACCGCGAATTCTATGCCGAAAAGGGGTTGTTTGCCAAGGGCTTAGTGCCGCTTGGCGCCCCGGCGCGGCTTTGGCGGAGGCGGACCGCGCGGGGCCGGCCTGGAGCTTACTTCATCCCCGGCAGCATGCCCTTCATGCCGCGCATCATCTTGCCTAGGCCGCCCTTGCCCATCATTTTCATCATTTTCTGGGCCTGTTCGAACTGGTTGAGCAGGCGGTTGACCTCCTGCACCTGGACCCCCGCGCCGGCGGCGATGCGGCGCTTGCGCGAAGCCTTGAGCAGCTCCGGCTGGCGCCGCTCCTGCGGGGTCATGGAATTGATGATGCCTTCCACGCGGTTGATGGCCTTGTCCTCGTTGCCGGTCATCTGCGGCATCTGGCCTGCACCCGGCAGCTTGTCCATGAGGGCGGACAGCCCGCCCATCTTGCGCATCTGCGTGATCTGCGCCTTGAAATCCTCGAGGTCGAAGTTTTTGCCCTTCTTGACCTTTTCCGCCAGTTTCTTGGCCTCGGCCAGGTCGACCGAGGTCTGCGCCTGCTCGATCAGCGACATCACGTCGCCCATGCCGAGGATGCGCGAGGCCATGCGCTCGGGGTGGAAGGCTTCGAGGCCGTCGGGCTTTTCGCCCACGCCGACGAACTTGATCGGCTTGCCGGTGATGTGGCGCACCGACAGCGCCGCGCCGCCGCGCGCATCGCCGTCGAGCTTGGTGAGGACGACCCCGGTGAGCGGCAGCGCCTCGTTGAAGGCGCGGGCGGTGTTGACGGCGTCCTGGCCCTGCATGGCATCGACCACGAACAGGGTCTCCACCGGCTTCACGGCGGCGTGCAGGGCCTGGATTTCCGCCATCATGGCTTCGTCGATGGCGAGCCGGCCGGCGGTGTCGACGATGAGCACGTCGTAGAATTGCCTGCGCGCATGCTCCTGGGCGGCTTGGGCGATGGCGACCGGGTCATTGGCGGCGGTTTCGAAGAAATCGACCTCCAGCTGCGCGCCCAGCTGTCTTAATTGATCGATGGCGGCGGGGCGGTAGACGTCGCAGGAGGCCAGCAGCACCTTCTTCTTGCGCGATTTCAACAGGCGCGCGAGCTTGCCGCTGCTGGTGGTCTTGCCCGAACCCTGCAGGCCGGCCATGAGAATGACCGCCGGCGGCTGGGCGGCGAGGTTGAGATCGGCCGCCGCCCCGCCCATGAGCTTGGCGAGCTCGTCGTGGACGATGCCGATCAGCGCCTGGCCCGGGGTCAGGCTGTGCAGCACTTCGGCGCCCATGGCCTTGCCCTTGACGTCCTCGGTGAACTGCTTGACCACGGGCAGGGCGACGTCGGCCTCCAAAAGCGCCATGCGCACCTGGCGCAGGGTGTCCTGGATGTTGGCTTCGGTGATGCGGGCCTGGCCGCGCAGATTTTTTACGATGCCGCCGAGGCGGCCGGAGAGATTCTCAAACATGCTGTTCCTTGTTGCCTCGCCGCGAGGCATGGATAATCCATAATTCCATTTCAAAATCAAACCTGACGGTGCCGGCTTCGACTGGCCGCATGCGGCCGCGCAGGCTGGAGCAGGTTCCGCTGCCGGCGCGGCGCGGGCTCATCGCGCCGCGCCGGTGCGGGCAAACCGCCCGCGGCCTGCTTTCGCGCCATGTTTGATTTGTGAAATTTGCGAAGTGGAATTTAACCAAAAGGCTATTCTACCAATGCCGGTTTTCGTGTTCTCATCCTTTTTGGTCGCGGGCCTGTATGGCGTGTCCGCCTGGCAGTTCCTGCGGCGCGGCGCCCGGAACAGCCGCCTGTGGGCTTCGTCCTTGCTGCTGGTCGGCATCGCGGTTCATGCCGTGCTGCTCGGTGCCAGCGTGTTTCGGGCGGATGCGGTTCATCTCGGTTTCGCCAATGCGGTTTCGCTGATCGCCTGGCTGTCCGTTTCGGTTTATGCGCTGACGGCGCTCAAGGTGCCGCTGCCCGGCATCCAGGGCTGGGTGGCCGGCATCGCTGCCGTGGGGGTCCTGCTGCCGCTGGTTTTGCCGGATGCGCGCCCCATTCCCTTTTCGCACACCTTCGGGTTCCGGGTGCATCTGGTGCTGTCGCTGCTGGCCTATTGCCTGTTGTTCATCGCGGCGCTGCAGGCGGTGCTGATGTCCGCTTTCGAGAAAAGGCTGCACCACGGGGCCGCCGCCAGCATGCCCGGCCTGCCGCCCTTGCTGACGCTCGAGTCGGTGCTGTTCAAGCTGATCTGGACGGGCTTCATCCTGCTGAGCCTGGCGCTGGCCAGCGGCATCCTGTTTTCCGAGGAAATCTTCGGCAAGGCGATGAGCTTCAGCCACAAGACTTTCTTCGCGCTGCTGTCCTGGCTGGTGTTCGGGGCGCTGCTGGCGGGGCGTGCGATCTGGGGCTGGCGCGGGCGGCTTGCCGTGCGCTGGACCGTCACCGGTTTCGTGATGCTGCTGCTGGCGTATGTGGGCAGCAAGTTCGTGCTGGAAGTGCTGCTGCATCGCTGAGCTTTCCGCATTCGACTAAAAGACATAGAGCCCGTTTCCTTTGGATTCAATCCCGACCAGCACCCTGTTCACCATCCTGGCGGTTCTGCTGCTGGTATCGGCTTTTTTCTCGGCCAGCGAGACGGCGATGATGGCCATCAACCGCTATCGCCTCAAGCACCAGGCCGAGCAGGGGTTCAAGGGCGCCAGACTGACGCTGGCGCTGCTGAGCCAGACCGACAAGCTGCTGGGCGTGATCCTGCTGGGCAACAATCTGGTCAACACCGGCGCCGCCACGCTGGCCACCATCATCGCCATCCGCCTGTTCGGGCAGGGCGAGATCATCCTCTTCACCGCCACCTCGCTGCTGACCTTTTTCATCCTGGTGTTCAGCGAAGTGACGCCCAAGGTCGTCGGCGCTTCCTACCCCGAGCGCATCGCCTACCCGGCCAGCTTCGTGCTGACGCCGCTGCTCAAGCTGGTGTATCCCGTGGTGTGGTTCGTCAACCTCTTCGTGCAGGGCTTGCTCAAACTGCTGCGCATCAAGCCGCGCCAGGAGGAGGGCGGCAACATGCTCGGCCTGGAGGAGCTGCGCACGGTGGTGCTGGAGTCGGCCAAGCTGCTGCCCAAGGAGCACCGCCGCATTCTGCTCAACACCCTGGGGCTGGAAAGCATCACCGTGGATGACGTGATGACGCCGCGCAGCCAGATCGAGGTCATCGATCTGGCCGACGAACCGGAAAGAATCAGCCAGCAGATCGCCACCAGCCACCACACGCGCCTGCTGGTCTACGAGGGCTCGCTCGACCGCATTGTCGGCATCCTGCATGTGCGACGGGTGCTGCATGCCTTGGCGAGCGGAGACTTGACGGCCGATGCCGTGCGCGAAATCCTCGAAGATCCCTATTTCGTCCCGGAAGGGACGCCGCTGTTCAAGCAATTGCGCCAGTTCCAGGAAAACCAGAAGCGGCTGGCGCTGGTGGTGGATGAGTACGGCGAATTGCAGGGCCTGGTCAGCATGGAGGACCTGCTCGAGGAGATGGTCGGCGAATTCACCACCCAGGCCCCGGTGCAGACCGGCTGGCTGCGGCGGATGGACGACGGCAGCTGGCTGGTCGAAGGTTCGGCGCTGGTCCGGCACATCAACCGCAAGCTGGGACTGGAATTCCCGCTGGACGGGCCGAAAACCCTCAATGGCCTGCTGCTCGAATACCTGGAGGACATCCCCGAGGCGGGGGTGAGCGTTAAAATCGGCGATGTTCCGATTGAAATCGTGCAGACGCAGGATCGGGCGGTGAAAGTTGCCCGGATTGGGGCGCTTGCGGCCGAAAAGGCCGCCGCCGCCGGTCTGCAGGCTTAATTTTTATGCGCCAAGGCCGATAACGGTCTGTCCCATCATTCAAAACCCCATGGCTGCCGTTACCACTCCCACCCATTCTCCGCTGACAGGCCTGGCCAGAACCCTGGTGGCGCAGGGGCTGCTCTCCGAGCCGGATGCCGAAAGCATCTGGAGCAAGGCGAGCGGCAGCGGCGAGAGCTTCGTCACCGAGCTGCTGAAAGGGCGCCGTTTCAAGGCGATCCAGATTGCCGAATTCGCCGCCAGCGCTTTCGGCTACCCCCTGTTCGACTTGAGCGCGGTCGATCCGGAATCGCTGCCGCAGGGCGTATTGGACGCCAAGCTGGCGCAGAAGCGGCGCATGGTGGCGCTGTACAAGCGCGGCAACAAGCTGTTTGTCGGCACCTCCGACCCGACCAATCTTCAGGCGCTCGATGAGGTCAAGTTCCAGACCGGGCTTACCGTCGAGCCGGTGGTGGTCGAGGACGACAAGCTCGGCAAGCTCGTCGACAAGGTGGCCGATGCCGCCGACAACACCATGGCGGTGCTGCAGGCCGAAGAGCTCAATCTGGAATTCGCCGACGAGGACGCCGCCGAGTCGACCGACGCGCCGGGCGGGATCGAGATCGACGACGCGCCGATCGTGCGCTATCTGCAGAAAATCATGCTGGATGCGATCAACACCGGCGCCTCGGACATCCACCTGGAGCCCTACGAGAAGTTCTATCGCATCCGCTACCGCCGGGATGGCGTGCTGTACGAGGTCGCCCAGCCGCCGCTGGCGATCAAGGAAAAGATCGCCTCGCGCATCAAGGTGATTTCCCGCCTCGACATTTCCGAAAAGCGGGTTCCCCAGGACGGGCGCATGAAAATGGTGCTGTCCAAGAACCGCGCCATCGATTTCCGCGTCAGCACCCTGCCCACGCTGTACGGCGAAAAAATCGTCATGCGCATTCTCGATCCGAGCAGCGCGCAGCTCGGCATCGAGGCGCTGGGGTATGAGCCGTGGCAGAAGGAGGCCTTGCTGGATGCGGTGCAGCGGCCTTACGGCATGGTGTTGGTGACCGGGCCGACCGGCTCGGGCAAGACCGTGTCGCTGTATACCTGCCTCAACATCCTCAACCAGCCCGGCATCAACATTTCCACCGCCGAGGATCCGGCCGAAATCCAGCTGCCGGGCATCAACCAGGTCAACGTCAACGACAAGGCCGGACTGACGTTCGCGGCGGCGCTCAAGTCCTTCCTGCGCCAGGATCCCGACGTCATCATGGTGGGCGAGATTCGCGACCTGGAAACGGCCGATATCGCCATCAAGGCCGCGCAGACCGGGCACATGGTGCTGTCGACCCTGCACACCAACGACGCGCCCGGCACTCTGACCCGGCTCCTGAACATGGGCGTGGCGCCGTTCAACGTCGCCTCCTCGGTGATCTGCATCACCGCCCAGCGCCTGGCGCGAAAGCTCTGTTCCTGCAAGAAGCCCGCGGACATCCCGAAAGAGGCGCTGCTGCGGGCGGGGTTCAAGGAGGCGGACCTGGACGGCAGCTGGCAGCCCTATCGCGCCGTCGGCTGCGAAATCTGCCAGGGCGCGGGCTACAAGGGGCGCACCGGCATTTATCAGGTCATGCCGATCACGGAGGAAATGCAGCGCATCATCCTGAAAAACGGCACATCCATGGATATCGCCGAGCAGGCGCGGCGCGAGGGGGTGCAGGATCTGCGCACGGCCGGCCTGCTCAAGGTCAAGACCGGCATCACTTCGCTCGAGGAAGTGGAAGCGGTCACGAATATTTGATGTAAGCGAATCGGGAGACGCACATGGCAGTCGCAGCCACCAAGGATGCCACTTATATCTGGGAAGGCAAGGACAAGAAGGGCAAGAAGCTGAGCGGCCAGATGCTCGCGCCGGGCGAAGCCCTGGTTTCGGCCCAGCTGCGCCGCCAGGGCATTACCGTCACCCGGGTGAAAAAGCAGAGCACGCTGTTTGCCAGGACCGGCAAGATCAAGGAAAAGGACATCACCCTGTTCACGCGCCAGCTGGCGGTGATGATGAAGGCCGGCGTGCCCTTGCTGCAGGCGTTCGACATCGTCGGCCGTGGCGCCGCCAATCCCGCCGTGCAGCGCCTGCTGGCCGAAGTGAAGGCGGATATCGAGAAGGGCAACAGCCTCAACCAGGCGTTCGCGAAACACCCCAAGTACTTCGACAAGCTCTTCGTCAATCTGGTGGAAGCCGGCGAAGCCGCCGGCATTCTGGAAGAGGTGCTGGACCGGCTGGCCACCTACAAGGAAAAGATTCTCGCCATCAAGGGCAAGATCAAGTCCGCCCTGTTCTACCCGGCCGCGGTGCTCGTGGTCGCGTTCATCGTCACCGCGGCGATCATGATTTTCGTGATCCCCGCGTTCAAGGAACTGTTTACCGGCTTCGGCGCGGATCTGCCGGGGCCCACCCTGCTGGTCATGAAAATGTCGGACTTTTTCGTGGAATACTGGTATCTGATTTTCGCCGGCATTGGCGGCGCCATCTACGGTTTTCTCCAGCTCTGGAAGCGTTCCCGCAAAGTGCAGCGCGTCATGGACCGGCTCATGCTGCGGCTGCCCATATTCGGCCCGGTGATAGAGAAGGCCACCATCGCACGCTGGACGCGCACCCTGTCCACCATGTTCGCGGCCGGCGTGCCGCTGGTGGATGCGCTGGAGTCGGTCGGCGGCGCCGCCGGCAACCAGCTGTTTGTCGAGGCCACCGAAAAGATCCGTGGCGAGGTGGCGACCGGCACCTCCCTTACCGTGGCCATGCAGGGCACCAACCGCTTTCCCAACATGGTGCTGCAGATGACGGCCATCGGCGAGGAGTCCGGTTCGCTCGACTCCATGCTCGGCAAGGTGGCGGATTTTTTCGAACGCGAAGTCGATGACGCGGTGGAGGCCATTTCCAGCCTGATCGAGCCGATGATCATGGTCGTGCTGGGCACCCTGATCGGCGGCCTGGTGATCGCCATGTATCTGCCCATCTTCAAGATGGGCGAAGCCGTCGGCGGATGATGTATCTGGCCGCGGAACCGGCCCTGTTCACCGGGCTGGTTTTTCTGCTGGGGCTGGCGGTCGGCAGCTTTCTCAATGTGGTGATCCACCGGCTGCCACGCATGATGGAGGCCGAATGGCAGGCGCAATGCGCCGAGCTCAGGGGCGACGCCGCCGTGCTGCCGTCCTGCACGCTTGCGACGCCGCCCTCCTCCTGCCCGGCCTGCGGCCATCGCATCACCGCGCTGGAAAACATTCCCGTTCTGTCGTGGCTCTGGCTGCGCGGGCGCTGCTCGGCCTGCGGCACGCGCATCAGCGCGCGCTACCCGCTGGTGGAACTGCTGACGGCGGCGCTCTCCGCGGCAGCGGCGTGGAAATTCGGCTTCGGGCCGCTCGCCTTTGGCGCCATCCTGTTCATCTGGGCGCTCGTCGCGCTCGCCTTCATCGACCTCGACACCACCTTGCTGCCGGACGACATCACGCTGCCGCTGTTGTGGTGCGGGCTTCTGTTCAATCTCTTCGGCGTGTTCACCAGTTTGCAATCCGCGGTGATCGGCGCCATGGCCGGCTATCTGTCGCTGTGGAGCGTCTACTGGCTGTTCAAGCTCGCCACCGGCAAAGAAGGCATGGGTTATGGCGACTTCAAGCTGCTGGCGGCGATCGGCGCCTGGCTGGGCTGGCAGATGCTGCCCATGGCCATCCTGCTTTCCTCCGTGGTCGGCGCCATCGTCGGCATCGCCATGGTGATTTTCATCAAGCACGACCGGCGCGTACCCATCCCCTTCGGGCCCTATCTGGCCGGCGGCGGGCTGGTGGCTTTGTTCTACGGGGCGCCGCTCATGCGCGCCTATCTGGGGGCTTTTTGATGCTGAAAATCGGCTTGACCGGGGGCCTGGGCGCCGGCAAGACCACGGTCAGCCGGGCATTTGCCAAGCTCGGCGTGCCGGTCGTCGATACCGATGAAATCTCGCGCGAATTGACCGCGGCCGGCGGGGCGGCGGTCGCGGCGATTCGGCAAGGCTTCGGGGAAGCGGTTTTCAACGCCGATGCCAGCCTGAATCGCGCGGCATTGCGGGCGCGCATCCTGGCGGATGACGCCGCCAGGCGGCGGCTCGAAGGCATCCTGCATCCGCTCATCCGGGCCGAAGTCGAGCGCCGGCTGGCGGCGCTGCACGCGCCTTATGCGCTTGTGGTCGTCCCGCTGCTGGTGGAGACCGGCGCCTACGACAGCCTGCTCGACCGTGTCCTGGCGGTGGACTGCAGTGAAAATACCCAGTTGCAGCGCGCCTTGGCGAGGGGCGGCTGGAGCGAGTCGGAGATCCGCGCGATGATGGCGAAACAGGCCAGCCGCGAGCAAAGGCGCGCCCGCGCCGACGACATCCTCGATACCGATTGCGCCCTGCCCGAGCTGAACGGGCGGGTCAGCCAGCTGGATCAAAAATACCGGGCGCTTTCCGCGCAAACGCTTTGATTTTGCTCGGTAATCGGGGACAATCTGGGCAAACTCACACTCAGGCCGCGCGTGATCCGTTACGAATATCCGCTTAATGAACGCGTCCGCACCTTGCTGCGGTTGGAGGATCTGTTCGACCGGCTCAACTGGCACGTGGCCGGCGAGCATCCGTACAACCACCACGCCGCGCTGGTGACGCTGTTCGAAATGGCGGACGTGGCGGCGCGCGGCGATCTCAAGACCGACTTGCTGCAGGAGCTGGAACGCCAGCGCACCGCGCTTTCGGTGCTGCGCGGCAATCCGGGCGTCGAGCAGGCCAGGCTGGACGGGGTCTTGCGCGAGGTCGAAGCGGCGCATGCCGGCATCCACCGCTTGGCGGGGAGGATCTGCCAGCACCTGAAGGAAGACGAATGGCTGACGGCAGTGCGGCAGCGGGCGGTCATTCCCGGCGGACTGTGCGAGTTCGACCTGCCGGCCTACCACCGCTGGCTGCACGATCCGGCGGATATCCGCCGCGGCAATCTGCAGCTATGGCTGGCGCCCCTCCTGCCGGTTCAGTCCGGCCTCGACATCGTGCTGCGCCTGATACGCGAGAGCTGCAGGCCGGGGGTGCAGCAGGCGATCAATGGCGTCTATCAGCAGATGCTCGAAGCCAGCGCCCGCCCGGCGCAAATGATCCGGGTCGGGGTGGACGAGGACTTCAGATGCGTGCCGGAAATCTCCGCCAACAAATACATGCTCAACATCCGCTTCGTGCGCAGCCTGCCGGGCGAACCCAAGGCGCCTGCCGATTCCATGCCCTTTGAACTGACCTTCTGCACGCTATGAAAGACATGCCGGCCCAGGCGCCGCGGGTCAGCTGCCCAAGCTGCGGGGCGGAAGTGCGCTGGGAGGCGCGCAGCAAATACCGCCCGTTCTGCAGCGAGCGCTGCAAGCTGATCGATCTCGGCCAGTGGGCGGCCGAGCGCTACCGCGTGGCGGGCGAGCAGTTGAACCAGGAAGCGGCCGACGGTCTTCCCGAGAAGGACTGAATTCCCTTACTTGTAGGTTTCCACGCCGTGCTCGGTGCCGAGCAGCAGGATGTCCGCGCCGCGCCGGGCGAAGAGGCCGTTGGTCACCACGCCGGTGATCTGGTTGATCGTGGTTTCCAGCGTCACGGGATCCAGGATGTTGAGGCCGTGCACGTCCAGGATGAGGTTGCCGTTGTCGGTGGTGAAGCCTTCGCGCAGCCGGGGCTGGCCGCCCAGCTTCACCAGTTCGCGCGCGACGTAGCTGCGCGCCATGGGGATCACCTCGACCGGCAGCGGGAACTTGCCCAGCACGTCGACCAGCTTGGTCTGGTCGGCCACGCAGATGAAATAGCGGGCGCAGGCGGCGACGATCTTCTCGCGCGTGAGCGCGCCGCCACCGCCCTTGATCATCGCGAAGCCGCCGTCGATCTCGTCGGCACCGT
>JANJWO010000025.1 GCA_024709485.1 Hydrogenophilaceae bacterium | reverse complement strand
CCATGACCGAACAGGCGCGCGAAGAATTGCAGATTCTCCTCGACCGAGAGCGTCGGATACAGGTTTTTGCCCAGTCCCTGCGGCATGTAGGCGATGCGCGGGCATACCTGCTTGCGATGGGCCTTGCTGGCCATGTCGCCGCCCAACACCTGGACGGTGCCCTCCTGGATGATGCGTACGCCAGCCAGCAATGAGAGCAGGCTGGACTTGCCTACGCCGTCGGGGCCAATCAGACCGACCATCCGCCCGGCGGGAATGTCCAGGTCAATGCCGTCCAGGGCAGTGACGTCGCCGTAGCGCAGACTTACCTGGCGGACACTGGCAACGGTCGTGGGCTGCGCACTTTGGCTCATACCTTACTCCGGCACACGAAGGGACAGGTTCTGAGGCCACTCGGCATTGGCGTCGAGCTTGACCCAGGCCACGCCGGGTAGACCGGTCTTGACCTGGTTCAGGTGTTCACGCAGCAGCTCCGGCGAAATCTGCGCGCGCACGCGAAACATCAGTTTCTGCCGCTCGCTGGCGGTTTCCACCGTCTTGGGGGTGAACTGCGCAGTGCTGGCGACGAAGGAAATGGTGGCTGGAATCACATACTCCGGCGCGGCATCCAGAACGATGCGGACCTCGGAACCCAGTGCGACGCGGCCGGCCACAGTCTCGGGCAGGAAGAAGGTGAGGTATACGTCCGACAGGTCGATCAGGTTCAAGACACGTCCGCCCGATCCCAGCACCTCGCCGGGTTGCGCCACGCGCACCTGCACCCGCCCGTCGCGCGGCGCGCGCAGTTCGCTGTCGCGGATGTCGGCTTCGATGCGATTGATGCTGGCCGTGGCGGCGGATACGCTGGACTTCGCGCCGACCAGCTGGGCCTTGACGGCCTCGACCGCAGCGCGGGCAGCGGCAGCCTGCGCCTTGCTGGCCGCAAGCGTCGCCTGTGCACCCCGTACGCGGGCCCGGTCATCGTCCAGTTCCTGTATCGAGGCGGCGCCCTCGCTCGACAGCGTGCTGGAGCGTGTCAGGCGCCGTTGCGCAGCGTCCAGTTCCGACTCGCGCTGGCCGACGAGTGCCTGCGCCGCAACCACGTCGGCTTCACGTAGCGCCACCTGTGCCTGCGCCGCGGTCACCGAGTGCTCGGCCTGTTCACGCATGGCGAAGGCTTCGTCGCGCTGCGCTTCGAGTGTTTCCAGTTGCATGTTGGCCAGCGGCTGGCCCGCCTCGACGAAATCGCCTTCGCGCACCAGGATGTCCTCGATACGTCCGGGCAGCTTGGTGGCAATGTCGATCTCGGTGGCCTCGATGCGGCCATTGCCGTTGACGAATCCTGCGCCGGGGCCGCTGTCGGTAAATTTCGTCCAGCCCCACCAGACCAGCGCAACAACAACAGCTGCGGCGGCAGCGACCAGGAGCTTTTTCTTGAGAGAGGGGGAGAAGGTCATGGGTTCGGCGTGCCTTAACGGGTTGATGTGGTGGAGGCTGGAGTCGAGGCCGCGTCCTGCGCCTCGCCGGTTGCAGCCAGGGTGCCGCCGCCAAGCGCGGCATACAGCGCCACCTGGCTGGACAGCAGCGCACGGCGCGCCTGTACGAGCTGTTGCTGGGCGCCCAGCAGATCGCGCTGAGCGTCCAGCACCTCCAAGAAGGCGGCCGAGCCGTTGTCGTAGCGCAACTGGGCCAGCCGGGCGCGCTCGCTTTGCGCCTCCAGATTGGCCCGCTGGATCGTCAATTGCTCAGCCAGCCAGTACTTGGCGCTCAGTGCATCGGCCACCTCGCGAAAGGCCGTTTGAATGGTCTTCTCGTACCCGGCGACGGCAATGTCGCGGCGCACTTCGCTCAGTTCCAGATTGGCGCGCCGTCGGCCACCATCGAATATGGGCAGCGACAACGTGGGCATGAAGGTCCAGGCGCGGCTGCCGGAATCGAACAGGCCATCGAGATCGCTGCTGGCCGTGCCGAAGCTGCCGGTCAGTGCAATGCGCGGCAGGAACGCCGCGCGGGCCGCGCCGATGTTGGCGTCGCCCGCACGCAATTGGTGTTCGGCGGAAATGATGTCTGGGCGGCTGATCAGCAGTTCCGAGGGCAGGCCGGCCCGCAGTTCAGCCAGCACCGTGGTTTCATCGAAGGGCGCCTTGGCGGGCAGTGGGCCAGGATCGGCGCCCACCAGCAGCGCCAGGGCGTGCAGTTGCGTGGCGCGAGCCTGCTCAAGCTGCGTCAACAGCGCCTGCGCCTGGTTCAGCAACGTCTGGACCTGGGTGAGATCCAGCTTCGAGGTCGAGCCGACTTCGAAGCGACGCTGGAAAATGCGATAGGACTCTTCGCGGGTGGTCACGGTTTGCCGGGCGATGGCTACGCGCTCGTCGATCTCGCGCAAGCCCAGATAGCCGTCGGCAACCTGGGCGATCAGCGCCAGATGGACAGCCTGACGCGCTGCGTCAGAGGCCAGCCAACTTTGCAGGGCGGCGTCCTCCAGGTTACGGACCCGGCCCCACAGATCCAGCTCCCAGGTGGTCAGACCCACCTCGGCCCGGTATTCGCTACCCACCTGCGAGCGGCCCGACATGTTCAGGTCGCCAGGAACGCGCGCGCGTCCGCCCTGGGCACCGACGCCCACGGCGGGAAAACGATCGGATCGCTGAATGCGGAACGCGGCGCTGGCTTCCTCGACGCGCAGCGCGGCCAAGCGCAGGTCGCGGTTGTTCTCCAGCGCGGTCTCGATGAGGCGTTGCAGCAAGGGGTCGGTGAAGTACACCTGCCAGGCAAGTTCTCCTGCGTGGGCACCGTCTGTACCTGATGCAAGATGGCCAGGCCAGGCTGCGGGCACCGGCAACGCCGGGGTGTCAGGCGCAGGAGCGAGCGACATGCAGCCAGTCAAGACGACGGCGCTCAGCGCCAGCGAGGCAGTGCGCAGTCTGAACGCAGTAAACAACAGAGAGGCTGGGGGCATGGTCATGTTCCGTACGGATATCGGGCTGAAGAAGGTCTGGTCGCAGAGTTCGTTCGTGCCCCTGAGTTACCTTGTAAGGTGAATTCTAAAAACAAACGACTGGACGGTTGTTTTGAATTATACGCTATAATTCCGCCACCGCAATCAGCAGCTCGTCGGTCATTGACATAGGTCAATTCGCGTTGCCAGCCCGGGTCCAAGGATGGCCTTGATTTTTGTTAAAGCCGGTGATAGGTCATGGGAACATGCCGCTGATTTTTGAACAGGGCCTTTGAATGCCAAGCAAGAAAGATGACGTACCAGACAAGCGCCGCTACCTGTCCTCTGCCGCCAGGAAAGAGGAAATACTGGACGCGGCTCTGGTCGAGTTCTCGGATCGGACATACAACGCCGTAACGATGGGGCGCCTGGCGGAATGTGCGGGCTTGTCCAAGGCAGGCATCTACGCCCACTTCAAAAGCAAGGAGGAGATTTTTCATGCCTTGCTCGAACGCCTGACGAAGCAGCTTCGCGATTTCCAGGGCTGGCTCCCGGATGAAGATTTGACGTTGCCAGAATTAGTAGACGTCTATCTTGATCGCCTGTACACGACGTTTAACTCACCCGCCACGGTATCGGTCTATCGTCTGCTTCTGGCCGAAAGCGCCAGAGCACCGGAGCTCGTGCGGCGTTGGCGTGAGGACGTTGCGCGCGGGTTGCAAGAACGGGCGCAGATCATCATCCAGCGCAACATAGAACGGGGCATCATTCGCCCGGGCGTTTTGACCGAGCATTTCTTCCCGCTG
>JANJWO010000006.1 GCA_024709485.1 Hydrogenophilaceae bacterium | reverse complement strand
GAGAGGGCAGCAACGCAGCAACGGGGTCACAGCAACGGCAACGCGAGCAACGGGGTCAGGTCTTGCATTAACACATCTCTTCACAGCACGAGCAACGCGAGGTACGAGGTAACGGGGTCAGGTCTTGCATTAACACATTCCTTCATGCCCTAGCCCGATCATGGCGCGCCCCTTAAGGCTCGAACTCTCTGGCGGTCTTTACCGCATTACCTTTTTGAGTGACGATTCGACCGTAAGCTGAATGATGAGGAAGTATGAAGAATCGGAAAGAGTTTGATGTGTTATTGCAAGACCTGACCCCAATGGTTGCTTGTCTGGAGTCGGTAAAGGGGTTCAATATGGCCTGATGGCAAGGGAGTCAGCCTACGCAGGTCAAATCGGTATGCTGCGTGAGGCCGGGGCAAAGATTGGAAACTTTTCTGTTGGAGGTGTTGACTCTCTTGCGGAGGCCAATGCTCTAGGCAAAGCTTGGGTTGGCCCTGGATACCGAGTCTCTGATAGCGGTCGTGCGTGGCTTAGTGTAGATGGCACGAAGATATATCGACCGCCGACATTCAAACCTCAATGGGGTGAACAGCAAGCTAATTTCATGCGCATAAATACTGAAAGTGGTCGTGCTATTTCAAACGCGCACATGACGGTGAGAAACCCATGAAGGTAAAGCTGCACGAACTTACGCTCACAAACGGTTTGCCACTAGAAGCCGGGGTATTGGAGCCGCCCCTGTTTGAGACTACGGTTCTAGCTGTCTTGGGTCCAGATGATAGTGCGGGAGAAGAGTTATTTGATTTTTCTGTGACTCTGAATCGTTCGATGTGCGAGGACGTCGGCTCTCGTGGGTATGTATGGTCCGGACAAACACTAGTGGTGAGTTGCTTCGACCCCGCACAAATAAAAAATGCTGTGGCGGAAATTTTGGCTGGAGTTGAAGGTTTGGATTGGACGTCTGTTGTTGAACAGCTTCGCAAGCATATGCGATGGGAATTTGACAGCTATCGAATTAAATCTTAAGTGAATTAGTACAATTAAAGGGGCCAGGCTCGAATTTATTTTCATGAATTAAAGTGAATTAAAGGGGCCAGGCTCGAATTAATTTCAGGCTGCGGTAAATTTCCTCCATGCCCCGCCGCCCCCGCATTCATCTTGACGGTGTACCCCTGCACATCGTGCAGCGCGGGCAAAGCAATGGGGTCAGGTCTTGCATTAACACATTCCTTCACGCCATAGTTCGGCCATGGCACGCCCCTTAAGACTCGAACTCTCAGGCGGTCTTTACCACGTCACCTCGCGGGGTGACGGGCGGGAGGACATTTATCTCTCGGACGCAGACCGGGAGGCCTGGCTGGAAGTGCTGGGCCAAGTCTGCAAGCGATTTAACTGGGTCTGTCACGCCTGGTGCCAGATGACCAATCATTACCACCTGCTGATCGAAACGCCGGAGGCGAATCTGTCGGAGGGCATGCGCCAGCTCAATGGCGTGTATACCCAGCGCTTCAACCGCGCGCATGACCGGGTGGGGCATGTGTTTCAAGGCCGCTACAAGGCCATTCTGGTGGAGCGTGACAGCTACCTGCTTGAACTGGCGCGCTACGTTGTGCTCAATCCCCTGCGCGCCAGGATGGTCAAGCGGCTGGAAACCTGGCCCTGGAGCAGCTACCTTGCCACCTGCGGCCAGGCGGCGGCAGGCGAATGGCTGCAAACGGACTGGATACTCGCGCAATTCGGCAGGCAGCGTGCCAGCGCGATTCGCAAGTATGTTGAATTCGTGCACGCAGGTGCACGGCTGCCGAGCGTATGGACCCAGTTGCAGGGCCAGATTTACCTGGGCTCGGAAGCCTTCGTGAAGAAGATGCAGGCGCAAGTCGAGAAAAAAACCGCACTGGATGAAGTGCCGCGTGCGCAGCGGCGGGCGCTGACCCAGCCCTTGGCGGATTTCGAGCGGCGCTACGACCGCAAGGAGGCGATGGCCCGGGCCTACCTGTCAGGCCAGCATACAATGGCTGCGATAGCGCAACATTTCGGTGTGCACTATTCGACGGTAAGCCGAATAGTGAGGGAGCATGAGGAATCGGAAAGGGCTTGATGTGTTATTGCAAGGCCTGATCCCGTTGCGGGCCCCCTCCAAGCGTCGCTTTTGCGCGGCGCTGTTTCATGCGAACATTCACCGCAGCGCCACAAAACTGCGTTCACCTTCAACATTGAGGCCGGATGGTTTCAAAGTCCCGGAAAGATCGACTGCGCTCGTTCGCGGCGGAAGAATGGCGTCAGCTGACCGTCTTCCGAGCGAGCGACCGCCCCTGGCAGAAGTCCTTCGCCGCCAGCCTGGCCATCGGCCTGCCGCTGTTGTTCGGCGCCGGGTTCGACCAGATGGCGCTGGGACTCATCGCTTCACTGGGCGGGCTCGTCTTCCTCTATCTGCCCTCGACCCCGCTCCAGCACCGGATGGTGATGTTCATGGCGTGCGCCTTCGGCATGATCGGCTGTTTTACCCTGGGGGTGTTGAGCCATCTGCTGCCGGCCGCCATGATGCTGGTGCTGACCCTTTGCGCCATCCTCGTTACCATGGTGTGCCGCCTTTACCAGGTGGGCCCGCCGGGCAGCCTGTTCTTTGTGATGGCCGCCGCCCTCGGCGCGGACTCGCCCGGCACCCTCGCCGAAGTGCCTGCCAAGGTCGGCGCGCTTGCCCTGGGCGCCCTCGGCGCCGGCCTGATTGCGCTGGTCTACAGCGTCTATATTCTCCGCACCCGCGATCCCCGGCCGATCGCCCCCTCCCAGCCACCCACCTTCGATTTCGTCATCCTCGACGCGGTCATTATCGGCCTCAGTGTGGGTTCATCCTTGCTGCTGGCGCAATTGCTTGGCCTGGAAAAAGCCTACTGGGTGGTCGTGAGCTGTCTGGCCGTCATCCAGGGCGCGACCATGCGGACAGTCTGGGAGCGGCATATCCATCGCGTCCTCGGCACGAGCATTGGGCTGGTGCTGGCCTGGGGCATCTTCGCCCTGCCTCTTGATCCCTGGCTCGTTGCGCTCCTGATCATAGCCCTGGCTTTTATAATCGAGACCATCGTGGTCCGCCACTATGGTTTCGCTGCCGTCTTCATCACCCCCATGACGATCCTTTTGGGCGAGGCCGCGCACTTCCCGCTCGGCAGCGCGACCCAGCTCATCCAGGCCCGCTTCATCGACACGGTTGTCGGCGGCCTGATTGGTTTCCTGGGCGGAATGGCGATTCATAGTCCAGGCTTTCGCGCCGCTCTTGGACCACGCCTGCGCCGCCTGCTGGGCGGCACTCGGCTGGATTAAGCGAAGTTCTGTATCCAGGGCGCAGACGAGACCGGCCCCCCCTTTTGCGCATAAACCGTTGGCGCGGCGCTATTTCATGCGAACATTCACCGTAGCGCCATTATTTCGGCTAGGCAGCGAAGGGAAACGGTATGAAAATACGGTCTAGCTCGTTGATTTCGCTGACACTGCGATGCCGCTAAATTGTGCTGGGCTTCAATGCGAAGCAGCATTGTTCGCGGGCGGCAGCGACGGCTGCCGTTTTTTATTATTGATGCCGGCCAACACGCGGGCCGATAAAAAAATGTAGGGAGGAATCGGCAATCCCCGATATGGACGAAATCTTCTTCCAGGCGGTATTGAATTCGCTGGACGAACAGATCGCGATCATTGATCAAAAAGGCGTCATTGTCTTTGTCAATGACAGCTGGATCCGCTTTGGCGCCGAAAACGGCGCCCAATCGGAATACGGCTGGCTGGGAACCAATTATCTGGATGCCTGCAAAACCGCCAGCGCGTATGGGGACGAAATGGCCGTGGCGGCGGCCGAAGGGATCGCTTCCGTCATTTCGGGCAAGGAGCGATTTTTCTACCTGGAATACCCCTGCCACAGCCCGAACGAGAAGCGCTGGTACATTCTGCGCGCGGCGCCGGTCAGAGGCTTCGGCGGCCGGGCCTTCGTCCTTTCCCATCAGAACATCACGCGCCGCAAGCTGGCCGAGGAGGCGGCGGCATACTCGTCCATGCACGACCCGCTGACCGGGCTGCCGAACCGCAGGCATTTCGAGCGTTTTTTGGCCGACCAATGGAACAGGAGCCGCAGAAACGAACACCCGCTGTCGGTCCTGATGATCGACCTGGATCATTTCAAGCAGTACAACGACGAGCACGGGCATCTTGCCGGCGACAACTGCCTGAAGGCGGTCGCGGAGATTCTCCGCACGCAGTCCACGCGGGCGACCGATCTCTCGGCCCGGTTCGGCGGCGACGAGTTTTTGATGGTGCTGGGCGATACGCCGCCAGCTGGCGCGTTGTCCGTGGCGGAAAAAATATTGGAAAAAATCCGCAATATCGGCCTGCAAGCCGCCAGCGGGAAAACGGTGGGCGCCAGCATCGGCCTGGCCACGCGAATCCCGGGCGCGGCCGGCGATTGTGCCGATGAAAGCGCGCTGGTCGCGCTTGCCGATGCGGCGCTGTACAAGGCCAAAACGCGGGGCAGGAACAGGATTGAAACCGCCTGAACGGGCCTGCCGCGCGCGATGCGCTTTGACAAGGCCCGCGAGCGCGCTCAGTGTTCTGTGCCGGGCAACAGCGTCCCTTGCAGAAGCAGCCGGCTTATCTCGTCCGCCGGCCTTGGCCTGCTGAACAGATAACCCTGCGCGTAGTCGCAGCCAAGACGCTGCAACAGCGCGAGTTGCGCCTCCGTTTCCACGCCCTCGGCGATGGTTTTGAGTTTGAGGCCGTGCGCAAGGGCGATAATCGAGCGAACGATGGCCTCGCTGCGCGCCGCCTTGCCGAGCATGTCGATGAAGCTCTGATCGATCTTGAGCACATCAACCGGCAGCCGCTGAAGGTAGCTCAGGGAAGAATAGCCCGTGCCGAAATCGTCGATGTAGATGGTGAAATCATGCTCCTTGAGCAGGCCGAGCTGCTGGATGGTCATTTCGATGTTGCCCATCAGCTCGGACTCGGTCAGCTCGATGGCGAGCGGATTATGCGCGCCTTGCACGGCTTCACACAGGCGATCGATGAAATCCGGCTTGCGCAATTGCCGGAAAGACACGTTGATCGCCACCCGGATGTCGCCGAAGCCGCTGCGTTGCCATGCCGCCGCCTGGCGAACTGCGGTATTCAGCACCCAATCCCCCAGGGGCATGATCAAGCCCGTTTCTTCCGCCACCGGGATGAAGCGCGCCGGCGGCACCGGGCCGAAGTCGCGGCTGTTCCAGCGCGCCAATGCCTCTAGGCTGACGATGCGGCGGCTGGCGATATCCACGACCGGCTGATAATGCAATTCCAGCTCATCCCCGGCTTCGATGGCGTGGTGCAGCGCCTGTTCGAGCCGTTCGCGTTCTTGCGCGGTTTGCTGAATGTCAGCCGAATAGAAATTGACGGAATGCAGGCCCGCCTCTTTGCCGCCGCTGCAGGCCAGCTTGGCGTTCCTGAGCAGCGTTTCGGCATCCTTGCCGTCGCTCGGGCAGATCGCCACTCCGCCGCGCATCACCAGATGGATTTCCTTGCCGGAGCAGGACAAGGTCGAAGGGATGCCGGCGATCAGGATTTTGGCCAGGCGAATGACATCCCGGGTTGTCGCGACGTCGGCGAGCACAATGGCGAACTCGTCGCCTTCCAGACGGGCAACCGTGTCCCCTTCGCGCAGGTGGCTGACCAGATGCGTGGCGATCAGGTTCAGGGTTTCGTCGGCGACGTGATGGCCATAGACCCCGACCACGCGTCTGAAGCCGGTGACGTTCAACACGATCACCCCGACAGAGTGGCGATGGCGCCGCGACTGGGCGATCGCCTGATGCAGGCGGTCCTCGCACAGCTTGCGGTTGGGCAGGCCGGTCAGCGCGTCGTGGTAGAGCAGGTGCGCGATGCGCTGGTCTTTGTCGATATATTCCAGGCCAAGCGAAATGTCGGCGGCAAGCTCAACGAACAGCTCGGCCTCCGAGCTTTCAAAGAAGCCGGGGTCGCCCGAATAAAGGCCCAAAATGCCGATGACCTTGCCGTCGCGGCGCAGCGGGAGTCCGGCCATGGAACGGAACCCGTATGCGTAAGCCCGGGCCTGCCAGGGCGCGCTTTCCGTTTCGTCACCGATATGGTTGTATACGACAGGCCGGTCTTCCGGGATGGCGATGGCGCAAGGGCAAGGCTCGCCATCGAAATCGGCGGGCGCCGCCAGGCAATGCTCATGCAGAAAGCCCTCGCCCTCGCCGTGGCTGGCGATCTTGCTGATTTTCCCGGTCGCGCCATCGAGCAAGCCGATCCAGGCCAATTTCAAACCGCCGCGCTCGACCGATATCCGGCAGGCTTCGCTGGCCAGCGCCTCGCGGTCCCGAATTCGCAGAATGACGCCGTTGATGCTGCTGAGAACCCCGTGGATGCGGTTGAGCCGATGAATCTGCCGATCGTTCTTCTGCAGCGTCTCGCCCATTCTGTTGAAGTCGTCGGCAAGCTGGGCGATTTCGTCATTGCCGTCGACCAGGGCGCGCGCGCCGAGGTCGCCGCCGCCGATCTTCTGCACGGCGGAGGACAGGGCGCGCATGCGTCGCAACACCAGCATCTCGCCGCCGACGCGGGCAAGCAGCAGGATGGCCAGGAAGGCGGCGAAAGCGAAGGCGACGTGAGGCGCCGCCTCGGAAAAGAGCGTGGCGTGTAGCGTGCTGGAAGGCGTGCCGATGAGGATGTAGCCATAGGTGCTTTGGTGGCTGCCGAGTCTGGCAAGCGCGTAAATGCGGTGCACGCCATCCATGCCATAGGCTTCCCGGATGCGCGTGTCGTCTTCGCTGCGGAAGAATTCCGCGGCGAAGGGGACGAAATTTTCCAGGCGGCCGCCGGCCCGTTTGCCTTCGGGATCCAGGGTGCTGGAGAGGATCGTGCCGTGGCGGTCGGCAATCGTGATGATCGAGCCCGCCGGCAATTCCGCCAGCGGCGAGAATCGCATGAGGCTGTCCAGTTTCAGCGCGGCATAGCCAACCGCCCACACCCGCCCATCGGCATCCAGATAAGGCATTGCCACAACCTGGACGGGTTTTTTCACGAACCGGCCGATCTGATAATCGCCAATGACCAGGCGCTTGGTCCTGAGGGCGTTTTGAAAGTATGGCCGGTCGGCCAGGTTGATCGCTTGCTCGGATGGGACGGCGCTGCACATCACCGTTCCATCGGGGCGAATGACGCCGAGGTTCTCGTAATGCAGGCTGCCGAACAGCAGATCTTTCAGGAATTTGTCGCAGGCGCCGGGGTCGGGTTGCCGTATCGGGCGGATTTCGGCCATGAGGTTGAGCACTTGCCGCGTTTCGTCGAGCAGCCCCTCGTTATGCCGGGCGGCGAGGCGGGCGATCTTGAGCAGCTCGTTTTCGGCATCCTGCTTGAGGTGATGGTAGTGGTCGTCGGCCGCATCGATGATCAACAGCAAGCTTGGCAACAGGGCAATCAGCACCAGCAACAACAGGCGCGTACGCAGGGTCATCGCCCATCTGCCGGCGGGGCGGTTTTTTCCTGTTACCTCCATGGCCGGAGGCAATTGGCGATCAGACATCGCCAGCAAGCCGGTACGACATGCGGTGGCTCCCTTGATTATTGCTCTTGTGTAATGCCTATGCGGATAGTTATATTGAATTTGCACATTTGGCGCAAACTTAATTTCCGGTTTGATGCCGTCACGGCCGCGGCCGCTGCAGGATGATGTCCGTTCGCGCGCAGCCGGCGCGCATGGCACGGCGCGCCCGCGCGTTCACGCCCGCCCCGGCGGCGTGTGGTTTTGCACTTGAAACCCGCTTTGCCGGCGCATAAAGTCAAAGCGGCAATTTTCGTTCACCTTCGAGATCGAGTCGCATGTTCAAGGCCGCAGAGCATTTCCTCCTGGTGCCGCATGACGGCAGCTTCAGCCTGAAAAAAGCGGATACCGACCCTGGCAAGAAAGCCCCTGATGAAAACGCGTGCGGGCGACGCCTGGCGGAGTGCGTCGCCGAGATCGCCGAGTTGCAGCAGGTGCTCTACGCGCACGACCGCTATGCGCTGCTGCTGGTTTTCCAGGCCATGGACGCGGCGGGCAAGGACGGCACCATGCGCGCCGTGCTCTCCGGCGTCAACCCGGCGGGCTGCCAGGTGACTTCGTTCAAGACGCCGTCGGCGGAAGAGCTCGACCACGATTTCCTCTGGCGCACGACGCGCCACCTGCCCGAGCGCGGCCGCATCGGCGTATTCAACCGCAGCTATTACGAGGAAGTGCTGGCGGTGCGGGTGCATCCGGAATTCCTGACGGCGCAGCGCCTGCCTAATGGCGCGGGCAAAAAGGAGTTCTGGCAGGAGCGCTACGAATCCATCCGCGCGCACGAGCAGCATCTGGCGCGCAGCGGCACGGCGATCCTGAAGTTCTTTCTCAATGTGTCCAAGGACGAGCAGCGCAGGCGCTTTCTGTCGCGCCTGGACGAACCCGACAAGCACTGGAAATTTTCCGAGAAGGACGTGGCCGAGCGCGCATACTGGGACGAATACCAGCAGGCTTACGAGGAGGCCCTGAATCAAACCTCGCGGCCATGGGCGCCATGGTATGCCATCCCCGCCGACAACAAGGATTACATGCGCCTTGCCGTGGCGGAAATCGTGCGCGACACCTTGAAATCGCTGAAGCTTGAGTATCCGCAGCCCGATGCGGAAGCGCTGACCCGCTTCGAGAAAATGCGCGCCAGCCTGGGCGGGCAGAAAAAGCGCTGATCTCGTTGCGGCCGGATGCGGCGGCCGGCGGAAACTTGCGGCGCCGGCAGGTAAAATCGCCACATGAATCTGACCAAGCTGCTCCAGTCGCAAGGATTCGGCACGCGCCGCGAATGCCGCGGGCTCGTGCTGTCCGGGCGCGTTGACATCGCGGGGGCAAGGGTGACGGATGCCGATGCCGACGTGAATCCCGAGAATCTGCGGTTTGCGGTCGACGGCCAGGATTGGCGCTACCGCGAAAAGGCCTATGTCATGCTGCACAAGCCGGCAGGATACGAATGCTCGCAAAGGCCCAGGCACCATCCCAGCGTGCTGAGCCTGCTGCCGCTGCCGCTGCGCAATCGCGGCCTGCAGACCGTGGGCAGACTGGATGAGGACACCACGGGCCTGCTGCTGCTGACGGATGACGGGCAGTTTTTGCATGTCTACACCTCGCCCAAAAAACACATCGCCAAGGTGTATCGGGTGACGCTGAAGCATGCGCTGTCGGAGGCACAGCTGGCGGCGCTGCGCGCGGGAGTGGTGTTGCATGACGATCCCGAGCCGGTGGCGGCGCGCGCCGCCACGGCGCGCGATGCGCACACGCTCGAACTGGTCCTGACCGGCGGCAAATACCATCAGGTCAAGCGCATGGTCGCGGCGGCGGGCAACCGCGTGGCAGCCCTGCACCGGGAAAGCATGGGCGCGTATTCCCTCCCGCCCGACCTGGCGCCGGGCGAATGGTGTTATGTCGAGCCCGACAGGGCCTGTTGAAGCGCGGCCTGCGACAGGGGCAGCGCCAGCGCGACATCGATGCGATGGCGCTGCCGCAAAAGCGCCAGGTCGGGCGCGTGGAAGGGATCGTAAATGACGATGATGCGCGTCTCGGGGTGGCGCGTGGCGACGGCCAGCAGCGATTCCAGGTTGCTGACGCGGTCGTGGAAATAGCGCTTGTAGAAATCCGCCACCACGACATCGGGCCGCCAGTTTTTAAGGCGGCTCATGCCGCGCCGCGCGGAGGTTTCGATGACGGCTTCGAAACCCAGCTCTTCGAACAGCGGCTGCAGGTTGCCGTAGCCGCCCGCCTCCATGACGAGGAGAAGTTTTTTTGCTTGGCTCATGGCAGCACGGAGCGCTTGCCGCGCGGACAACGGAAAAGTGAATCCATGGCAATTGGGGGTGGAGCTTTCAAGGGCAGCCGCGGTCCGACAAATTTTTGTCGGGCGTGCGGATAAACCGGGAAAAATTTCGAGAAATTATCTATAAATATCAAACAGCCTGTAAACATGCCGGATGTTTTGCCAGTCTAAACTAAGGAATCCGGATTTTGGCGGCCGGTTCTTCTTCGCCATGTGTACAATAAGTTTGATTGAGTCATTCATGTTGGATCAACCTACTCAGAGGAGTTAAAAATGCAAACAAAACGTCTCGTCATCCAACTCATGGGCGCCGCGCTCATTTCCGTGGGCGCGGTGGGCGCGCAGGCGCAGGAGGGTTATTACGATCCCTCGAACGCGGCCAGCCCGACCGGCAAGACCGTCGGTTACGAGCTCTTCAAGACCATCGGCTGCCCCGGCCAGCAGTTGTTCGGCGCTCCCTGCAAGGACGTCCCGCCCAAGGACAGCGACCGCGACGGTGTGACCGACGACAAGGACAAGTGCCCCAACACCCCCGCCGGCCGCAAGGTTGACGCCAACGGCTGCGAGCTGGACAGCGATGGCGACGGCGTGGTCGACGGCCTGGACAAGTGCCCCAACACCCCCGCCGGCCGCAAGGTTGATGCCAATGGCTGCGAACTGGACAGCGATGGCGACGGTCTGGTCGATGGCGTGGACAAGTGCCCGACGGTTTATGCCAAGACCGCCGACGGCTGCCCGCCGCCGCCCGCGCCCGCTGCCGCTGCGCCCAAGAAGCTGGTTCTGGAAGGCGTGAACTTCGACAACGACCAGGCGACGCTGCGGCCCGAAGCCATGGCAACCCTGGATCAGATGGCGGCCACGCTCAAGGAGTGGGGCAACGTGAAGGTCGAGGTGGCGGGTCATACCGACGCCCGGGCCAGCGACGACTACAACATGAAACTGTCCGAGCGCCGCGCCAATGCCGTGCGCGACTATCTGGTCAGCAAGGGTGTTGCCGCCGACCGCCTGACCGCCAAGGGCTACGGCGAGTCGCAGCCGGTGGCCGACAACGAAACCGAGGAAGGCCGTTACAAGAACCGCCGTGTGGAACTGATTCCGCAGCAATAAGCAGACGGATTTCAGCATGAACGGGGACCGCGGTCCCCGTTTTTTTTTGCGCCGGCGAGCGGCGGGGCCGTCCGCGGTGCGGCATGGGCACGCGGGCCGGCGCCAGGCCGGGGTCGACGGCCTGGCGGTCGTCGAACACCGTGCAGTGGCCCGTCCAGTGGGCGCCGCCGACTTCCTCGAAATACTTGAGAATGCCGCCGTCGAGCTGATAGACGTTGCGCATGCCCAGGCTGTTCATGTACAGGACCGCCTTTTCGCAGCGGATGCCGCCGGTGCAGAAGGTGACCACGGTCTTGCCGGCGAAATCGTCCTGCTGCGCGGCGATTCTCTGTGGGTATTGCGAAAAGCGTTCAATGCCGAAATCCAGGGCATGGACGAAGGAGCCGGCGTCCACTTCGAACGCATTGCGCGTGTCGACCATGACGACCTCGCGCCCGGCGTCGTCCTGTCCGCGGTCCAGCCAGGCTTTCAATTCGGCCGGCGATACGGTTGCGGCGCGATGCGCCTCGGGGCGGATGTCCGGCACCTTCATGGTGATGATTTCCTTTTTCAGCCGCACGCGCATTTTCCTGAACGGCGCGGACGAGGACCAGCTTTCCTTGGCCTGGATGTCGGCGAAACGCGCATCCTGGTGCAGCCAGTCCATGAAGCCGCGAATGGTGTCGGCCGCGCCGGCAAGAAACAGGTTGATGCCTTCGGGCGCGAGCAGGATGGTGCCCTTGAGCCCGCGCGCGCCGCATTGCGCCTGCAGGCGCGCGCGCAGGTCTTCGCGGTCGTCGAGGGTGACGAACTTGTAGGCGGAGATGTTGAGTACGGACACGTCTTATGACACAGGGGAAGCAGAGGTAACAGCGGAAGCATTTTAAAGAGATTTTCTCTGCTTCCGCTGTTGCCTCGGTGTTGAGGCTTTTTCGGTCTAAGCCTTGGCGGCCTTTTTCGCGGGTGCTTTTTTCGCGGGCGCCTTTTTCGCTGCCGCCTTCTTCGGTGCCCCGCCCTTCTCGGCCTTGGCCGCGATCAGCGGCAGCGCGTCGAGCAGGGTGATGTTCTGGGGGTCGAGGTCCTTGGGCAGGGTGGCGTTGATCTTGTTGTGGCTCACATACCAGCCGTAGCGGCCGTTCTGCAGGTTGACCGGCTTGCCGTCGTCGGGGTGCTTGCCGAGTTCCTTCTTCTCGCCGGCGGCGGCGCCGCGCCCGCGCGTGGCGGGCATTTCCAGCACCTCGACCGCTCTTTCCAGGCCGATGGTGTAGACGTCGTCCTCTCTGGGGATCGACTTGAACTTGCCGTCGTGCAGGAGGTAAGGCCCGAAGCGGCCGATGTTGGCGACGATGGGCAGCCCGGTCTTGGGGTTGTGCCCGACTTCGCGCGGCAGCGACAGCCACTTCAAGGCGTCCTCGATGGTGGCGGCTTCCGGCGCCAGGCCCTTGGGCAGCGAAGCGCGGCGCGGCTTGGGCGCCTTCTTGTCCTCGGGGGTGGCGCCGACCTGCACGTACCAGCCGAAGCGGCCGTTGAGCAGCAGCACGTCCTCGCCGCTAGGATGCTTGCCCAGCACCGTGGGCCCGCCTTCGTTGCCGTGCAGCGGGCGGGTGTAGTCGCAGTTGGGGTAGGCCGAGCAGCCGATGAAGAGGCCGCGCTTGCTCGCCTGCAGGTTCAATACCGAGCCGCATTTGGGGCATTTTTCGTCGAGCGGAATGCCGCGCTCGACATCCTGCTTGGCGGCGAGTTCAGAATCGAACTGCTTCCAGAATTCGGCCAAGAGCTTGGTCCATTCGCGCTTGCCGTTGGAGACGTCGTCGAGCCGGTCCTCCAGCTTGGCGGTGAAGTCGTAGTCGACGTAGTGGTTGAAGTGCAGGGTGAGGAAGCCGTTGACGATGCGGCCCATGTCGGTGGGCACGAAGCGCTTCTTGTCCAGCACCGCGTACTCGCGGTCCTGCAGCGTGGAGATGATGCTGGCGTAGGTCGAGGGGCGGCCGATGCCGTATTCCTCCAGCGCTTTCACCAGGCTGGCCTCGGTGTAGCGCGGCGGCGGCTGGGTGAAGTGCTGCTCGCCGTAGAGCTTGTCCACCGGCAGGACTTCGCCTTCCTTCAGCGGCGGCAGCTTGGCCTCTTCCTCATCGTCCTCGTCGTCGTGGTAGACCGCGAGGAAGCCGGCGAATGCGAGGGTCTGGCCGGTGGCGCGGAACACGCCCTGCGCGACCATCATGTCGGCGGCCACGGTGTCGAACTGCGCGGCAGTCATCTGCGAGGCCACGGCGCGCTTCCAGATCAGTTCGTAGAGGCGATGCTGGTCCTGCGACAGGAAATTCTTCAGGCTGTCGGGCGTGCGCGCCACGCCGGTGGGGCGGATGGCCTCGTGCGCCTCCTGGGCGTTCTTGGTCTTGGCGCGGTAGTGGATGGGCTGGCTCGGCAGATAGTCCTGGTCGAACTTCTTGCCGATGTAGCCGCGGATGTCGGCGACCGCCTCCTTGGCGAGGTTGACCGAGTCGGTACGCATGTAGGTGATGAGGCCGACGGTGCCGGAGCCGACATCGATGCCCTCGTAGAGCTGCTGCGCGGTGCGCATGACGCGGTCGGTGGTCATGCCCAGCTGGCGCACCGCCGCCTGCTGCAGGGTGGAGGTGGTGAAAGGCGGCGGCGCATGGCGCGCCTTGCGCTTTTTCTCCACCTGCATGACCTTGGCCTCTTTGCTTTCCAGCAGCTTGAGGATTTCCGCCTGGCGCGCTTCGTTCTCGACCGAGAACTGGGTCAGCTTCTCGCCCTCGAAGTGGGTGAGCCGCGCCGAGAAGGCCTGCCTGTCCTTGTGCGTGTCGAGATGCAGGGTCCAGTATTCGCGCGCCTTGAATCTTTCGATCTCCTCCTCGCGCTCGACGATGAGCCTGAGCGCGGGGCTCTGCACGCGCCCGGCGGACAGCCCGGGGCTGATCTTCTTCCACAGCAGCGGCGACAGGTTGAAGCCGACCAGATAGTCGAGCACGCGCCGCGCCTGCTGGGCGTTGACCAGATCCATGGAGATGTCGCGCGGATGCGCCACCGCGTCCTTGACCGCGCTTTCGGTGATCTCGTAGAAGGCCACGCGCTTGAGCTTGCCGGGCTTGAGCAGCTTCTTCTCGTTGAGGATTTCCGCCAGGTGCCAGGAAATCGCTTCGCCTTCGCGGTCCGGGTCGGTGGCGAGCAGGATTTCGTCGGCTTTTTTCGCCGCCTTGCAGATGGCGTCGACGTGCTTCTGGTTGCGCTCGATGACCTGGTATTTCATCGAGAAATCGCGGGTGTCGACGGCGCCGGTTTTCGGCTCCAGGTCGCGCACGTGGCCGTAGGAGGCGAGGATTTCGTAATCCGCGCCCAGGTACTTCTTCAGCGTCTTGGATTTGGAGGGGGATTCGACGACGACGAGTTTCATTTAATGCAGCGTGGCCTCGCTGAGCAGCAATTCTTCCAGGAAGGTGAAGTGCTCGATGTAGCCGCGGCTCCACAGCACCACCAGGCTCATCCAGCGCACCTGCTCGGGGCCGATGTCGCCGTCGGTCAGGTGCATCAGTCCGTTGATCACCCATTCGCGCGATTCGGCATCGAGGATCTGCGCCTCTTCCAGAAAGCGCAGGCTGGCGCGGCAGTCTTCATCCAGCTTGTCCAGCTCCTCGCGCGCGTAGTGGCGGAAATGCGCGATTTCGGCGAGGCGCGGATGCGCCTCCGAAGCCGTCATGCGGCCGAACCAGTCCAGCGCCTCCTTCACCGAGGGCGCGTCGAAGCCGGCGGCAAACAGCCTTTTTTCCAGGGCGTCGCGGTCGGGCGCCAGTTCGGCCATGCGGTAGCTTTCGTACAAATAAACCAGGATGTCGAGCATTTAATCAGTCAGGGGTGAGGAGTGAGGGGTGAGTCGTAAAAAGCAGCAGCTTCGCACTTTTTCCTTACGCCTCACGCCTTACGCCTCACGCATTTCACGCCAGTCGTTGATAGCGCCCGCCGGGGAGCTGGGTTACCAGGCCCTCCAGTTCGAGCGTCAACAGCTTCGCCGAAAGCGCTTCCACCGTCAACCCGCTGCGTTCGGCCAGCTGGTCCAGGCTGGCCGGATCGAAGCCGAGGTGCTGCAAAAGCGGGTCAAGCTCGGCCGGTGCGGGGGCGCGCAAGGCCGGGGGCGCAACCGGCCAGGCCAGTTCTTCCGCGATGTCCTGCGCCGATTCCACCAGCTTGGCGCCCTGCTTGATGAGGGCATGGCAGCCCTTGGACAGCGGCGAGTGGATGGAACCGGGCACGGCCATGACTTCGCGCCCCTGCTCCAGCGCCAGTTTGGCGGTGATGAGCGAGCCGGAGTTGAGCGCCGCCTCCACCACCAGCACGGCGTGCGACAGCCCGGAGATGATGCGGTTGCGCCTGGGAAAGTGGCCCGGCGCGGAAATCGCGCCCAGCTGAAACTCCGACAGCAGCAGGCCCTGCTCCGCGATTTCGTGCGCCAGCGCCTTGTTGCGCGCCGGGTAGACGCGGTCGAGCCCGGTGCCGACCACGGCGATGGTGGAGCCGATGCCCTTGAGGCCGCCGCGGTGGGCGGCGGCGTCGATGCCCAGCGCCAGCCCGCTGACGATGGTGATGCCGGCGTCGGAAAGAACCTGCGCGAAGGCCTCGGCATTGGCCGCGCCCTGCGCGGTGGCATTGCGGCTGCCGACGATGGCGATGCAGTTCTGCGCCAGCAGCTCGCGCCGGCCCTTGGCGTAGAGCAGCGCGGGCGGGTCGGCCGTTTCGCGCAATTGCGCGGGATAGTCCGCATCCAGCCAGGTGACGAGATGATGGCCGGGCGCATCGAGCCAGGTCAGGGTTTGCGCCAGGCCGGCGGGATCCGGACCGGCCTTGAGCGCCTCGAGCTGCCGTGCGCCCAAACAGTCGGCAAGCTGCGTGCGCGAAGCCGCGAGCGCGGCTTCGGGCGAGCCGAACGCCTCGAGCAGCCGGCGCTGGGCGCCATCGCCGATGCCGGGAACGGTGGCGATCCTGAGCCAGGCCTCGCGGTTCTGCATGGCGCTCAGGCGTTCTGGTACATGGGCTTGTTGTCGTAGAAATTCAGCATGCCCTTGACGATGCGGTAGATCGCCCAGATGCCGGCGACGCCCCAGACAAGGAAGCCGATGCCGACGATGAACGTGAGCCAGCCGACGGCGCACCACAACAGCGTGAACCAGAAGGTGCGCATCTGCCAGCGGAAATGGCTTTCCAGCCAGGTGCCGGCGACCGCGTCCTGCTTCAGGTAGTTGATGATGATGGCGATGAGGGCGGTGATCCCGGCAAAGACGGAAGCGGCGTAAAGGAAATAAACGATCTGGGTGAGGTCGCGGGCTTTTTGCAGGTCTTGGGTCATGTTCTCCTCCGAGTGGTTGGGGGCCGAAAAAAGCCGCCCCGGTGGGCGGCTTGAGCTTACGCCTTGGTGGCGGAATCCCCGGTCATTGCCCGGATTACGGGTTCTTCACCGAATCCAGCAGGAATACCGGCCCGTCCGACTGCATCACCAGCGCATAGGCAACCTTGTCGAACACGCGGTAGACCATGACCAGGCCGGTGCGCGCATCCGGCAGCTTGATCTTGTTTTCGTCGTGTTCCAGGCAGCCCACGCGCGTCACGGCCTTGAGGTCCGCGGTCTGGTCGTAGGTGAGCTTGCTGTCGGCGTCCTTGAGGCAGCGCACGTCGCTGTATAGCCAAGCGCCGCCATCGGGCACGCTGCTGTTGCGCGCGGCGAGCCAGGTCATTTTTTCCCGCTCGGCGGCGCTGAGCGCGACGGTGTTGCCGGTACGGTAGATGGCCAGCACGTGTCCGAGCGCGAGGCCATGGCTGCTGCCGCGGTTGAGCACGACGGTCTGGTAGCGGCCGGTGTCGGAGACGCCGCCGTAGGCCGAGATGATGCGGCCGTTGATGTCGGATTCGGGCGCGCGCGGCACGTACTCGAAGGTGTCGCTGTCCACGGCGGGAAGCAGCTTGTCCTTGGCCAGCGCCTCCTGGGCGGTGCGGGTGATGAGGATTTTTTGCGGCGCGCCGGGCGCGACCGTCTTGGCGTCGCCGATGTATTCGACTTCGTAGCCCAGCACTTCGCCGCTTTCCGGATCCTTCAATGCCTTGCCCGGGCGCAGGATGTTCCAGCGCGTGGCGCCGGCGGGGCCGCCGGTGGCGTAGGCGCTGTCGCCCCGTGCGAAGATCACGCGCTCGTCATTGCTGCCGAGGATGAAGGGCGCGTCGTCCATGGCGCCCGCGGAAACCACGCGCGGCTGCGACAGGAAGGCGTGAATCGCGGAAATGGGAATGGTCTGGATGGCGCCGCTCTCGATTTTTTCCTCGCGCACGCCGGGCGAGAGCCTGACGCTGGCGAGGCCATGGCCGTCGCCCTTGAGCAGGCGCAGCCTGGGTTCGGCGCCGCTGCGGTCGAGCACGACCGTGTCGCCGGGATAGATCCAGTGCGGATTCTTGATGCTGTCCTTGTTGAGCTGCCAGATTTCCGGCCAGCGCCAGGGCTGGGTCAGGAACTTGCCGGAAATGTCCCACAAGGTGTCGCCCTTGACGACCACATACTTGTCCGGGGCGTTTTCCTGGAGCGCCAGGGTGTCCGCCCACGCAGGCGCGGACAGGGCGAAGACGGATAAAGTCAGGGCGGACAGCAGTTTGCGCATGTTTAGACCTTGTCTAATTTTCTTGGAGAAGCTACTGTTGCGTTTACGGACAATCGCGACAGGAATTTAGCACATGCTCATATTTTTCCTGAACGCCCGCGACCAAGCCCCTGGAAACACACGAGTTTATGGCCAAGCTTAACATTTTGCGCTACCCCGACCCCCGCCTGCACACCGTGGCCAAGCCGGTGCCGGCGGTGGACGAACGCATCCGCAAGCTGGTCGACGACATGGCCGAGACCATGTACGCCGCGCCCGGCATCGGCCTGGCGGCAACCCAGGTCAATGTGCACGAGCGCGTCATCGTCATCGACATCTCCGAGAACAAAAGCGAGCTCAGGGTGCTGATCAACCCGGAGATCGTTTCCAAATCCGGCGACATCGAATGGGAAGAGGGCTGCCTGTCGGTGCCCGGCATCTACGACAAGGTGCATCGCGCCGAAAAGATCCGCGTGCGCGCCCTGAACCGCGACGGCCGGCCCTACGAATTCGACGCCGACGGCCTGCTGGCGGTGTGCGTGCAGCACGAGATGGACCACCTCATGGGCCGCGTCTTCGTCGAGTATCTCTCGCGCCTCAAGCAGGTGCGCATCAAGACCAAGCTCGTCAAGCAGGAGCGCGAGCACAAGCAGGCCCCGGCCGAGCGCCAGCCGGTGCTGTAATCGCGTGAGACTGGTTTTCGCCGGCACGCCGGAATTCGCGCGCGCGGCGCTGGCCGCCCTCATCGGCGCCGGCCATGAGCTTGCCCTGGTGCTGACCCAGCCGGACCGCCCCAGCGGTCGCGGCATGAAGCTCACGCCCAGCCCGGTCAAGCAGGAGGCCGAAAAGCACGGTATTCCGGTGTATCAGCCGGCCAGTCTCAAGGACCCGGCCAGCCATCAGACGATCCGAGAGGCCGCTGCCGAAGCCATGGTGGTGGCGGCCTACGGGCTGATTCTGCCGCAGGCGGTGCTCGACATTCCGCCGCGCGGCTGCCTCAACATCCATGCTTCGCTCTTGCCGCGCTGGCGCGGCGCCGCGCCCATCCAGCGCGCCAACGAGGCGGGCGACCGCGAAACCGGCATCGCCAACATGCAGATGGAGGCTGGACTGGACACCGGCCCGGTCTTGCTGGAAAAGCGCCTGCCCATCCTCGACGCCGACACCGGCGCCAGCCTGCACGACAAGCTCGCCGCCCTGGGGGCTGCGGCCATTGTGGAGGCGATCTCCCGGCTGGACGAACTGAGGCCGACGCCGCAGCCCCAGCAAGGCGTCACCTATGCCGCCAAGCTTGCCAAGGAGGAGGCGCGGCTGGACTGGTCGCTGCCGGCCGCGGTGCTGGCGCGCAAGGTCCGCGCCTTCAATCCGGTGCCCGGCGCGTGGACCGAGTTCGACGGCGTGCCGCTGAAGATCTGGCAGGCCGAAGCCGTGCCCGGCACCGGCCGCCCCGGCGAAGTGCTGCAGGCGGCCGCCGGACAGCTGGTCGTGGCTTGTGGCGAAGGCGCGCTGCGGCTCGCCGAACTGCAGAAGGCCGGCGCCCGCCGCATGGACGCCGAGGCCTTCCTGGCGGGGGTGAAAATCGCCCCCGGCGCGTGCCTAACTGATTGAATTTTTTGCCCGAAGCCGCATCTATAGTGCTGGTTTGAAGCTGTTTCGAGGAGCACCCAAGCATATGTTCAACTGGATCAAGACTTCCATTCTCATGGCCGGCATCGTCGCGCTGTTCGGCGCGGTGGGCCTGGCGCTGGGCGGCGCGCAGGGCATGCTGATCGCGCTTTTGATCGGCGCCGGCATGAACGTGTTCGCCTACTGGAACTCGGACAAGATGGTGCTGCGCATGTACCACGCGCAGGAAGTCGACGCGCAAAGCGGCGGCCGCTATTACGCCATCGTGCGCGAACTCGCGGCCAATGCCGGCCTGCCGATGCCGCGCGTCTACCTCATCAACCAGGCCCAGCCCAACGCCTTCGCCACCGGGCGCAATCCCGAGCACGCCGCGGTGGCGGCGACCACCGGCATCATGCAGCTCTTGTCCGAGCGCGAGCTGCGCGGGGTGATGGCGCACGAGCTCGCGCACATCAAGCACCGCGACATCCTGATTTCCACCATGAGCGCCACCGTGGCCGGCGCCATTTCCATGCTGGCCAACTTCGCCATGTTCTTCGGCGGGCGCGGCGAGGACCGCCCCAATCCGATCGTGGCGCTGGCGGTGATGATCATCGCGCCGATCGCGGCCATGCTGATCCAGATGGCGATTTCCAGGAGCCGCGAGTTCGGCGCCGATGCCGGCGGCGCGGAAATCTCGCGCGACCCCGAGGCGCTGGCCTCGGCGCTGAGAAAGATCGAGGCCTATGCCAAGGGGCTGCCCATGCCGGTGGCGGACGCGCATCCGGAAACCGCGCAGATGATGATCATCAACCCGCTTTCGGGCAACGGCATCAAGAGCCTGTTCTCCACCCATCCCTCGACCGACGAGCGGGTGGCGAAGCTGCTGGCTCTCGCGCGTGGCGCATAAGCCGGGGGGCGAGCGCGCCAACACATCGGCGGCGCAGGCCGCCGATGTGCTTTCCAGGGTCCTGGCCGGGCGTACCCTGACCCAGGCGCTGGCCGCCGTGTCGCCGAATCCCGCCCGGCGCGGCGCGGTGCTCGACATGGCTTACGGCGCGCTGCGCTACAAGGGCACGCTGGAAGCCGTGCTGGCGCGGTTGCTGAAAAAACCGCTGGACGACATGCCCACCCACGCCCTGTTGCTGGCCTCGCTCTACCTGCTGGCCTACACGCAGGACGCGCCCTATGCCGTGGTCGACAATGCGGTGCATGCCGCGCCGCGCCACCTCAAGGGGCTGGTCAATGCGGTGTTGCGCAATTTCCTGCGCCAGCGCGAGGAGCTGCTCGCGGCGGCGCGGCAAACCCCGGCCGGCCGCAGCAATTTTCCCGAGTGGTGGGTGGACAGGCTGCGGCAGGCGTATCCCGCGCGCTGGGAAGCCGTGCTGGCGGCAAGCCAGCTGCACCCGCCCATGACGCTGCGCGTCAACCGCCGAAAAACCGGCGTCGAGGCGTATCGGGCCGAGCTGCAGGCGGCCGGCCTGGGGTGCCGCCAGAGCGGCGAGTCCGCGCTGACCCTGGACACGCCGGTTCCCGTGGACCGGCTGCCGGGTTTTGCCGAGGGCCGCGTTTCCGTGCAGGATGCCGGCGCGCAATGGGCGGCGCGCCTGCTGGACGTGGGCGACGGCATGCGCGTGCTGGATGCGTGCGCGGCGCCGGGCGGCAAGACCGGCCACATCCTGGAACTGGCCGATGCCGCGGTGCTGGCGCTCGACATCGACGAGGCGCGCCTGGCGCGCGTGCGGCAGAATCTCGACAGGCTGGAGCTGACGGCGGAACTGCGCACCGGGGATGCCGCCCGCCCGCAAGCCTGGTGGGACGGCCGCCCGTTCGACCGCATCCTCGCCGACGTGCCCTGCTCCGCTTCCGGGGTGGTGCGGCGCAACCCCGACATCAAGTGGCTGCGGCGGCCGCAGGACATCGCCAAATTCGCGACGCAGCAGGCGGCCATCCTCGACGCGCTCTGGCAGACGCTCGCCCCCGGTGGTAAATTGCTTTATGCAACCTGCTCCATTTTTCCCGAGGAAAACGCGCAACAGATAAAAAATTTCGTGGCGCGCCAGGCCGATGCTGCATGGCTGGCGCTGCCGCCGGAACTGGGCGACGGCCAACTTTTGCCAGATGACAATCACGACGGCTTTTACCATGCGCTTCTCCAGCGCGCCCCGCGCACGCCAGAATAATTTCTTTGCGGCCCGCGTTATCCTCATGCTGTTTTCCCTGCTGGCCGCGTCGCTGCCGGCCCGCGCGGCCGCCGCGGACGAGGCGGTCACCGTGCTGTATGCGGCGCTCAAGCCGGTGGGCGACGACTGGGTGCTCGACGCGGCGCTGAATGTGCGGCTCAACCGCACCCAGGAGGACGGGTTGAAAAAAGGCATTCCGCTGAATTTCGTGACCGAGGCCAGGCTGCGGCGCGTGCGGCCCTGGTGGTTCAATGAAGACATTGCCGTGGCGAGCCGCATCGGCCGCCTGAATTACAGCCCGCTCACCCGGCGCTATCAGCTCGAAACGCGGGAGGGCTTCAAGGCCTATGACACGCTGGCCGAGGCGCTGGCCGAACTGGGGCGCGTCGAAAACTGGGCCATCGTCGCGGGCAAATCCGTCAAGGCCGGCAACACCTATGTTGCCGGCTTGCGCCTGCGGCTGGATGTCGGGCAACTGTCCAAGCCGCTGCAGATCAGTGCGCTGGCCTCGGGCAAATGGGAAGTGGAAAGCGATTGGCACGAGTGGGAAGTCACGCCTTGATGCGCTATCTGCTGGTGGCCGCCGCCTTGCTGGGCGCGGCGGTGCTGACCTTGCTGTTTCCGGCCAGCGGCGACACCCCGCTGCTTTCGGAAAGCTTCCCGGCGCTGCTGTTGACGGGCGCCGTCATCGCCGCCGCCTTGCTGGCGCTGGTCGGCTGGCAGCTCTGGCAATTGCGCCGCCGCATCCGCGCGGGCGTGTTCGGCAGCAAGCTCACCTTCAGGCTGATGCTGTGGTTCGGCCTCGTCGCCCTGCTGCCGGCGACCGTGGTGTTCGGCGCCTCGGTGTTTTTCCTCAATCGCAGCATCGAGACCTGGTTCGACGTGCGGGTCGACACCGCGCTCGGCTCGGGCGTCAGCCTGGGCCAGGCCGCGCTCGACGACCTGCTCGCCGATCTGTCCAAAAAGACCGAACGCATGGCGCTGGCCCTGTCCGACGTCGGCCCGGGCTCGGTGATCACCATGCTGTCGTCCTTGCGCGAGCAGGCCGCCGTGAACGAGGCCACGCTGTTCGACGACAAGGGCGGCGTGATCGTGACGGCGGCCGGCGAGCAGGCCGGGCTGCTGCCGGTGATTCCGGAGCGCGCCATACTTTGGCAGGTGTTGCAGGAAAAATCCTACAGCCGGGTCGACGACCTGCCCGGCAAGGGCCTGGTGATGCGCGTGCTGGTGCCGGTGTACAGCACCTCGTTCGCCGGCGAGACGCGCGTGCTGCAGGTGCTGCAGGCCGTGCCGCCGAGCCTGGCGCGGGATGCGGAGGCGGTGCAGAGCGCCTATCGCGACTATCAGGAAATCGCCGCCTCGCGGCTGGGCCTGAAGCGCATGTACGGCATGGCCTTGACGCTGACCCTGCTGCTGGCCCTGTTCCTGACCATCGCCCTCGCCTATCTGCTGTCGGACAGGATGGGCGCCCCGCTGCGCACCCTGGCGCGCGGCACGCGCGCGGTGGCCAAGGGCGACTTCTCGCAGATGCAGTCGGTGCAGAGCAGGGACGAACTGGGCGCGCTGATCCACTCCTTCAACGACATGACGCGGCAGTTGTCGGAAGCCCGCGGCGAGGCGGAGCGCAACCAGCTGCAGACCGAGCAGGCCAAGGCCTACCTGGAAAGCGTGCTGGCCAATCTGTCTTCCGGGGTGGTGGCGCTCGATCACAAGCTGCGCGCGCGCGCCGTCAACGACGCCGCCGCGCGCATCCTGGAAGCCGGCGCCGCGGGGCTTACCGGCAAAGCCCTGGTCGAGTGGGGGGAGGACGGCTCGCCGCTGCGCGAGTTCGGCGAGGCGGCGGCGGAGCGCTTCATCGCCGCCGAAGGCGGGGACTGGCATGCGCAGTTGGAATTTCCGCGCACCGGCTACATGCAGATGCTGCTGGTGCGCGGCAGCAAGTTGCCGGCCGAAGTGCAGCGCGGCTATACCCTGGTGTTCGACGACGTGACCAAGCTCATCCGCGCCGAGCGCGATGCCGCCTGGGGCGAGGTGGCGCGGCGGCTGGCGCACGAAATCAAGAACCCGCTCACCCCCATCCAGCTTTCCGCGGAACGCCTGTCGCTGCGGCTGAAGGACAAGCTGGCGGGCGGCGATGCCGAAATGCTGACGCGCGCGACCGCCACCATCATCAACCAGGTGGGCGCCATGAAGGGCATGGTGGACGCCTTCGCCAGCTATGCGCGCATGCCCAGCGCCCAGGTCGCGCCGCTGGATCTGAACGCGCTGGTGCGCGAAGTGTTGACGCTTTATGACGGCGCCGGCGTGCTGCCGGATTTGTCCGCGGAGCTGCCGCTGGTGGCGGGGGACTCTACACTCATGCGCCAAGTGATACATAATCTGTTGCAAAATGCGCAGGATGCGCTGGCCGGCAAGCCGGAAGGACGCGTCGGCATCCGCACCGAGGCGGCCGAGGACGGCGTGCGGCTGGTGGTTTCCGACAACGGCCCGGGCTTTGCCGAGCACATGATGGCGAGGATGTTCGAGCCATATGCGACGACGAAACCCAAGGGCACGGGGCTGGGCTTGCCTATAGTGAAAAAAATCGTCGAGGAACTCGGGGGCGGCATCCGGGTGGAGAATCTGCCCGCCGGAGGCGCCTGCGTATGCGTAACCTTGCCCATTTACAAGGGCTCCACGGGGGGTAAGCAGTGAGCGGTTATGTTTTGGTGGTGGATGACGAAGTCGGCATCCGTGACCTGTTGTCCGAGATCCTGACCGAGGAAGGCTACGACGTTCACGCGGCCGAGAACGCCGAGGAGGCGCGGCGCTATCGCGCGCAGCGGCGCCCCGACCTGGTGCTGCTCGACATCTGGATGCCGGATACGGACGGCGTCACCCTGTTGAAGGAATGGGCCGCCGGCGGCCAGCTCACCATGCCCGTGGTCATGATGTCGGGGCATGCCACCATCGATACCGCGGTCGAGGCGACCAAGCTCGGCGCGGTGGATTTCCTGGAAAAGCCCATCGCCCTGGCCAAGCTGCTCGCCACCGTGACCAAGGCCATCAAGAAGGCCGATGCGCCGCGCCGCCTGCCCTCGTTCGAGCTGTCCGCGCTGGGCAAGAGCCAGGTCGTGCAGGACTTGAAAAAGCGCCTGGCGCAGATCGCCGGCCATACGCATCCGGTATTGCTCTCGGGCGAGCCCGGCAGCGGCTTCGACCTGTGCGCGCGTTTCCTGCACCCGGCCAGCACGCCGTGGGTGGAGATCACCGAGCGCGGCCAGCTGGTGGCGTCCCCCTCCGAGCTGGCGGAAAAGGTCGAAAACGGCACGCTCTACCTGTCCGAGCTGTGCGAACTCAGCAAGCTGGAGCAGAAAGGCCTGTCCCTGCTGATCGACAAGCTCAACGGCAGCACGGCCCGGCTGGTGTGCGCGACCAGCCGCAACATCGATGAAATGATCGCGGCAAACGAATTCGACTCGCGCCTGTATTACCGGGTGTCCACGGTGAGCGTGCATATCCCGCCGCTCAGGGAGCACCGCGAGGACATTCCCGACATCGCCAATTTCATGCTCACGCAGTTGATCGAGGGCGGCGAGTGCCCGGCGCGCAAATTCAGCATCGCCGCGCTCAACCAGCTGCGCCATTTCGACTGGCCCGGCAACCTGCCCCAGCTCAACAACATCGTGCGCAGCCTGGCGATCGCCGCGCTCTCCGACGAGATCGACAGCGAGGATGTGAGCCGCGTGCTGGCGCCGCTGAAGCAGTCGACCAGCCCTTCGGTCGCGCAGATGATCCCGATGGATGCGCCGCTGCGCGAAGCGCGCGACATCTTCGAGCGCCTGTATTTCGAGCAGCTCATCCAGAAGGAGGGCGGCAGCATGACCCGCGTGGCGGACCGGGCGGGGCTCGAGCGCACCCATCTGTACCGCAAGCTCAAGCAGCTCAACATCCGGCACGGCAAGCGCCTGGACGAGGACCTTTGACGCGGCGCGGGATTCCGCGAAAGGCCAAGCGCCTTCTTTCGACAGCGCGGCCGCAAGCCGCGGCTCCCCGCCCCCTGCTCCCCAATCCCTTGCGAACATGAAGATCATCATCCTCGGCGCCGGCCAGGTCGGCAGCACTCTGGCGGAAAGCCTGGTGGCGGAGAACAACGACCTCACCCTGGTGGACCTCGACCGCGAGCGCCTGGCGCTGCTCCAGAACCGCCTCGACCTGCGCACCGTGCAGGGGCACGCGGCACACCCTTCGGTGCTGCAAAAGGCCGGCGCGGCCGACGCCGACATGGTGGTGGCCGTCACGCAAAGCGACGAAGCCAACCTGGTCGCCTGCAAGATTTGCGCGAGCGAGTTCAATGTGCCGACGCGGGTGGCGCGGCTGCGCTCGCTCGACTATCTCGCCCAGGACCAGGAGGACGGCGAAACCCTGGCGCGCAAGCGTTTTTCCGTCGACCACACCATCAGCCCCGAACAGGAAATCACCCACTACCTGCACCGCCTGGTCGAGTATCCGGAGGCGCTGCAGGTGCTCGATTTCGCCGACGGACGCGTGCGCCTGGTGGCGGTGCGCGCCTATCACGGCGGCCCCCTGGTCGGCCACGAGCTGCAGGTGATCCGCAAGCACACGCCGGATCTCGACTGCCGGGTGGCGGCCATTTTCCGCAAGGACCGCGGCCTGGTGCCCGAAGGTCACACGGTGATCGAGCCGGGCGACGAGGTGTTCTTCCTGGCCAGGAAGGACGATATCCAGCGGGTCATGCGCGAGTTGCGCCGCATCGACCGGCCGGTGAAGAAAGTCATGATCGCGGGCGGCGGCAATATCGGCAAACGCCTGGCCGCGGCGCTGGAGCGCGACTACGAGGTCAAGATCATCGACCACAACAAGCCGCGCTGCGCCCAGCTGGGCGCGGAGCTGAACCGTGCCCTGGTGCTGCACGGCGATGCGACCGACGAGGAGCTGCTCGACCAGGAGAGCGTCCATGACATGGACATTTTCTGCGCGCTCACCAACGACGACGAGGACAACATCATGTCCGCGCTGCTGGCCAAGCGCATGGGCGCGCGCCGGGTCATGGCCCTGATCAACCGCACGGCCTATGTCGACCTGGTGCAAGGCGGCCAGATCGACATCGCCATCTCGCCGGCGCAGGCCACCGTCGGGCCGCTGCTGTCCAGGATCCGCCGCGGCGACATGGCGGTGGTGCACTCGCTGCGCCGCGGCGCGGCCGAGGCGCTGGAGGTCGTGGTGCACGGCGATGCCAGGAATTCAAAGGTCGTCGGCCGCCGCATCGAGGAGATCCGGCTGCCCGAGGGCGCCAGCATCGGCGCCATCATCCGCGGCGAGGAGGTCATCATCGCCCATCACGACACGCTGATCGAGGCGGAGGATCACGTCATCATTTTCGTCCTCAACAAGCGCATCATCGCCAAGGTCGAAAAACTGTTCCAGGTCGGCTTCGGGTTCTTCTGATGCAGTCCCTGTTTTCACTGCTGCACGTGCTCGGCGGCGTCGTCTTCCTGTTCGGGCTGACGCTCAGCCTGCCGATGCTGGTGGCCTGGCTCAATGGCGAGCCGACGCTGCGTCTGTTCGCGGAGGCTCTGCTGTTCACCTGCCTGGCGGGTTTCCTGCTGTGGGTCGTTTTCCGCCCGTTCCGCCGCGAACTGCGCATCAAGGACGGCTTTCTGCTGGTGTTCCTGGTGTGGGCGGGGCTGCCCGTTTTCGGCATGCTGCCGCTGCTGTCGCATCTGGACATCAGCGTCACCGACGCCTATTTCGAAGCGGTTTCCGGGCTGACCGCCACCGGCGCCACCGTGCTGTCCGGGCTCGATGCCCTGCCCGCCTCGATCAATATCTGGCGCGGCGAGCTGCAGTGGTTCGGCGGCATGGGCGTGATCGTGCTGGCGGTGGCGATTCTGCCCATGCTCGGCATCGGCGGGCGCCAGCTGTTCAAGGCCGAAACCCCCGGCCCCATGAAAGACACCCGCCTCACGCCGCGCATCGCGCAAACCGCGAAGGGGCTGTGGCTCATCTACGCCGGCCTCACGCTCGTCTGTTTTCTCGCGTACTGGGCATTCGGCATGAGCTGGACCGATGCGCTGATGCATGCCTTTTCCACCATGGGCCTGGCCGGCTTTTCCTCCCACGACGCCTCCTTCGGCTACTTCGACTCGCAGGCGCTGGAAATCATCGCCATCACCTTCATGCTGATCTCGGGGATAAACTTCGCCACCCATTTCAACTTCCTGCGCACGCGCACGTTCGGGGTGTATGTCAATGACGGCGAAGCCAAGGTGTTCGTGTTCACCGTGCTGGGCAGCGGCGTGCTGATCGCGTTCTATCTCTGGGGCGTGGGGCAGTACGGCGATTTCCCGAGCGCCCTGCGCTACGCCCTGTTCAACACCGTGTCGGTCGCCACCACCACCGGCTATGCGACGACCGATTTCGGCCTGTGGCCCGCGTTCGCGGGCTTCTGGATGCTGCTGTTGGGCACTTTCTCGACTTCCTCCGGATCGACCGGCGGCGGCATCAAGATGATCCGCGCGCGCCTGCTCATACAGCAGCTTTACCGCGAGCTCAAGCGCCTGCTGCACCCCAGCGCCCAGATTCCGGTACGCTATGCGGGCGTGCCGGTCTCCAACCAGATCATCTTTGCCGTGCTGGCCTTTTTTTTCGTGTTCGTGCTGGCCGCGATCATCATGACCCTGGCCATGATGGCGACCGGGCTGGAGCCGGTCACGGCGGTGACGGCCGTCATTGCCACGCTTTCCAACATCGGCCCCGGGCTGGGCGGCGTCGGGCCGTCCACGACATTCGCGGCGCTCAACGATTTTCAGACCTGGCTGTGCACGCTGGCCATGCTGCTGGGGCGGCTCGAGATGTTCACGTTTCTGGTGGTGCTGACGCCGGCTTTCTGGAGAAAATGATGAACCCTGCCATCGAGAACTTCGAAAAAATGCTGGCCGCGGGCAAGGACAATGCCCTGCTGCGCGTGTCGCTCGGCAATGCCTACCTCGGTGCCGGCCAGGCGGCGAATGCCGTGCCGCACCTGCGAAAGGCGCTCGAACACGACCCCGCCTATTCGGCCGCCTGGAAGCTGCTGGGCCGCGCGCTCAACGAGGCGGGCGATGCGCCTGGTGCGCTGGCCGCCTACCGCAAGGGAATCGAGGTCGCCGAGGCCAGGGGCGACATCCAGGCGGCGAAGGAAATGAAGGTGTTTGCCCGGCGCATCGAGAAGAGCCTGGGCTTATAATCGTGCCGTTAACATTTGACTGATTTCAGGAGCAGAACATGACCCGCATGGTGCATTGCGTCAAACTCGGCCGCGAAGCTGAAGGCCTGGCTTTTCCTCCCGTTCCCGGCGACCTCGGCAAGCGGATTTTCGAGAGCGTGTCCAAGGAGGCCTGGGCCGCGTGGACCCGCCATCAGACCATGCTCATCAACGAGAACCGCCTGAGCCTCGCCGACCCGCAGGCGCGCAAGTACCTGATGACGCAGATGGAGCAATACTTCTTCGGCGCCGGCGCCCACCAGGTGGCGGGCTACGTGCCGCCGACCAAATAGCGCGCATCGGCCGCACCACGAAAAACGGGCTCATTCGAGCCCGTTTTGCTTGGCGCCGCAGGGGCTTACATCAATTCCCTTTCCATCTCCTCCAGCGAGGTATGGCGCACGTCCTTGCCCTTGACCATGTAGACCACGTATTCGGACATGTTCTTGGCGTGGTCGCCCATGCGCTCGATGGCCTTGGCCGCGAACAGGATGTCGATGGATACCGAAATGGTGCGCGGATCCTCCATCATGAAGGTGATGAGATGGCGCAGGTTGAGGCGGAACTCCTCGTCCACCTCGTCGTCCTGGCGCGCGATCGAGGCGGCGCTGCTGACGTCCAGGCGGGCGAAGCCGTCGAGCGCCTTGCGCAGCATGTCCAGCACGACCGTGGACATGTACTTGACCTCGTTGAAGCGCGGCAGGCTGAGGCGCTCGCTCTGATGGACGAGCTTGGCCATGCGCGCGATCTTGGCGGCTTCATCGCCGATGCGTTCGAGGTCGGTGATGGTCTTCACCACCATCATCAGCATGCGCAGATCCGAAGCGGTGGGCGCGCGCCGGGCGATGACGTGGGCGACATCCTCGTCGATCTGCACCTCGAGCGCGTTGACGCTGTGGTCGTGGGCGATGACTTCGTCCGCCAAAGACAGGTCGCCGCCGGTCAGCGCCTCGACCGAGTGGATGATCTGCTCTTCCACCAGGCCGCCCATTTTCAGGACATTGGCGCGAATGCTTTCCAAGTCCATGTCAAACTGCTTGAAGATGTGTTCGGTGGGCATCTTTATCTCTCCTGGAACGGGTCCATTATATGCCGGAGTGTGGCAAACGCATGACAACGACGGCCGCGATCAGCGGGTAATGAACGCCAGGGTATAGAGTCGGCCATCCAGATTGAGTTCCGCCTCCCAGTCGGCCCGGCTTGCCGTGCAGACCGGCAGGGTGACCTGGGCCGCCCAGTTGCCGGAGGCCTCCTGGCGCAGCTCGTAGCGGGTGATGCCCATGTCCATGCCGAGCATCCGGAAGGAAACCGAGGCCTGGCCCAGGTTCGGGGCCGCGAGCGAGAGCGCGAAGGGCTTGAGCGCCTCGGGCGGGGCGGAAAAGCGCAGCCGGCAGGGCGCGCCGTTGTGCATGAAAACGCAGCCCGCCACCGGGTCCGTGCAGACGATGGCTTGCGCCGCCGGTTGCGGCGCTTTCTGCCAGACGCCCCACAGCGCCAGCGCCGCCAGCGCGAGTATGATCAGCCCGGGCGCGACGAGCCGCTTCATGCCCAGGCGCCTCTCAGCATGGCGATGCCGTGCGCGCCGTGGCTGCGCGCGGTATCGAGGTCGGCGTAGGCGACGCCGCCCAGGGCATAGACCGGAATCGGGCTTTGCGCCGCCAGCCGCGCGAACGCTTCCCAGCCCAGCGTGGGCTCGCCGGGGTGGCTTGCCGTGGGCAATACCGGCGAGAGCATGGCGAAATCGGCGATGTCGGCGGCGCGCGCAAGCTCCTCCCCATTGTGGCAGGAGGCGCCGACCCAGTCGCAGTCCGGGCGCGCGGCGCAGTTCATCAGCGCGCCGGCGTCCAGGTGCACGCCATCGGCGCCGGCGGCGCGCGCCAGGTCAAGCGTACCGTTGACCAGCACGCGCGCGCCGTAAGGCCTGGCGCGCTTGACCGTTTCGCGCGCCAGCTCCAGCCGCTCGCTCTCGGGCAAATCCTTGTCGCGCACCTGGACGAGGCGCAGGCCGTTTGCGAGTGCGGCATCCAGGCGCTGCAGGAAGACATCCTGCCCCAGCGCCTGGGCATGGCTGATGCCGTAGACCGGCGGCAGCATGAGCGCCTTGAGGATGGGGAAATTGGCCGGCAACAGCGGCTCGACAGAATGCGCCGCCGGGTTGTCCCAGGCAAAAGTCTGGCCTTCGTGCGGATGCGGCTCGCCCTGCCAGTGCCATATGCGGAAAAAATTCAGCCGCACCGTGGCGTGCGGATAGGCGAACACCCTGGTGATCCAGCGCGTGGCGCGCAGCGCCGCGATGCCGAGCTCTTCCTTCAGCTCGCGGGCGAGCGCATGGTCCAGCGATTCGCCCGCTTCCACCTTGCCGCCGGGAAATTCCCAGTAGCCGGCGTACACCTTGCCGGCCGGGCGCGAGGCCAGCATGACTTCGCCGTTGGGCCGCGTCAGCACCGCGGCGACGACCTCGATGATGTCCTCGCCCTTTCGGCCTCCGGTCATTTGCCCTGCCCCGCCCAGTCGCGCGCGAATTGCCAGGCGGTGCGCCCGGAGCGCGCGCCGCGGCCCAGGCTCCATTGCAGCGCGGCGCGGATGAAGGCCTCGGAACGGAAATCCCGCGCGCCCAGCTCGCCGGCCCAGTGCGCGGCGATGGCGAGGTAGTCATCCTGATCCATGGCATAGAAACTGATCCACAGCCCGAAGCGCTCGGACAGCGAGATTTTCTCCTCGGTGGCCTCGCCCGGATGCACTTCGCCGCCCAGGTGCCGCGCTTCCTCGTTTTCCGCCATGTATTCGGGCATGAGGTGGCGGCGGTTGCTGGTGGCGTAGATCAGCACGTTGTCGGCGGGGGTGGCGAGCGAGCCGTCGAGCGCGGCCTTCAGCGCCGGATAGCCGGGCTCGTCGGCGGTGAACGAGAGGTCGTCGCAGAACAGGATGAAGCGCTGCGGGCCCTGCGGCAGCAGCTCAAAGAGCTCGGGCAGGTGCGCGAGTCCGGCCTTGTCGAGTTCCACCAGGCGCAGGCCCTTGCGCGCGTACTTGGCAAGCATGGCCTTCACCAGCGAGGACTTGCCGGTGCCGCGGCTGCCGGTGAGCAGCACGTTGTTGGCCGGCTTGCCGGCCACGAACTGGCGCGTGTTGGCATCGATCTTCTGCTTCTGCTCGTCGATGTTGAGCAGGTGCCGGGCCTCGATGCGATGCGGCCGCGCGATCGGGCGCAGGCTGCGGGTTTCCGCGGCCCAGCGCGCGGCATGGGTTTTCTGCCAGTCGATGGCGGGCGCCGGTGCGCCTTCGAGGCGGTCGAGCAGGCGTTCGATGCGCGGCAGCAGGGTGTCTAGTGAACTCATACGTTTAAACCTTGAACAAGGAGGACATGAGGACAAGAGGTTTTGTTTTTCCTCCTGTCCTCCCGCTCTCCTTGTGGGCAATCATGTTCTGTATTCCGCGTTGATCTTCACGTAATCGTAGGAGAAATCGCAGGTCCACACCGTGGCGTTCGCCTCGCCGCGATTCAGCACGACGCGAATCGTGATCTCGGCTTCCTGCATCACCGCCGCGCCCTGCGCCTCGGTGTAGCTCGCCGCGCGCCCGCCCTTTTCCGCCACCAGCACGTCGCCGAGATAGACCCGGATGTTGTCCACGTCGAGGTCCGCCACGCCGGCATAGCCGATGGCGGCGAGGATGCGCCCGAGGTTGGGATCGGAAGCGAAGAACGCGGTCTTCACCAGCGGCGAGCGCGCGATGGCGTAGGCGATCTGCTTGCACTCGGCATGGTCGCGGCCCTGCTCGATCCGCACGGTCATGAACTTGGTGGCGCCCTCGCCGTCGCGCGCCATGGCCTGGGCGAGCCGGATCGACACTTCCGACAGGGCGTTTTTCAAGGCCGCGCAGTCGACGGAGGCGGTGTCGCTGATTTCGGCATTGCCGGCCTGGCCGGTGGCGATGAGGATGAAGCTGTCGTTGGTCGAGGTGTCGCCGTCCACGGTCACGCAGTTGAACGAGACGTCGGCGACCTCCTTCGCCAGCCGCTCGAGCAGCGCCTGCGACACTGCGGCATCGGTGGCGACATAGCCCAGCATGGTGGCCATGTTGGGATGGATCATGCCGGAGCCTTTGGCGATTCCCGTAACGGTCACGGTCTTGCCGCCGACTTGCGCCTGCGCCGACGCCGCCTTGGCCACGATGTCGGTGGTCATGATGGCGTGCGCCGCCTCCGACCAGCGATCGGCCGCGAGATCGGCCTGGGCCGCCGGCAGCGCGGGCAGGATCTTGTCGATGGGCAGCGGCTCCAGGATCACGCCGGTGGAGAAAGGCAGCACCTGTTGCGGCCGGATGTGCAACATTTCCGCCACCGCGGCGCAGCTTTGCGTTGCCCGCTTGATGCCCTCCGCGCCGGTGCCGGCATTGGCGTTGCCGGTGTTGATGAGCAGGGCGCGGATGTCGCCGCCGGCAAGGTGCTGTTTGCACACCGTCACCGGCGCGGCGCAGAAGCGGTTTTGCGTGAACACCCCGGCAACTTTCGCGCCGGCGGCAAGTTCGATCAGGGTGAGGTCGCGGCGTCCGGGCTTCTTGATGCCGGCGGAGGCGATGCCGAGCTTGATGCCGGCGACGGGAAGCAGCGAGGCGGGGTCGGGGGCGACGAGATTGACGGGCATGATGGCGCTTTTATTGCACGAAAGCCGCCATTTTAGAGCCTGCGTCTGTGGATTTTATGTCCTGTCAGGTTTTTTTCCGGCCAGCTGGCGCATGAGTTCATGGCTCAGGCTGTAGAAGCGCGGGGTCGGGCCAAGGTCCTCGTAAATGGGGTCGCCTTGGTCGTCTTCGGCGATGATGTGCTCGCCGGGCACATAAGGCATGGCGATTTCGAGCTCGTCCAGCGCCGCGTGCAAAAGGTCGGACAAAATCTCCTCTTCCGTGCAGCCGGGGTACATGATCTGCAGCGCCTCGATGCGCGCGGCGTCGCGCAAGGGCAGATGCATGCGGTAAGGCCTGCCGGCCAGCGGCGGATGCACATGACCCGTCCAGCGCGGGATGAGGTCGCTGATCTTCATGATTATTTTTATAGTCCAGCCGCGGCGCCAACCAAGTTTTATTTGCTGAAAACCAGCAGCCGGTTGTTTGCCGGCATGGCGTGGTCGGCTTCCAGGCGCAGACCGCGGCTTTCGGCGCATTGCCGCACGGCCTCGAAGTCGCGGATGCCTGATGCCGGATTGCGGTCTTTCAGCCATTCGTCGAAGCGGGCGTTGCTGTCCGCAGTGAAGGTGCCGCGGTAATTGAACGGGCCGTAGATCAGCAGGCGGCCGCCGCTGCTTAACAAGCGGCCGGCGCCGGCTATCAATTTTTGCCCCGCGTCCCAGGCAAGGATATGCAGGGTGTTGGCGGTGAACACGCCGTCATAGGGCCCGGCGGGCCAGGCATCGTTGACATCCAGGACGAGCGGCGCCAGCACATTGGGCAGCGCCGCCTCGTCCAGCCAGGCGTTTATGCCGGCATGGCAGGCGGGCAGGTCGCTGGTCTGCCATGTCAGGTGCGGCAGCGCCGCGCCGAAATGCACCGCGTGCTGGCCGCTGCCGGAGCCGATCTCCAGAATGCGCGCCGGCCGGGTGAAGACTGCGCGCAGGATGGCAAGGATGGGATCCTTGTTGCGCGCGCAGGATTCGGAGTAGGGTTTTTCGCTCATAGCTCGATCAGGCGTCCGTCGGCCAGGATGATGCCGGCCCGCACCGGCTTGCCGGGCATGATAGCCGCAATGGCCTGCGCATAGGTTTGCAGCTGGGCGCCGTAGTTCGCGGCGAGCGCTTCGCGGCTGCTCGCCGCATCCGCGTCGCCGGTCTTGTAGTCCAGCACCCAGGTTGCGTCGGCGAACTCGACCAGGCGGTCGATGCGATGCAGCTGGCCGCCGCTGTCGGCAAATGTCAGTTCGTTGCGCGCGCGCAGATAGCGCGCGGGATTGAAGAACGGCTCCAGCCCGGCGTCGTGGATCAGCGCATGGGCGCGCGCCGCGACGGCGGCCAGCGTCGCGCCGTCCAGCCCGAGTCGCGCCGCCAGCGCGGCCGGATCCCGCTTCGCCCCCGGCGGCGCCAGGCGTTCGAGCCAGGCGTGGAACAGCTCGCCGACGGCGCCGGCGGCGCTTTGCTGCGTGGCGGCGAGGCGCTGGCCGACCGCCGGCGCAACGATCCCGGACAAGGCCGGCGCCGGCGGCATGCTGCCGGCCACGGCGGCGCGCGGCAGGTCGGCGGGGTGCGCGCCCGCTTCCCATGCCGCGGCGATGCGCTTGAGCCAGGCGTTTTTTCCGGCGTCGCCGCTCACCACCAGCGCCTGCCTGGCGCGGGTCATCGCCACGTACAGCAGGTTGAGGTCTTCGCGCGCGGCCAGCGCCGCTTCCTCGGCAAACCAGTGCGCGCGGAATGCGCCGCGCGCCTCCTTGCCGGCGTACAGCGAAAAATGCGGCGGCGCGGCGTCCTCGGGCGGCCATGGCGCCAGCGCGGCGTAGCTGTCGCCGCGGTTGTGGTCGCTGCCGCCCAGCAGCCACACGATGGGCGCCTCCAGGCCCTTGGCGCCGTGGATGGTCAAAAGCCGCACGGCGTTTTCGCCTGCGGCGGCAATGCCCTCGTCGGGCGCGGCATCGGCATCGTCGACGCGGCTTTTCAGCTCGCGGATGAAGCCCGCCAGCGAAGGGTAGCGCCCGGCATCCTGCGTGAGGGCCAGTTGCACGAAGGCGCGCAGGTTGGCGGCAACCTGGGGCCGCATCGCCTCCGGCATCGCGGCGGCGTAACGCGCCTCGACATCGCCTTCGCAGTAGATGCGGTCGAGCAGGTCGTGCACTGGCAGCGCGCCGGCGCGTGCGCGCCAATCCGCGAGCAGCCGCGCGGCGCGCTGCAGCGTGGGCGGGCAATCGTTTGTCGCCGCCCGCGCGAGCAGGCGGTCCCAGCCAGGTGCGCCGGCAGGGCCGAAAATCGCCATCAGCTCGTCGTCGCTGCAGTCGAACAGCGGGCTTTTCAGCACATGCGCGAGCTTGAGGTCGGCGTGCGGCATGCCCAGCGTTTCCAGCAGGGCGATGATGTCCTGCGCCTCCAGCGCGTGCAGCAGGCCGCCGCGCCGCGAGGTGATGAAGGGGATGCCCGCCTTTTCCAGTTCACGTTCGTAGATCTGCAGGTGCGTGCGCTTTCTGACCAGCGCCATCACGTCGCCATGGCGCGCGGCGCGGTCGCCGTCGCCGTCGCGGATGGACCACTTGCCGAGGATGTCTTCTTGCAAGGTGCGGGCGAAGGCGCGCGCCTCTTCATGCACCGCCCGCTCCGCCGCATCCGGCAATGGGTCGGTGAGCGGGTTGCGCAGGCCCGCCTCCGCCTCCTCGCCTGCGGGCGCTGCGAGCGGCAGGCAGCGCACCGCGCCGGCCAGGCCGGCGTTCTCTTGCGCGGGGGCGTGCGCCGCGAAACCCTCGACGCCGGCGAACACCGGGTTGATCGCGGCCACCACCGCGGGCGCGAGCCTGCGGGTCGTGTTGTTGGCGAAGCGCGCCGCCGCGAAGCGCTGCTGCAAAAAATCGGCGGCGGCATCGAACACGCGCGCCTCGCCGCGGCGGAAGCGGTAGATCGCCTGCTTGGGGTCGCCTACCATGAACACGGTCATATCCGCGTCCGCCGCGCACGCGTCGGCAAGCCAGGCCGACAGCGCCTGCCATTGCAGCGGGTTGGTGTCCTGGAATTCGTCCAGCAGCAGATGCCGGTAGCGCGCGTCGAGCTTGAGGTTGATGGCGGGGGCCAGCGCCTCGTCCTGAAGCAGCTTGCAGCCCAGCCATTCGGCGTCGGTGAAATCGATCACGCCCTGCCCGGCCTTGGCCTGCTGGTATTGTTCCAGCAGCGCATGGCCCAGCAGCAGGCCGTGGCGGTTGAGGTGCCAGGCGCTGATTTCGGCCTGGTGCTCGATCAGCGCAATGAAGGCGTCTTCCAGCGCCAGCACATCGCGCCGGTGAGCTTCGAATCCTGCGCCCAGAGCGGTTTGCAAAGCGGCCGTCGGTTTTTTGGCGCGCCGCTCGCCCTTGCCGGTGAGCACGTTGTAAATTACGCCGTCGAGGTCGCGCGCGTGGAGCGCGGCAAGAATGTTTGCACCGTACCGGGCCTCGTCCTTGCCGCCTTGCGTCAAGGCCTGGCCCACGCGCTGCACGCGCGCGAGCATCATTGCATCCGCCCAGAATGCCGCCGCCGGGTCGATGTCGGGATCGAACCGCAGGCAGCTCCGCAAGCGCTCCAGCGCATGGGCCACGGGGTCGGGCCGGCCTTCGGTGCAGGCCCGCCATTCGGCGCGGCGCTGCAGGAAATTGAACAGCAGGGTTTCCAGATTGTGCTGGCCGCATTCTTCGAGCAGGCCGCGCAAGGCGAGCGCATGCGGGGTGTCGGTCTCGGCTGCCCATTTCGCCGCCAGCGCATCCCACGTTTCGCGCTGCAGCAGGCGTTCGCGCTCCAGGAGCGGCGCGCCCCAGGGCAGGCCGGCTTCCAGCGGCGCGCGCTTCAGCAATTCCAGAAACCAGCCGTGGAAGGTGGTGACGGTCGGGCCGGGCTGCGCCGTCAGCACGCTTTCCAAAAGGCTGCGCGCGCGCGGCAGCAGCGCGCCGATTTCGTGTTCCGGCACTGCGCGCTGACGCAGAAAGTCGCGCACCGCCTCATCGTCCCGCAGCGCCAGGAATTGCAGCCATTCGTGCAGGCGGTCGGTCATTTCCTGCGCCGCCTTGCGCGTGAAGGTGATGGCCAGCAGCTCCGCCGGCCTGGCGCCCGCGAGCAGCAGGCGCAGCATGCGCGACACCAGGAGCCAGGTCTTGCCGCTGCCGGCGCAGGCTTCCACCACGCAGGAGACGCGCGGGTCGAGCGCGCGCGCGGGGTCGAGCGGCTTACTCATGCCAGGCGCCCTTGCGGCACAGCCCGCGCGCTTCGCAGCGGCGGCACACGGCGTCGATGCCGTTGGCGGGCAAGGGCGCGCCGCCTGCCATGGCTTCGAGCAGCGCGGGCAGCCGCTCCGCGATGGCTTCGACATCGGTTTCGCCATCGAGGGTGAGCGGCGAAACCGGCTCGTCGTTGATCGGCAAAAACATCGCTTCGGCGTCGGCGAGCCAGGCATAGAAAGGCAGCTGTACGGCTTCGGCGGGATCCTTGAGTTTCTTTTTCAGGGCGGCGGCGCTGCCGGTCTTGTAGTCGGTGACGCGCAAGGCTTCGCCGCCGTCTCGAGTAATGCGGCTGTCGATGCGGTCGATGATGCCGTGCAGTTCGACTTCGCCCAGGCCGGGCACGCGGCGCGTGGCGCGCAAGTCTTTTTCGCCGGACTGGTAGTGCCAGCCCTCGGCTGTCTGCGCGAGCCAGAGGTCGATGTAGGCCGGCTGGATTTTTTGCCAGCGCGCGCGCCAGGCGCAGGCGGTGTAGGCGGGCAGCGCGGCGAATTCGGCCGCGGCACAGTCATCCAGCAGTTTCAGCGCGGCTTCGCGCTCTGTTGGCGGGTTGCCGTCGTGGAAGCGCTTGAGTATGGCGTGCAGGGCGCTGCCGTAATCGCTCTTGTCCAGGGCCTCGTCGGCTTCATCCAGCTCTTTCAACCCCAGCACGCCGCGCGCAAAGAAGCGATAGGGGCAGTCGAGCAGGGTCTGGTAGGCGGTGGGCGAATAGCGCCGCGGCAAGGCCGCAGCGGCCACCGCCGGCATCGGCCGGCGCCCGGGCGCGGGCAGCACGCCGTCTGCGGCCGCGGGCGGCACGGCGCTGCCCTGAATGGCGAGCGCGCCGCCCCACGCCGCCTGATGCAGCGCTTGCAGACGGGTGACGAAAGGCGAGGGCGGATTGGGCTCGTCTTCCAGCCACGCTTGCCAGCTCAACAATGCCGGGCCTTGCACGAGAAGCTGGATGAGGTCGTCGGCCGCCTGCTCGGCGGCTTCGCCGGCCGTGGCAAGCCCGAGCTGCGCGCGCGTCGCCTGGCTGAACAGGCCGGGCGCGGGGCGCGCGGGCAGTCGCGCGGCGTCGGCGCCGACAACCGCAACGGCATCGAAGCGGCGCCCGCGCGCCGCCGGCAGCGAGGTGAAGACGAGGGAACTGGACAGGCGCTTGTCGGTGAAGCTCTCCGATTCCAGCGCGAGATTGAGCCAGCGCCGCCACTCGTTGAAACTGTATTTTTCGCCGTCGTCGGCCAGCTCGCGGCCGAGCCGTTCGAAGAGCGCAAGCAGGTCGGCGCCGGCGGCATCCTGGCCAAGCGGCGCCAGGGCGCCGATGGCGGCGAGGCTGTCAACGAGGCGCGCGAGCCAGAGGGCCAGCGGCGCGCGCGCGCGCGGGAAGCCGCGCGCCGCCGCCAGGAGGGTGTCGAGCCAGGGACAGGGCACGTCCAGGCCCTGCGCGAGCCGCCGCATGTCGGCGCCGCCGCGCGCCACGCCCTGGCGACGCAGCGCGAGTTCGAACGCCCATACCGCATCCTGGCGCGCGGCCGGATCGCCCAGCGCGAACGGCGACTTCAGCAGATCGAGCAGTTCCACGTGCGGGAAGTCGCCGGCCACGCATTCCAGCCAGCGGTCGATGACGGCGGCGGCGGCGGTGGTGGACAGCGTCCAGCCGGTTTCGTCGGCGACCAGCACATCGAGGCGTTCCAGCAGGGCGCGGGTGCGGCGCGCGGTTTCGCGGTCGAGCGCGATCATGGCGATGTCGCGCCGTCCCGCCTGCAGTTGTTCCGCCACCCAGGCCGCAACCGCGCGGGCCTCGGCTTCCAGGTGCGGCGCCGGGCAGAGCTTGAGCCGCGGGGCAAGCGGCGAGGCGTCATGCAGGCGCGCCAGTTCCGCCGCCCGTTCCCTGAGCGGGGGCTCGGTGCGGCACCAGGCGCCGTGCAGGACTTGGGCGGCCGCATGCGGGCCCAGTGCCGTGGCGGTGTCGAACAGCTGCACGGGCGCCGCTTGCGCATAGCGTTCGAGAAAGCGTTTTTCCAGCGCGGTGAGCGGCCCCAGCGCATAGCCGTACAGCGGCGCATCCGCCTCGTCGAGCAGGCGCGCCAGCGCGCCGGCGTAGACGGCCTGCGGGTCGCTGCCGTCGCTGTTCAAGGCCTGCCACACGGCCTCGATCAGCGCAGTTTCGCGGTCGAGCAGATCGCCGCGCAGGGCGCGGATGCGGCTGGCGATCTCGCCGCCCAGCCGCGCCGCCGACAGTTCGTCGGCCAGCGCCAGCAACTCGCTGGCGAGCGCCCACCGGTCCACATCGCCCAGCCATTTCTCGCGCCGCAGCACGGCGGCGAGCCGCGCGAGGCGTCGCGCCTGCGGCTCGGCGGCGGTCGCGGCCAGACTTTCGGCCCAGGCTTTCAGCGGGGTGATGCGGGGCGGGATGAGCGCGGGCAGGCCGGCGGCATGCGCAAGCGCGCGGGCGAAATCCTGGCCGGCGCGGTGATTGGGAACGAGTACGACGAGCCCGGAGAGGTCCGGCAGCGCCGCGGCATGCTGCAACAGCAGATGGCGGGCGACCTGCCCGGCAAGGGTGGCGCCGTCGGCGGGAATCAAGGCGATTCCCCCGGTGGCTAGCGTTCCAGGTACTGGAGCTTGTCTTCGACCTTGGCCCAGTCATCCGCGTCCGGCAGCGGATCCTTGCTCTCGATGATGGGCTTCCATTTCTTCGCCAGCTCGGCGTTGATTTCGAGGAAGTGGCGCTGGTCGGCCGGGCAGTCGTCCTCGGCGAAAATGGCCTCTACCGGGCACTCCGCCACGCACAGGGTGCAGTCGATGCACTCGTCCGGGTCGATGGCCAGGAAGTTCTCGCCCTCGCGGAAGCAATCCACAGGGCAAACGTCCACGCAGTCGGTGTATTTGCACTTGATGCAGGACTCGGTAACGACATAAGTCATGGTGACAGCCTCGTCGAATCAATAAAGCGGCCCGCTGGGCGGGTGCTTTCAATTTTCATGGATTTTCGGGTAGGATAGCGGGAACGCCTTGGTTTTGCCAAATTGAGCCATAAACTTTCCCTGTTGCCGCGACGATCCGGCATGTCTACGTTTCCGTCAGGAGTTCTCCCCAATGAGCGAACACATTAACTACATCTCCGATGCCTCTTTCGAGCAGGAGGTTCTGCAATCCCAGCTGCCGGTGCTGGTGGACTACTGGGCCGAATGGTGCGGACCCTGCAAGATGATCTCCCCGGTGCTGGACGAAGTGGCCAAGGAATACGCTGGCAAGCTCAAGGTCTGCAAGCTCAACATCGACGAAAACCAGGCCACCCCCCCCAAGTACGGCATTCGCGGCATCCCCACCCTGATGATCTTCAAGAACGGCAATGTCGAGGCGACCAAGGTCGGCGCCCTCTCCAAGTCCCAGCTCACCGCGTTTGTTGACAGCAACATCTAACCCATCTAGGCTTAACTTAAACAAGACCTAATCTCGCCGCCCGCGTTCGCGGGCGACGCCTCAAACCACTGTCTTCCTTCTTCGGCCCCGCGCCGCCTTAACCCATGCATCTTTCCGAGCTCAAGCAGTACCACGTCACCCAGCTGGTGGAAATGGCCACCGCCAATGGCATCGACAACGCCAACCGCATGCGCCGCCAGGAGCTGCTGTTCGCCATCCTGAAGAATCATGCGAAAAAGGGCGAAAGCATTTATGGCAGCGGGGTGCTGGAGGTGCTGCCCGACGGCTTCGGCTTCCTGCGCTCGCCCGATACTTCTTATCTGGCCAGCCCCGACGACATCTACGTCTCGCCCTCGCAGATCCGCCGCTTCAACCTGCACACCGGCGACACCATCGATGGCGAGATCCGCACGCCCAAGGACGGCGAACGCTATTTCGCCATCACCAAGCTCGACACCATCAACAACGGCCCGCCGGAAGCGGCCAAGAACAAGATCCTGTTCGAGAACCTGACGCCGCTGCACCCGGACAAGCCCTTGAAGCTCGAGCGCGACATCCGCGCCGAGGAAAACGTCACCAGCCGCGTCATCGACATCATCGCCCCCATCGGCAAGGGCCAGCGCGGCCTGCTGGTGGCGAGCCCGAAATCGGGCAAGACCGTGATGCTGCAGCACATCGCCCACGCCATCACCTCCAACCATCCCGAGGTCGAGCTCATCGTGCTCTTGATCGACGAGCGCCCCGAGGAAGTGACGGAAATGAGCCGCATGGTGCGCGGCGAGGTCGTCGCCTCGACCTTCGACGAACCCGCGAGCCGCCACGTGCAGGTCGCGGAAATGGTGATCGAGAAGGCCAAGCGCCTGGTCGAGCACAAGAAGGACGTGGTCATCCTGCTCGACTCCATCACCCGCCTGGCGCGCGCCTACAACACCGTGCAGCCGGCTTCCGGCAAGGTGCTGACCGGCGGCGTCGACGCCAACGCCCTACAAAAGCCCAAGCGCTTCTTCGGCGCCGCGCGCAACATCGAGGAAGGCGGCAGTCTCACCATCATTGCCACTGCGCTGATCGACACCGGCAGCCGCATGGACGACGTGATCTATGAGGAATTCAAGGGCACCGGCAACATGGAAATCCATCTTGACCGGCGCATGGCGGAAAAGCGCGTCTATCCCGCGATCAACGTCAACCGCTCCGGCACCCGCCGCGAGGAGCTGCTGCTGCCGCAGGACATCCTGCAGAAGGTGTGGATTCTCCGGAAGTTGCTGTACAACATGGACGACCTGGAAGCGATGGAATTCCTGTTGGACAAGATGCGCGCCACCAAGAACAACGCCGAGTTCTTCGATTCCATGCGCTCAGGGAAATAAGGCCGCTTCCAGGTCGCGGCCGCTCCGCGGTCGCACGTGCCGAGACTCCGCGCTCCACGGCCGCACCTTCCAGCGATGGAATGCCTGCTCGACAAGATGCGCGCCACCAAGAACAACGCCGAGTTCTTCGATTCCATGCGCTCAGGGAAATAAGGCCGCTTCCAGGTCGCGGCCGCTCCGCGGTCGCACGTGCCGAGGCTCCGCGCTCCACGGCCGCACCTTCCAGCGATGGAATTCCTGTTGGACAAGATGCGCGCCACCAAGAACAACGCCGAGTTCTTCGATTCCATGCGCAGCGGCAAGTAAGGCCGCCCAGGTTTCGTCGCTGCTGATTAGTACAGAGGAAGCAGGAGTAACAGAGGAAATCCTCTCAAGTATTCCTCTGCTCCCTCTGTTGCCTCTGTGTGAATTGAGTTTCTCTTACCCTGCCTCAGTCGTCCAGGTCCTCGACCAGGTCCATGACGACGCGGGTGCGCACGTTCATGATGGCGATGTCGCCGCCGATGGTGATGCGCACGTAATCATCGGGCAGGCGGCTCAGGCGCCTTTCCAGGTTTTCCGGGAGGTAGCGCCATTCGAGGCCGGGCGGCAGCGGCTCGCCGCGATAAAGCCGCTTGGCATGGCCGGGCGGCACTTTGCCCTGCTTGGCGAGCCCGGGCGGCAGATTGCGATAGTTGACGCGGTAATAGTCGCGGATCAACTGGCGGTCCTGGTCGGAGAATGCCACCCGGACGTCGTAGTCGCGGCCATGGACCCGCACATCCCCATAGGTGGGCTGCACCACGCAGCCGCTCATGCCGGCAACACCGGCCAGCAGAACCATCAGCGGTAATATCTTGTTCATGTCGTTTCCCGGCTATTTTTTCAGTTTGGTGAATTTCGAGCCTTCCAGAGTCAGGTTGTACATCAGGCCCTTCTGGTCGAAGATGAAGGCGACGATGGGATCCTTGATGGTCTGGGTGGAAAGCTCGCGGCCGGCGCCGATGTCGATGAGGGCGATGGAACCGTCCACCCCGGCCTTCCAGCCCGCGCTGTCGCGGAATTTCCGCAAGGCCTCGTCCTGCATGAACAGGATGATGATGGATTTGACCTGACCGCCGAGCTGGAAGCCGATCGAGGCCGCCGCCGTGCTGTAGTAATCCACGGTTTTGCCGCCGATGCGCAGGGCGCCTTCGCCGTATTCGCCGCCGATGCCGATACCGCCCTTGTAAACATGGGGGAAGACCAGCGCGCCCTTTGCGCTTTTGAGAAAAGCCTCGGCGCCGGCGACGTCCTTGGTGAAGCGGGACAGGGTGTTGTTTACCCCCGCTTCGATTTCAGCGGAGCTGGCCGCGCCGGCAGGCGCTGCGCCGAAGGCCAGCAGCACGCACAGCAATGCCGCGAACCGGGGGATGGTGGGCCAGGGTTTCATGACGACCTCCTGTTATTGAAGGCAAAACACAATAATCCAGTCTAGATCAGGACCGGCCCCGCTGCGGGAAGATTTCCGGAAATGCGCGGCTTGCGTAACAGCTTGATTTCCTTTATATTGAACGGCTCTTTCGCGTACTCGCCGCGAAGACCGAGATAAAAGGACATCCCATGAAACTTGACACCCATCCCGAATACACCGAAATCGACGTGACCTGCTCCTGCGGCAATACGTTCAAGACCGGCTCCACGCTGGGCAAGGCCCTGCACGTGGAAGTGTGCTCCGAATGCCACCCCTTCTACACCGGCAAGCAGAAGATCGTCGACACCGCTGGCCGCGTCGAGAAATTCCGCCAGCGCTACGGCACCAGGAAGTAATTCCGCGGCACGCAGCGCGCAGGACCCAAAAAAGGCAGCTTCGGCTGCCTTTTTCCATTCGGCCGCGCCGGCCGTCTTTGTTTATTTGCGCACGGCGCGGGTATCATCTGGTCTTGTCCTGCAGGAGCTTTGCCGAGGGTCGTCATGAGTTCTTCCGCCTTGCGCCGCATCGTTGTCGCTGCCAGCGGCGCCTTGCTGCTGACGCATTGTGCCCAGAATCCGGTTTCCGGCGGCCGGGATTTCGTGCTGATGTCCGAACAGCAGGAAATCCAGCAGGGCGCGCAGGCGCACAAGGAAGTGCTGCAGGAATACGGCATGCTGAACGATCCCGGGCTGCAGGCGTATGTGAGCCGGATCGGCAAGGGACTGGCGGCGAAAAGCCATCGCGCCAACCTGGACTGGCACTTTACCGTGGTCGACAGTCCCGAGGTGAACGCCTTCGCCCTGCCCGGCGGCTATGTCTACGTCACCCGCGGCATCATGGCCTACCTGAATAGCGAGGCGGAGCTTGCCGGCGTGGTCGGCCATGAAATCGGCCATGTGACGGCGCGCCACGGCGTGCGCCAGCAAAGCGCGTCCACCGCGGTGGGGCTGGGCGCGATTCTCGGCTCGATCCTGGTGCCGGGCCTGAACACCCAGGCCGGCTCCTCGCTGCTGCAAGCGCTGAGCCAGTCTCTGGTGGCGGGCTATGGGCGCGAGCACGAGCTGGAAGCGGATCGGCTGGGCGCCGAATACCTCGCTAGAAGCGGGTACGACCCGCAGGCCATGGTGGAGGTCATCGGCGTGCTGAAAAATCAGGAGCGCTACGACATTCAGCTGGCCAAGGAAGAAGGGCGCGAGCCGCGCCGCTATCATGGCCTGTTCGAAAGCCACCCCGACAACGACACCCGCCTCAGGCAGGTGGTGGGGGAAGCGAAGAAATACCAGGTAGCGAATCCGCTGGAAAACCGCGAGGCCTATCTGCAAGCGACAGACGGCATGTATTTCGGCGACAGCCCCGAGCAGGGCGTGATTCGCAACAACGCCCTGTTGCACGAAAAGCTTGGCATCGCCGTGCAGTTTCCGCAGGGCTGGCGGGTACAGAACCAGCCCGACCGCGTCGTCGCGCTCAACCCCCAGAAAACGGCGCTGGTGGAATTGAAGCCGGGCCCCAGGAATGCGCAGCCCATGGAGGCCTTGCAGAAAGGCCTCAAGCTCGACCAGGGCGCGCGTTATGAATCGGGCAGCGTCAATGGCAATTCCGCCGCCTTCGCCGCCGGTTACCTGCAGGGCAAGCCGGTGCTGGCGGCGGCGATCAATCACGGCGGCAGCCAGTTTCTCTTCGCCGCCCTGGCGAGGGACGCCAGCGCCTACAATCAGAACCGCGATGAAATGAAGGCCGCCATCAACAGCTTCCATACGCTCCCCGCGGAGGAGCGCAAGCGTGCGCGCCCCTACATCGTTCGCGTGATCAAGGCGCAGGCGGGCACGAGCATGGCGCAACTGGCCGCGCAATCCCCGCTCGGCAAAAGCGCGGAGGCGCAACTGAGGCTGATCAACGACCTCTATCCCGCGGGCGAGCCGCGCCCCGGCCAGATGCTGAAGACCATCCAGTGAATCGGCTCCCGACCCATTATTGGTTGCTCGGGCTGTGCCTGGCCTGGCTGCTGCCCGGCCTCGTCGGGCACGTGCCCTGGAAGGGGCCGGACGCCGAGACCTTCGCGCAGCTGCTGGCGGTTCGGCAGCAGGGTGACTGGCTGTTCCCGGCCCGGGCCGAGGGCGCGCATCTGCTGCCGCAGCCCTATCTGTGGCTGGCGCAGGGACTGGGCGGCCTGCTCTCGCCGCTGCTGCCGCTGCATGATGCCGCGCGCCTGGCCAGCGGCGTCTTCGTCGGCGCCGCGCTGTGGCTGACCGCGCTTTCCGCGCGCATCCTGTACGGCCCCGGCGCGGCCTGGCCCACGGCCCTGGCGCTGATGGGCTGCATGGGGCTGCTGGTGCCGGCGCACGAAACCAATCCCTATACCGCGCAGCTTGCCGCCCTCGCCTTGTTTCTCTACGGGCTGGCGCGCATGTTGCAACAGCCCCTGCGGGGCGGCGGGCTCGCGGGCCTGGGCTTGGCGGGGCTGTTTCTTTCCGGCGCCTGGCTGCCGGCGCTGGCGCTGGCGCTGGCGCTGCTTCTCCTGCCGCTCTTGCTGCCGAGCTGGCGCAGCTCGGCGCGCGTGGGCGGCTCGTGGTTCGCGCTGATCGGCGCGTTCGCGCTCTGCGGGGCGTGGCTGCTTTCGGTGCATGCCCACTATCCTGGCCGGCTCGCGGACTGGTGGCAGCATGACGCGCTCGGGCAAACCGTTTTCGGCATGGGGGAGAAGGCGCGCTACACCCCGTTTTATTTCCTCAACGCGCTTTCCTGGTTCGCCTGGCCGGCTTGGCTGCTCGCCGGCTGGGCGGTGTACCGGCTAAGGCGCCAGGGCTGGGATTCGGTCAAGCTGTGGCTGCCGCTCGGCGTGCTGGCCGTGGCGTTGGCGGCGCTCAGCCTGCATACCGCAAGCGAGCAGATCCAGGCCATCATCCTGCTGCCCGCCATTGCGCTGCTGGCGGGCGCGGGCCTGGGGGAGCTCAAGCGCGGCGCGGCCAATGCCCTGCTGTGGTTCTCGCTCATGGCGTTCAGTTTCTTCGCCGTGGTGTTCTGGGTGTACTGGGCGGCATTCGATCTCGGCTGGCCGGCGCAATTGGCGGCGCGGCTGTCCCGGCTTGGCATGGAAAGCCGCGGGCTCAGGCCGCTGGCGCTGGCCCTCGGGCTGTTGATCACGCTGTCATGGGTGGCCTGGCTGGTGTGGCTCAAAGCCCGGCCGCGCACGCCGCAACGGCCCGTCCTGGTGTGGTGCGTGGGGACGACATTTGCCTGGTGCCTGCTGCTGGCGTTTTTCATGAAGCCGCTGGACCAGCGCATCGGCTACCAGCAGGTCGCGCGGGAAATCGCGAACGAGGTTTCTGGCAGCGGATGCATCGCGTCGCAGAACCTCGATGCCACCCTGCGGCATCTGCTGGCGTATCACGGCGGCCTCGACATCCGGCCCGGCGCGGCCGGCGCCTGCGACTGGCTGCTGGTTTTCCAGAAGGAGCGCCGGCCGGCCGCGCCCGGCGGCGGCTGGACGAAGCGCTGGGAGGGCGGCTTGCCGGGCGAAAAGGACGCGCGCTTCCGGCTCTACCGGCGCCAGGCGTGAAGGCGCCGGCGCGCGAGAAGATCACCGGGCTCATCCTCGCCGGCGGCCAGGGCAGCCGCATGGGCGGGCGCGACAAGGGGCTGGTGCCCTATCGCGGCAAGCCCTTGATCGACCATGCGATCGCCTGCCTCGCGCCGCAAGTCGACGAGTTGCTGATCTCGGCCAATCGCAATCTTGAGGAGTATGGGCGCCGCGGTTATCCGGTAATCCGCGACAGCCTGCTGGATTTTCAGGGCCCGCTTGCCGGCGTGCTCGCCGGTTTGCAGGCGGCGCGGCATGAGTGGGTGCTTACTGTTCCGTGCGACATGCCGCAACTGCCGAAGCAGCTTGCCGAGCGGCTGCTCGCGGCCAGCCGCGGGGTTGGCATCGTGGTGGCGGATGACGGCCTGCGGATCCATCCCGCGGTCATGCTGGCCCGCGCCAGCCAGGCGCAGGCGCTGGCCGATTATCTGGCGAGCGGCAAGCGTTCGGTGCGCGGGTTTCAGGAAAGCGCGGGCTACGCCACGGCGTCCTTCGAACCCGCCGAGATGGCCAACATCAACACGCCAGAAGCGATCGGTTGATCAGTTCTCCACCGGGTCCACGTCCAGCTGCCAGCGCACATTGCGCGCCGGCAGCTGATGCAGCTTCGGCGCCCATTCCCGCAAAAGCTGCTGCAAGTCGCTCCGCGAGACGGATTGCAGCCAGAGCTGGGCGCGCTCGAGGCCGGCTTTTTTCAGCATCGGTGCGCTCACCGGCTGGAACACTTCAACGGTGGGGCTTGCCGGCGCCAGGGCGCGTGCGGCCGCGAGCCAGTCCAGGGCATCGGCCAGCCTGCCGGCTTCGGCGCGCAGCACGGCCTGGCGCGAGAACGGCGGCAGCATGCCGGCGCGCCGGAGATCCATCTGTTCGCGGGCGAAGCCGGCGAAGTCGTGCGCCAGCAGATGCGCGAATAGCGGATGCTGCGGAAAGCCGGTCTGGATCAGCACCTGGCCGGGCTTGTCGGCGCGTCCGGCGCGCCCGGCCACCTGCATCAGTTGCGCGAACAGCCTTTCCTCGGCGCGGAAATCCAGGCTGAACAGGGCGCCGTCGGCGTCCAGCACCGTCACCAGGGTGAGGTTGGGAAAGTCGTGGCCCTTGGCGATGAGCTGGGTGCCGATGATGAGATCGGCCTTCCCGCCATGAATCTGCGCCTGCATGGCTTCCCAGCTGCCCTTGCGCCGCGTCGCGTCACGGTCGGCGCGCACGACGGCGGCGTGCGGAAAGTGCCGCGCCAGCGCCTCCTCCACGCGCTGGGTGCCCTGGCCGAGGGCGCGAATGTCGGGGTTGCCGCAGGCCGGGCAGTGCGCAGGGATTCTTTCCTCGTGCCCGCAATGGTGGCAGCGCAGCCGGCGCTCGCGCAGATGCAGGGTGAGGCGCGCGGAGCAGCGCGGGCAGGGCGCCACCCAGGCGCAGGCCGGACAATGCAGCGCCGGAGCATAGCCGCGCCGGTTGATGAAGACCAGCGCCTGCTCGCCTCTGCCCAGGGTGTCGCCGATGGCCTTGAGGGCCGGGCGGCTCAGGCCCTCGTCGAGCTTCTCGAGGCGCGTGTCGATGAGCCCGAGCGCCGGCAGGCTGGCGCCGGTGGCGCGTGCCGCCAGGGTGAGCCGGGCATAGCGCCCGGCGGCGGCGTTGTGCCAGCTTTCCAGGCTGGGCGTGGCCGAGCCGAGCACAACCGGGACCTCGCGCTGGCGGGCGCGGAACACGGCAAGGTCGCGCGCCGAGTAGCGCAGCCCCTCCTGCTGCGAAAACGACGCGTCGTGCTCCTCGTCCACGATGATCAGGCCCAGTTCCGGCAGCGGCGTGAACACCGCCAGGCGCGTGCCGAGCACGATGCGCGCGCGGCCGGCCTGGGCGCTTTGCCAGCGCGTCAGCCGCTCGCCTTCGGCCAGGCCGCTGTGCAGCACGCTGATGGCGGTGGCGGGAAAGCGCATGGCTACCCGCTGGGTGAATTGCGGCGTGAGGCCGATTTCCGGCACCAGGATCAGCGCCTGGCGGCCCTGCGCCAGCACCTGTTCGACCAGGCGCAGGTAGACCTCGGTCTTGCCGCTGCCGGTGATGCCGTGCAGCAGGAACGGCGCGAATTCGCCCAGGCGCGCGCTCACCGCGTCGCAGGCGGCCTGCTGCTCTTCCCGCAGCCGCGGCGGCGCGGCTTGCTGCGCGGCGGCGTCTTCCTGGACGGTTTTCAGCCAGCCCTTTTGCAGCCACGCCCGCAATACCGGCGCGGCGTTGCCGCAGAGCGCGCCCAGTTCGGTCGAGGCGGCCGGCCCCGAAGCCAGGCGCGCCGCCAGACGGCGCTGGGCCACCGCCCTGGCCGGCAGGTCTGCGGGCAGGGCCTGCCGGCCAGCGGGCGTGAGGGCGAAGCGGATGACGGGCCCGGGCGCCTGAAATTGCCAGCGCCGCAAAGCCGTGGGCAGCGCCGCCAGCGCGATCTGCCCGACGGGGTAGTGGTAATAGTCGGCGCAGAACCTGAACAGCGCCAAGACGTCATCGGCGAGCGGCGCCTGCTGCCGGTCCACCGCCAGCACCGCCTTGAGCTTTTCCGGCGGGCAGTCGCTGGTGTCGGCGATGTCAAGCAGCAGCCCCACCCGTTCCTTGCGCCCGAACGGCACTTTCACGCGCCGGCCGACATCCGCTTCGGCCAGCCCGCTCCCCCGGTAATCGAACAGCCGGGGCAGCGGGACATCCAGCGCAACGCGTGCGATTTGGTGGGGCATGGCGGGCAGTGGATAAGAGGCTTTAGTTAGCGGCCAAAGTTGCTGTTATTTCGTGAAGATCGAGCTAAACCTTTATGATTATTAAAGGTTTTTGGGTTGTCCACGAAATCTGTGGATAATTTTGTGGATGACTGTTCGCCATTCCTCCCAAAGGGCGTAAATACGCCATCGCGGCGATTCGGTCAAAAAACGGGCAAGGGAGATTGTTTTTAATAAACAGAGAGTTATATTTTCTGCCCGGCTGTCAAGCCAGGCACGCAAAAACCCTGTGCGGAACACATCATTTGTGCATAAGTACCAACTAATTTGCTATCCGGCCGCTAGCCGGCATGATAGCCGGGGCTGGTTTTCCTGATGGCATCGAGCAGCACGTTCACGTTCTCGGGCGGGGTATGCTGATTGATGCCGTGCCCGAGATTGAAGACATGGCCGGAACCCGGCCCGTAGCTCTCTAGAATGGCTTCGACTTCGTTCACGATGGCTTCGGGGCTGCCCATCAGGCACAGCGGGTCGAAATTGCCCTGCAGCGCGACCTTGTCCCCCACCCGCCTGCGCGCGTCGCCGATCTCGATGGTCCAGTCCAGCCCCAGCGCGTCGCAGCCGGTGGCGGCCATGTCCTCCAGCCACAGTCCACCGCCTTTGGTGAACAGGATGCTGGGCACCCGGCGGCCCTCGTTTTCCTTTTTGAGGCCGGCCACGATACGGGCCATGTAGGCCAGCGAGAATTCGCGGTAGGCGCGGTGGGACAGCATGCCGCCCCAGGTGTCGAAAATCATCGCCGCCTGGGCGCCGGCCTCGATTTGCGCGTTCAGGTAATCGGTGACCGCGCGGGTGTTGATTTCAAGAATATGGTGCAACAGGTCGGGGCGCTGGTACAGCATCGACTTCACCGTGCGGTAGTCGTCCGAGCCGCTGCCTTCGATCATGTAGCAGGCCAGTGTGAAGGGGCTGCCGGAAAAGCCGATCAGCGGCACCGAACCGTCCAGCGCCTTGCGGATGCTCCTGACGGCGTCCAGCACGTAGCCCAGCTTGTCGGCGGGGTCGGGCGCGGCCAGGGCGCGGATCGCCCATTCTTCGCGCAAGGGCCGCTCGAAGCGCGGGCCTTCGCCCTGGGCGAAGTAGAGGCCGAGGCCCATGGCGTCCGGCACGGTCAGGATGTCGGAAAACAGGATGGCCGCATCCAGCGGATAGCGCGCGAGCGGCTGTAGCGTCACCTCGGTGGCCAGGTCCGGCGTCTTGCATAGCGCCAGGAAATCGCCGGCACGCGCGCGCGTCGCGTTGTATTCCGGCAGATAGCGCCCGGCCTGGCGCATGAGCCAGGTGGGCGTGTAGTCGACGGGCTCGCGCAGCAGGGCGCGCAGGAAGGTATCGTTTTTGAGTGCGGACATGGGCTTGGGCAAAATTCTTCAAACCCCGAGTTTAACAGGCCGGGGCGGCGCCCCGGCCTGAATGGGCTCACGTCAGCGCTTTTTGAATGTCCACTCGCCGCGCGGGTCGGGGCAGGCAAGAATTTCCCTGGGTTTGCGGCGGTCCATCACCAGGGTCGCGTAGCGGCAGCCGCCGGCGGCGTCGCCGCGCGGCGTGAAGCGGTAATGGTGGCCGCCATGGCGCCACTCGACCGGGGTGCCCGCCTTGCCCAGCTCCAGCGCATGGCCCATGCAGGCGCGGTCGCTCTTGTCCAGCTCCTCGCCGATGGCATGGCCGAGCACGGCGCCCAGCACGCCGCCCACGACCATGCCGACGGCGCGATCGTCCCTGCCGGCAACCTGCCCGCCGATGACGGCGCCGCCCACGCCGCCCAGCACCGCGCCGATGGCGTCGCGATTGCAGCGGCCGGAAAGGATGCCGAAGTCCTCCCGGTACTTGCGGCCGCTATGGCCGGCGTAATACGGGTCGTGCTTCGCGCGCCAGCCGTGCGCGGGCGCATGGCTCGGTGGGGTGGCGAGCGCCACGCCGGCGCAAAACAGGGGCATCATGCCCAGAACGAGTTTGACTTTCATGTCCTCACCTCTCAAATTTGAACGTAGGAGCGATATCGGATGATATCGCGCTCAACTTCAGCGCCTGTGCTGTCATGCAGCGCGCGCCCACTCAGCGGTAGACCTGGCCGCCGCCGTAGGCGGGGCGGCCCTGGGCGTCGTGCGCTTCGCGGTGGATGCCGCGGCTGGCGGCATTCAGGGCGGCATCGAGCTTGCGGTATTCGGCGCGGCTCAACAGGCCGTCCGCCAGGAATTGGCGCTCCATTCTCCGGATGTCGCGCTGCCTGTCCATCAGCCTGCGAAACTCCGGCAGGGTGATGCGCTTTTCATAAAGGCCACTGAGAATGCGCTCCATCTGCCTGTCCTGGCGCTCGTCCACTTCCTGCATCAGGCGCAGGCTTTCCCTGAAGGCGGGATGCTGCTCGAAGGCGCGGTGGTCTTCGCTGCCGTACGCAAAGGCGCCGGCAGAGGCGCCCAGCAGCGCAGCCAGCCCCAAGGTCTGAACAATTGTTCGGGTATTCATCACGCAACTCCTTGATCGGTTGGTTTTGTGCGCCGCCGCAATCGAAACAATCATCGGGGCACGTCCGCACTGTATCCGCGCGTGGTGAGCCGCTTGTTTGCCGGGCGTCACCGGATGTAAGGAGTTGTAACCGTCTGTTTCAGGGCGAAATTTTCGCGCGGGCGCCGCGAAGCCCAAATAACCGTACATGGCCGGGGTGTTTGCCTGGCGCGGCATTCGGTAGAATCCGCGTCTTTGTTGCGTTTCCCCCTGTTAGGAGCTTCCTTGATGCGTCGCAAGAATATCGCGGCCAGCTTCGCCGCGATGGGCGTTTTCGTGCCCGGCCTGGCGCTGGCTACCAACGGCATGATCATGGAGGGCTACGGCCCGATCGCCACCGCCATGGGCGGTGCCGCCATGGCCTACGACAATGGCACGGCGGCGATGGCCAACAACCCGGCCACGCTGGCGCTGATGAAGGAAGGCGGGCGCCTGGATGTGATGCTCGGCTATGTCGGACCGGACGTGAAAACCCAGCCGGGCATCGGCGGCTCCAGCGCGGACGCGTTCTACATGCCGGCCTTTGGCTATGTCAGGAAGCACGGCGAGGTGGTGTACGGCGCCGGCATCTACGGCCAGGGCGGCATGGGCACGGAATATGCCAACGGCGACATGGCGCAGGTCGGCGTGGGCCGCGTCATCTTCCCGCTGGCCTGGCGCGTCAATCCGCGTCTCAGCCTGGGCGGCAGCGTCGATGTCGTATGGTCGGGCATGGACCTCGTGGTCGATCTGGACGGCAATGGCAGCAAGGACCTCAATTTCAAGGACGACAGCGACTTCACCGGCAAGGCCAAGGGCTACAGCCTCGCGGCCAAGCTCGGCTTCACCTACAGGCTGAATGGGGCGCTGAGCGTCGGCGGCGTCTACCAGACCGCCGGCAATCTGCCCGATCTCAAGGGCGGCGGCTACAAAGTCACCGGCTTCGACATGCCGGCGATGCTCGGCCTGGGCTTCGCCTGGCAAGCCAGCGAGCGCCTGATGACGGCGCTCGACCTCAAGCAGGTGCTGTGGAACGACAGCATGAACACCGTCACCATGCATATGCCGGGCGGCGGCGCGGTGCCGTTCCGCCAGGACTGGGAAAACCAGACCGTGGTCGCGCTCGGCCTTTCCTACAAGATCAGCGAAAGCCTCACGGCGCGCGCGGGCTACAACTACGGCAAGAACCCCATTCCCGACGATCTGGTCAACTACCTGTGGCCGGCAACCGCGGAGCATCACTACACTGCGGGCTTCGGCTATGCCTTCGACAAGCAGTCGCAACTCAATTTCGCGCTGAGCCATGTGCCGGAAGTGTCGGTGACCGGCACCGGCCCGATGGCGCCGTACGGCAACTACGGCATGCGCGTCGAGCACAGCCAGACGAACTGGCAGCTGACCTACAGCTATCTGTTCTGATCCGCCGCAGCTACTAAAAAGCACACGGCCGGGATTTCCCGGCCGTGTCTTTTTGTGCGGCGCGGCCGCGGCTTACGCCAGGCCGAGATAGCCGAGCATGCCCTTGGCCGCTTCGCGCCCTTCCCACACCGCGGGGACCACGAGGTCGGAGCCGCGCACCATGTCGCCGCCGGCAAAGATCTTTTCGTTGGCGGTCTGGCCGGTGAAGGCGTTGCCCTTGGCGATGAGGCGGCCGCCCGGGTCGAGGGTGAGGCCGAGCTCGGTGAACCACGGCGCCGGGCTGGGACGGAAGCCGAAGGCGATGAGCACGCGGTCGCAGGGGATGATTTCCTCGGAGCCGGGCACCACCACCGGGGTGCGGCGGCCGCGCGCGTCGGGCGCGCCGAGTTCGGTGGTGACGAGCTTGATGCCTTCGACGCGGCCGTCGCCGACGATTTCCACCGGCTGGCGGTTCCACAGGAACTTCACGCCTTCTTCCTTGGCGTTGGCGACTTCGCGCTTGGAGCCGGGCATGTTGGCCTCGTCGCGGCGGTAGGCGCAGGTCACCGAGATCGCCCCCTGGCGGATCGAGGTGCGGTTGCAGTCCATGGCGGTGTCGCCGCCGCCCAGCACCACCACGCGCTGGCCTTTCATGTCGTGGAAGGCTTCGTCCGAGCCTAACTGGCCGAGGCAGTTCTTGACGTTGGAAATCAGGAAAGGCAGGGCTTCCAGCACGCCGGGCAAGTCCTCGCCGGGGAAGCCGCCCTTCATGTACGTATAGGTGCCCATGCCGAGGAACACGGCGTCGTATTCCTGCATGAGATCGGCGATCTGCACGTCGCGGCCGACTTCGGTATTGAGGCGGAACTCGATGCCCATGGCCGCGAACACTTCGCGGCGGCGCGACATGACCCACTTTTCCATTTTGAATTCGGGGATGCCGTAGGTGAGCAGGCCACCGATTTCCGGATAGCGGTCGAACACCACGGCCTGCACGCCATTGCGCGCCAGCACGTCGGCGCAACCCAATCCGGCTGGCCCGGCGCCAATGATGGCGACCTTCTTGCCGGTGGGCTTCACCTGGCTCATGTCGGGGCGCCAGCCGGCCTTGAAGGCTTCCTCGGAAATGTATTTCTCGATCTGGCCGATGGTCACCGCGCCGAAGCCGCCCTTGCCGTCGACGCCGTCGCTGTTCAACGTGCAGGCGCCTTCGCACAGTCGGTCCTGCGGGCACACGCGGCCGCACACCTCGGGCAGCGAGTTGGTCTGGTGCGAGAGTTCCGCCGCCTCGAACAGGCGGCCTTCGTCGATGAGCTTCAGCCAGTTGGGGATGTAGTTGTGCACCGGGCACTTCCACTCGCAGTAGGGATTGCCGCAGCCCAGGCAGCGCCCGGCCTGCTCCTGGGCGTGCGCCGCGTCCATCTTGGCGTAGATTTCCTTGAACTCGTGGATGCGGATCACCGCCGCGGTTTTTTCGCCGTCGCGGCGGGGTTTGTCGAGAAACTGAAATATGTCAGACATGGTTGTTCATACCAGTATCGGCAGGCCGCCCAGGGTGGGAGGGGCGGCCTGAAAAAACGAACAAGGAGGACATGAGGGGATACGATTTCGTCGTCCTCCCGTCCTCAAGTCCTCCCTGTTCAAGGTGTTTGCAGGCGTTGCGTTCATCAGGCGGCGGCCGCCTCTTGGTGGACGCCGGGCAGGTCGTCGAGCAGGGCCTCCAGCGACATGCGCTTGGGCTTCACCAGCCAGAACTTGTCGATTTCGGTGTCGAGGTTGTCGAGCAGCCACTTCGCGCGCGGGCTGCCGGTGAGCGCCAGGTGGCGCGCGATGCCGGTTTTCAGGAACACGCGGTAGGGTTCGCTGCCCTCGCCCACCAGCTTGCTGGCGTCCACCAGCTCGTGGTTGATGCGGGTGGGGAATTTCCCCGACTCGTCGTAGACGAAGGCCATGCCGCCGGACATGCCGGCGCCGAAGTTGGGGCCGGTATCGCCCAGCACGATGACGGCGCCGCCGGTCATGTATTCGCAGCAGTGGTCGCCCGCGCCTTCGATCACGGCAAAGGCGCCGGAGTTGCGCACGCCGAAGCGCTCGCCGGCCTGGCCGGCGGCGAACAGCTCGCCGCCGGTGGCGCCGTACAAACAGGTGTTGCCGATGATGCTGCTGCGGTGCGGCTCGAAGCTCGACACCTTGGGCGGATAGATCACCAGGCGGCCGCCGTTCATGCCCTTGCCGACGTAGTCGTTGGCGTCGCCTTCCAGTTCCAGGGTGAGGCCGTTGGCGTTCCATACGCCGAAGCTCTGGCCGGCCGAGCCCAAGAGCTTGAGGTGCAGGGTGTCGTCGGGCAGGCCGGCATTGCCGCGCGCGCGCGCGATCTCGCCCGAGAGGCGCGCGCCGATGGAGCGGTTCACGTTGCGGATGGCGTAGGTGAAGGCCTTCTTCCTGCCGCTCTTGATGTAGGGCGCGCAGTCGGCCACCATTTTTTCCGCCAGCTCGCCCTTGTCGAACGAGGGGTTGCGCTCCTGCTGCGCGAAGCGCGGCGCATCGGTGGGGATGCCGCCCTGGCTCAGCAGCGCGTCGAGCTTGAGCTTCTGCTGCCTGGCCGTCTGGCCGGGCTGCAGCTCGATCAGATCGGTGCGGCCGATGAGGTCGGTGAGCTTGCGAATGCCCAGCTGCGCCATCAGTTCGCGGGTTTCCATGGCCATGAAGGTGAAGTAGTTCACCACCATGTCGGGCAGGCCGATGAAGTGCTCCTTGCGCAGCTTGTCGTTCTGAGTGGCGACGCCGGTGGCGCAGTTGTTGAGATGGCAGATGCGCAGATACTTGCAGCCCAGCGCCACCATGGGCCCGGTGCCAAAGCCGAAGGACTCGGCGCCGAGGATCGCGGCCTTGACCACGTCCAGCCCGGTCTTCAAGCCGCCGTCGGTCTGCACCCTGACCCGCCCGCGCAGCCCGTTGGCGCGCAGCACCTGCTGGGCTTCGGACAGCCCCAGCTCCCAGGGCGTGCCGGCATATTTCACCGAGGAGAGCGGGGAGGCGCCGGTGCCGCCGTCATAGCCGGAAATGGTGATGAGGTCGGCATAGGCCTTGGCCACGCCGGCGGCGACCGTGCCCACGCCGGGTTCGGCTACCAGCTTCACCGACACCTGCGCGGCGGGGTTGATCTGCTTCAAGTCGAAAATCAGCTGCGCCAGATCTTCGATGGAATAGATGTCGTGGTGCGGCGGCGGCGAAATCAGCAGCGTGCCCGGCTTGCAGTGGCGCAAGCTGGCGATGAGCGGCGTCACCTTGTTGCTGGGCAGCTGGCCGCCCTCGCCGGGCTTGGCGCCCTGGGCGATCTTGATCTGCAGCACCTCGGCGTTGATCAGGTAGGCGGGCGTCACGCCGAAGCGGCCGGAGGCCACCTGCTTGATCTTGGACATCTTGGCGGTGCCGTAGCGTTTGGGGTCCTCGCCGCCTTCGCCCGAGTTGGAGCGGCCGCCGATGCGGTTCATGCCCTCGGCCAGCGCCTCGTGCGCCTCCGGCGACAGCGCGCCCAGGCTCATGCCGGCGGAGTCGAAGCGCTTCAAGATCTCTTCGAGCGGCTCGACCTCGTCGAGGGGAATCGGCTGGTTGGCGCCGAACTTCACCTGCATGAGGTCGCGCATCATCGCCACCGGGCGGGTGTTGACGATCTCGGAATATTTCTTGTACTCGGCGTAGCTGCCGGTCTGCACGGCCTTCTGCAGCTGCTGCACCACGTCGGGGTTGTAGGCGTGGAATTCCTCGCCGAACATGAACTTGAGCAAGCCGCCGGCGGACAGGCGCTTCAGCGGATTGTAGGCGTGCTTGTGCAGCAGCTTCTGGTCGGCCTCGAAATCGCTGAAGTCGGCGCCGGACACGCGCGACACCGTGCCTTTCAAGGAAAGCTCGATGACTTCCTCGTTGAGGCCGACGGCCTCGAACAGCTGGGCGCCGCGGTAGCTTGCCACCAGCGAAATGCCCATCTTGGACAGCACCTTGTAAAGGCCCTTGTCCATGCCCTTGCGGTAGTTGGACAGCGCCTTGTCGAGCGGCACCGCGCATTCGCCGGAGTTCACCTGCTCGGCGATGACCTGATAGGCGAGATAGGGATGCACGGCGGTGGCGCCGTAGCCGATCAGGCAGGCGTACTGGTGCGGATCGCGCACGCTGCCGGTTTCGGCCACGATGTTGGCGTTGCAGCGCAGGCCGGCGTCGATCAGCGCGTGGTGCACCGCGCCCACGGCGAACAGCGCCGGGATCGGCAGGGTCTTGTCGGAAATGTCGCGGTCGGACAGCACCAGGATCACCGCGCCGTCCTTGATGGCGGCCACCGCCGCGGCCGCCAGTTGCTCGATGGCGGCTTTCAGCGTGAGCCGGGCGGGGTCGTAGTTGAGCGACAGGCGCCGGCTCCGGAAGGCCGGGTCGGTCTGCGAAGTAATGGCCTTGAACGCGGTCTCCGACAGCAGCGGCGTGCTCACTTCCAGGCGGTGCGCGTGTGCCCGGGATTCCTGGAACAGGTTGCGCTCGGGGCCGAAGCAGGTGGCGAGCGACATGACGATGGCTTCGCGGATCGGGTCGATCGGCGGATTGGTGACCTGCGCGAACTGCTGGCGCAGGTAGTCAAAGGGCGAGCGCACTTTCTGCGAGAGCACCGCCATGGGGGTGTCGTCGCCCATGGAGCCGACGGCTTCCTGGCCGTCTTCCGCCAGCACGCGCAGCAGCTGGTCGCGTTCCTCCAGGCTGACGTTGAACAGCTTCTGGTGCGTGAGCAGGCTGGCGGCATCCAGCGTCTGCAGGTCGCCGTCGGGATAGGCGCCGACTTCGAGCTTGATGGCCTCCTTCAGCCACTCGCGGTAGGGATGGGCGGACTTCAGTTCGGCATCGATGTCTTCCGGCAGCAGCAGCCTGCCGGTGGCAAGATCGGCCGCCACCATCTGCCCGGGCTTGACGCGGCCCTTCTTGTCGACGTTCTCCGCGCCGTAATCCCACACCCCCACCTCCGAGGCGATGGTGAGGATGCGGTCCTTGGTCAATATCCAGCGTGCGGGCCTGAGGCCGTTGCGGTCCAGCGCGCAGACGCCGTAGCGGCCGTCGGTCATCACCATGCCGGCGGGGCCGTCCCAGGCTTCCATGTGCATGGAGTTGTATTGGTAAAAGGCGCGCATGTCGGGGTCCATGTCCTCGACGTTCTGCCAGGCCGGCGGCACCAAGAGGCGCACCGCGCGGAACAGGCTGGTGCCGCCCATGACCAGGCCTTCCAGCATGTTGTCGAGCGAGCTGGAGTCGGAGCCGTCGGTGTTGACGATCGGGCGCACGTCGTCCATGTTGGGGATGAGCTCGCTCTCGAACTTCATCTCGCGCGCGCGGCTCCAGTTGCGGTTGCCCTGCACGGTGTTGATCTCGCCGTTGTGGGCGAGGAAGCGGAAGGGCTGCGCCAGCTTCCACTGCGGCCAGGTGTTGGTGGAGAAGCGCTGGTGGAACACGATCAGCGACGAGGCGAAGCGCGCGTCGTTGAGGTCGGGGTAGAATAGCGGCAGGTTTTCCGGCATCACCAGGCCCTTGTAGGCAATCACGCGCGAGGACAGGGTGGGGATGTAGAACGCCTTGTCGGCGGCGAGCGCCTTTTCCGCGCGGCGGCGCGCGATATAGAGGGCGCGCTCGAAATGCGCCTCGCCCAGGCTGTCCGGGCAGTTCACGAACAGCTGCTCGATCACCGGCAGCGAGGCCAGGGCGTACTGGCCGCAAACCCGGGTGTCGACGGGCACGGCGCGGAAGCCGGCGATTTCCAGCTGCTGCGCCTGCAGTTCGCGGCGCAGCGTGTCCTTGGCGGCCTTGCGCGCGGCCTCGTCCTGGGACAGGAACACCAGGCCGGCGGCATAGCGCCCGGCGAGGGTGAGGCCGGCCTCGGCGGCCACTGCGCGCAGGAAGGCGTCGGGCGTCTTGAACAGCAGGCCGCAGCCGTCGCCGGAGAGGCCGTCGGCGGCGATGGCGCCGCGGTGGGTCATGCAGCCAAGGGAGTGGATGGCGCGCTGCACCAGGGTGTGCGAAGGTCGGTCATCCAGCTGGGCGATGAGCCCGAAACCGCAGGAATCCTGCTCAAACTCGGGGCGGTAGAGCGTGCCTTGGAGACGGTCTTGACTGTTCATGACGTGTTCAAAAAAGCGGCAGGGCCAAAAATGGCGAAAAGTTTTTTATTTTAACTACCTAAAACCTTGCTTCGCAATGCTCCGGGCGAGATTTTCTGCGGGCATGCCGGAGCAGGCGGGCGGTTGACGGAAAACTCATGTTGATGATTTTTCCGTCAATGGGCCGCCGGGAAGCTCGACGAGGAGGCCGGGAATAATGACCGTGACCGTGATCTTCGACCTGGCGCTGCTGTATCTGGTCGCCCTCAACCTTGTCGCCATCCTCGGCTACGTGCTGCTGCTCAAGCGGCGGGCGCGGCGCCTGGCGCAAAACACCGGGAAGGTTGCCCGGACGATCATCGAATATTTCCGCGCGGACGGCATCGAGGTTGCGGTCGAGGCCATCCCGCGCCCGGACGGCAAAAGCTATATCGCCTTCGTCGAGTCGGAACCGATGAAGCGGTTCCGCTATTCCCACATCATCGAAATCACCCTGCGCATGCATATACGCCACGCCTGCGGCGTCGAGCTGGAGCGCATCTTCTGGCGCTTCCCGATCCGCGGCAAGGGGCAGGCGGCGGAGGCGGCGGTGCGGGAAATGGACATCGCCGCGGACGAAGAGGACGAATACGTTCGCGAGGGCCTCGACCTCAAGAAGGAGAAAGGCTACGACATCCACGAGTCCTCCTGGGAGGAGTTCGAGAACACGGTCACCGGGATCAAGAACAAAAAGCCCTAGCCGGTGCGCCTTCTCTTGGCAGGGGCATGACTTAATGCCCGCTTAATTTTGGCTGTCCATCCTTGGTGCCATCGACCCACCCACCCAAGGAGCAAGCCATGCGCATTTCCGTCAGTCTGTTTTTATTGGCCGTAGCCAGCACCGCCGCTTTCGCCGAAGCGCCGGCGGATTTCCTGAACGCCTATGCGCAGGAGGCGAAGCAGCAGAATCCCGGCTACAAGGGGCCTTCGCCCCAGCAGGGCCAGCGTTTCTTCACCTCCCTGCACGGCCATGAATGGAGCTGTTCTTCCTGCCACACCAGCAATCCGGTCACCGCTGGCCGGCACGAGGTGACCAACAAGGTCATCGAGCCGTTGGCGCCGTCCGCCAATGCCGCCCGCTTCACCCGCCAGGCCAAGGTCGACAAGTGGTTCAAGCGCAACTGCAACGACGTGCTCGGGCGCGCCTGCAGCGCGGAGGAAAAGGCCGACGTGATGGCCTATCTGCTGTCGGTGAAATGAGGCCATGTTTGACCGCGAAGTTCGCGCAAGGCGCTGGCTGATTGCCGCCGCGCTTGGCCAAGCCAGCGGTAAAAAAGTGAAAGGAATGATGATGAAAAAATCCCTGATGCTCCTGTCCGGCTGCCTGCTGGCCGCCGCCCTGCCCGCGCATGCCGATGGCAAGCGATACGACGTGCGCAATCCCGCCTACCAGGCCGAATGCGCGTCCTGCCATGTGGCCTATCCGCCGCAGTTGCTGTCGGCCGCCTCCTGGCGCGAGGTCATGAATGGCCTGGACAAGCATTTCGGCAGCGACGCCAGCCTGGAACCGGCCGTGCATGCCGAGATCCTGCGCTATCTCGAAGCCAACGCCGGCCGCCGCGACACCCGCGCGGCGGGCAAGCCGCAATTGCGCATCACCGAGACGCGCTGGTTCGTGCACGAGCACTCCGAAGAACTGCCGCGCGACATCTGGAAGCACCCGGCGGTGAAGTCGGCGGCCAACTGCGCGGCCTGCCACACCGCCGCCGACAAGGGCGACTTTTCCGAGAGCAGCCTGAAACTGCCCAAAGGGGTAAGAAAATGAAATCGAAAATCCTGGTGTGGGATCTTCCCACGCGCTGGTTTCACTGGCTGCTGGCGCTGAGCTTCGCCGGGGCCTGGCTGACCTCGGAAAGCGAGCGCTACAGCGCCCTGCACGTGATGCTGGGCTACACGCTGCTGGGCCTGATCGCGTTCCGCCTGGTGTGGGGCTTTGCCGGCACGCGCTATGCGCGCTTCGCCGATTTCGCCTACTCGCCGGCGAAGATCGGGCAATACCTGAAGTCGCTGGCGTCGCGCAGCCCCGGGCATTATCTCGGCCACAACCCGGCCGGCGCCGTCGCGGTCTTCCTGCTGCTGGCGCTGGGGCTGGCCACGGGGATCAGCGGCTGGCTGACCTATAACGACATCGGCGGCGAAGCGTACGAGGAGGTGCATGAGTTCCTCGCGAATTTCATGCTGCTGGTGGTGGGCGTGCACATCGCGGGCGTCATCGTGAGCAGCTTCCTGCACCGCGAGAACCTGGCGCGCGCCATGGTCACCGGCTACAAGGAGGGCGAAACCGACGCCGCCATCCGCCAGAAGCGCGGCCTCGTCGCCCTGCTGCTGGTTGCCGCAGTGGCCGGATTCTGGGGGCTCTGGTTTAATGGGAATCTGGATTCCCTGGTTTCCGGGCAGGCCGAGGCGCACGCCGGCTATGACGGCGGGCATGACGATGACGATTGAGGGCTGACGATCCGCGATGCGCATCCTGGTGGTTGAAGACGACGCCCTGCTGGGCGATGGCATCCAGGCCGGGCTCCGGCAGCGGGGCTTCGTCGTCGACTGGGTGCGCGACGGCGTGAGCGCGCTGCATGCCATCGCGGCCGAACCCTATGCCGCGGTGGTGCTCGATCTCGGGCTGCCGCGGCGCTCCGGGCTCGAGGTGCTGAAATCCCTGCGCCAGGAAAAGAACCCGGTGCCGGTGCTGATCCTCACCGCGCGCGACACCGTGGAAGACCGCATCATCGGGCTGGATGCCGGCGCCGACGACTATCTCGTCAAGCCCTTCGACCTCGGCGAGCTGTCCGCGCGGCTGCGCGCGCTGATCCGTCGCGCCAGCGGACAGCCCGCCCCGCTCATCGCCGTGGGCGCGCTGAGCCTGGACCCCGCGGCGCGCACCGTCAGCTATCGCGGCGAGCCGAAAATCCTCTCGGCGCGGGAGTTCGATCTGCTGCAGGTGTTCATGAGCAATGCCGGGCGCGTGCTTTCCCGCGAGCAGCTGGCCTCCGCGCTGTATGCCTGGGGCGAGGAGATCGAATCCAATGCCATCGACGTGCATCTGCACCATCTGCGCAAGAAAATCTCCCCCGACATCGTGCAGACGCTGCGCGGCGTCGGCTACCTGATGCCCAAGGAGGCGCCATGAAACCGCAAGGCAGCCTGAGCGTGCGCGGCAGCGTGCGCCGTCGCCTGCTGCTCACCCTGCTGGGCGGCGTGGCGCTGGTCTGGCTCGCCGCCGCCGCCGTCACCGCCTGGGAGACGCGCGCGGAAACGCAGGAACTGCTGGACGCGCATCTGGCGCAAAGCGCGGCCCTACTGGCGGCGCAGATCGGCGACGAGATCGACGAGGTCGAACTCGAGCACGTGAAAACCCTGCACAAGTACGCGCACAGCGTGGCGTTCCAGATCTGGCAGAAAGGCAAGAAAGGCGAGGCCTTGCTGCTGCATTCCCCGGAGGCGCCGCCGACCCGATTGTCGGCGACGAAGGAAGGCTTTTCCGATGTCACGGTGGACGGCCGCAGCTGGCGCGTGTTCAGTCTCTGGGATGACGAGGACAAGTACCTGGTGCAGGTGGGCGAGGCGACCGAAGCGCGCGACCACCTGGCGATGGAGGTTCTGGAAAAGCTCGTGCTGCCGCTGGTGGTGGCATTGCCGCTGCTGGGGCTGCTGGTCTGGTTCGGCGTGGGCGGCGCGCTCAAGCCCCTCAACCGCATCGGCACCGCCCTGGCGCAGCGCGACCCGCGCTATCTCGCCCCGCTCGAAGGCGAGGTGCCGAGGGAGATCGCCCCCATGGTCGAGCGCCTGAACAGCCTGCTCGAACGCGTGCAGTCCTCGCTCGAAAGCGAGCGCCGCTTCACCAGCGATGCCGCGCACGAGCTGCGCACGCCGCTGGCGGCGCTCAGGACCCAGCTGCAGGTGGCGCAGGGCGCGGTCGCCGGCGGTGAGCGCGAGCAGGCCATCGCCAAGGCGGTCGCCGCCGGCGACCGCGCCACGCGCCTGGTCGAGCAGTTGCTGACGCTGGCGCGCCTTGAGCACGACGCCTGGAAGCGCCAGGCCGAAACCGTCGACCTGCACCGGCTGGCGGCGGAGGCGCTGGCCGAAGCCGCGCCGACGGCGGCCAGGAAGGACATCGCCCTGGCGCTGGAAGGCGAGGCGCGCCTCGAGGTGCGCGGCCACGCCGGGCTGCTGGCCGTCCTGCTGAGAAACCTCATCGACAACGCCCTGCGCTATTCGCCGCCGCAAACCGAGGTGGGCGTCAGCGTGCGGCGGGCGGACGGCGCGGCGGTGCTGGAAGTGCAGGATCAGGGGCCCGGCATTCCCGCGGCCGAGCGCGCGGATGCCCTCAGGCGCTTCCACCGCCTGGAAGGGGCGACGGAAAGCGGCAGCGGCCTGGGCCTGTCGATCGTGGCGCGCATCGCCGAATTGCATGGCGCAAGGCTGGAGCTTGCCGAGGGTGCGGGGGGCAAGGGCCTCAAGGTCGGCCTCCGCTTTGCCGACTGAGCGCGCGGCAGCGCGGCCGGGCGGCAAAGCCTAGGCATTCAACGCCGCTTTGCATAGGTGCCGACGAGCTGCGCCTGCGCAATGACGTGCCCCTGCATCGCCCGTTCCAGCGCGGGCTTGTCCGGCCGCTCCAGGTCTGGCAGCACGACATCGAGCGCATAGAGCTTGTGGAAATAGCGGTGGCGCCCCGTGGGCGGACAGGGGCCGCCATAGCCGGTGCGCTTCCAGTCGTTGCGGCCCTCCAGGGTGCCGGGCGGCAGGGCCTGCGTTCCCGCGGCCAGGCCCGGGCTGCCCGGCGGCAGGTTGTAGAGCAGCCAGTGCACCCAGGTCCGGCGCGGCGCCGCCGGGTCCGGCGCGTCGGGGTCGTCCACGATCAGCACCAGGCTTTTTGCCGCGGCCGGCACGCCGCTCCAGGACAACGGCGGCGAAGTGTCCTGCCCGTCGCAGGTATGCGGCGCCGGCATGGCGGCGTTGTGCTTGAAGGCGGTAGAGCTGATCTGCATCCTGGCATCCTCCGCATGGACAGGCCCGCACAGCAGGGCGCATAACAGCAGGGCAGGCAATCCGCGCATGGCGATGGGTTGGGGAAAGCGCTTCTTGCAGTGTAGGCCAGCGCAGGCCGTGTGTGTCCGCGGGGCTTAGGCGGCGCGTTCGGGATCGACGCGGTCGTAGAAGCGGGGTGGTCCCCATCCATTGCCTTCGGTGGTGCAGGTTCCATCGTGGCAGTTGACCGGCCAGCTCTGAATGAGCAAACGGTCGGTCCGGCTCATCTCCGCTCGGGAAGCATGCGCGTCAGCGTGTTGTCACGCTTGATCGCGTGATGATACAAGGCCGCCGCGACATGCAGGCCAATGAGGAAATAGCCGACCTTGCCCACCACTTCATGCAGTTCCTTGATCTGCCTGGCGAGACCCATGTTTTCACCGACCAGGGGAGGCAATTCCAGGCCGAAGAACGGGATCGGCTTTCCGGCGGCGCTCAGCACCAGCCAACCGGTCAACGGCATGCCGATCATCAGCACATACAGCGCGAGATGCAACAGTCTGGACGACAGCTTCTGCAGACCCGGAGGCTCCGGCCGGATGGCGGGTGCGCGGCCGGTCAGGCGCGCTGCCAGCCGCAGCCAGACCAGCACGAAGGCCAGCATGCCGAGCATGAAGTGCCAAGTCTTCAGCGCCTCGCGAGGGTCACTGCCTTTTTCGAACAGTTCCCGCAATTCGATGGTTCCGTACACGGCGACGAACAGCAGCAACGTCAACCAGTGGATGCCGATGGTGAGAGAGCCGTATCGGCCAGCGGTTCGGTTTCCGTTCATCGTTCATGCCCCGTCGATTTCCCGAGGCCAGCCAACCGTAAGAGCGCGAGCATCATCTTCTCCTGTGCTAAAACCGACAGGGGACAGCATGGCGCGCAATGGTTAACCGTTCCTTAAGTGAAGGGGGGGGCACGGTCCTGTCGTGCGAAGGTCCCATCGGCTCAAGTCGGGACGGGATTCACCCTGTCATAGAACCGGGCACGGAAGAGCAGCCGTTTCTGCGCGGGATCGTCGCTGTCCACAAGTCTTTCACGGGTATGCAGCACGTTGTTCGAGACGAGGCCCATGCCGGATTCCAGGCGGCCTTCGAGCACGTGCGGCGACGCGTCCGAGATCAGCGACTCGAGCACCTTGCGCGCCGCCGCGACGTCGCTTTCGTCGGACCAGGCCATGTCCGTCTTTCTGAACGAGAACCGGTGGCACAGGTGGCCGTCGGCGCCGATCCAGAAGACCTTGCCGCCGCGGCT
>JANJWO010000034.1 GCA_024709485.1 Hydrogenophilaceae bacterium | reverse complement strand
CGCCATCCAGGTCATCGTCGCCAAGGACGACGCGCAGGAAGCCGAATCCGTGGTCATGCGCATGCTGGCGCACAAGATGCAGCATCGCGCGCGCTTTCGCGATTACGCCATCCTCTACCGCGGCAACCATCAGGCGCGCGTGTTCGAGCAGGCGCTGCGCAACGAGAAGATTCCTTACAAGCTGTCCGGCGGCCAGTCCTTCTTCGACAAGGCCGAGATCAAGGACATCACCGCCTATCTGCGCCTCGTCGCCAACGCCGACGACGACCCCGCCTTCATCCGCGCCGTGACCACGCCCCGGCGCGGCATCGGCGCCGCCACCCTGGAGGCGCTCGGCGCGGTGGCGGCCGACCTGCACGTGAGCCTGTTCGAGGCGGTGTTCAGCAGCGCCGCGGAAGTGCGTCTGAACGCGCGCCAGCTGGAGCCCTTGCGCGAGTTCTGCGAGTTCATCAACCGCATCGCCTTCCGCGCCGAGAAGGAGCCCGCCGAGCAGGTGCTCGACGACCTCATGCAGGCCATCGGCTACGAGGCCTGGCTCTACGACAACGAGGAGCCGCGCGCCGCGGAAACGCGCTGGAACAACGTGCGCGACTTCCTCAACTGGCTGAAAAAGCGCGGCGAGGAGGACGAGAAGAACCTGCTGGAGCTGACCCAGATGGTCGCGCTCATCACCCTGCTCGACGAGCGCGAGGACGAGGAGGCCGATCTGGTCAAGCTCTCCACCCTGCACGCCGCCAAGGGCCTGGAATATGACCACGTGTTCCTGGTCGGCGTGGAGGAAAACATCCTGCCGCACCGCGAAGCCGCCGAGGAAGGGCGGCTGGAGGAGGAACGCCGGCTGATGTACGTCGGCATCACGCGCGCGCGCAAATCGCTGACCGTCACCTATTGCGAGCGCCGCAAGCGCGCCGGCGAATGGCAGGGCTGCGAGCCGAGCCGCTTCATCGCGGAAATGGGCGGCGACATCCGCCTGCCCGGCAAGCCGGACACGGAGGAATCGCGCCAGAGCGGCAGCGACCGCCTGGCCGCGCTGAAGGCCATGCTGGCCGCAGGCTGAACGGCACGGGGCGGCGCCCACAAAAAAGGCCGCTTGCGCGGCCTTTGCTTCCGGCAGCGGAAGGCGCTTACTTGGCGAGCCCCACCATGTAATCCACCGCCGCCTTCACGTCGGCATCCGCCAGGCTGGTATTGCCGCCCTTGGGAGGCATCATGCCGGCCTTGCCGGTGAAGCCCTCGATCGCGTGCTTGTAGAGCATGTCATTGCCTTGCGCGATGCGCGGCGCCCAGCCGGCCTTGTCGCCGGCCTTGGGCGCGCCGGCCATGCCGGAGGCATGGCAAAGCGCGCAGGTGTTGCTGTAGACGGCCTTGCCGTCCGCTGCAGGCGCGGCGGGCGCTGCGGCAGCGGCCGTTTCAGGCGCCGCCGCCGCGGGGGCTGCCGCCTCGGGCGCCTTGAAATTGGCGCCGGCCTTGTTGGCCATGTAAGCCACCGTGCGCGCGATCTCGGCGTCGGAAAGCTCCGCATCGCCGCCGCGCGGGGGCATCTGGCGAATGCCGTTGATGGCATTCTCGATCAGCTTGTCATAGCCCTGGGCGATACGCGCGCCCCAATCGCCCTTGTTGCCGAGCTTGGGCGCCCCCAGCGCGCCGGAAGTATGGCAGGCCATGCAAACGGCGTTGTAGACCTCCTCGCCGCCACGCTCCACGCGCTGGGCGCCGGCCTCGCGCGCCGCGAGCACGGCAACCGGCGCGATATTCTTCAATACCGCCTTTTCCGCGATTTCCGGGCTATCCGTATCGATCTGGCTGCTCTGGATCTTGTTCACCAGGGTAAGAACCAGCACGATGGCGATCAGGGGAGCAACCAACCCAAGCACAACGGAAACCATCACTTCCTGGGGCGTTGCCTTGGTCATTTTGGCGTTGGGGTCAGCCATGTTCAGTCCTTAAAAATCTCAAAAGACCGAATTATAAGTAAAGCCGCCGCGCCGGGAAAGCGCGTCTGGACGGGGGGCGCCAAAAAAGATAAGCTTCGCGCTCCCGCGCCCGTAGCTCAGCTGGATAGAGTACTGCCCTCCGAAGGCAGGGGTCGTGCGTTCGAATCGCGCCGGGCGCGCCAATAAATCAAATGGTTAGCTTTGATAAAGCTTTCCATTTTTCTCAGTGGCCCATCATTGGCCCAAAACTGGCCCATATTTGGCCTACGTTTTCTGGGCCTTGCTTCAAAACACCGTTTTTTGACTTCTGCCCTCCTGGCCCACAGCAGCACCATTCCTATTTGGGCGCTCGCCCGCAGGATTTAATCTTCGGGCAAGTACTCCGCGAGTTGGTCTACGCGGCAATTGAAGTATTTGCAAAGTCTATCCAGATTGTCCGTCACAGTGCTGTAGCCAGGGTGATTGGCGATCTTGGACAGCGTCATCCGGTTGATCCCCGTTTCATTGGCGACCTCGGTCATTGTGATGACCCGTCGCTCCCTGAACTCCTTTTCGGCGATCAATTCCTTGAGTCTGAATCGGATCATGATCTTACCCGCAACGTTAAGTTGATATCTGCAAAAAAATATTATCGCCTGATATTGACACTGCGCATCTTAATGATTAAATATATTTACAGGCGTATGTTTTTATATTCGTCTGTGTTTTTAATCCAACAAGGAGATGACTTATGACACTGACTTACCTGACAACCGACGAGCTCTCCGTACGCATCAAGTACGACCCGCGGACGATTCGCGACCGGCTCAAAGACAGTGTCCTGATCGAGGGGACGCATTACATCCGCCCTTTTGGTGGCCGGAAGATCCTCTACATCTGGGAAAACATTGAGCGCGACATGGGGCGGGCCTCGGAAGAGTCCTTTGCCATCCCTATGGCAAACGGCGGAGTGTGCCATGGGTAGCATCAGGACGCTGCAGCGGACCGGCTCGCTTTTCTTCGATTTCCGCTACAGGGGGCATCGCTGCCGGGAATACACCGCCCTTCCGGATACCCCTGCCAACCGTAAAAAGCTCCAGAAAGTGATGGAGCGCATCGAAACGGAGATCGCGACCGGAACGTTCGAGTACACAAAGTTCTTCCCGAACACGCGCAACGCCGACAAATTCGAGCCGGCTAACCTGGCCAGCGAGTCCACCACCGCCTCCCAAGAGGCGGCAGCCGGCCCTACTCCGCTCTTCCGCGATTTCGCGGAGGTCTGGTACCAGGAGAAGGAAGTCGAATGGCGGCGCTCCTACAAGGAGACCGTCCGGAACGTGCTCGACAAGTCCTTGATCCCCGAATTCGGCGATAAGGCGGTCGGCCAGATCTCCAAAGCTGACGTGCTCGCCTTCCGCGCCAAACTCGGCAAAGTCACTGCGCGGGGCAAGCAAACTCCACTCTCATCTGCAAGGATCAACAAGATGCTGAACCCGTTGAGGCAAATCCTCAATGAAGCGGCCGACCGCTTCGATTTTCGCACACCCTTCGACCATATCAAGCAGTTGAAGGTGAAGCGCACCGACGTCGAGCCCTTCACCCTCGACGAGGTCAAATCGATACTCGAAACCGTGCGCCCGGACTTCCGCAACTACTTCACGGTGCGCTTCTTCACGGGCATGCGCACCGGCGAGATCGACGGCCTCAAGTGGAAATTCGTCGATTTCGAGCGGCGCCTGATTCTGGTCAGGGAAACCATCGTCGACGGCGAGGAGGAATACACCAAGACGGATGGTAGCCAGCGCGACATCCAGATGAGCCAGCTGGTCTATGACGCCCTGAAATCACAGCACCAGGCCACGGGCAAATCAGTCTTCGTGTTCTGCAACCGCGAAGGCAAGCCCCTCGACCACAAGAACATCACCAACCGGGTCTGGTATCCCCTGCTTCGCCATCTGGGCCTCAAGAAGCGGCGCCCCTACCAGTGCCGCCACACGGCCGCGACCCTGTGGCTCGCCTCGGGGGAAAGCCCCCAGTGGATCGCCATGCAGCTTGGCCACACCACCACCGAGATGCTGTTCCGGGTGTACGCCCGATTCGTGCCCAACCTGACCCGCAAGGACGGCTCGGCATTCGAACGCCTGCTGACCGGCGTCATGGGCACCCCAGTTGCCGCACAACAAGACAAGAAGGAGGCTTCACATGTCTGAGCACAAGTTACTCGTCCCTGCCGCGACACCTGACCCGGTACCCGGCCAGCTGCCGGTGGTTTTCAGGGTGCTTTCGATTACCCGCATCCCTGCGCCGAATTCCCGCAACCAGGTCAACGAGGCGGTGCTGTTCCATGAGAAAGCCAGCATGCGTGTGACCTGGATGACCGCACACATCGACAGCCGCCTGAGGGCGGGGAGCCTGGTCTCCATCCGCTGGATGGGCAAGCCGACCTGCTGCAACGGCGCCATCCGGATCAACCGGCTGGTGCTGCTGGAGCGCTCGGACGCGAACCTCAACCTGTTCGACACCATCCCTTCCGGTTGGGTCAAGGATAGAAGGTTGATCGAGCGGGGCCGCAAACTGTGGGACGCGATGTCGAGGCCTCTCCAGCACCTCTACAACGCCGTGCTCTGGGACGCCGGGCGCTGCCACCGCTTCATGACCGGCCCGTCCTCCATCAACGGGCACCACAACGAGTGGAACGGGAACCTCAGGCATACGATCGAGACGGCAGAGCAGGCCCTCGGGCTGTCGGGCGAGAACGCCCAGGTGTACCGGCCGGTGCTGCTCGCCGCCGCCCTGCTCCACGACATCGGCAAGGCTGACGAGTACCGCTACGACCGCGCACGCCGGACGTTCACCCTCTCCGACCGCGGTGCGCTGGTGGGGCACCGCCATACGGTGCTCGAATGGATTGCCGCAGCCCGGGAGAGCAACCGGATCCTTCTGCCCGAGCCCCACTATCTCGCGCTCCTGCATGCGCTAACCTCGGCCAAGGGGGCCGAGTGGCTCGGCATCAGGGAGCCGGCCTCACTTGAGGCCTCGATCCTGTCGATGGCCGACCGCCACTCGGGGCACATGGATCTGGTCAGCCGCATGGCGCCACGCAAGGCGGGGTTTGGGCGCTATCACAGGCACCTCAAAAATCGTCCCTACGTGGTACTTGATTCGGGGTTTGCGTCTGGTAGCGTGGACTGAGGAGGTAAAAAAACCATGTTCAAGGAAGAAATCAGAACCGAGTGGCAGCGCCTGAACCCGGTATACACCGGGCCCCAAGATGGCTTTTTCAAAGCAATGTGGAACGCCGGCCGGGAAACCCTGCCGGGATATTTTGCGCCAGCCAGGTTGGGCTGGTGGCTGATCAAGCGTGGGTTGCGATCCATAGGACATCTGTTTGGAAAAGGAGAACATCATGAATGAGAACGACATGGCGGTGATCGGTGGCATGGTCACCTCGATAGTGGCCATCTTGGGCTTCCTGCTCTGGATGTACACGGAGGACGATCCCCCCGCGGAGCGGCGGGCCTCCCGTTGGGGCATGCTGGTCGGTGTGCTATGCGCTGGCCTGGTGGCTTTGGCCGAATGGGGGCTCTATGCCTATGTCAACGCCACGGCCGGACTCTTCATGATCATGCCGTCCGTCCTGTTGGGCGCGGCCGCGATGTGGTTCGGCGGCAGGGCGGTCTACCATGTAGTTGGCGGCGGCCAGGAGAAACCCGAGCCAAAAATCGTGATCGAGGACGAAACCCGGGAACGACAAGGGGAAATATGGTGCCTGCTGCGCGACTTGCCGCAATTCAGAGAAACGCTGGGCGGCGAGCTTATCAACTTGGCCACGGGAGATCGCCTTTACTGGATCAAGCTCAACGGCAAGAAGTGCATCGAAATGAAACTGGGGGGCAAGACGATACTCACCGCATCCCGGTATGAGACCTTGACGAAATACCTGGCGGTGCAGCAGGGAGTGAGCCGGTTGCTGGCTGCCCAAGGTTTGACGGAGGCAATCTGATGAAACAATCTTCCCCTGCCGATCTGTCGGCTGCCGGCCTGACCGGCGGCAATACACTTCAGCCCGCATGTTCACCCGGCAAGAAGCGCAGCCGTCGGCTTCGCAAGAAGTTGCGCGTTGGCGAATTTCAGGAGCTTGGATTTGAGACCAAAGTGAAATTGACGGGTTCATACACACCAGAGGAACAAGAATCGCTTGTTGAGGCATTACTGTTGGGGGTCATCGAGCCTCGATCGCTGAGTTTCACTGGATGGCTCAAGGGCGGATTTGTTGCGCATCGCAGTCGTGGTTCCGCGACCGAGGACGACCGCGAGTCAGTTCGACAATGGCTATTGTCCAGACCTGAAGTTGAATCCGCTGTTATTGGCCCCTTGATCGATGTCTGGTACCTTGCCGAGGCCAGTTAATCTGATGATCAAGTATCTCCCAACCAATGAAATCGGCGAAGACTATGTCTGTGGCGACCTGCACGGCCACAGACAGCTCCTGATGGAGAAGCTTGACCATCTGGGTTTCGATTTTGGCAAAGACCGGCTTTTCTGCACCGGCGACCTGAACGACCGCGGCCCCGACAGCTTCGGCACCCTCGGCCTGGTCTTCGAGCCGTGGTTTCATTTCGTCAGGGGGAACCACGAGGAGGACCTGCCCGGTTTCATCAAGTACGAGCTCTCGAAATTCCCGGACTGGCGGCCCGCCTATTGCGACCAGGATTGGCTGTATGGCCTGAATGAGGTACAAATCCAGCACCTCAAGGAGAAGATACTCCCCAAGCTCGCCGAGGCCCCATTTGCGCTGCACGTGGAGGGTCCACAGGGCTTCTGGGTAGTCCATGCCGACCGCTGCGAAGCGGGCGGTTACCAGAATCCCGCCGTGCTGCTGGACGATGAGAAATTCCCTTTGGCCGACGACGCCAGGCAAAAGGAGTCATTCCTGTGGAGCCGCCGGCTTTTCAACCAGATCCCGGTAGCCCTGGAAGAGCGGGAAGGTTTCCTGGTTGCACCGGGTATGGAAATGGAGCCCGGGATCGGCCTGACATTTGTGGGCCACAACATCGTTGCACGACCAACCTTGTACCGAAGTCACTTTTTCGTCGATACCGGTGTCTACCTGCCCGGCAGTGAATTGACCGTGCTGCGCGTATCGGACCTGAAGACCGCCATCAACAAATTTCTGGAGAAGGGATAGTAATGTCGGCCGAACATTTATTCTCCAAATGGGGAGATACAGTTCGAAAAATGCCGCCCTTGAAAAGAATCGAGATGATCCGGCAAGGGGTGGAAGTCACGTTTCTAGAAGGCGCTTGCCAATATTACGGCATCTCGCAGATGAGGCTTTCAGAACTGCTGGGGATATCGAGTTTTTCCGTTACCCAAATGATCAAGTTAGGCTTTAGGCTCGGCCCCATGGAATCCGAGAGATTGGCGCGTATCGCGCAGATTCAGGCCGAGGTTGAGGAAGTTTTTGCTGCCCCCGACCTTGCAAAGCGGTGGATGCTCGAACCCAACTCAGTCTTGGGCGAACCTCCTTTATCCCTTCTCGATACCGACACAGGTACCGATGAGGTAAGGAAAGTGCTGGCCGCCATAGCTTATGGTGGCGCTGTTTGATATTTGCGAATGCACCAAAGAGTCTGTCCCTGATCGGCCAAGTGTTAATGCGGGCTGTTGTGACGGCACAAGTTGCTGTTCTTAACCGCTTTGGGCGTAAGGGTGAGCATGTTCTTATGTGTGGGAGATTGAAAATGCCACTGTTTTACAAAGATATTCAAGTAACAGAACAAAGATGCATAGGGTTTAAGTGTGACCGGTGTAAGGCACAACATGAAGCCGATGATTACGTAGAGATGCAGGAGATGATGCACTGGAGAAACACAGGCGGATATGGGTCTGTATGGGGTGATGGCACAACTGTTGAAATAACCCTGTGCCAGAAATGCACGTTGGAACTGTTTGGTGAATTTGCAACAGTACATGACGCAGATACACCCGAAGCAGGAAATCAGCCTAGCAAAGGCTGAGGTCCGCTTCTCGGCCATTGCTGTCTTCGGCCTTGCCGGGTTTGTGTGTCCGCTCGCGACTCCTGAGCAGTCGGATGATGCGTTAGCAAACCGGCTTGGTAAAGCCCCGCACAATTACGGTGACGCTGGAGGAGAGCAGACCTTCCGAGGTCTTCACCTGCTGGGTGAAGCGGGACTAGGTGACGGCGACGAACGAAATCGGCGCATTTAGTAGCGCTGGGCGTGGCCGATGATGACCCTGGCCGCGATCCAGGAGACGTTGTGGAAGACCTTGTCGGAGGCATCGGTGCCCTTAGCTCTCGGACGGATTGACGCCGGCGCGGAAGGGGTCGAGGGCCAATTCGGCCGGGGCGGGGTATTTCTTGGCGTACGCCCAGTGTTCGCCGTGCCAGGGCGTGAAGTCGGCGTTCCTGACCTCGATCTTGCCGTTGGGCATCTTCTCGATGCGCTGCACCTCGACGTGGAGCGTGGTGGTTTCCGGGCTGTAGGCCGCGAACACGTACTGCATGTTCTTGGGAAACTGGGCGATGCGGTCGGGCATTTCCTTGCTGGTGAAGTCGGCCTTGCCGATGTCCTCGCGGCCCTGAGTGATCCAGCGCCCGCCTTCGATCATCTTCCAGTCGGACGTGACCGACTTCTGGTTGTACTGGCCTTCGGCGAGCTTCCTGAAGAAGCGTTCATAAACGAACGCCCCGACCGTGGCCGAGGCGTCCCCCACAATCTATTCGGCAAACTCCCATTGTGGCAGGAGCTGACTAACCGGCAATTTTCAGGAGATCACCGTTCTTGCCTAATTGCAACATCAGTATAGAGGACTTGTAGGAAAAAATCGGCGCTTTTGAAGTTCTCGAACGGGTTGACGCTGGCGCTGAAGACAGTATTTTTGATATCGCTCAATTCCGTGCTGGGTCGGGTATTGTCGCTAGCCACTTGCAAAAGCGATGGTTCAAGCAATCTACCGCGCCAACGTCTGCAACCAACTCCACACCGGCCATTCAATTCAGCCAACGCCGCCGGCAGCAGAGGTCGAACAGAAGACGGTCGAGGACATCAAACCACAAACTTCTGCTTGTGGCTGCATAGAACTGTTAGCAAGTAGCCCACTATCTGAAACGCTCCAGCCCATCCCAACTTCACTAACCCCCCTCAGATATCTAGCAGCTTCGACCATGTTCCTGAGCGAAGCCAGGGTTTCCACCCAGCCCCGGGTTTTCAGCCCACAGTCCGGGTTGACCCAGAGGTTTTCCGACGGAATGACGGCAAAGGCTTTTTTCATCAGCCGCACCATTTCCTCGACCGCGGGCACGCGCGGAGAGTGGATGTCCCACACGCCTGGGCCGATTTCGTTGGGATACTTGAATTCGCCGAAGCCGCGCAACAACTCCATATCCGACCGGCTGGTCTCGATGGTGATGACGTCGGCGTCCATCGCGGCGATCTCGGGCAGGATGTCGTTGAATTCCGAGTAGCACATGTGGGTATGGATCTGGGTTTCGTCGGCCACGCCCGAGGCACTGACGCGGAAGGCGCGCACCGCCCAGGCGAGATAATCCTTCCATTGCGCACGATGCAGCGGCAGTCCTTCGCGGATGGCGGGCTCGTCGATCTGGATGATGGGGATGCCGGCCGCCTCCAGTCCGACGACTTCATCGCGGATCGCCAGCGCGATCTGCAGGCAGGTTTCCGATCTTGGCTGATCGTCGCGCACGAAGGACCATTGCAGGATGGTCACAGGCCCCGTGAGCATGCCCTTCATGGGTTTATCTGTCAGCGATTGCGCATAGCGCGCCCATTCCACTGTCATCGGGCGCGGCCGCGACACGTCGCCGAAAATGATGGGCGGCTTGACGCAGCGCGAGCCGTAGCTCTGTACCCAGCCATGCTGAGTGAAGGCGAATCCCTCCAGTTGCTCGCCGAAATATTCCACCATGTCGTTGCGCTCGGCCTCGCCGTGCACCAGCACATCCAGGCCCAGTTGCTCCTGGATTTTCACGGCGTGTGCAATCTCGTGCTTCATCGCGGCCTCGTAGGCTTCCGCGCTCAGCCCGCCGCGCTTGAAGGCCGCGCGGGCGGCGCGAATCTCCGGCGTTTGCGGAAACGAGCCGATGGTCGTCGTGGGGTAGGCGGGCAGCTTGAAGCGCGTGCGCTGTTTGACCTGGCGGATGGGGAAGGGAGAATCGCGGCGGTCCGCCCTGGGATCGAGCGACGCCGCACGCCGCTTGACCGGCGCACAATGGACCATCGGGCTCGATCGACGTGCGGCGAGCGCGCAGCGGGCCGCTTCGAGTTTGCCCGCAACTGCCCCTTTTCCTTGCGAGAGCGCGGCCTTGAGTACGGCGATCTCATCCAGCTTCTGCCGCGCGAACGCCAGCCAGGATTTCAGTTCGGGATCGAGCGCGGTCTCCAGATTAAGATCCAGCGGCACGTGCAAGAGTGAGCAGGACGGCGCCAAGGCCAGTGGGCGTTTTTCAGCCAGCGGTTTCAGCACGGCCAGCGCCGCGCCCAGATCGGCGCGCCAGATATTGCGGCCATCGACGATGCCGACACTGAGCAGCTTGTGGGCGGGCAGCCAGTCGGCGATCTGCGCGAGTTCCTGCGGCGCGCGCACTGCGTCTACGTGCAGCCCTGCCACGGGCAGCTTGCAGGCCATCGACAGATTCTCCTGCAAGGGACTGAAGTAGGTAGCGAGCAGAAGTTTGGCCCCGGCGGCATTCAGGAGATGGTAAGCCGGTTCGAATGCATTGCGCCAAGTGTCCGGCAAATCCAGCCCCAGAATGGGCTCGTCGATCTGCACCCATTCGACGCCTTGTTGCTTGAGACGGGCTAGCAACTCGCCATAGACCGGCAGCAGTTTCTCCAGCAGCGACAGCCTGTCGAATCCGGCTGTTTTGGACTTGCCCAGATAGAGGAAAGTCAGCGGGCCGACCAATACGGCCTTGGCCCGGTGGCCCAGCGCCTGCGCTTCCGACACTTCGCCGAACAGGCGTTCCGAACCTAGCCTGAATGCGGTGTCCGGATGAAATTCCGGCACCAGGTAGTGGTAATTGGTATCGAACCACTTGGTCATTTCCAGCGCCCAGGTGCTGTGCGAACCACAGTCGCAGCCCGCCTCGTGCGCGCTGATCTGCCCGCGCGCCATAGTGAAATAGCGCGTCAGCTCGTCCTCATCGGAAAACCCGAAGCGCGCCGGCTCGCAGCCCAGCAATTGAATGTGATTGAGCATGTGGTCGTAATAAGCGAAGTCGCCGACGGTGACGAAGTCCAGGCCGGCATCCTTTTGCGCCTGCCAGTTGTGGGCGCGCAGCTCTTTGCCGGTTTGTTCGAGTTCGGCCGCACCGATTTCGCCGCGCCAGAACTTTTCCAGCGCGAATTTCAGCTCGCGCGCCTCGCCCATGCGCGGGTAGCCCAAGGTATGGATGGTGGTCATTCTGTTGTGCTCCTGCAAAATATGTAGCGGAGCAGTATCCTCATGCCTCAGAATGAATACAAACGATATATTTTCATTATTAGTTGAGAGATATTCATGATTGATCTGAGACACCTGCGCACCCTCACGGCCTTGGTCGAGACCGGCAGCCTGACGGCGGCGTCCGTCAGGCTGCACCTGACCCAGTCCGCCCTGTCGCACCAGATCAAGGAACTGGAAGAACGACTGGGCCTTGCCCTGATCAACCGGGGAGCCCGGCCGCTCAAACTTACTTATGCCGGGCAGATGCTGGTCGATTTGGCGGGCCAGATCCTGCCCAAGGTGGACGAAACGCTGGCTGGCATGAATCGGCTCACGCGCGGCGCCACGGGAAGGCTCTACATCGCCGGGGAGTGCCACAGTTGTCTGGAATGGGTGCTGCCGCTCCTGGCCAGCTATCGGGAAAGCTTTCCGGAAGTGGAGCTTGACGTGGTGCTCTCCGCCAGCCTCGACCCCCTGCCGCGGCTGCTGGATGGCAGCCTGGATGTGGTGCTGACTCCTGACCGCCGGGAGCTGCCCGGCCTGGCCTGGCGCCGCCTGTTCGACTATGAACTGAAGCTCGTTGTCTCCGCCGGCCACTCCCTGTCGCAACACACCCATGTAAGGGCGGACGATCTGCGGGGAGAGACTCTTCTGGTTTACCCCGTAGAACGCGCTCGGCTGGATATATTTACCCGTTTTCTCTGGCCGGCAAGTGTGGAACCAGCACGGGTCCGGCAGGCCGAGAGCACGACCCTCCTCCTGGAACTTGCGGCCTTGGCTCAAGGCGTCGCGGTACTGCCGGATTGGGCCTGCAAATCCGCACTTCGTGACGGCCGCATTTCCGCGTTGACGCTAGGCAGCGATGGATTGTTCGGCAGCCTGTGGGCCTCTATAAGGGAAGCGGAAGCCGGGCTCCCGCATATCAAGGGCTTCGTCGGCGCTGCCTTGCTGCAAGAGGATATCGTCACGACCTGACGGTATGAACATACACTTGGCGGATACGATTAATTCTGTAGAATTCGCCGCATGCGTCGTCTTATTGCCCTGATCATCATGCTCATCATCCCGCTCCAGTCCGCCTGGTCGGTGGCGCTCGGGTTTCATGGGCATGCAGATGTGGATGCGGTGGGCATGCATGTACATGACCACGATCATCACAATACCGGGCATTCTGTCCAGGATCTCACAGATGCCGGCAATGCCGATGGCGAGCAGTACAGCGCAGATGGCCATCACGGCAATCACTGCCATCATGTTTTTTCTTTCATTCTCCACCAGCCCGAGGCTTTGACGGGGCTGGAATTGAACGGCGGGCCGGTTTTGCACATTCCGGCCGCCTTCCTCAGCCGTATCCCTCCCCTGCTCGACCGTCCCCCGCTCTCGCGCGCCTGACCGGCGCGCTCGTTTGAGCTGTATTGCGCGGCCTTGAGCCGCGGCCACATCGCGCGCCGGTGTTCTTCGTTTTTTTGTTTCTACACGAGGAAAACCATGCGACTCACGCTATCCGTATTTCTGCTCGCGCTGCCGTTGGCAGCCTGGGCGCAAACCAGTCTGGAATCAGGCGCGCCGCGCGCCAGCGAACCGGCTACCCCACTTACCCTGAAGGCGGCACAAGAACTGGCGCTTGGCGCCAACCCGGAGTTGTCGGCCGCCGGACGCGAACTGGAAGCGCGCGAAGCCACGATTGTTCAGGCACAAACCCGTCCCAACCCGGAGTTCTCGACCCTGATCGAGGACACACGCCGGGAAACGCGGACCACCACACTGCAGTTGAGCCAGCCGATCGAGCTGGGCGGCAAGCGCGCGGCGAGGATCGGCGCCGCCGAGCGCGGCCGCGATGCTGCTTCCCTGGAACTGGAGGCCAAGCGCGCCGAGATTCGTTCGGCGGTGACGGCGGCGTTTTTCGACGTGCTGGTCGCGCAGGAACGTCTGCGGCTTGCCCAGGCGTCGGTCGAACTTGCGCAACGCGCGACCGGTGCCGCCTCACGGCGGGTCACGGCCGGCAAGGTGTCCCCGGTCGAAGAGACCAGGGCGCGTGTGGCCGAAGCTGGCGTGCGGATTGAATCGACGCTGGCGGCCAGCGAACTGGCAACGGCGCGCAAACGTCTGGCGGGCATCTGGGGCAATTCGTCGCCGCGTTTCGAGCGTGCCGAGGGCGACCCCGAATCCCTGCCACCGCTCCCCGCCCTGGCCGACCTGAACATGCACCTCGCCACCTCTCCCAATTTGCTACGGGCCAGGATCGAGGTCGAGCGCCGGCAAGCGCTGGCGAAGGTCGAGCGAAGCCAGCGCATCCCGGACTTGACCGTCAGCCTTGGCGCCAAGCGCAATGAAGAGTTGGGGCGCGATCAGGCAATCCTCGGCGTTTCAATTCCGATTCCGGTTTTCAATCGAAATCAGGGCAACCTGCTTGAAGCGCTTCACAGGACCGACAAGGCGCGCGACGAACTGGCCGCCGCTGGAACCCGTCTATCCAATGAACTGGCGCTTGCGCACGAACGCCTGAATACGGCACGCCAGGAGGTGGCGTTACTACAGCGGGACATTCTGCCGGGAGCACAAAGCGCCTACGACGCCGCGACCAAGGGCTTCGAACTGGGCAAATTCAGCTTCCTCGAAGTGCTGGACGCCCAGCGAACGTCATTCCAGGCCAAATCCCAATATCTGCGCGCCCTGGCCGAGGCGCATCGATCCGCCGCCGAAATCGATCGCATTCTCGGCACGGCATCGACCCAATCGATCACGGCGCCAACCGCCACTCAGCAGTAGGAGCCCACATGAAACTCGATCTGAACAAGAAACAGACTCTATCCATTGCCGCTGTCCTGGGGATCGGCGTCGTGCTGGCCGGACTGATCCTCGGCACGGGCAAACCGCAGTCCGCTGGCGACGGGCACGGGCAAGACAGTCATGCCGAAGCGCCGGATCACGCCGACGAAGAACCGCATGCCGCAGAAGCCGGCCCGGCCAAGGGGCCGCACGGCGGCAAGCTGTTCAACGATAACGGCTACGGGCTGGAGGTGACCATCTTCGAACAGGGCGTGCCGCCGGAATTTCGCGTCTATCTCTATCGCGACGGCAAGCCGGTCGATCCGTCGTCAAGCCAGGTGGTCATCACGCTGCATCGTCTCGGGCGCGAACCGCAGGCCATACAGTTTGCCAAGGTAGGCGATTACCTCAGGGGCGACGCCGAGGTGGTCGAACCACATTCATTCAAGGTGGAAATCGCCGCGCAGTCCGGCGGCAAGGCGTACCGCTTCGGCTACGACCAGGTTGAAGCGCGGGTGAGCCTGAGCGATGCGCAGCTCAAGCAAAACGGCGTGAGCCTGCTGACTGCGGGTCCGGCACGGATCAATGCCGCGCTAGAACTGATCGGCGAGATTCGCCTGAACGAAGACCGCATGGTGCATGTGGTGCCGTTGCTGACCGGGGTGGTGGCGTCCTCCCCGGCCAATGCCGGCGACCGGGTGAAAAAAGGTCAGCTGCTGGCGGTGATTTCCAGTCAGGCGCTGGCCGACCAGCGCAGCGAACTGCTGGCGGCGCAAAAACGTCTGGCGCTGACGCGCACGACGTTTGAGCGGGAGAAGCAGCTGTGGGAAGAAAAAATCTCCGCCGAGCAGGATTACCTGCAGGCGAAGCATGCCATGCAGGAAGCTGAAATCGCGGTGCAGAACGCGCGCCAGAAACTGGCGTCGCTGGGAGGCGCGGGACAACCGGGCAGCGCGCTGACACGCTACGAAATCCGCGCGCCGATCGACGGTGTGGTGGTCGAAAAGCACCTCTCGCTGGGCGAAGCCGTGCAGGGTGACGCGAAGATTTTCGTCATCGCCGATTTGTCCACGGTGTGGGCGGACATGACGGTTGCGGCCAAGGACATCGGCGCAGTCAGACCTGGCCAGAAAGCGGACATCGAGGCCACCGCGTTTGCGGCGCAGGGCAGCGGCATGATTTCCTATGTCGGCGCGCTGGTCGGCGAAGCGACGCGCGCGGCCACCGCGCGGGTGGTGTTGCCTAACCCCGCCGGGGTCTGGCGCCCCGGCTTGCAGGTCAAAGTGCAGCTGGTCACCGGCTCGGTCGAGGTACCGGTCGCGGTAGCCGCCGAAGCGATTCAGACCGTGCGTGACTGGACGGTGGTGTTCGGACGTTACGGCAACGATCTGGAAGCGCGCCCGCTGGAACTCGGGCGCAGTGACGGCAAGTTCATCGAGGTCGTCAGCGGGCTGAATGCGGGCGAAGTGTATGCCGCGACGAACAGCTTCCTGATCAAGGCCGATCTGGAAAAATCCGGCGCGAGCCACGACCACTAGGAGATCCCGATGAAACAGATTATCGCTATCGTGCAGCCGCATCGGCTGGACAGCATTGAACAGGCCCTGCATGGCCTCGCCCATTTATCCGGCTTTACCTACTTTCCGGCGCATGGCCATTCCCGTGGACAGGGCCCGCACCACGCCTTTGTGCCCACCGAGTGGAATCCGGACGCCCACGAACGACTGGTGCTGCTGATGTTTTGCGCGGACGAACACGCGCAGACGGTGGTGGAAGCCATCCGCGCAGCGGCCTGCACAGGCAATCCCGGCGACGGTCTGATCGCTGTTTCCGAACTTGCAGACGTGCTGCGCATTCGCTCCGGCGAACGCGGCGACGCGGCGCTTTAGGAAAAACCCACATCATGTTTGAAAAAATCATCCGTTTCGCCATCGACCAGCGCTGGCTGGTGCTGCTGATGACGCTGGGCATGGCGGCGCTCGGCGTATACAACTACCAGCAGCTGCCGATCGACGCCGTGCCTGACATCACCAACGTGCAGGTGCAGATCAACACCGCCGCCCCCGGTTATTCGCCGCTCGAATCCGAGCAGCGCATCACCTTCCCGATCGAAACCGTCATGGCCGGGCTGCCCGGTCTGGAACAGACGCGCTCACTGTCGCGTTATGGCCTGTCGCAGGTGACGGTTATCTTCAAAGAAGGCACCGACATTTACTTTGCGCGGCAACTCGTCAACGAGCGCATCGGCCAGGCGCGCGCGCAATTGCCCGCCGGGGTCGCGCCGGAAATGGGACCGATTTCGACCGGCCTGGGCGAGATTTACATGTGGACGGTCGAGGCCAAACCGGGCGCGAAAAAAGCCGACGGCAGCGCCTATACGCCGACCGACCTGCGCGAAATTCAGGACTGGATCATCAAGCCGCAATTGCGCAACGTGCCGGGGGTGACCGAGATCAACAGCATCGGCGGCTATGCCAAGACGTTTCAGGTCGCGCCGCTGCCGGACAAGCTGATGGCCTACGGCCTGACGCTGCATGACCTGGTTGTCGCCATCGAGCGCAACAACGGCAACACGGGCGCGGGCTACATTGAAAAAAGCGGCGAGCAATACCTGATCCGCGCGCCCGGCCAGGTCGCCAATCTG
>JANJWO010000031.1 GCA_024709485.1 Hydrogenophilaceae bacterium | reverse complement strand
TCACCGTTCCGGCCTACTTCAACGACAGCCAGCGCCAGGCCACGAAGGATGCAGGCAGGATCGCCGGCCTGGAGGTCAAGCGCATCATCAACGAGCCCACGGCTGCTGCGCTGGCGTTCGGCATGGACAAGAAGCCGGGGGACAGCAAGATCGCCGTCTTCGACCTGGGTGGCGGCACCTTCGACGTCTCGATCATCGAGATCGCCGACATCGACGGCGAGCACCAGTTCGAGGTCCTGGCCACCAATGGTGACACCTTCCTCGGCGGCGAGGACTTCGACCAGCGCGTCATCGACTACATCATCGAGGAGTTCAAGAAGGAACAGGGCGTCGACCTGAAGAAGGACGTGCTCGCCCTGCAGCGCCTGAAGGAAGCCGCGGAAAAGGCCAAGATCGAACTGTCCTCGGCCCAGCAGACCGAGATCAACCTGCCCTACATCACGGCCGACGCCTCCGGCCCCAAGCACCTGGCCATAAAGATCACCCGCGCCAAGTTCGAGTCGCTGGTGGAAGAGCTGGTCAACCGCACCATCGAGCCCTGCAAGGTGGCGATCAAGGACGCCGGCGTGTCGGTGTCCGACATCGACGACGTGATCCTGGTCGGCGGCCAGTCGCGCATGCCCAAGGTGATCGAGAAGGTGAAGGAATTCTTCGGCAAGGATCCGCGCCGCGACGTCAACCCTGACGAGGCCGTGGCCGTGGGCGCCGCCATCCAGGGCGGCGTGCTGAAGGGTGAAGTCAAGGACGTGCTGCTGCTCGACGTCACCCCGCTGTCGCTCGGCATCGAGACCCTGGGCGGCGTGATGACCAAGCTCATCCCCAAGAACACCACCATCCCGACCAAGGCTTCGCAGGTGTTCTCCACCGCCGACGACAACCAGTCCGCGGTGACCATCCACGTGCTGCAGGGCGAGCGCGAAATGGCGGCTGGCAACAAGAGCCTGGGCCAGTTCAACCTCACCGACATTCCGCCGGCGCCGCGCGGCATGCCGCAGATCGAGGTCACCTTCGACATCGACGCCAACGGCATCCTGCACGTGTCGGCCAAGGACAAGGCCACCGGCAAGGAGAACAAGATCAAGATCCAGGCCAGCTCCGGCCTGTCCGAGGCCGAGATCCAGCAGATGGTGAAGGATGCCGAGGCCAACGCCGCCGAAGACCACAAGGCCTTCGAGCTGGCCACCGCCCGCAACGCCGCCGACTCCATGGTGCACACGGTGAAGAAATCGCTCGCCGACTACGGCGACAAGATCGACGCCGCCGAGAAGGAGAAGATCGAGACCGCGATCAAGGCGGTCGAGGAAGCCGTGCGCGGCGACGACAAGGACGCCATCGAGGCCAAGACCAATGAACTGGCCACCGCCTCGCACAAACTCGCCGAGCAGATGTACCAGGCCGAACAGGCCAAGGGCGGCGGCGCCGAGGCCGCTGCGGGCGACGCCGGCAAGGGCGGCGACGATGTCGTCGATGCCGAGTTCACTGAGGTGAAAGACAAGTAAGGCGTAAGGCGTGAGGGGGTGAGGCGCAAGCCAAACCCCACACGCCTTTTGCTTTTTTCGCCTAACGCCTAACTCCTCACGCCTCACCCATGTCAAAACGCGACTATTACGAAGTCCTCGGCGTCGCCAAGAACGCCTCCGATGACGAGATCAAGAAGGCCTACCGCAAGCAGGCCATGAAATACCACCCGGACCGCAATCCGGACGACAAGAGCGCCGAGGAGAAATTCAAGGAAGCCAAGGAAGCCTACGAGGTGCTGTCCGACGGCGACAAGCGCGCGGCCTACGACCAGTTCGGCCACGAAGGCATCAACCCGCAGGGCGGTCCCGGCGGTTTTGGCGGCTTCGGCGGCGGCGCCGGCGGCTTCGATTTCTCCGACATCTTCGAGGGCATCTTCGGCGGCGCGGCCGGCGGCGGACGCGGCCGCTCCAACGTCTACCGCGGCGCCGACCTGCGCTACAACCTGGAAATCGCCCTGGAGGAAGCCGCGCGCGGCACCGAGACCAAGATCCGCATCCCCACCCTGGAAGAATGCGAGACCTGCCACGGTTCCGGCGCCAAGCCCGGCACCCAGCCGACGACCTGCCCGACCTGCCAGGGCCACGGCCAGGTGCGCATGCAGCAGGGCTTCTTCAGCATCCAACAGACCTGCCCGCGCTGCCACGGCAGCGGCAAGATCGTCGCCGAGCCCTGTGCGACCTGCCACGGCCCGGGCCGCGTCAAGAAGCACAAGACGCTGTCGGTCAAGATTCCCGCCGGCGTGGACGAAGGCGACCGCATCCGCCTCGCCGGCGAAGGCGAGGCCGGCGTCAACGGCGGCCCGCCCGGCGATCTCTACGTGCAGATCCACCTCAAGGCCCATCCCCTGTTCAAGCGCGATGGCGACGACCTGCATTGCGAAATGCCGGTGTCCTTCGCCACCGCCGCTTTGGGCGGCGAGGTCGAGATTCCTACGCTCGACGGCCACGCACGCCTGAAGGTCGCGGCCGAAACCCAGTCCGGCCAGGTGCTGCGGCTCAAGGGCAAGGGCATCAAGGGCGTGCGCAGCAGCGGCCCGGGCGATCTCTACTGCCATGTCGTGGTGGAGACGCCGGTCAAGCTGTCCGCACGGCAGAAGGAGCTGCTGCGCGAGTTCGAGTCGCTCTCGCAGCAGAACAACAATCCCAAGGCACAGTCCTTCATGGACCGGGTCAAGGAGTTCTTCGGGCAGTAAGCCCCGCGCCGCCAGCAATTTGGCGGCTTGAGGGCGAACGCGCTAATCTCTTTCCCCAACGCATCGCGGAGAAGGAGTACAGCCATGCCCGCCGAGAAACTGCCTCTCTGGATCAACGGCCAGCGCGTTCAGGCGCAGAGCGGCCGGACTTCCGATGTCTTCAACCCCGCCACCGGCGTAGCGATCCGCCAGGCGCCGCTGGCCTCCGCGGCCGATGTCGACGCCGCGGTGGCGGCGGCCAAGGCGGCCTACCCCGCCTGGCGCGGCACCCCCCCGCTGCGCCGCGCGCGCATCCTCACCCGCTTTCGCGAACTGATGCAAAGCCAGCGCGACGAGCTGGCCCGGCTCGCCTCGGAAGAGCACGGCAAGACCCTGGCCGACGCCGCCGGCGCGGTGCAGCGCGGCATCGAGGTGGTCGAATTCGCCAGCGGCGCGCCGCATCTCTTGAAGGGCGAATATTCCGAGGAGGTCGGCCGCGGCGTCGACTGCCATTCGCTGCTGCAGCCGGTGGGGGTGTGCGCCGGCATCACCCCGTTCAACTTCCCGGTCATGGTGCCGCTGTGGATGTTCCCGGTCGCCATCGCCTGCGGCAACACCTTCGTGCTCAAGCCTTCCGAGAAAG
>JANJWO010000067.1 GCA_024709485.1 Hydrogenophilaceae bacterium | reverse complement strand
GGGCGGCCGCGCGGGGGGGCGCTTATAAGATGACGGGCACGCGCCCCACTTCCGCGGTCAGCTTGGCATGGCCGAACTGGCCGCCTTGCTCGCCCAGCATTTCGCCGTGATCCGAAGTGAACAGCACATACACCGGCAGCTTGGAGCGCGCGGCGAGATCGCGGATCAGGCGGTACAGCAAATGGTCGGTGTAGCGCACCGAATTGTCGTAGGCGTCGACGCGCTGCTGGTTGGCATCCCCGCCCGCGCCGGAATGGTAGTAGTCGTATGCCGGCGGGTAGTTGCCGGCATAGGGGCTGTGCGAATTGCGCTGATGCAGCACGGTGAAGTTGGGGCGGCTCAGGTCCACGCCCCGCATGAGGTCGAGCAGGACTTCGTCGTGACGGGTTTCCAGCGTTTGCTCCATGTTCTCGGCGGTGCGCGCGACATCGGCGTATTCGATGCCCGCGAAGGTCGAGAGGCCGGCGCTCTGCGTGGAATAGTAGCGGGTCAGGAAGCCTTGCGCCTTGGCCAGCTTGAGCAGATTGCTCTGCTGGCGGAAGATCTGGCCCAGGTTGCCCGGCTCGCGCGCGATGTTGAAGAACATGGGCAGCGACACCTTGGTGGCGACGCCGGCGGCGATGCCCTGGCGGAAAATGAAGCCCGTGTCCGCACGCAGGCTTTCCAGCTGCAGCGTCGTCTCGCGTGAGTAGCCGAACAGCGACATGTGCGCCGGGGTCAGGCTTTCCCCCATGACGAGCACGATGTTGGCGTGCACCGGCGGGCCGCTTCTTTGCAGGGCATAGGGCTTCCACTGGCCTGCTTCGGGCCGCGCCAGATGGCTGGGCAGGTCGCGCACCAGAAAAAAGGAAAATGCGCGCAGCGCGTTGTCCAGGGTGTAGGTTTTGGGGTTGGGGTAGAAGCGCTGGGATTCGTCGCTGGTGTAGGCGCGAAGCGGCAGGATCAGCAGCAGCAAGGCCAGCGGCAGCGCGGCCGGCGGGAAATGCAGGCGATAAGGCGCGAAGCGACGCGCCAGCAGGGCCAGCGCCGCATAGCATGCCAGCACGATGAGCGCCGGCGGCAGCATGAGCGCCGGCACGCCGCCGGCCGATTCCCCGACTTCGCCCCACTCGGAGAACAGCAGACGGATTTCGTGCGGCGCGAACGCGGTGCCGAAATACGCCATGTGCAGCAACTGCCCCAATTGCAGCAGGAAAAAGAATGCGAGCAGGCCGTACACGGCGAAGCGGTTGCGCAGCGCCAGCAACAGGAAAGCCACGACGGTCAGCGCGGCCAGGACGGCGGGGCGGAACAGCACGGGGCCATGGCCGGCGGCGAGGGCATACAGATGATCCGGCAGGATCATGAGGCAGGCCGTCGCGAAGGCCAGCAGCGTGTGGCTCAGCAGCTTCAGCGATGGCTTGGGCAGCGGTTTTTTCAAGGGGGCAAGGCGCCGGCAGCGGACTGTGCGTGAGACAGCCGGCCGGCGATGAGTTCCGTCGCGTCCGAGATACGGTCCATTTTATCCCGCTTCAAAGCCGGTGCCGCTGGTCGCCCGGGGCAAACGCGTGCGGGCAGGAGACGCCGCCCCCGGCCATGGCGATCACCTTGAAGAGCTCGCCCATCTCGGCAGGCGACAGCAGCTTCTGCACGCCCGCGGAAAGCGGCAGGTAGTCGGCGGCGGAATCCGCCGGCGTTTCGGCGAGCAGGGCGGTGATGCCGCCCGCCAGCAGGAAATTCGCCTGCGTGGCGTAGCCGCACACGTCGAGTCCCGCCTCCAGCCCGGCATCGGCCACGGCGGTGAAATCCACGTGCGCGGTCAGGTCGCACAGGCCGGGCAGGTAAAAGGGGTCGTCCAGGGCGTGGTGGCGGTAATGCGCCCGCAGCGTGCCCATGTGCCGCTGGGGGTGGTAGTACTCGCCGCGCCCGAAGCCATAGTCGATGAACAGCAGCAGGCCGGCGTAGAGGCGCTCGGCCAGGGTCTTGATCAGGGCCGGCGCGGCGAGATTGATTTCGCTCAGATAGCCCGCGGGCAGCGCAAGCGCGCGGGCCCGCCCGCGCAGCACGGGATCGGCGATCGGGCGGTCCGCCCAGGCGAGGCTTCCCGCGCGCTCCGTCACGCCGCGCTCCAGCGGGCCGTCTTTCGTCCAGTGGATAAGATGCGCGGGCAGGGCATCCAGCACTTCGTTGCCGAAGATGACGCCGGCAAACCGTTCCGGCAGCGCATCGAGCCAGCGCACCTTGCCGGCAAACGGCTGCAGCGCCTGCTGCTGCCTCGCTCGCAAGTGGCCGCTCACTTCCAGGATCGAGTAGGGCACCTCGAGGCCGAGGGCGCGGAATTCGCCCAGCACCTGCGCGGCCAGCAGGCCGTTGCCCGCGCCCAGTTCCAGCACGCCGCCGCCGCTCTGCCGCAATACCTCGGCCAACTGCCGCGCCAGCACGCGACCGAACAGCGGCGAGAGCTGCGGCGCGGTGACGAAATCGCCGCCGCCGCCGAATTTCGCCGAGTCGGCGCTGTAATACCCCAGTCCGGGGGCGTACAGGGCCAGCTCCATGTAGCGTGCGAAGGAAATCCAGCCGCCGCTGGCCGCGATGTCGGAGCGGATGCGCCGGACCAGTTGCTGGCTGGCCGCGAGCTGATCCGGGCCGGGTTCTGGCAGGGACATTGAAAATGGTTTTGATGGATAATCGGACGCAAGCATACAACAGGACGAGCGCATGCCCGGCAAACCGACTCCCTTGACCATCCTGATCACCGGCGGCTCCAAGCGCGTGGGGGCGGAAATCGCGCGCATCATGCACGCCGCCGGCGCCAATCTCATGATCCACTACCGCAGCGCGGCCAAGGAGGCGCGCGCGCTGCAGGATGAGCTGAATGCCGTGCGCGAGAACTCGGTGGCGCTGATCCAGGCCGACCTGCTCGACACCACCGTGCTGCCGAGCCTGGTTTCGAAAACCGTGGCCACCTTCGGCGGCCTCGACGTGCTGGTCAACAACGCCTCCAGCTTCTATCCCACGCCCATCGGCGCGATCGCGGAAAAGGACTGGGTGGACCTGATGGGCTCCAACCTCAAGGCGCCGATGTTCCTGTCGCAGGCCGCCGCGCCGGAGCTGAAGAAGCGCCACGGCTGCATCGTCAACATCACCGACATCCATGCCGACCGCCCGATGAAGAATTATCTCGTCTATTCCGTGGCCAAGGCGGGCCTCGTCGGGCTCACCAAGTCGCTGGCGCGCGAGCTCGCCCCCAATGTGCGCGTCAACGGCGTCGCGCCCGGCCCCATCATGTGGCCGGAGGACAATCCGGATTTCGACGAGGTCACGCGCCAGCGTATCGTCTCGCACACCATGCTGCAGCGCTCCGGCACGCCCCTGGACATCGCGCGCGCGGTGCGTTTCTTCATCGAGGATGCGCCCTATGTTTCCGGGCAGATCCTGGCGGTGGACGGCGGCAGAAGCGCCAAGCTCTAGCGGCGCGCTGTCGGCGCCGGGCGGCCGTGCGCCCGGCAAGGGCGCCGCCTCACCGGCGGGCGGCCTGATTGCGGAAATAGGTGGAGCCGGCCGGCACCGCTTCCGCCGCGGATTCCGGCGCGACCTGCGGCGCGGGCGCCTCGCCCGCCTTGGCCGCGGCCGGCGCGGCGGCAAGCGCCGCCACGTCGCCGGACAGGACGCCGCCTTCCTCGATCATCATCGCGCCGTAGCGGATGGTGCCGCTGACCCTGCCGGTGGCGCGGATCACCAGGCGCTTGCGCGCGGTCAGCTCGCCCTCGAAGTCGCCGCGCACCTCGGCCGTGTCGATCTCGGCCTTGCCGGCGAACACGCCGCCCTCGGCGATGCGGATGTCGCGGCTTTTCATCGAGGCCTCGACCCGGCCTTCGACGACGAGGATTTCGCAGTCCGTGATTTCGGAACCCTTGAGTTTGATGTTGGGGCCGACGATGAGCTTGCTGCCGTCTTCATTGGCGTTGACGTCGGCGGATTTGGCGGGGGCGGCGCTTGCCGCGCCGGCGGCCTCGGAGGACTTCACGGATTCGGACGCCTGGGCGGAGGGGTATGAAGAATGGCCATGCCTGTTCGTGCCGGTTCTGGAATTGTTTGAGTGCATCAGGTTTTTGAGCATGCGTAGGGTTTCCTTAGTGCAGGTTCGTTCGGGAAAACGCCAGGAGGCGGCCGCGCACGATGTCGTTGCGGTAGGCGGGCTGTTGCAAGCAGCGCGCCAGCAGCAAAAATATCTTTGCAAACAGTCAGTTAGACAAGGCGGATGCGGCTGCGGCGCACACAAACCGCCTCAACCGTCGCCAGGCGGCGACACTCAATCCGGCCGTGCCCGGCAAACGCGCGCCAAATCAAATGCCTGCCTCCGGTTACGCATGTCGCCGGCGGACGACGCCTGAGCCGGGCAGTTCATCAGGTCGCGCGACGAGGATGAGGCGGCGGGCGGTTGCGGAATTGAAGACAGACGCTGAAAATGCCGTTGATGTCGAGGGGTTCGTCAATGGGGCGGCTGCGGGTTCCAAGCGGCTTCCCCGCTTGTCCGAGTCGTCCCTGGGGGGCAGATGCATCCAGTCCTGATACCGTTGCTGAAAGGCCGCGAAGACCGCTATCCGCACCTTCTGGAGCAGAAGTTTTCACGCGTCTTCAACGAGGTGATGGCGCTTTGGGGGAAGGACGAGCTGGAAGACTACTTCACCTCGCTGTTCCTGAGCGACCGCCCCGACCGCCAGGGCTTCCCGCTCGAAGCGCTGCGCGAAATCAGCTTTCTGCACGATCTTTACACCGAGTCCATGCAGGCGGCCGCGGCCGCCGACGTGTGGTCGAACGAAGCCACCCGGCGCGGCCTCGCGGAAGAAGGGATCGAATATTCGAAAGCGGGCTTCTTCCGCGCGGTCGAGACCGGCAACGAGAAAGCGATGCGCCTGTTCCTGCAGGCGGGGGTCGACATCAACCTGCAGAACACGGCGGGCTGGACGCCGCTGATGGTGGCGATATTTTCCAGCAGCGAAAGCGCGGCCAATTTCCTGATCGACGCCGGGGCGAAGCTCGACGTGCAGGATGCGCGCGGTTACGGCCCGCTGCACTGGGCGGCCTATCGCGGTTTTGAAAAAGTGACCCGGCGCCTGCTGGAAAGCGGCATTCCGCCCGACCTCAAAAGCCATGCCGGGCTGACGCCGCTGCTGCAGGCCGCGGCGATGGGCCATGTCGGCGTGGCGCGGGCGCTGCTCGAACGGGGCGCCGGCGTCAACCAGCCCGACAACGACGGCTGGACGCCGCTGCACAAGGCGGTGGCCAATGGCTATGCGGATCTGGTCGTGCTCTTGCTCAAGGCGGGCGCCGACCCCGACGCGCGCCACGCCAGCGGGGCGACGCCGGCCGGCATCGCGCGGCAGAAACAGCACGCGGCGATCATGGCCCTGGTCTGCCGCTGAGCGGGCGGCAACGGGCTCAGCCGCGGGTGTAGGCCCGGTACCACTCCACCCACTTGCCGATGCCGTAATCCAGCGGCGTCTTCGGCTCGAATCCCACTGCAAGCTTGAGCGCCTCGATGTCGGCGTAGGTCGCCTCGACGTCGCCCGGCTGCATGGGCAGGAAATTTTTCTTCGCCTCCTTGCCCAGGGCCTGCTCGATGGTGGCGATGAAAGTCATCAGTTCCACCGGCTGGTGGTTGCCGATGTTGTAGACGCGGTAGGGCGCGTGGCTTTCCGCCGGGCTGCCGCGGTCGTGGTCGTAGCCGGGGTTGGGCTGGGGGATGCGGTCCAGCACCCGCACCGTGCCCTCGGCGATGTCCTCGACGTAAGTGAAGTCGCGGCGCATCCTGCCGTGGTTGAACACGTCGATGGTGCGGTCTTCGAGGATGGCGGAAGTGAACAGCCAGGGCGACATGTCGGGGCGGCCCCAGGGGCCGTATACGGTGAAATAGCGCAGGCCGGTGGTGGGCAGGCCGTACAAATGCGAGTAGGTGTGCGCCATCAGCTCGTTGGATTTCTTGGTGGCGGCATAGAGCGACACCGGGTGGTCGACATTGTCGTCCACCGAGAACGGCAGCTTGGTGTTGGCGCCGTACACGCTGGAGGAACTGGCGTAGACGAAGTGCTCGACGCCGTTGTGGCGGCAGCCTTCCAGCAGGTTGGCGAAGCCGACCACGTTGCTCTGGATGTAGGCGTGCGGGTTCTTCAGCGAGTAGCGCACGCCGGGCTGGGCGGCGAGGTTGATGACGCGCTGGAAGCGTTCGGCCTCGAACAGGTCCTCCATGGCCAGGCGGTCGGAAATGTCGCCCTTGATGAAGCGGAAGTTGGCGTGCGGCTTCAGCTGCGCCAGCCGCGCCAGTTTCAGATTGGGGTCGTAGTAGTCGTTGAGGTTGTCGATGCCGATGACCTCGTCGCCGCGCGCGATCAGGAGTTGCGCGACGTGCATGCCGATGAAACCGGCGGCGCCGGTGAGCAGGATTTTCATTCGAGTTCCTTTGCGATGGCCACAATTCTAGCAGGGTAGAATGGCGGCCATGGCGACTTTGCAAGCTCTGCTTTATCAACTGCTGCTGTGGCTGGCGCTGCCCTTCATTCCCTTGCGGCTGCTGGGGCGCGGCGTCAGGGAGCGCGGTTATTGGCGAGACGTCGCCGAGCGTTTCGGCCTCGGAGCGCGGCTGATGGGCGCCCCGGTCTGGATCCACGCGGTGTCGGTGGGCGAGACCCGCGCGGCGGCGCCGCTGGCGGAACGTTTCCTGGCGCAGGGCAAGGCCGTGTTGCTCACCTGCATGACGCCGGCCGGCCGCGCCACCGCCATGCAATTGTTCGGCGATCGAGTCTCCATACGTTATCTGCCTTATGACTACGGCTGGGCGGTCAGGCGCTTCCTGCGCAAGGCCGCGCCCTCGCGCGGCATCATCATGGAGACCGAACTGTGGCCCAATCTGGTGCGCGAAGCCGGACGCGCCGGCGTGCCGCTGTTTCTGGCGAACGCGCGGATGTCGGAGAAATCCGCTGCCGGCTACCGGCGATTTTCGGCGCTCGCGCGCGAGGTCCTGCAAACTTTTGTGGCGGTGGCGGCGCAGACTGAGGAAGACGCAATGAGGCTGCGTGGGCTGGGGGCATCGAATGTCCTGGTCACCGGCAATCTGAAGTTTGATAGCGAGGCCCCGCCGGCGCAGGTCGAACTGGGCCGGCAGTTCAAGGAGTTGATCGGGAAGCGCCCGGTGTGGCTTGCCGCCAGTACGCGCGACGGTGAGGAAAAACTCATTCTGCAGGCTTTCCTGGACAGGGCGCCGACCGATGCGCTGCTGGTTCTGGTGCCGCGCCACCCGCAGCGTTTCAACGAGGTGGCCGCGCTGGCGCGGGACCTGGGGCTGGCACTGCAAAGACGCAGCGCGCGCGCGCCGGTGGCAGGCTCAACCCGGGTCTGGCTCGGCGACAGCCTGGGCGAAATGTTCGCCTACTACCTCGCCGCCGACTGCGCCCTGATCGGCGGCAGCCTGCTGCCGTATGGCGGGCAGAATCTGATCGAGGCCTGCGCGGTCGGCTGCCCCGTGCTGCTCGGCCCGCACACCGAGAATTTCAAGCACGCGGCGCAGGATGCGGTGGCGCAGGGCGCCGCCTTGCGCGTGAGGGATGCGGCGGAATGGGCCGCACGGGCGGCCGAGCTTGCGCGCAACCCCGCCGCGTGTCAGCGCATGGGCGAGGCCGGCAGGCGATTCGCCGCGGCGCATCGGGGCGCGACGGAAAGAATTTTCCGGCTGGTGAGCGGCTATCCAGAAGGGCGCGGCACAGAGTAAGGCCAGAGCCTGGCGGGCGACGAATATGCCTGCCGCAATCGGTTATCATTCTCAAATGGTTATTCATCCAAGCCACGCCGCCGAGGCTCGGCGCATGCTGTCCGGCGTCGCCGCGCTGGCGCTCGCCGTGCCTGTTGTCCTAACCTTTTCCCCGCCGCCCGGTGTGCGCGGCATGGCGAATTACCTGCCCCTGCACATGGCGCTGGAAACGCTGGCGATCGTCATTGCCGGCCTGGTGTTCGCCGTGGGCTGGAACGCCAAACGGCATCGCCTGCCCGGCAACATCCTGCTGTTGGCGACGGTCTTTCTCGGGGTCGGCCTGCTGGATTTCTCGCATACCCTGTCCTTCGCCGGCATGCCCGGCTTCATCACGCCATCCGACCCGGAGAAGGCCATCCTTTTCTGGCTGGCGGCGCGCACCCTGGCGGTGCTGGGATTGCTGGCCGTGGCGCTGCTGCCATGGAACGAGCGCTTCATGCCGCCGCGCGGCATGCTGCTGGCGGCCGTGCTGCTCGTGGTGGCGCTGCTGCACTGGTTGTTCCTGGCGCACCCGCAGAGCCTGCCGCGGACCTTTGTTCCCGGGCAGGGGCTGACCGGGTTCAAGCTCGCCGACGAGTACGGCCTCATCCTGGCCTATGCCGCGGCGGCCGCCCTGTTCTTCAGGCAGATGCGCAAGCCGCGCAGCTTCCACGCCAGCGGGCTGTTCGCCACGGCCTGCGTGGCGGCGATGAGCGAATTCTTCTTTACCCGCTACGGCGATGTCGCCGACGTCTACAACCTGTTCGGCCACCTCTACAAGATTGCCGCCTATCTGTTCCTCTATCGCGCGGTGTTCATCGAGGTCGTGCAGCATCCCTACGATGAGTTGAATGCCTCGCGCAGCCAGCTGCAGGCCACGCTCGACACCCTGCCTGACCTGTTGTTCGAAGTCGATGCCGAGGGGCGCTTTGTTGCTGCGCACGTCAGTAATTCCGACATGCTGGCCGTGCCCGAGCCCCTGTTCATCGGCAAAAACCTGCGCGAAGTGTTGCCGGAGGAAGCCGCGAAAGTCGGTTTCGCCGCGCTGGCGGAAGCCCGCGAACATGGTTACTCGCACGGCCATCGCATCGCGCTCGATGTTCCGCTCGGCAGGTACTGGTTCGAGCTTTCCATAGGCCGCAAGAATGCCGGGCCGGGGCGGGAGCCGACTTATCTCGCGCTCTCGCGTGACGTCACCGATCAGGTCAACCAGCAATTGGCGCTGGAGTGGGAATACGCGCTGAATATCGCCCAGCTCAAGCTTCCGGCCGAGGCCGAGGCGCGCAACGAAGAGGATTTCGTGCAATATGGCATTGACCAGATAGAAAAGCTGACCGGGAGCCAGGCCGGCTTTGTTTATTTCGTGCATGACGACCAGGAGACCCTCGAACCGGTGTCCGCGTCCAGCGCCGCCCAGGCGCAGCGCCACCGGAGCCGGCATGCGCGGAATTTCCCCCTCGCCCAGGCCGGCCGCTGGGCCGACGCGCTTCGCCAGCGTGCACCCCTGGTTTTCAACGACTATGCCGATGCCTCCCGCGGGCACGACCTGCTGGAGGAGCATGCCGAGCTTTCCCGCCTGATCAGCGTGCCGCTGATCGATGGCGGGCTGGTGCGCATGGTGGCGGTGGTGGGCAACAAGCCGCAGCCCTATGTCGGCAAGGACGTGGAAACCGTTCAGCTAATGGCGCATACGATCTGGCGCCTGGTCAACAGGCGCCGCCTCGACAAGGCCCTGCGCCTGCGGCGCGAGGCGCTCGACTCTTTTTTCAGCGCCAGCCTGGACCTGCTGTGCATCGCCAACGCGCAGAGCGAGTTCGTGCGCTTGAACCCGGAATTCGAACGAGTGCTGGGTTACCACGTCGCCGAGCTTGAAGGCAGGAGCTTTCTTGAATACGTGCACCCCGATGACGTGAAGGCGACACTGAGGATGGTGGCCGCACTGCGCCGGGAGGAGAACGTCGACGGGTTTGAAAATCGCTTCCGCTGCAGCGACGGCAGCTACCGCAACCTCGAGTGGCGCTGCACGCAAAAGGGTGGTTACATCTATGCTTCCGCGCGCGACGTTACCGAGCGCAAGCGGCACGAGGCGGAAATGCGCAAGCTTTCGCTGGTGGTCGAGCAGAACCCGTTCCCCATAGTCATTACCGACCTGCAGGCGCGCATCGAGTACGTGAACCCGGCGTTTACCGAGATAACCGGCTATGCGGCCGATGAGGCTTTGGGCCAGACGCCGAGCCTGCTCAAGTCGGGAAAGACCGACCCCGCGGTGTATGCGGAAATGTGGGCGCACCTGCAACGGGGCGAAGCCTGGAAGGGTGAACTGCTGAACAGGAGAAAGGACGGCGGCGAGTACGTCGAGTCGGTGCTGATCTATCCGGTGCGGAATGCCGAAGGCGTGCTGACGAACTATCTCGCCCACATCGAGGACATTACCGCCATGAAAGCCGCGGCCGAGCGGATTTTGCAGCTCTCCAATTACGACCAGCTTACCGGCCTGCCCAATCGCGCGATGCTGGAGGAGCGCTTCAGGCGCGCCCATGACGAGGCTCATCGCCACGGTGCGCCGCTGACCATGGTGTGGATCAACCTGGACAATTTCAAGGCCGTCAACGATGCGCTCGGCCACGCGGCCGGCGATCTGGTGCTGCGCGAGACAGCGCTGCGGCTGCGGGCGCGGCTGCGCGACCAGGATACGCTGTCGCGGCAGTCGGGCGACAATTTCATCCTGCTCATGCCGGGGGCCGGGCAGCAAGAGGCGGCGTTCATGGTCACGCGGCTGATGGGCGAGTTGTCGCGCCCCATATTGCTGGGCGACAAGGAGTTGATCATCACCGCATCCGTGGGCATCGCCCTGCACCCCGGCGATGGCGACACCCTGGCCGCGCTGCTGGCCAACAGCGAAGCCGCGATGTACCGGGTCAAGCAGGATGGGCGCAACAGCTACTGCTTCTATGCACCGGGCATGCAGGAAGGCGCGGCCAGGATCCTCGAGCTGAGCACGGCCCTGAAACAGGCCCTGAGCCGGAACGAGCTCCGCCTCGTCTACCAGCCGCAGATCGACCTCAAGACGGGCGCCATCACGGGCGCCGAAGCGCTGCTGCGCTGGCGGCATCCGCATTGGGGGGAGGTGAGCCCGGGCGAGTTCATCCCGATCGCGGAAAACAGCGGATTGATCGTGCAGATCGACCAGTGGGTGCTGCGCGCCGTGGCGCGGCAGCTGAAAGCGTGGGAGGCGACGGGCCTGCCGCCGCTCATCGTCGCGGTCAACATTTCCGCCCTGCACTTCGCGCAGCCCGCCTTTGCCTCGACTGTCGAGCGTGTCGTGCGTGAAGCGGGCATTGCGCCGGCGCGGCTGGAGATCGAGCTGACCGAGGCCGCCGCCATGAAGGATGCGGAGGCCGCCGGCCGCGTCATCGACAGGCTGAGCCGCAAGGGTTTTCACCTGGCGATAGACGATTTCGGCACCGGCTATTCCTCGCTCAACTATCTCAAGCGCTTTGCGGTCGACAAGCTGAAGATCGACCAGTCCTTCGTGCGGGATGTCGGAACCAATGCACATGATCAGGCGCTGGTGACGGCGATCATCCAGATGGCGCACAGCCTGGGGATCAAGACCGTCGCGGAAGGCGTGGAGACCCAGGAGCAGCTTGCATTTCTCGGCGCAAGAGGCTGCGACGAAGTCCAGGGCTATCTCTACAGCCGGCCGCTGGCGCCGGAAGCGTTCGAGGCGTTCACGCTCAACGGCCGGCCCGAGCCTGTGGCTGGCGAATAGCTGCAAGCCTGGCGGCGTTATCTGGCGGCCAGCAGCAGGCGGTCGATTTCTTCGAGGTCGGTCGGGAACAGCGAGCCCGCCGCCGCCTTGAGGTTGAGCACGGACAGCAGGAAGTTGTAGCGCGCGGCGGCCAGATCGCGCTGCGCCGAGGTGAGCTGCTGCTGCGCATTGAGCACGTCGACATTGGTGCGCACGCCGACCTCCAGGCCCAGCTGGGTCGATTCCAGCGATTTCTGGCTGGAGGCGAGCGCGGCTTCCAGCGCTTTCACCTGGGCTTCGGTGCTGGTGACGTTGAGGTAGGCCTGGCGGGTCTGCAGCGCGGCGCCGCGCAGGGCGTCTTCCAGCTGCTGGCGCGCCTTGTCCTGGTTGGCGACGGCCTCGCGCACCTGCGAGGACACCAGGCCGCCCTGGTACAGCGGCAGGGCGAATTCGAGCCCGACCACGGTGGCCTTGCTGTCGATGGTGCCGATGCCGACGTTCTGGTTGTTGTTGTCGCTGTAGCTGGCGGTGAGGTCCAGGGTGGGATGGTGGCCGCGGCGCACGCGCTCGATTTCCTGATCGGCGATCTGCTTCGCCAGCCGGCTGATGCGCACCTGCAGGTTGTCGCTTTGCGAGCGGCTTACCCAGTCCTCCATGTTGGCCGGCGCCGGCGTCACCAGGGACGGCTTGGGCGTCAGCGCGGAAAGTCTGTCCAGATTTTTTCCGGTGAGGGTGTTCAAGGCGCGCCGCTTGATTTCCAGCTCGTTCAACGCGGCGATTTCCTGGGCGGTGGCGAGATCGAAGCGGGCCTGGGCTTCGTGCGTGTCGGTGATGGTGGCGGTGCCGACCTCGAAATTGCGCCTGGCCGCGGCGAGCTGCTCGGTGATGGCCGCCTTTTGCGCGCGGATGAATTCGAGATTGTCCTGCGCCAGCAGCACGTCGAAGTAGGCGCGCGCGGTGCGCAGCAGCAGGTCCTGACCGGCCACCCGGAGCTGGTCTTCGGCGAGCGCGACCGACAATTTCGCCTGATCGTAGGCCGCCCAGTTCTGGCCGCGATAAATCGGCTGGGCGGCGGAGACCCCCCAGCCGTGCGAGCTGAACTCGCTGTTGCCGAAAGCGGTGTCGACGTCGTTGCGGCGCACATTGGCGTTCAGGCTGGCGCTGGGAAGCAGTCCGGCGCGCGCCTGCGGCGTTTTCTCCTGGGCGGCGCGGTAGGCCGCCTGGGCGGCGGCATAGCTGGCGTCGTAGGCAAGCGCGGCGCGATAGGTCTCGGAGAGGTTGTCGGCCTGGGCCGGCAGGCCGAGGGCGGCCAGCAGAAGGAAGCTCAGTAGTCTCGGTTTCATTGCCTGATTCTTTCTAGTACAGCCTAGTACAGCGGCATGCTCGGGTCCACTTCCTTGGCCCAGGCGTCGATGCCGCCGCTCAGGTTGATCACGTTCTCGAAACCCGCCTGTTCCAGGTACTTGGCGACCTGCCAGGAGCGGACGCCGTGATGGCAGACCACGACGGTCTCCCGCGCCTTGTCCAGCTCGTGTATGCGCGCCACGATCTGGCCCATGGGAATCCAGGTGGTGCCGGGCAGCTGGCAGCGCGCCATTTCCCAGGCCTCGCGCACATCCAGCAATACCGGCGGCTCGCCCTGGTCGAGCCTTTCCTTGAGCTGGCGCACGGTGAAATGGCGCATCAAAAAACGAAGCGCTCAGGCTGCAGGGCGTTGACCAGCGGTTTCAGGCTGGTTTCGAACAGGGTTTCGGAGCGGTACACGCCGCGCGAGACGCAGGTGAGCAGCTGCGCGCTCATCACCGGTTCGTCGCCCACGACGGCGAACAGGCGTCCGCCAGGGGCAAGCTGGGCGGGCAGCAGGTCCGGGATGACCGGCAGCGAGCCGGTGACCACGATGACGTCATAGGGCGCGTGATTTTCCCAGCCGCGGCTGGCGTCGCCCGCTTCCAGCGTGACGTTGGCAAAGCCGTGCGCCTTCAGCCGGGCCTCGGCGTCCTTGAGGAAATCCGCGTGGATCTCCACGCTGTGCACCTTGCCGGCCAGGCTGGCGAGCAGGGCGGTGAGATAGCCGCTGCCGGTGCCGATTTCCAGCACCTTGTCGGTTGCCTGCAGGTGCAGGCTCTGCACGCAGCGCGCTTCGAGCCTGGGCGGCCACATGTTTTCGCCGTGGCCGAGCGGGATTTCCATGTCGACGAAAGCCAGGGATCGATAGGGGGCGGGCACGAATTCCTCGCGCCGCACCTTGAACAAAAGGTCGAGCACCGCCTGGTTCAGCACGTCCCAGGGACGGATTTGCTGCTCCACCATGTTGAAACGCGCTTGTTCGATATCCATTGGCTTTGTTTTCAAAGGGTTATTCGGAGGCCTGCCTTGCAATTATTCCATATTTGGGCTAATTTCGGGCCATCGCTAGGGGTCCCCGGCAGGCAGGAAATCGCCATGCCGGGGTGAGACAGACCCTTTGAACCTGACGCGGTTAATACCGCCGTAGGGAAGCGTCGGATCCTCCGCCGCTCCCCGCTTAATACCTGGAGCGCCTCATGAACGCCGCTATTCCCAATCAAGCAGCCCAATTCCTCGCGGCCACCGCCACGGTGGACGAAGCCGCCATTCAACCCCTGCCCAACTCGCGCAAAATCTATGTCGAGGGCTCGCGTCCCGACATCCAGGTGCCGATGCGCGAGATTTCCCAGTCCGACACCCCGGCTTCCTTTGGCGCCGAGACGAACCCGCCGATCTTCGTCTACGACTGCTCCGGCCCCTACACCGATCCGAAGGCGAAGATCGACATCAGGAGCGGGCTTGCCCCGCTGCGCGCCAAATGGATCGAGGAGCGCGGCGACACCGAGGAACTCGCCGGCCCGACTTCGGAGTACGGCCGCGCGCGCCTGGCAGACCCCAAGCTCGCCGAGCTGCGCTTCAACCTCAAGCGCCAGCCGCGCCGCGCCAAGGCCGGCATGAACGTGAGCCAGATGCACTACGCCCGCCAAGGCATCATCACGCCGGAAATGGAGTTCGTCGCCATCCGCGAAAACCTGCGCCGCCAGGAATACATCGAATCGCTGCGCGCCGCCGGCCCGACCGGGAGCCGCATGGCCGAGCTGCTCGCGCGCCAGCATCCCGGGCAGAGCTTCGGCGCGTCCATTCCCGAGGTCATCACGCCGGAATTCGTGCGCAGCGAAGTGGCGCGCGGCCGCGCCATCATCCCCAACAACATCAACCATCCGGAATCCGAGCCGATGATCATCGGCCGCAATTTCCTGGTCAAGATCAACGCCAACATCGGCAACTCCGCGGGGTCCTCCGGCATCGGCGAGGAGGTCGAGAAAATGACCTGGTCGATCCGCTGGGGCGGCGACACGGTGATGGATCTTTCCACCGGCAAGCACATCCATGAAACCCGCGAGTGGATCATCCGCAACAGCCCCGTGCCCATCGGCACCGTGCCGATCTACCAGGCGCTGGAAAAGGTCGACGGCAAGGCCGAAGAGCTGACCTGGGAAATGTTCCGCGACACGCTCATTGAGCAGGCCGAGCAGGGCGTGGACTACTTCACCATCCACGCCGGCGTGCTGCTGCGCTACGTGCCGATGACCGCCAAGCGCATGACCGGCATCGTCTCGCGCGGCGGCTCGATCATGGCCAAGTGGTGCCTCGCGCACCACAAGGAATCATTCCTCTACACCCACTTCGAGGAAATCTGCGACATCATGAAGGCCTACGACGTCGCCTTCTCGCTCGGCGACGGCCTGCGCCCCGGCTCCATTTACGATGCCAACGACGACGCCCAACTGGGCGAACTCAAGACCCTGGGCGAACTCACCGACATCGCCTGGAAGCATGACGTGCAGGTGATGATCGAAGGCCCCGGCCACGTGCCCATGCACCTCATCAAGGAGAACATGGACCTGCAGCTCGACTGGTGCAAGGAAGCGCCGTTCTACACCCTGGGCCCGCTCACCACCGACATCGCCCCCGGCTACGACCACATCACCAGCGGGATTGGTGCGGCGCAGATCGGCTGGTACGGCACCGCCATGCTCTGTTATGTCACGCCCAAGGAACATCTGGGCCTGCCCAACAAGGCTGACGTCAAGGAAGGCATCATCACCTACAAGCTCGCCGCGCATGCCGCCGACCTCGCCAAGGGCCACCCCGGCGCGCAGATCCGCGACAACGCCTTGTCCAAGGCGCGCTTCGAATTCAGGTGGGAAGACCAGTTCAACCTCGGCCTCGACCCGGACAAGGCGCGCGAATTCCACGATGAGACCCTGCCGCAGCACGGCGCCAAGGTCGCCCACTTCTGCTCCATGTGCGGGCCGCATTTCTGTTCCATGAAGATCACCCAGGACGTGCGCGAGTACGCGGCGAAGGAAGGCGTCAGCGAGGATGAGGCGCTCTCCAGGGGCATGGAGCAAAAGGCCATCGAGTTCGTCAAGCAGGGCGCGGAAATCTACCGCAAGGCCTGAGGGGCGCGCCGATGCGGTCCGGTGTTTGGGCCGCCGGTTTCGTGCCCCCGTCCCCCCGCTTTCCATGCCCCGGCCACGGCGGCGCACTTTGCTGCGCGGAGCGGAGGCAGGGAGGATTGGCCTAATGGCGCCGCCCGATCCTTGGAGTATGATGCGCAGGCGGCTTGAGCCGCGCAATCATCTGCCATGGATATCGTTCTCATAATCAAAGCCCTGGTCATGGGCGTCGTGGAGGGGCTGACCGAGTTTTTGCCCATCTCCAGCACCGGCCACCTGATTCTGGTCGGCGACCTGCTCGGCTTCAACAATGAAAAAGGCAAGGTGTTCTCCATCGCCATCCAGCTGGGCGCGATTCTGGCGGTGGTCTGGGACTATCGCGCGCGCTTTGCCGCGGTGACGGCCGGTTTCGGGCGCGACCCGCTGGCCAACCGTTTCGTCCTCAACCTGTTCCTGGCCTTTCTGCCGCTGGCGGTGATCGGCCTGCTGTTCGGCCAGCAGATCAAGGCGGCGCTGTTTTCGCCGGTTCCCGTGGCGCTGGCTTTCATCGTCGGCGGCATCATCATCCTGTGGGCGGAGAAAAGGCCGCACAGCAAGCACATCGACGACGTCGACAAGATGACCTGGAAGGATTCCCTGGTGATGGGCTTCATCCAGGCGCTGGCGCTGATTCCCGGCACCTCGCGCTCGGGCGCGACCATCATCGGCGGGCTGCTCTACGGCCTGTCGCGCAAGACCGCCACCGAGTTCTCGTTTTTCCTGGCGGTGCCGACGCTCGGCATCGCTTCGCTCTATGAGATGTACACGCACTGGGCGCTGTTCACCCCTGACGACATCGAGATGCTGGCGGTCGGCTTCGTCGCCTCCTTCGTCAGCGCGGCGATCGCGGTGCGCGCCCTGATCCGCTTCATCTCCCGGCACGATTTCACGGTGTTTGCCTGGTATCGCATCGTGTTCGGCATGCTGGTGCTGGCAACGTCTTATAGCGGCCTGGTGGACTGGAGCGCGCCGGCCGCGGGCTGACAAAAAAAGGCGGCATCAGCCGCCTTTCTTGTTCCTTCTTGGGCGCTCAGACCGCGATCAGCGCGCGCTCGCCCAGCAGGTCGGCGATGTGCGACAGCAGCACCGCTTCCTGGAAGGGCTTGCCGAGATAGACATTGACGCCGATTTCCAGCGCATGATTGCGGTGCTTGTCCGCCGTGCGCGAAGTGATCATGATGATCGGCACACTCTTCAGGCGGGCATCGTTGCGCATCACCCGCGCCAGCTCGAAGCCGTCCATGCGCGGCATTTCCACGTCCAGCAGCACCACGTCCGGCAGGATGTCGTGCATCTTTTCCAGCGCGTCGACGCCATCCTTCGCGGTTTCGACGCGATAGCCTTCGCGCGTCAGCAGGCGGCTGCTGATCTTGCGCACCGTGAGCGAATCGTCGACCACCATGATCAGCGGCGCCTGCGCGGTCTGCTCGGCCGCAATCACCTGCGGCGGCGCCGGCTGCACCGTGTCCTGCGGCAGATCGAAGGCGCGGATGACGAGCGGCACCGGATTCAGGATCAGCACCACCTTGCCGTCGCCGCGCACGGTCGCGCCGGCGATGCCGGTGACGCGCGAGACTTGCGGCCCGATGTTCTTGACCACGACTTCGCGCGTGCCTTCCACGCTGTCGACCAGGATGGCGGCATGCGAGCTGCCGCTCTTCATCAGCACGATGGCATTGAAGCGCTGCACCTCGTGCAGGGCATCGTTCTCGCCGAGCAGATGGGGCAGATAGCTCAGCGGATAGCGGTTGCCGCGCCATTCGATGGCGCGCGCCAGCAGCGCGGCGGAAAGCTGCTCCGGCTTGAGTTCCTGCACCTGTTCCACCAGCGTGGCCGGCAACGCGTATTCGTTTTTGTTGGCGATGATGATGACGGCCTGGGTCACCGCCAGCGTGAGCGGCAGGTAGATGGTGAAGGTCGCTCCCTTGCCGGCTTCACTGGCGATTTCGATACGGCCGCCGAGGCTGGCGATCTCGCTCTTCACGACATCCATGCCCATGCCGCGTCCCGCCACCTGGGTGACCGCATCCGCGGTGGAGAATCCGGGCACGAAAATCATCTGCGCAAGCTGGTTGTCGCCCGGCTCGACGCCGGGATCCAGCAGCCCGCGCTCGACGGCCCTTTGGCGGATGCGCGCAAGCTTGAGGCCCGCGCCGTCATCGCTGACGGTCAGCACCATTTCGTTGCCCTCGTGCTTGGCGGCGAGCCGGATTTCGCCGTACTCGGGCTTGCCGGCCTGCGCGCGCGCTTGCGGCGCTTCGAGGCCGTGGGCGATGGCGTTGCGCAGCAAATGCTCGATGGGCGCGACGATTTTTTCCAGCACGCCGCGGTCGATCTCGATGTCGCCGCCCTGGATGTCCAGCTGCACGCGCTTGTCGACCTCGCGCGCGGTCTGGCGCACCACGCGATACAGGCGCTCGGAGACGCTGTACAGCGGGATCATGCGCACGCGCATCAGGTTTTGCTGCAGTTCGCGGTTCAGGCGCGCCTGCTGCAGCAGCGCGGCGTCGGCTTCGCCGAGCTGGGCGGCGAGCGTTTGCTGCACGGTGGAAATATCGTGCACGCTTTCCGCCAGGAAGCGCGTGACCTCCTGGAAACGGGTGAAGCGGTCGAATTCCAGCGGGTCGAACTGTTCCTTCTCCGATTGGGCCTGGAAAGTCGCCTGCATTTGCGATTCGGCCTGGATTTCCACTTCGCGCAGGTGATCCCGCACGCGGCGCAGCGCTTCGGAAAGTTCCGTGGTCTGCCGTTTGAGCGCGTACATCTGGCTTTCGATGCGCGAGCGCGCGATCGCCACCTCGCCGGCCTGGTTCACCATGCGGTCGACCCAGTCGGCGCGCACCCGCAGGGTGGCGTTTTCGCGCTGCTGCGGTTCGGCTGCATCAGCCTTGACGGCGGCTTGCGGCGGGGCGACGGCTTCAGCGCTTGCGGGCGCCTCGTCCGGTGCGGCGGCCGCGGCCGATTCCGCGGCGGACGGCAACAGCACGTCGGCATCCGCCACCTCGGTTTCCACATGGCTGATTTGCGCGGCTTCCGGCGTGCCGGATTTGAGGCGGTCGACGGCGGCCGCCAGGTGATCGAATTCCTCCTCGAGTTGTTCCAGCACGGCGGCATCGGCGCTCAACTGGCCGTCGAGCGCGGCAATGACCTGGGATTCCATGATGTGGGTGAGTTCGCCCAGGCGCATGGCGCCAGCCATGCGGGCGGAGCCCTTGATGGTGTGCAGCACGCGCCGCAGCACGGAGGGCCCCTCGCTCTCGCCGGGCGCCGCCATCCAGTTGCGCAGCGCCTGCGCGGCCTCGGGCACCAGCGTTTCGGCTTCTTCCAGGAAAATCGGCAGCAGCACCGGATCGATTTCATCCTGGATGTGGCGCGCTTCGAATAGCGGCGCCGGCTGAGGCCTGGTTTGCGCCACCATGCCTGCGATTTCGATTTCCTGGTGGGGGGCGGGCGCGGGCGTCGCCGCGGCAAATGCCGGCGCTTCTGCGGCGGGCGCGGCATCGGCGGTTTCGCTTCCGGCTCCGCCATCGGCCGCCGCCTGCGCCAGTTGCGGGGGCTCGGCCGGCAGTTGGCTCAGCGCATCGATCAGCGGCGCGGCCTGCAAGGGCGCCACGCGCGAATGTATGTTCTCGATCATGCTGTTGATGCGCGTGAGCGCATCCAGCAGCGTGTTGAGGGCCGCGTGCGGGACCGGCCGGCCGTCGAGCTTTCTGAAATAGGACTCGACCGCAAGCGCGAGGTTGGCGAGCTGGGCGAAGCCGGTGGTTCCGGCGATGCCGGCCAGCGTATGCACGCCGCGGCGGGCGATGTCGCTGACCACCGCCTGATCGTTCTCCGACAGCCGCTCGATTTCGTCATCCAGAACCTTGGACCAGTTTGCCGATTCGGATTTGAAAATGTCGTACAGGGCGGGCGAGAGGCGGGCCGTGCCAATCTGGACTTCTTCCTCGGCTGCGGGCTGGGCGAAATCGACGTGTGCGGCGGCGTGCGCTTCCTCGGCGACGGCCGGTTCCTGCTGTTCGGCAACGGCCTGGATGCGGATTTCTTCGAGGGCGTCAGCGGTTTCCGCGACGGCCTCGGCCGCTGCCATCGCCGGCGTTTCCGCCGCCGCCGTTTCCTGCGCGCCATGGGCGATACGCGCGGCTTCGGCGAGCAGTTCGCCGGCATCGACGGACGCCGCGGGGTTTTCACGCAGCGCGGCGACCCAGCGCCCGAACAAATCGTGCGCCCGGCGCACCACAGAGATCAGGGGCGCGGTGGCGGGCTTTTCGGCCGATAGCCAGCCGTTCATCAGCTGTTCCATGCCCCAGGCCGCTTCGCCGAAATCGCTCAGGCCGACCATGCGTCCGCTTCCCTTGAGGGTGTGGAAGGATCGGCGGACAACCGTAAGGTTTTCGCGATCATCGGCGTCGTCTTCACAGGCGTCGGTCGATGCCGCCATGTTGCCGAGCACTTCGACCGCTTCTTCCAGGAAGATGTCGAGGAGCTCGGGATCGATTTCCGGCATGGCCGGTGCGGCTGGCGCGGGGACGGCCGCTTCGCTCAAGGTCTGCGCCGCGGCTGGCAGCGCTTGGCCGGCTTCCGGTTCAATCGGGAATGCGGCCGCCTCCGCCATGCTTGCCTCCGCGGCCGGCTCCGTGTCCGGCTCCATGGCCGCAGCGACTGGCGCGGCGGGCGCATGGGCCTCGGTGGCGGGCGTGTCCCGTTGCGGCGATTGCGGTTCCAGCACAGGGGGGCGGGCGAGGGCGATATTGCCGACTGCCTCTGCAAGATCGCGTTCAATCAGGCCAAGTTCGGTTTCCGAGGCGGGGGCAGCCGCCTCAGATACGAAAAAATCGTCATCCTCCCGGGGCGCGGGAGCGGCCTCGGCGAGGCCGAATGCCACCATGGGCTGCCGCAGGATGTGCCTGGCGTCCTTGCGCCCGGCGCAATGCGCTTCAATGAACAGGCCGAGGCTGGAGAGGGCATCGGCAATGCGCGCCTTCTCCTCGTCGCCGGGAATGCCGGAAATGACGTAGGGGCGGGTCGCCTCCATCGCGGCCTGCAGCAGCTGGCTGGCTTCGGTTTGCTCCAGAATGGCCAGCGCGCCCTGTACCTGGGCGGCGAGAATATCGAGCGCGGCGAGCCCGTCGCGCGCCTCGGCATCGCGGAAGAATGCGTCAAGGCTTTCCTCCATTTGCTGCAGGCTGCTGCGGATTTCCTGGCCAAGCTGCGCCAGCAGCGCGTGTTCGGCGGCCTTGAGCGAGCCTTCGTCCATGAGGTCCGCGGCGCTGCCCTCCGCCTGGCCGGCGCGTGCCGCGGCGAGGCGCCGCAACTGGTTCTGGGCGCGCGAGTGGAAATCGGGGTCGAGAACGTCTTCGCTGTCCACTGCGTTTTGCAGGAACAGCAAAGTGGTGGCGATTTCCAGCTGGATGCCGGCCAGCACCTCGCCGCTCAGGCCGCCGGCTGCGCGGCCGGCTTCGGCCGTTGCGGAAACGAGTTCTCCCAGCGCGGGCACGCCGAGCGCGCCGGCCTGGGTGGACAGGCCGGCAACCGCAGCCTGGAAGGCCGGCAGCGATTCCTGCTTGCCTTCCGAGAGGCCGTGCCACTGGTTGCGGGCTTCGGCGAGGGTTTCCCTGAGCAGTTTGAGGACCGGGCGCGCGCGCGCCATTTGTTCGGCATCCAGTGGCCGCTTGGGCAGATACTTGTCGAGGCCGAAGGCGGAGCGCACCGCCTCGGAATCCTCGCCCATGGTCTTGCTTTTGGCGATGAAGAACAGGGCGTCGCGCATCAGGCTTTCCGCCACCTGGGGCTTGCCTTCGATGAGCTGGCGCATCTGCAGATCGATGCGCGCGAGCAGCTGCTTGACGTGGAAGTCGGGTTCGACGCCCTGGTTCAGCAAGGCGTCGACGAAGCCCTTGCAGGCCCACCAGAAAGCGCGCGCCGCCTGCGAGGACATGCAGGATTCGACCTCGGCGAGGGACTTTGCCATCGCCGCCAGGCCGGCTTCGGCCTTGGTGCCGCGCAGGAAAACCAGCAGGCCGCGCTGGAAGCCGGCGCGCGCGGCCTTGACGCGTTGCGGCAATTCCGCGTCGGACACCGCCGGGCGCGATTCCGCTTCCACCTGGAGCTTGAGATTGGGGTAGAACAGCTCGCCCTCGAAAATCTTCTCGGCGCCGGCCAGTTCGCGCAGCCGGCGATAGGCCGGAAACAGCGCGAGTTCCCCCTCGCCGCGGCCTTCGGCCATGCGCACCACCCATTTGAGCAGGCTGTCCAGCGCATCCAGAACGAGCTTGGTGTTGATCTCGTCGGCCGCAATGCGCTTGTCGTCCAGGGCGGTGAGCGCATCCTCGAAGGCGGCGGCGACCTTGGCCGCGCCTTCCAGGCCGACCATGCGCAAGGCGCCGGTGGCCGCATGCACTTCGTCGCGCGCGAGGCGCAGCGCGTTGTCCAGGCCCGGGTCCGCGGCGTAGGCGCGGATCTTCTCGGCTGCGCTCCTGAGCGCGGCCTCGATGTCGCCGCGCACCCAGTTCAGGGGTCCGGTATCAAAATCCAGCGTGGCGCTCATTGGGCGCTCCCTTGTAAATCAACAGTCATTCAGGCGAGTTTGAAGCCGGATACGGAATCCTTCAGCGTTTCGGCCAGCTTGGTCAGGCCGCCGATCGACTGCGCGGTCTGGCGCGTGCCCTCGCTGGTCTGCATGGAGATGTTGCGGATGTCCTGCATGGTTTCCGCCACCTTGGCGGTCGCCGCCGCCTGGCTGTGCGTCGCCGCCGAGATGCCGGCGATCAGCGTGGCGAGCTTCTTCGACACTTCGCCGATCTCGGCCAGGGTCTGGCCGGCGGCGTCGGACAGCTTGGCGCCCTCGACCACGCCCTGGGTGGAGATTTCCATGGCCGCCACGGTGTCCTGGGTGTCGGACTGAATGGTCTTCACGATCGCGGCGATCTGCTTGGTCGCGTCGGCGGAGCGTTCCGCCAGGCGCTGCACTTCTTCCGCAACCACCGAGAAGCCGCGCCCGGCTTCGCCGGCGGAGGCGGCCTGGATGGCGGCGTTCAGCGCCAGCACGTTGGTCTGCTCGGTAATGTCGGAGATCAGTTCCACGATCTCGCCGATCTCCTGCGAGGATTCGCCGAGGCGCTTGATTCGCTTCGAGGTTTCCTGGATCTGTTCGCGCAGCGCGTTCATGCCGGCGATGGTGTTCTGCACCGCCTGCTGGCCCTTTTCCGCGGCGGCCAGCGACTGCTCCGCCACGTGGGCGGATTCGGCGGCGTTGTTGGACACCTGCTGCACCGACTGGGAGATGTTCACGACCGCCTGCGAGGTTTCCTCGATCTCCTCGGCCTGGCGCATCGAGGCGGCGGAAAGCTGCTCGGAAATCTGGTTGGCGTCGCGCACCGCGCTGTTCAGCTGCGCGGTCGCGTTGTTGATGCCGCGCACCAGGGTGCGCAGTTCTTCGACCGTGAAGTTGATCGAGTCGGCGATGGCGCCGGTGATGTCTTCGGTCACGCTCGCGGTCACCGCCAGGTTGCCGTCGGCCAGTTCGCCGAGTTCGTCCATCAGGCGCAGGATGGCTTCCTGGTTGCGGCTGTTTTCCTCTTCGGTCTTGCGCGCGCGGGCCTTGGTTTCATTGATGTTGACCAGTCCGAGCAGGATCAGGGAAGCGATGGTGAGCAGCGCGAACAGCGCCGCCAGCACATAGGCGATCGAGCCGGCGCTGCCATACTTGGTGCTGAGCTCGGCGGCGGTCTTCAGCGTCTGTTCGCTGTTGTTGAACAGCTCGCGGGCGGCGGTCTTGGATTTCAGCAGCTCCGGCGTATTGGCCAGCACCACGCCGACCGATTCCACCAGGTCGCCGGTCTGGTCGCCCACCTCGGTCAGCAGGTCGGCCGCGTGCGCGCTCAGGTTGGATTCTTCGAGCGCGCCCACGATATCGCGGAAGCCGGTGATGTCTTTTTCCAGCTGCAGGAAAATGGAGGGGTTGGGCGTGTCGGCCGCCTGCAGCGCATTGGCGTTCTTGGCGATGCGCTGGGTCAGCGTCACCAGCTGGTTGGCGCTTGAAATCAGGCGGCTGTTGGCATTGCTTTCAAGCAGCGAGGAAGACATCTGCTCGGTCAATTCCTGCATGTCGTTGGACAAGGCGCTGATTTTCTGGATGTTCTGGTTCAGGTTGATCAGGACTTTCTGGTTCTGGGAGATCAGCTGGGCTTGCGGCTCGAGCTTTTTCCAGATGCCGTCGATTTTCGTCAGCACGGCCTGCGCGTCGGCGGGCGATGCCGGCGCCTCGTCGCTGCCATTCTGAAGCCCTCTCAAGGTGGCGGTGAAATCCTGCGTCTCGCTGGCCAAATCCGCGAAGGCCTTCTTGTTGCCCTGCACGGCTTGCTGCGCCAGGCTGGGAAGGCGCTGGGTCAGCATGCCGATGTGGCCGGCGCGATCGAGGTAGTAGCCCTGGTTGCCCGATTTGACGGCGCCGTAAATCGTGAAGCCGGCAGCCAGCAGGAGCGACACCAGCAGGGTGCCGCTGACGTAGAGGTATTGCTTTTCCACCGGCAGGCGGCCGATGAAGGGAACCCTGCCCGCGGGGCGATCCGCGATCTTGCGCAGGTTCTGCATGATCATCGTGGTCTGATCTTTTGCCGACATGCCCTTGACCGAGCTGGACATGCGGCCGGCAAGGCCCTTGAGTTTGGTGATGGGATTAGCCTTGGACATGGTGTTCTCCACTAGAACTGATTTATTGCGCTTCTACAGATAGGAAAGCGGGGTCGGCGAGCAATCGCGCCAGATCGATTTCGATCCAGTCGGTGTCGTCCGATTCGCGAAAACGGTTGGCGCCGCAGGGCCATTTCGCCTGCGCGCCGAGCGGTTCGAACTGGCTGATTTGCCGCAGGCCCAATGAGCGCTGGACGATGAGGCCGGCGTTGACGCCGTGCTTGCGATGCACCAGCAGCAGGCGGCTGTCGGCGGACTCTTGGGTGGGTGCGCCTTCCAGAAAATCGCTCAGATCGGTGACGGCATAGAGGTTGCCGCGGATGTTGGTCATGCCGCGAAACCAGCGCTTGGCGCCGGGGGTCGCCACGATCTCGGGCAGGGGCATCACCTCGTCGATTTCCTCCAGCGAGACCAGCCAGTTGGCGCCGGCCGCCTGGAAGCCCAGGCGCGAGGCCTGCGCGGGCGCCATTACCGCCGCCTGCAGGCGTTCGGAGAGTTCGGTCTGGAATTGACGGAGGTTGAATTTGCGTGCCATGTATCGAGTTGGCCGGCTTAACCCAGGGCGCGAATCTGCTTGAGCAGCTCGTCGGGGTTGACGGGCTTGACCATGTAGGCCCGGGCGCCCTGGCGCAGGCCCCAGACCTTGTCGGTTTCCTGATCCTTGGTGGTGCAGATGATGACCGGGATGTTCCTGGTCTCGTCGTCCTTGGACAAGGCGCGCGTGGCCTGGTAGCCGTTCATGCCGGGCATGATGACGTCCATGATGATGAGGTCGGGCTGCGTCTGTTTCGCCTGGGCGATCCCCTCCTCGCCGCTTTCGGCCATGCTGACGAGGTAGCCGTTCTTGACCAGCAGATCGGAAATGAAAAAACGTTCCGTCGGGGAATCGTCAACTACGAGAATGCGGCTGATTGCCATGTTTTACTCCGTCGATAAGGTTAGGCCGCCCTTGGCCGGCGTATGGTCGCGAACCGCCTTGAGCAGCGTGTCTTTGGTGAAGGGTTTGGTCAGATATTCGTCCGAGCCCACCATGCGGCCGCGCGCCCGGTCGAACAGACCGTCCTTGGAGGAGAGCATGATGACCGGCGTGGCGCGGTAGCGGGCGTTGCGCTTGATCAGCGAGCAAGTCTGGTAGCCGTCCAGACGCGGCATCATGATGTCCACGAACACCACGTCGGGCTGATGGTCGGTGATCTTGGCCAGCGCCTCGAAGCCGTCCTGGGCCAGGATGACCTCGCAGCCGGCCTGGTTCAGGAAAATCTCGGCGCTGCGGCGGATGGTGTTGCTGTCGTCAATCACCATCACCTTGACGCCTTGCAAGGATGCAGGGGTTTCCATGTTGCGCTCTGCGGTCAATTGTTGCGGAGGGTGTCACTACATAACGACTGCGTGCCGGCCAAACTTTACGCCGGCGCGCGGCCGGAATCAGGGTGCGGCCGCCCCCTCCGCCTTGGCGCCGGCAACCTGCGACAGCGTGTCGTGGATTTCGCCGGGGATGTGGGAAATGCGCATGAAGGTGCCCATGCCGGTATCCGGGAAGCTCACCGCCAGGCGGTAGCGTGCGTGCAGCGCGTGGATTTCCTTGCCCATGACAAAAACCTCGTAGGGCAGGGCCGCGACCGTTTCGGGCTGTTCGATCGCCTTCATCCAGGCGGCGTCGCCGGTCTTGGGGTCGTTGAAGGCCACGCCGAACACCGCCAGCTGCTTGCCCGGGATCACGATTTCATAGACTTTCGCGGTGTCGGCCACTTTTTTCGCGAGATTGTCGCGCACGACCTTCACCGCGGCGTCGAAGCTTTCGGCCTCGCCCAGCTTGTTCTTGGAGGAGTCCAGGCGTTCCATGCCCACCATGTAGCGGTAGTTGCTCAGGGATCGCGCGGTTTCGCCGCCGCCGAAGCCCTCGCCCGCCCCCAGCGCCTTGCCGAGCCGGTCCTGGATGCTTGCCACGGTCTTTTCCGCCTCGCCGAAATCCTTGCGGAAGATGGCCCGATACCAGTAGTCGGGGTTCATGTAGGACACCGTGCCGTCGGCCTTGACGCCAACCCGGATGCCGGCGCCGACGATGGTCTGCTCGCCTTTTTCGGCGATCTGCCTGAGCATGTCCGCGTCCGTCGCCACCACGACGCCGAAGCCCGGATTGCCTTTGAGAAAATACTTGCCGACAATTTTGAATCCCTGCGCCTCCAGGCGCTTTTCCACCGCGCCGGCAACGGCCTGCACATTGCCGCCGCTTTCGAGCTTGTTGCCGTAGAGGTAGGGGGGGATGTTTGTAGCGAAGGCCGCGCAGGACAGCAGCAGCCCGAACAAGGACATCAAGATGCGATGAAACATAGCTGTGTTCTCCGTAATTTAATTATGGTTGTTTGTTTGGGCCGGTTCGTGGGGCTAAAGCCACGCTGCCCTGGTTACGCTAACGGCAGTTGGATTTGTTTCTTTAGCGCGGGCGCAGGGGTCATCCGAGTTCCGCCAGCAGGCGCTGCAGCATGTTCCCGGCCTGGCTGACGTAGCCGCCGCCGAAGAGGTTGGCGTGATTCAGGATGTGGTAGAGGTTGTAGAGGGATTTGCGTACGGCGTAGCCGGGATCCGGCGCCCAGGCTTCCCGGTAGGCGGCGTAAAAATCGGCGCCGAAGCCGCCGAACAGCTCGGTCATGGCGAGGTCGGCCTCGCGGTCGCCGTAATAGACCGCCGGGTCGAAGACGACCGGTTCGCCGGCCGTCGTGAAGGCTGCGTTGCCGCCCCAGAGGTCGCCGTGGAGCAGGGAGGGCAGGGGACGGTAGCCCGGGAAAAACTCCCCCAGGCGCGCCAGCAACTGCGCTCCCAGGTCCTGCAGCTTCGGATTCAGGCCATTTTGGCCGGCTAGCTGCAACTGAAAGCCGAGGCGCCGGTCGCGCAAAAAGGCCAGCCAGTCCTCGGTCCGGGTATTGATCTGCGGCGTGCTGCCGATGGTGTTGTCGCGGAACCAGCCGAACGCGTCCGCGGTTTTGCGGTGCTGAGCGGCCAGCTGGCGTCCCAGTGCGGCGCTGTCGCCGCTGCCGCCCAGCTGCAGGTATTCCAGCACCAGGAACGATGCGCCGTCTGCGCTGCCGGTGGCGACGGCATGGGGCACGCGCAAGGCTTTCGCGGCCTCGAGTTCAGCCAGCCCCTGGGCTTCGGCGGCGAACATGTCGGCGAGCGCGGCGCGGTTGGTCTTGAGGAAATAGCGCCGGCCGCCGCCTTCAACCACATAGGCCTGGTTGATGCAGCCGCCGCCGAGTGGGCGGCTGGACTCGACACGGAACCGGGCGGCGTTTGCGGCGGAAATCGCGGCCTCGACCGCCGCGAAGTCCCGCATGCCTTAGTTGTACTTGTGATCGGCGGGTACGCGTGAGGCGCCGGCCGCTGCCATGCGGCGCAGATAGTCTTCCCATTTCGACGCAAAATTGGCGCCGAGGTCGTACAGGTAGTCCCAGGAGTAGATTCCGGAATTGTGCTTGTCGGAGAATTCCAGCGCCACGGCGTACTGGCCCACCGGCTCGATGCGCTCGATATCGACGAACTGCTTGCCCACCTGCAGCACCTCCTGGCCGGGGCCGTGGCCGCGCACCTCGGCGGAGGGCGAATACACGCGCAGGTACTCGAACGGCAGTTCGAAACGGGCGCCGTCGCTGAAGGCGATTTCCAGCTTCTTCGAGGCCTTGTGCAGCTTGATTTCGGTCGGGATGGGGGAGGCGGGGGAGAGTCCGGACATGCCAATTCCTGAGTAAATTACTAAAGTATTAATTGCACCACAAAGCCACGGAGAAGGGAAGGTGTTTCGCCAGGGCAGTGCAGGGGGCCGGGGTGAAAGCCTACCGGCCGCCTGTCGCGGCATCCACCGCGGCGTCGACCGCAGCCTGCAGTTCGTCGATCTCGCCTTGCGTGCGGGCGACGAGCATGCCGTTCATGCGGCTGGCGTCTCCGGGCGCCTCTGTGGATTCGTAAAAGCGCATGGGCACGAACTGACCGCTGCGGGCGAATTGCTCCAGCGCGGCCAGCGCCGGCGCGAGCGGGCCGGGCAGTTGCCGGCCCCAGGTCTGGCTGATTTTCCCGCCGATGCGGTGCGTTGCCGATTCATGCAGCAGTATCTGGGGGGTGCAGGCGGCCAGGCGGAAATTCAGGTCGAACACCAGGGCTTTGCCGTCGCGGGTTTCGCCCATGTCGAAGCCGGCCACGCCGACAAAATCAAGTGCAGCCGCCTTTCTGGCGATTTCGGTGGCAAGGGCGATCGTTGCGGCGGCGGGCTGGTTTTGCGGGTCGATGCGGCTGCCGGACTGCATGGCGGGGCTGCTGAACAACTGGGCTGCCGCGCCAAGATAACGCACGTCGCCGTTTTCGCTTACGGCCAGATTCAGGCACCAGGATTCGCGAACCTCGACCGCCTCTTCCACCCGGATGGCCGACCAGCCGGAAGGGCGGGTGGCCAGCCAGACCAGGGCCGACTGCCGGCTGGCCTGGTCCGGGCAGAAGCGCACGTCCGTGCCGCCGCCGGAAACGCCGGGGTGGCAGACCTTCACGAAGATCGCGCGCTGCGGCAGAACGTCGGCGATCGCGGCGCGTTCGTCGGGGGCCAGCAGCACGTGCTCGGGTAGATGGCGCGATTCGCACAGCAGGTTGATGTTGGCCTTGTCGTTGAGCCAATCATAGAGGCGGGCGGCCACCACCAGCCGGTCGCCGTTCACGATCTCGTCGGGCAGCGAGTAGAGGTAGGCCAGCCTCGATCCCTGCATCTGGCAGTCCCTGGCCAGTTGCATGGCTTCTGCATGGGTCGAGTACACACGATGTGTTCCGCGCAGGCGGATGCCGGCGGACTGGTAAAAGGCGCGAATCGCCGGCGTCAGCATGTTGCGATGGCAAATCAAGGTCATTTCGCCCAGTACCGGCAAAGGCGCGCCGGTCGCATAGTCCACCCTGAATTCGCTGAAATCCACCCAGCGCATCTGCGCCAAGCCGGTTTTGGGCGCCAGCACGCTGCCTGCGGGAAAAAGCTCGGCATAGGTAAATGTCGGGGTGAGGGGCGGGGCCTGGCTCATTTCGACGCATCCGCGTAAGGCAGGATGCCTGCGGCGACATGCATTAATCGCGAACTGGGCGAGCCGTCGGCGCTCGATGCGGGGGTGGTGTTGGCATCGAGCAGGACCGCTTCGCCGCCGATCATCACATAATCGAACTTGCCGTAATCCATGCCCAGCTGCGCCCGCCTTGCGCGCAGGGATTGCGGAACGCTGTCCAGCGGTTCGTGATGGCTGGCCCTGCCCGCCTTGACAATGGGTTCCGGGCAGTACACCTTGACGACATAATCCTGGTCGCCGAGAAACAGCCACGAGCGCAGAACGAATTCGCCATTTTCGATTTCCGGCAGAAAGCGCTCGACGACCAGATCTTCGCGTTGCCACACCCAGTCCGGCACTTCCGGCAGGCTGTCGAGAATCGGGTAGGTGCCGCGCGGCAGTTCCCGGACCCATTGCCAGGGCAGGATTTTGGCCAGCCTCTTGCGCAAACGTTTCGGGCTGAAACGGGAAAGCTGCTTGGATTCGCGCGTACCGAAGCAATTGGCATTGGTCTTGACGATGACCGGGCCCGCGTGATCGGAGTTGCGTGCGAGCAGGTTGCCGCTGATTCGCCGCTTGGAGATGTCGAGCGCCCCGGCGTTGAGTATGGGGCGTCCCAGCGGGTTGGCGGGCAGGCAGCCGGCCGGCACCGTGGTGGCATCGACATGCAGGATGCCGACATCCGCTTCCAGGCGCCCGATCGGCCCGACGGTGACGCTGATGCCCTGCGCCCGCCAGCTTTCCGCCAGCAGGCTGAGCACATAGTTGCGGGGAAGCTGCCGTTCTGACAGGGTAATGATATGGACGTGCCGGCTCACTCTTGGTTTGCTTCGGAAATTAAGGGGGGCGAAAGCTTTGCGCCAACCCGTCGGCAGCCGGGAAAGGCGCTGCTCCCGCATGCCATTTTGTAGCAAAGCTGTGCGCGCCGGAAGGGTGAAGCCGGCAGGCAGGCGAAGGCGCACTATTCCCTTGAAATGACAGGATGCCCAGGAAACTCGCGAATTTGATCGTTTGGCTGTGGATGGGAGCGGCCGTCCTGGCCAGGCCTCGAATTTCGGCGCAAGCGCTGTTCGAAAGGGTCTGGGGCAGGCTGCATCCGAACCCGGCATTCAGGAGGCTGGTTGGCCGGATTCCGGGAAAAGGCCGGCAGCCGAGCTTTAATGAGCATTTGTACAGCCTGATTTCCAGGAAACTCCCCTCTTTTTACCGTTCGCTGGAACTGCCGGTGCCGGCGGTTTTGCAGGACAGGATGGCCCGCCCGGAGCCATTCGTGCTGCTTCACTTTCACGACGGCTTCAGCTTCATCTCCAAAATCCTCGTGGACCGCGGCAGGCACTTCACCAGAATCGTGGATGATCCGGAAAGCTATCTGAGCGCGCTCGAGGCGAAATTTCCCGGCGCCGCGTGCGCGCATGCGGTCGGCGCGGACCTGCGCAGTCTTGTCCAGGCGCTGAAGGCGATCAAGCAAGGCGACGCGCTCTGCTGCGCGATCGATTACAAGGAGAAAAAGCAGGCGCCGTATTCCCATGTCAGCCCGGCCATGATCGAGTTCGCCAACCGGAACGGGCTCGACGTGTTTTTCGTGAAAGCGAATATATTGGACAGCGGCAAGGCCGAACTGCTCTGCTGGGGGCCGTTCAACGGGATCGATGCCGAGGCGTGCGCCGGCAGCTTCATCGACCTGTACAACAGCCACGGCGAGTCGCGCAGGAAGCTGACGGTAAAGTCGCCGGCCAGCGCCGCCCCGGAACGCCGGCGCTAGACCGAGTCCTGGCTGAGCAGGGCGGCGAGCTCGGACAGCGCCATGTCCGGTTCCAGCCTGTCCACATTCAGCTCGATGGCGAATCTTTCCTCGAAATCCATGACGAATTCGACAAGGCTGAGCGAGTCCAGGCCCAAATCGGAGAGTCGGGTGCCGAGTCCGTTCTGCTCGATTTTTCTGCCGAAATATTCGACTAGAAAGTGCTCCATGTTGCTGGCGTCGATCACGATGACGGGTTCCTGTATTGACGAAAGACAAGCGGCCTGGCGCAGCCGGGTTTGAGGCCGCTCCAGTCGAGATGCCGGTGATGTTTCCTTAAGCCCTCCAGCCATGCCTCGGCGATGGTCAGCGCGAGCGCCTGCCCGGCGCAGATGTGCGAGCCGCCGCCGAAGGCAAGGCTGTCTTTCGCGGTGCAGGCGCCGTCGTGGCTCGCCCAGGGAAGCATCAGCAGGACGTGGTCGCCGGGGGCGATTTCAATGCCGTCGACCATCCTGGCCCGGGTGGCGACGCGCCCGATGTAGTTCACCGGGGCGCTGCGCCAGAACAGGGTCTTGGCGGTCGTCGTGTCGATGCGCGCGATGCGCTCGGCCTCATCGAGATCGAGCAGGCCGTGCACGTACGCCGCCAGTCCGCCGGCCAGCGGGTCGCGGCCTTGCAGCACGTAGCTGAGCATGAAAAGCCCCTGCTCGCGCACAGCGGCGGACGCGTCGCCCGCATGCGCCAGGCCGGCAAGAAAATCCTCGGCCTGGCGGGATTTTTCCGCAAGCCGCGCCGGCGGGTGGACATACTCGAAGACGGCGTAGCCGTCGCCGCGCGCGGAATCGTACTGCGCCGCCGCGCTTGCGCCGTGGCTTTCCAGAACCGCCCGCAGGGCATGGTCGACGTAGGGCTCGGTCAATGCGGTCGCGGCATCCGGCGCGGCCGGCGCGCGCAAGCGCGCGAAGTGCGCTTGCGCCATTGCCTTGAAGGTATTTGCCAGATCCTTGCGCTTGCCATTGTATTCATTCAGGAACAGCCCGCGGCGCGCACGGTGGCGCTCGCCGTCGAGCTGTATCGGGTTGTAGCGCAGAAATTCCCCGATGGCGCGGACCTCCACGCCCAAATGCCGGCCGATTTCCGCAACGGCCTCGGCTATTTTCGGTTGCGCGAAAGACGCATCCTGCAAGATCGAGCGGCAGCCCTCGTGGGTGCAGATCACATGGACGTGCGGGGTCTCTTCGAGAAAAGAGCGGTTGAGTTCCCGCGGGTTTTCCGGACCCAGCGAGGCGTCGTGCCCCCTGTTGCGGACGAGGCGCATCAGATGCTGGTAAATGTTGAGGGTTTGCATCATCAACTCGTCGAACGAAGCGCGCTGCCGGGTGGAAAGACGCGGGGAACGCAAGGTGAAACCAGCCTGGGGCTCGCCCCCTCGGGGCTTGCATGGCAATGGCCGCCTGCAGGCGTGGCTCCGCCTTTGCCGCCTGGATTGCATGGCTCAGGACTGGGCCCGGCTTGCGATGCTAAGCCCTTGATTTTTTATGGCGCGCCCGGCGCGATGCCTTCGGAGCCCAGTCGATTATAAATGACAAATGTGTACGGAATATTCTTTTCTGTGCTCTAATTGATGTAAATCTATGATTTATATCAATCGCCAGTGTCAGAACCCATCTCACCAGAGACGGATTTAAATCAAGTAGACCCCAAGAATTTTGGTCAGGGGGCTATATCCTCATCCCAGGACTGGGTGACTACTGCCCTCCCGAACGAGCTAATTGTTACACGGGATTGGTCGCGAAGGAACGGGGTCGAATCTGAATTTCTATTGCTGGCCGACGTGGCTTTTTTGCTGGATAGGCCGGCTGCCACCGGAAGCACGATCAGTTTGCTGAAGTCGGACCTATGCAAAGAGTCCCTGAAAGATTGGGCGCTTGAAAGCTTGGCGGCTGAGCAGTTGTTGAAGTTGTCCGAGGCAGTCAGGCGAAATCCCGAAGTTTGCAAGATCATCCCCCCGCTCAGTCACGGGATAAAAGGGATCGACATTATCCGTGGGCAGTCGGAGCAACTCTATTTAATAGGTCTGCTTGCTGCCCGGTTGCCAGTCCTCACAAACGCGGAAGAAAAATCCTGGTTTGAAAAGCTTCGCCTTTGGCTTCTCGTTCATGCATACGAGCGGGCTTCCAACAGCATCTTGCTGGATGAAAACCTGAGAATCCTCTGCACAGATTTGCGCCTTGCACATGACTCGGGCGCCAGCTGGCTGGCGCTGTTCAGGAGGTTGCGTGTCGATGCGCTGGGATTTCAGGGGATGGACTACGGCTTGATGCATAGAGCCAGCCGCTTATTGTCGAACAAGAAGAGTGAATACCAACTTTCTGCCAGCGAAGTTGCGGCGCTCAAGGCATTGGAAAGGCTGGTCAAGCGGGAGGTGGCGGAGCTTCGGGTTACCTCTCAACTGCCACCGCGGCTCTATACGGGCGGTATGCCGAACATTCTGGCACGGCCATTCGAACTAGATGATGAATTGTTCGAGGAAGCCGACCTCGAGGACAACTCGGCCAGGTACGTGGAGATCACCGGGGTCGAGCCAGATGAAACCGTGATCTGCGCTGAAGTTGATCCCAAGGAAACGTTTGCAAGGCAGGCCCTTTCCGGCAAAACCGTCTTTTTAAGCAGTGCAGAAGAAAACCAATTCCTGCCATGGTCCTGGAAGCAATGTGCTGGCCAGGAGGAACAGGATGTGCGGGCCTGGGTCGAGAAGTCGCTCGCCGCCCAGGACGCGAAAACCCGTTTGTGCGCGGCCATTCTTTGGGTGGCCAAGTCGACAGGCAGGTCGATCGAGCGTGCATTGGAGTTTAGGGTTGGGGGAAGGGCAGACAGTGAATGGCACCTGAGTGAAGATTTCACGCAGCTTGTCAGATTGTCACCGCGGCCACAGCAGAACTCGTTGTCGAAAGAATGGGAATCAGAGTGGATCCTGCCGTTTGCGGCTGAGCAAACGGTTAGACTCCCTGACCAGGTGGGGCGTGTGCTTTATGATGTTGCTGCATCGTTTGCCATCATCCCTACACTTGGGCACTTATATGACGCTGTGGTGGGTGACAAGCCAAGGGCCGTATATGCAGACATGCTCAAGGAAGTGTCTCCACGGCTGAACACCTCGATGTTTGCGCGCTCACTGCCCATGAGGGTGTTCAGGGAATCCAAGGATGGCATCCTCGCGCGAGTGGTTGCCAGCTCGCCTCAAACCGGCAGGACGGGTGCGATGTCTTATGCGTCCTGGCCAATTGCCACCCTCAGTAGACTGCTAAACCCGACCCAGAACGAATCGGAGGCGGCAGGCGACGATGTGAATGGCATGGGCAGCCTCATTCAGATCCGGGATGACAAGCTTCGTGAAGCCTTCAGCATCGCAGCAGTCAGGGTAGACGCGGCCGGAAAGGGCGACGATTTTCTGCGGTTCTGCAACTTCTATGTCGCCTACCACGTGGTCGGCCTGCTTGCCTACACGGGCGTGCGGCCCGTGAATGACAGTTTCGAGCAGGCGCGCCACTTCGACTTGGAGGATGGATTCGCGTTCGTCAACGACAAAGTAGTCGATGACGAGCATGAAGGTCGGCCAGTTCCCGTCCACCGCAGCTTGATCGAGTGGGTAAAGGATGATTACCCCCGCCATCTCAGGCATGTCGCTTCGATGCTGCGCCACGCCGCGCCTGGGCTGGCCGAGGCCATCGAGGAATTGGCTTACGCAAAGAAGAAAGGAAGGCTCCCGTTTTTCTTCTTTCTGGAACAGACAAAAGACGGCATTCAGTGGGCGTCAGTGAGCGAGCAGTCGATTCGCGAACTCGGGCTTTTTGACTGGCCACTGCCCCTGAATTTCTTTCGGCACCGGCTTGCCAAGGGGCTCAGGGAAATTGGCGCGGACCCGGAGGTCATCGACAGTCTGCTCGGACATTCAGAGGCGGGCAGCGCAACCCACGGCGATCTGTCCTGGCGTGTTTGGCAGAAGGACATGCAGGCGGTCACGCCTGCATTGGACGCGCTTTTCGAGCAGACCGGGTTCAGGGTGCTGCCTGGCTGGGACAAGCCCCTAGAGGCCCTTCCAGCCATTGGGTCGGATCCCGGCTTTGCGTTACGCCCTTACGGCCAAGAAGCCAGGGCGCTCGAGCGGGCGAAGCGACACAGGCAGGCACGCCGGGACGCCGTCCGGCTGATTGAGGAGACGCTTGCCGGCAGGACGATGGACGCGCTGTCGGAGGAAGAACTGAGCAGGCTGGCAACGCAACTGGTCACGACCCCGAAGGGGATGCCACACCCCTTTGCGAGGTTGAGGTGGGCCTGTCTGTTCAAGCGCGCGAAGCGCGTCTGGAGGCGGACGGGGAAACGTGTACGGTTAAAAAGGACGTTTGTCTTCGCCGATGCCGGGACGACCGCCTTCACCGAGGCAGCCCCTGGAGCCAGGGCGATGCTCGACACGGTCAGTCGGGCGCTGGCGCCAATTGTTGGGCAGATGCGCGAAGGCAGGCCTGGGCATACCAATTGCGCGGCCATGGCTACATTGCTGCTACTGGTTGAGAGTCGGGTGTCGGATCAGGAAGTTCTGCGCGCGGTTTCACGGGGCAAGGGGGTTCGGCTTGCCAAGAAGGGCGGGGAGCATTTTCTGGAGTACAGCCCAACTTACGCTCACTCTGAAGACGAGGAGAATTTCTTCGAGTGTCGTGATCCCGGCGTGCCGGTCCGCCGCTATCGCATATCGGCCGATGCGGTCTGGTTGATCGAGCGCAGCCTGTCAGGGCGAAGCAAGCGGCCGCGTGCGTTGGGGCAGGTGCCGATGGAGCTGGCACCAGTCGCAGAACTGCTCGCCGGAGGCGGATGGCTGAGCGAGAAGGCGTCTTATGACATGCTGCTGGAGGCGCTGGCATTCGCAGTGGACCAGGTCAACCAGTTGGAATTGCCCGGGGTGCTGGCGGGCTATCTGAGCGGACGCGTGGAAAGCTACGCACTGGAATGGTTCGACTGGGTACTGCTGCGCTGGGGAGAGCGCAGGCTTATCGAAGTCCCACAATCCGAAGACGAAGCCATGGATGTGCGCATGGTCGGCAGACTGATCCTGCCAAGCGGTGTGCGCGAAAAGGAAGTCTTGCAGCAGGGCGCGCGCAAGGTGTTTGGTGCAGTCCGCCGGATTGTCGCAGGGCTGGAACTTACCGAAAGCGAGCATGGGTTAGAAGTAAATGGGTCGCCCGAGAGGAAGCAGCAACAGGCCAGCATCCGCAAGGTCGTCAGGCATTACGAACGGGAAATCAGTTCGGCAACCCAGGCCCTGGCGCTGTGGGTAGCTCACTTGCTCGATCGAAGGAAAGGTAAAGAACGTCTGGCCACCGGGAGCATTCTGCGCTACTTGTCGGCGTTGGCCGGGGGCTTCGAATCCTTGATGTATGACATCGAACTGGCCGACCTGGACGAGGAGGACGTTACAGAAGCCTATCAGCAGTTGCTCGAGTCGGCCGACGTGAAGGACAAGCGATACATGGCAGACAGGCTGGTGGCGTTCCACCGCTGGGGGCGACGCGTCTATGGCATGGAGGATCCGGACTGGTCTCAGCTCGAGTTTGGCAGTTCGAGGGTCACGGTGGATGCGGGTGTGCTGCTCGAGGAAGATTATCAGTCGGCCCTGCGGAGGCTGCTTGCTTGTAAAACCGAAGAATGCCTTGAGGCGCGCGATGCGGCCCTGCTGCTGCTCGTGTGTTATCGGTTCGGCCTGCGCGGAAACGAGGCAAAGGGCCTGACCCGCGCGGACTGGGTTGTGAATGGCGATCACATGGTGTTGATCGTTCGTACCAACCCCATTCGCAAGCTGAAGACGCCTGGTTCGCGCCGCATCGTGCCATTGGTTTTCAGGTTAGAGGGCCAGGAGAAGGTATTGATCGAGGAGCGACTCATGCGCGCTGAAGGGATTTACGGTGATGCGCAGAATGGTCGGATTTTCTGCAGGGACGACGGCAGTGAACCCGATTGGCCTAGGGTGAAAAGGCTTGCGATTTCGGTTCTCAAGCAAGCGACCGGCAATCCAGGCTCGAATCTTCACCGCGCGCGCCACGCTGCGGCCAACCGGATACTGCTCTCGCTCACCGGCACGGCCTTGCCGGGATGGTCCAGACTTGACGGGGGCAAGGATGGTGCGGAGATCGCCCAGACCTTGCTCGGCGGGATGGGGCCGACACGGCGCGCGGGGTGGGCGGTGGCTCGGTTTCTCGGGCACACGAATCTGAAGACGGGGCTGCGCAGCTACCTGCATTGCCTGCCGGATATTGCCGAGCAGTTTTTTCAGCCCGTCAGACCAGAGACGCGCCTTTATGCGCGCGCGGACAGCATAGTGATCGACTTGGATGTGTTCCCTGTGCTGGACGTCCCATCCGAAACAGAAGTGCTCTCACCAGCCTATCAGACAGAAAAACCGAGACCAGCGACGGTACTCAGCCTGATGAGGTTGCTCGCCCGCGGGAAGGAAGTGGATCAAATTGTTGAGGCCCTGAATTTGGACAAGGACTGGGCGGATCGGGCGGTCGGGGTGATTGAGGCCGCAGGCAAACGAATTCATCTGGGGTCGCGCGGAAAGAAAGAGGAAACCCCCAAAGCGGCCGAAACAGATCAACTCGAATATCTTCGAAGAATACGGGAGGACGGCTGGACAAGATTGAACAAGGCGGCGCTTGAAGCTATGGAGAAATATCAGCAACTTCCCGCGCACAGCGTCAAGGCAAATTTGCTAGCCGGCATGGTAGGTCGTTCAGGCGAGTTGTTGATGGCGCGAGACGATCAGTTTGACCTGGTCAGAAAAACCCTGGACTTCTGGGGGATTGATGACAACAGATATGTCACTGCTCGCGCACTGGATACCACCCGCTATGGACATGAAGCCAATGAGTCTCTTATGGCGCGTGCCAAAAAATATGGGTTTGAAGCAGAGCTGGCCAAGAGCAAAGAAGGAAATGAGATTCGGGTAGATTCTCCCGTGATGGATGAATACGGCTCCAGGGCCAAGACCCGGTGCGCTGTGTTCTTGTCTGAGTCCGCTGAATGGAAAATCAGGAACAGGATCGAGCTTGTAGTGGCGTTCCTTGCCCTTGCGATAGTGGTCAGCTGATCGTTCGGACAAGAAAACCGATTGTGGCGTTTGTCTCGAGAGCTAGAACGCCCAGCCGTCGTTCAATAAGGAAAATTCCTTGAGGACGGTTATGGCTTTGTCGTTTCCGTTGTTTTCGATTTGGAGATTAAACCTGTATACCTTGCCGTCCTTGACCGCGTCAGCTATCTGGTCGACATGCTTTTCTTCCTCGAACTTTACGGACATTGATTTTTTCTTGGCCATCTCAATGATGAGCGTCCGTTGTGATCTGATGATTCCATCGGCTTTTCCAGAGACATCGAGGGATTCATGTTTGATCTCGGTGCGCACCGCTTTTTGCGGGATCTTTCCACGCAGCTCGATCTGTTCGTTTTGCGTTTTTACTACCAAGGCTTCCGGGATGCGCTTATCCCCATGCCTTGCCAGAAATTCATCCGCATGCTCTTGGCATGGGCCGCTTTCTTTTGGCACTAGATGACGTTCAGTTAAGTTTATGCGTTTGAGAACCTCCATTGCTACTGACTCGAAACCCATAGGTGCGGCTGTAGAAGAGTAGATTATTACGCCAAACTGCACTTTCCCATTGGCGATATCAAACATCTTACTGATACGTGCAGCGGTAGAGTAATCGCAGAAAAGTGAGGCCTCTACCGTCTCAAGTACAGTCTTTGCGAGGTCGGCGCATAAATCTAGGCCTTGGGTGTGAAAATCTCCGATGGCATAACCATCTTTCGATTGTTGGATGGGTATGGGTTGTCCGAGGAACACAGTCAGCCAAGTGTGTATTGACAGTTCGGTGCCGGGGATCTGCTGTTGCATGAGGAGTCTCCTAAGTCATAGGGGACTTTTACTTTATATCTCGCGTGGTAAACGGATGCCATTTAAAGACGGCAAAAAATGACAGATTTAAGGCGCATGGTTTGTTTTCCTTAAGGGCAAAAGCGTCCACACCTCAAGATGCGTGCGGCCGCCCAGATTCTGGCTAGTTTTCAGAATGTTCAGTCAACTAGAGCCTTAAGGCTGTATAACCGGAAACCGAATCTCGAAACAGGTCGTTTCGCCTGACCGGGCCTCTATCTTTCCGCCGTGCGCATCGACAATGGATTTTGTGATCGCCAGCCCCAGTCCGGCACCCTCGCTGATGCGCTGGCGAGATGGGTCGACGCGATAAAAGCGGTCGAAAATGCGCGGCAGATGTTCTGAAAGAATGGGTTCACCGGGGTTTTCTACCGTGACCGACACGAAACCATCGTCGCTATGGATATCGACCGATACCATGCCGCCACGCGGTGTATGGCGGATCGCGTTGGACAACAGATTGGAGAGCGCCCGGCGCAGCATGAGGCGGTCTCCGGTCACGCTTCCTGTGCCATGGGCAGCGAGCGTGATGCCCTTGTCTTCCGCCAGCGCCTCATAGAACGTGAACAAGTCCCTGACTTCCGCCGCGAGGTCGACCGGGTCGTGCGTGGGAATGATGAGGCCATTGTCTGCCTTGGCAAGAAATAGCATGTCCCCGATCATTTTCGCCAGACGCTGATATTCCTCCAGATTGGAGTAGAGGACTTCCTGATATTCCTCCGCGCTGCGCGCCTTGGAAAGTGCGACCTGCGTTTGGGTCATGAGATTGCTCACGGGTGTGCGCAGCTCGTGCGCGATATCTGATGAAAACTCGGACAGCCTTTGAAAGGACGATTCGAGGCGGGCCAGCATGGCGTTGAAAGCCGTGGCCAGGCTTCGTATTTCGACGGGCAGCGGAGCCTCGGGAATGCGTTCGTTCAGGTGGCTTGCGGAAAGATTCGTGGCCAGCGCGGTCATTCTGCGCAACGGGCGCAGGCCCAAGCGGGTGACCAGCCACCCCAGCGCGGCAGTGATCAGGGCAGCCAGCATCGTGGTAAACATCAGCAGGGCGAGGAACTCGCTCCTGAATTGCCGGTGGTGGGTGATGTCAAGGGAAATGGCCGTCGTAAAGCGCGAGGCATCCTGAAGACCGATGGCGACCGGCGCCGTGAGGCCGCGATAGGTCCGACCGTTTTCCGTCCATGTCAGGATGCGACCGGGTTCGGTCTGCAATAGCAGCGCAATCGGGAAATCCTGGCCCTGGCTCGTGAACCAGATCGCACCGTCCTTGTCGATCAGTGCGACGGACAGGCCATGGTGGCCGACCAGCGCATCATCCAGTTGGCTGGGAATGGTGTCGAGGTCGACCGGTGCGTCAACTTTGGCCAAAAGATTCCGCACCAGGGAAAGCTTGCCCTCTATCTCGTGGCGGTCGATCTCCAGGAAATGCGCTTCCATCGACTGGACGACCACCCAGCCCAGCCCCAACAGGACAATCGCCGCGCAGGCGGCAAAAAGCAGGCTGATGCGGGCGGTGAGCGACAGGGACTTCACGGAGCGATTTCTTCCAGCACATAGCCCATGCCGCGCACGGTGTGGATCAGCTTGAGCTCGTAGCCATCGTCCACCTTGGCGCGCAGCCTGCGCACGGCCACGTCGATGACATTGGTGTCGGAGTCGAAATTCATGTCCCACACCTGGGAGGCGATCAGGCTGCGAGGCAAAACCTCTCCTTTGCGACGCAAAAACAGCTCGAGCAGGGCGAACTCCTTGGCCGTCAGGTCGATCTTGCGCCTTGCGCGGACTGCGCGCCGCCGAAGCAAATCCAGCTCGAGGTCGGCCGCTTTGAGAACGGGAGAATCCAGGCCGGCCTGGCCCCGCCTTACCAGGGTGCGCACCCTGGCCAGCAGTTCGGCGAAAGCAAATGGCTTGATCAGGTAATCGTCGGCGCCCAGATCGAGTCCCTTGACCCGATCCTCCACCTGGTCGCGCGCGGTCAGAAAAAGAACGGGCATCTGCGCGCCCGCTCTGCGCACGCCTTCGAGCACCTGCCAGCCGTTGATGCCTGGCAGCATCACATCCAGAATCATCAAGTCGTAATGGCCCCCCTTGGCAAGCTCTAGCCCCTCCCAGCCGTCGCGGGCCACATCCGTGACGAAGCCGGCCTCGGACAGGCCCTGTTTCAGATACTCACCGGTCTTGATCTCGTCTTCGACAATCAGAATCTTCATTCTGCAAATCCTTGCATTGGTCGGATATATCCTGCCATAGCACGTACAACCCAAACCAGGCATTACGAATTTGTAATGTTCCCGTCAGTCTCGTGTCGGGTGATCTCCCCCAGTATGCGGCCAACGCAAGCATCTTGGCACCCAATCAACACACGAGGTTTGACATGCCTGTACACATATTACGCAAACGCGGCTTACTTATAGCACTGACGGGGACGGCTTTCCTGGGGGGCTGCGCAACGTTCAGCCCCGATGGCGGATTGGAAAAGGTGGCCGCCATCACCCAGGAACGCTCGGCGGTTTCCCCGAGCCGCATCCTCACCCAGGAAGATTCCGTCCGCGTCGCGGATGAGGTGAAGCGGCTGCTGAGCGAGCCGCTCACGGCCGAGACTTCGGTAAAAATCGCCATTCTCAATAACCGCGGACTGCAGGCCAGCCTGGCCAATCTGGGCATTGCCGAGGCAGAACTGGTGCAGGCCAGCCGTCTGCGTAATCCGGGCTTCACATTTTCACGCCTGAGCGGCGGCGGGGTCAGCGAAATCGAGCGGCAATTTCTGTTCGATGTGCTGGGCTTGCTTACCCTGCCGACCCGCACCGAGATCGAACGGCGGCGGTTCGAGACAGTCCAGACCAAAGTGGCAAGTGAAGTCTTGCGCCTGGCCCAGCAGACCCGCCAGGCCTTCTTTTCCGCCGTGGCGGCTCAGCAGGCCGCAAGATACATGGGAACGGTGTGGGAAGCGGCCGGGGCGGGCGCTGAACTGGCCGGCCGCATGGCCGAGGTCGGAAATTTTAGCCGCCTGCGCGCAAGCCGCGAGCAACTCCTTTCCGCGGAACTGGGCGCGGAGTTTACTCGCGCCCGTCAGAATGCCACCCAGCAGCGCGAACGCCTGACTCGTTTGATGGGCCTCTCCGGTAAGGATCGCGATTTCAATTTGCCCGAGCGCTTGCCCGAGCTGCCCGCCGCGTTGATCCCCGAACAGGACATCCAGCGCCAGGCCATGGCCTCGCGCCTCGACATCCGCATGGCCAAATCGGAACTCGAAGGCCTGGCCAGGAGCCTGGGGCTGACCCGTGCGACACGTTTCGTCAACGTGCTGGAGGTGAGCTACCTGAATGCCGATGCTGACGGCGAGCCGGACAAGCGAGGGTACGAGATCGAACTCACCCTGCCCATTTTCGATTGGGGTGAGGCCCGTACCGCCAAGGCGGAGTCGCTATACAGCCAGGCCATGCATCGGGTTGCGGAAATCGCGGTGAACGCCGAATCGGAAGTGAATGAATCCTATGCCGCCTACCGTGCCGCGCATGAGCTGGCCGGCAGCTACCGAGACGAAATCGTGCCGCTTGCCAGGCATATCTCAGAGGAAAACCTGCTGCGCTACAACGGCATGCTGATCGGGGTCTGGGAACTGCTTGCCGACACGCGAGCCCAGGTGGCGAGCGTCAATGCCTCCATCCAGGCGCTCAAGGATTTCTGGGTTGCCGAAAGCAATCTGCATATCAGCCTGAACAACGGCGGCGCCGGCAGCCAGATGCTGACGGTCGGTACCGCATCCTCCGCCGACGCCGGCGGTGGCCATTGAAACACACAAGGAAAACACATGAACCGCAGACAGTTTCTGAGAAGCTCCGGCGCCACCGTGCTGGGTGCAGGCCTGGTTACCAGGGCCGGCGCCGCCACCTTGCCCGAAGCGCCGATCCTGACCGACCCGAATACCCAGGCGCCGCTGAAACCGCAAAACGGCCGCCCCTACAACCCCGTGGTGACCCTGAACGGCTGGTCACTCCCTTGGCGCATGAAGAATGGCGTCAAGGAGTTCCATTTGGTCGCAGAACCGGTAGTCAGGGAGCTGGCGCCCGGCATGAAGGCCAAGCTATGGGGCTACAACGGTTCCAGCCCTGGCCCCACCATCGAATGCGTGGAAGGCGACCGAGTGCGTATTTTCGTCACCAACAAATTGCCCGAGCACACTACCATCCACTGGCACGGCATCCTCCTGCCCAACGGCATGGACGGCGTGGGCGGGCTTAACCAGCCGCAGATCAAGCCGGGCAAGACCTTCGTCTACGAGTTCACCATGACCAAGTCGGGCACGTTCATGTACCACCCGCATGCGGACGAAATGGTGCAAATGGCCATGGGCATGCACGGTTTCCTGGTGGTCCATCCCAGGAATCCGAATTTCATGCGCGTGGACCGTGACTTCGTGTTCCTGCTCAATGCCTTCGATATCGATCCCGGCAGCTACACGCCCAAGATCAACACCATGCTGGACTTCAACATGTGGTGCTGGAACAGCAGGGTGTTTCCGGGCATCGACCCGCTGGTGGTGCGCAGCGGCGACCGCGTGCGCATCCGCGCCGGCAACCTGACCATGACCAATCATCCCCTGCACCTGCATGGCTACGATTTCGAGGTGACCGGCACCGATGGCGGTTGGGTACCCAAACAGGCGCGCTGGCCGGAAGTGACCGTGGATGTCGCCATCGGGCAGATGCGCGCTTTCGAGTTTGACGCCGTCAATCCCGGCGACTGGGCATTCCACTGCCACAAATCCCATCACACCATGAATGCTATGGGACATGACGTGCCCACCATGATTGGCGTGGACCAGCGCGGCATCACCGAGAAAATCAGCAAGCTCGTTCCCGATTACATGGAAATGGGCAGTAGCGGCATGGCGGAAATGGGCGAGATGGAAATGCCCTTACCCGACAACACCCTCCCTATGATGACCGGGCAGGGGCCGTTCGGTCCGGTCGAGATGGGCGGCATGTTCACCGTGGTCAAGGTGCATGACAAGGTCAAGCCGGGCGACTACAGCGACCCCGGCTGGTACCAGCATCCAAAGGGAACCGTCGCTCGGGAATGGACTGGGGCCCCGATGCCAGCCGAACGTCAGGCATCCATGGCCGCAGACGAACACACAATGCAGGCAGTAAAACCACTCCATCACAAACACTGAGGTGACCACATGAAAAAAATACTTGCCACTTTGGCTATTCCCTTTGTCCTTGCGAGCAGCCTGGCCTTCGCGCATGGCGGAGCGAAACACGAGGCTTCTACCGCTCCGGCCGTCAAGGAACAGAAACCCTGGGGCATCGGCGGCGATACCGCCAAGGTAAGCCGCACCGTGGAAATTCGAATGACTGACACCATGCGGTTCTTGCCGGCCACGATTCAGGTGAAGCGCGGCGAAACCGTTCGGTTCGTGCTCAGGAACGACGGCCGCATGCTGCATGAGATGGTCGTCGGCACCAAGGCTGCGCTGGAGGAGCACGCTGCGGTAATGCGCAAATTCCCCGACATGGAACATGACGAGCCCTACATGTCCCACGTGGTTCCCGGAAAAACAGGAGAGATCTTGTGGCAATTCAATCGCAGCGGCGATTTCGAATTCGCCTGCCTGATCCCCGGCCATTACGAAGCCGGCATGGTGGGAAAAATCGCAGTCAAGCCCTAGCTTGATCGTTCCGTGCCGCAAGATGACAAAAATGTAATCTTTCCGTCAGGTTGCCGTGCTGGTGCTCTCCCCATACTGCAAGCAAACCAATACCGAAGTCACCGGACATGAAACACGCTGCATCCAGCATCCTCATCATCGGCGCCTTGACCCAGCCCCTGTGGGCGGCGGGGGAGCCTGTCATCGATGTCTATAAAAGTCCCACCTGCGGGTGTTGCGGCAAGTGGGTGGACTATCTGAAAGCCAATGGCTTCAAGGTGCGCGCCCATGACACGGCTAACGTGGCGAGCCACAAATCCCGGCTGGGCGTGCCTTCGGGCCTGGGTTCCTGCCACACCGCCGAGGTGAATGGCTACCTGGTTGAAGGACATGTCCCTGCCAAGGACATCAGGCGGCTGCTCAAGGAGAAACCGGAAGCGCGCGGCCTCGTGGTGCCTGCCATGCCGGCGGGCTCGCCCGGCATGGAGCAGGGCAACCGCAAGGATCGCTACGATGTTCTGCTGGTGAAGCAGGATGGCAAAACCCAAATCTATTCACGTTACTGAAAGGAGTTACCGGATGAAAAACCTGTTAGCAACCCTCGCAGCATCGTTTCTGCTTGCAGTGCCTGCCTGGGCGGGCACGGATCACGCTGGCCACAGCGACGAAACCCATGCTGCCATGTCTGCCAGCCTGACAGAAGGGCAGGTCAGGAAGGTCGATCGGGAGCAAGGCAAGCTCACCATCAAGCACGGCCCGCTGGAAAACCTGGGCATGCCGCCCATGACCATGGTTTTCCGGGTACAGGACGCCACCATGCTGGATAAAGTCGCGCCCGGTGACAACATCCGCTTTCTCGCCGAACGGGTAAATGGCGCCATCACCGTTACCCGTCTCGAAACCATCAAGTAACCCGAACAGGAGATCACCATGAAACGCCAAGCCTTCCTCGCCTCCCTGATGCTTGCCTCCGGCGCGCTGGTCATGCAGCCTGCGCTGGCAGTCGATGCCCATCATCCTGATCAGAAACCCGGTGCAGCAGCCGCGACTCCCGCGCCCAGCGCCGACCAGACCATCCAGAAAATGCAGGCCAATACCAAAAAAATGCAATCGCAGCTCGATCAGATGGCCAAGAGCAAGAACCCGCAGGAGCGAATGCGCCTCATGCAGGAACACCAGAAGACCATGCAGGAAAACATGGCCATGGGGCAAGGCATGATGGGCATGGACTGCCCCATGATGGGCGGCCAAGGCGGCATGGGCATGATGGGTGGCCAGGGTGGCATGGGCATGATGGGTGGCCAGGGTGGCATGGGCATGATGGGTGGCCAGGGTGGCATGGGCATGATGGGGCAGGGCACGCCCGGTCAGCAAGGCATGCCGGGCCAGGACGACATGATGATGAAGCGCATGGACATGATGGAAAAGCGCATGGATATGATGCAGATGATGATGCAAAAGAGTCTGGATGGTATGCCGCAGACTGGCATGCCTCCTGCCAAATAAGGGCAGTCAGTGCAGGGCCAACACATCCCGCTTGGCTAACGGGCCAGCAGCATGACTTAAGCGAAGGAATGGACTATGTACGGCTTTGAACATTTCGGTGCCGGGTGGGGAATGATCCTGGTCTGGCTTGTCCCGATCCTGCTGGTTGCCCTGGTAGTGCGCTATGTTCTCGGCGACAGGGAGGGAAAGGCGGAACAAACGCCGCTCGATATCCTGAAATCGCGCTATGCCAGGGGCGAGATCGACCAGGAAGAGTTCCAGAGGAAGAAACAGGAACTCGGCGGCTAGCGCGCTGCGTGTTTGCGCGTCGGCCCTCATCGGCAACGAGAGGAGTATGAATCATGGACAGACTGAATCCATGGCGTACAGGCGGTGCCGCAGCGCTGACGGCTGCGCTTCTCAGCGTGATATGCGCGGCCGCGGTTTATCTGTTCCCGCAAGGGACGCTCGAATTCGTCAACTCGTGGACGCACGGCCTGGACCTGACCGTGCTCAGGAGTGAGCGGGCATGGACCCTCGGCGGACTGGCGCTGGGGCTGTTCAACGTCAGCCTGACCGGATTTGCGGTCGGTGTCCTCTTCGCCTGCTGCTACAACCTGGTCGGCAAATGCAGCTGTCGCGGCTGCGCCAAAGGGGACGGGCATGGCCGTTGATCCGGTATGCGGCATGACAGTGGACGAGAAGTCCGCCGCGGGCAGCATCGCCCATGCCGGCAAGACCTGGTATTTCTGCTCGGCGCGCTGCCAGCATGAATTCGAGGGGAATCCCGGCAAGTATGCAAAGGCCGACGAGGCGGGGACGGAGAACACCCACGTCCACAGCCACGGCATGACCCAGGCCAAGGCCGCGGCAACCGCCGGGGAGAAGGCAAAAGACCCGATCTGCGGCATGCTGGTAGACAAGGCCACTGCGCTCAAGACCGAGCGTGCCGGCCGCACTTACTATTTCTGCAGCGTCGGCTGCCAGCGCACTTTCGAGTCCCCCGAGCAGGAACTCAAGTCCATGAAGACGCGGGTGATGATCGCGCTCACCGGCGTGCTGGCGCTGGCGATCCTGCGCGCCGGCGCCTTCCTCGCGCTCGCCACCGGCGCCACCATCGTCACCTGGGCGCCGATCCCGCAGCTGCCGTGGTTCACCTGGGGCATGTGGCTGTTCCTGCTGGTGACGCCGGTACAGTTCATCGGCGGCTGGAGTTTCTACAAGGGCGCCTGGAATGCGATGCGCACCCGCTCCATCAACATGGATTTCCTAATCGCGCTCGGCACCTCGGTGGCGTATTTCTACAGCGTGGCCGTGCTGTTCTTCCCGGAAGTGCTGCCGGTGAAGGTCGAGGAACGCGACGTCTATTTCGAAGTGTCCGCGGTGATCATCGCCTTCGTGCTGCTGGGCAAGTACATGGAGGAGCTGATCAAGAAGCGTTCCTCCGCCGCGGTGAGGAAGCTCATGGATCTGAAGCCGGCCACGGCGCACGTGGTGCGCGAGGGCCATGAGATGGAGGTGCCGGCCGAGTCGGTCATGGCCGGCGAAACCGTGATCGTCAAGCCGGGCGAGAAAATCCCGGCCGACGGCGAAGTGACCGAAGGCGCTTCCAGCGTGGACGAGTCCATGCTCACCGGCGAATCCATGCCGGTGGAAAAACGCGCTGGCGCGGCGGTGATCGGCGGCACCCTCAACCGTACCGGCCTGCTGCGTTTTCGCGCGACCAGGGTGGGCGCCGAAACCGCGCTGGCGCAGATCATCAAGCTGGTGGAGGAGGCGCAGGCATCGAGCGCTCCGATCCAGCGCCTGGCCGACCAGGTTACCCGCTGGTTCGTGCCTGCGGTGGTGGCAACTGCCGTAATCGCCTTCTTGGGCTGGTGGCTCGCCGGCAATTTCCCGCAGGGCCTGCTCGCCTTCATCGCGGTGCTCATCATCGCCTGTCCCTGCGCGCTGGGCATCGCCACCCCGGCCGCGCTCATGGTCGGTGTAGGCAAGGGCGCCGAGGCGGGGATCCTCATCCGCGGCGGTGAAGTGCTGGAACGCGCCAGGAGCCTTACCACGGTGGTGTTCGACAAGACCGGCACGCTCACGCGCGGCGAACCCAACGTTACCGACATCGTGCCCTTGGCCGATTTTGACGAGAACGAAGTGCTGTGGCTGTCGGCGGCGGTTGAAGCCGGTTCCGAGCACCCGCTGGGCGAGGCCATCGTGCGCGCGGCGAAGCACCGCGGCCTGGAATTTCCCCAGGTAAAGAATTTCGAAGCGATTCCCGGCCATGGCATCAAGGGGACCGTGAACTTCAAGAAGATTTTGCTCGGCAACCGCCGGCTGTTCGCCCGCGAGCGCATTGACACTGCCGAAACGGAGGAAGCGATGACGCGCCTCGAACACGAAGGCAAGACTGCCATGCTGGTCGGTTGTGACGGCAAGCCTGCGGGCATCGTCGCTGTCGCCGACACCCTCAAGCCGGAGGCGAAGGACGCCGTTGCCGCCTTGCAGCGCGAAGGCATCGAGGTGGTCATGCTCTCCGGCGACAACGCCCGCACCGCCCAGGCCATCGGGCAGGAACTCGGCATCGCTCAGGTGATCGCGGAGGTGCTGCCGGCCGACAAGGCGCGCGTGATCCAGGGATTGCAGCAGCAGGGCAAGGTGGTGGCGATGGTCGGCGATGGCGTCAACGATGCCCCCGCGCTCGCCGCCGCTGACATCGGCATCGCCATCGGTTCCGGCTCGGACGTGGCCAAGGAAACCGGCGGCATCATTCTGGTGCGCGACGATGTGGGCGAGGTGGTCACCAGCATTCGCCTTTCGCGCGCGACCCTCAAAAAGATCAAGCAGAACCTGTTCTGGGCATTCATCTACAACTCGATCGGCGTGCCAGTGGCGGCGCTGGGCTTCCTCAACCCCATCATCGCCGCCGCGGCGATGGCGCTCTCGTCATTGTCGGTGATCGTTAACTCGGCGCTGTTGAAACGGGCGCGGGTGGCTGACGTATGAATCCCAGGCATTCATCCGGCAGCCAGCCCGTCGCCGCGCAGCCGGCAGCGTGCCGGCCTGGCGATGTCCTGTGGCGCTGCCGGACGAGTGTGTTAATCGGAAGAGCTATACGCCGGGTCCGGCGCGACATAGACCTTAAGGGTGCGGCCGCTCAGCATGCCTTCCGGCGCGATCCTGTCGAGATCGAACACCGGGGCGGTGCCATAGGTGTCGAAATTCCAGGAAAAGCTCTTGCCGCCCGCGACGAACTTGACGGTTTCGCCGCCGGTGACATTGACCCACTTCGTGCCGGCATCGAGCGTGATGGTGCGGCCGGCGCTTGCGTCGTGTATGGGGCTGCCCAGATTCGGGCTGGCCGGGGGGTGGTTGGCGAACGCAGGGGCCGCCAGGGCGAAAGCGCCTGCAATGGCAAGGCGGGAAAGATGGATACGCAGGGTTCTCATGACAATCTCCTTAGGTCGGATTCAAAAACGAACCTACCGGATTTCTCCGATAGCGTGCCCATCGTAAGCAATGCATGCGAACGCCAGCCTGACCCTGCGATTACATTTTCGCAAGGCGTTGGCTTCCCGTTCGTTGGGATGCGCGAGACGGATAGAACAGGCAGACACCTTTCGGTTGAGAAAGTCCGGATCGAGGAGGCGACATGTTGATCCGCTGGGGCTGGCTCTGTCCATGGCTTGCGATCCTGCTTGCCGCCGGCGTGCTGGTTGCGTTCGGTCTGAACTGGTGGAGCGCCTTGCTCGCCGCGCTTTTTCTCGTTTGTCCCGCACTGCTGCTATGGGGCCTGTATGTCACACGCCCGCAGCCGGACGAAGCCGATGCGCCTACAGACGGCATGCTGATGGACTGGACCGCGCCGTTCTATGACATCTATTGCAGCGCCATCGGCCTAGGGGAGGGCTTTCGCGCGCAGACCTTGCGTGTGGCAGCCATCCAGCCCGGCGAGAAGGTATTGGATGTCGGCTGCGGCACCGGCGTGCTCACGCGCATGGCGGCTGAGGCGGCCGGCAAGGCGGGCTCCACCATGGGCATCGACCCCGGTGCAGACATGATCCGCGTCGCGCGCGAGAAGGCGCGGCGCACTGGCAACGCCGCCGGGTTCAAGGTCGCAGCCATCGAGCGGCTGCCTTTTGCCGACGCTCAGTTTGATGTGGTGCTGGCCAGTCTCATGCTGCACCATCTCCCGCCCGCCACCAGACGTGCAGGGCTGGCTGAAGTTCATCGCGTGCTTAAGCCGGGCGGACGCCTGGTGGTGGCGGACTTCCAGCAGCCAACCAATCTGGCGTGGTGGCTGGTGTTATGGCCATTCCTGATGATGCCGTCGGTGGCCGACAACTTGCGCGGCCTTCTTCCAAACCAAATTCGCGAGGCCGGTTTCTCCAGAATTGAAATCCGTGGGTACCGTGCCGGCCTCATCACGTTCATGACTGCTGTCAAATCCCCGCAAATAGGAGGCTGAAATGATCAACAAAACCGTTGCCGCCATGCTCCTTGGCCTTGTGCTGAATCCCCTGGCGGACGCCGCCCTGCCAATGCCGCCTGCGTTCAAGCCTGACGCTCCCGTCGAGCAGACTTTGCGCGCTTATCCGCTTGGCGTCATTAGCAAGCAGGCGGCCTTCAGCCATCACGGCAAGGCCCACAGAGAGATCAAGCTGCCCAATGGTATGTCGGGATGGGTCTACGACGTCGGCGGTCTGTCCCAGGCTATCCCTTATGTCAGCCCGACCGGCAAGAAGCAATCCGTCACGGAAACGGAGGCAGTCCATCAGGCGAGCAGTTATACCCTCGTGTTCGACAATCGCGGCATGGTAGTCGACGTGCTCTACAACGAGAACGGTCGCCATGACGGCTTGGCAGCCCTTGCCCTGCAGCACAGAAAGGGCGCAATACGGATGGAGGAGCATGCGCATCCGGGTCCGATGACAAATCCGAACAATGGCGGGCGGAAATGAACCCGCTGCCTGACCGTACCCAACTTTAGTGGAGGATGCGCATCATGGCTGCGATCAATGTGCGCACAAGCCTTTGCGCTTTACTGCTGATACTGGCGGCACAGTTATCGTTCGCTGCCGCCGGCGGTCAATACAAGACAGTGGCCGGCATGTCCGTGTATGTGGGCGTGCTGCCTGCCGAGATGCTGCTTGGCCATCCCAAGGGTCATCACGAACGCGAGATGCACGGTGGTGTGCCCGACGGCGCCAGGCGCCATCATGTCGTCGTCGCACTGTTTGAAACGGCCAGCGGCAGACGCATCGCCAACGCAAAGGTGAAGGTGGGCGTTTCCAGTATCGGCATGGCAACGTCATGGGCTCAGACAGAGCCCATGCTGATCAACGGCATGACCACGTACGGGGCCTACGTCACGCTGCCCGGTCCCGGCCCCTACAAAATCCGGGTCGAAATAAAGCGGCCGGATGCGGACAAGGCGGCCGAGGTCGAACTCGACTACCCCTTCAGCCGCGACTAGCCGGGAGATTGTCTGTGAACCGTTCCAATTGGGTGTTGCTGGGTTTCCTCGCCATCGCCGGTTTTTTCCTGTTGACCGAGCACAAGGCGCATGTGCTGGGACTGCTGCCTTTCCTGCTTTTGCTGGCTTGTCCCTTGCTGCATCTGTGGCATCACGGCGGGCATGGTCATGGCAAGGAGGAATCGCATGGAGACAAGCATGACTGATGCGCCTGCCTATGGCCTGTGGTTTCTGGTCCTCCTGAATTCGCTGGTGTTCATCCTGTTCGCCTTCAGTTTCACGAAGCCGCGGACGGCGCGCGACTGGCGCTCGTTCGGCGCCTTCTCCGCGTTTCTCGTCGCGCTGTTCACCGAGATGTACGGTTTTCCGCTGACGATCTATCTGCTCTCCGGCTGGCTGCAGAGCCGTTATCCGGGCGTGGATTTCCTTTCGCACGATGCCGGCCATCTGCTGGAAATACTCTTCGGCTGGCGTGCCAACCCGCATTTCGGACCGTTCCATATCCTGAGTTTCATCCTGATCGGCGGCGGATTCTGGCTGCTCTCCGGCGCCTGGCAGGTGCTTTACCACGCTCAGCGCACCGGCCGTCTCGCGACCGCCGGGCCTTATGCGCGCATTCGCCATCCCCAGTACGCGGGCTTCGTGCTGATCATGCTGGGTTTCCTGGTGCAATGGCCGACGCTGCTAACCGTGGCGATGTTCCCGGTGCTGCTGTGGATGTACCTGCGCCTGGCGCGGCACGAGGAGCGTGAAATGGAGGCGGAATTCGGCGAGGACTACCGGCGCTATGCGGCGGAAACTCCCGCGTTTATTCCTCATTTTGGCAAAGGGAAATGAGGAAGCAGGCAAAGAGCCCGGGGAAACCCGGAATGAAAGCGCCCGTTCATGGGCGCAGTGGGTTGTACTTCACAAGGAGATGAAACATGAAACTAGTATCAGTTCGCAATGCCGCAATCGCCTTGGCCGCAGGCATCGGCCTGATGGCCCCTGCCATCTACGCCGACATGCACGGGAAAGGCATGATGGGCGACCAGAAGGGCGGCATGATGCAGATGTCCGGCATGATGCATGACATGTCAGACGTGATGATGTCCATGTCAGGCGAGATGGGCAAAGGCAACATGAGCGCTACCCAGCAGAAGCAGATGTCGACGCGCATGCGCGAGATGTCTACGATGATGGATGACATGTCCGGCATGATGGGCAAGGGCATGATGATGGATGCCGAGCAGCAGCGGCGGATGAACGAGATGCGCAAGCAGATGGATGCAATGGAAAAAAGTGCAGCCCCTGGTACGCAGCGTCCCGACTACCCGCGTAACAACCGATAGCCTGGCGGGGAGCGGTGGCAGGGCAGTAGACGGCTGGCGTTAGCAGCAATTTTACACGTCAGGCTGGTTCCTTTGTCCCATGCCGCCGGGGAAGCATGCCATCCCTTTGTCGATCAGCTTTAATCGTGCAGGACTTCTCATGACTGTGTTAACCGTCAATACCGGAAGCTCTTCCGTACGGATTGCAGCGTTTGCACAGGGAGGTGAATCGCAATCACAGTTTGCGAGCGCGCATTTTTCCGGCGAGCGGAATGAGCCTGTGGCCATGTTGCGCACCTTTCTCTGGGGGCACAGCATCAAGGCGGTTGCGGCGGTCGCACACCGCATTGTCCACGGTGGTGCGCGGCTCATGGCCCCGTGCCGCATCGACGATGCGGTGGAGGCGGAAATCGAGCGTATGGTGTCGCTCGCGCCGCTGCACAATCCGCTTGCGCTGCAATGGATACGCGCCTGCCGTGAAACATTCGGCGCGCAACTGCTGCAAGTGGCGGTGTTCGATACCGGGTTTTACGCCGATCTTCCGCCCGAAGCGGCAACCTATGCATTGCCGCAGGCGCTATGCCAGAAACACGGAATCCGGCGCTATGGCTTCCACGGGCTTGCGCACGAAGCGATGTGGAGACGCTGGTGTGAACTGCGCCCGGAAAGAAAACTGCGTGGGCGTGTTATCTCGCTTCAACTCGGTGCCGGCTGTTCGATTACTGCCGTGCGTGACGGGCATGCCGTGGACACCTCCATGGGCTTCTCGCCGCTTGAAGGCTTGGTAATGGCCACCCGCTCGGGCGACGTCGACCCCGGCCTGCTTCTCTATCTGCAGCGTGCCGAGAAGCTGTCCCCCGAGCAGCTTGAACGGCTGCTCAATAATGAATCCGGTCTGTTTGGGCTGTCGGGTGCGACTGGCGACATGAGCCGCCTGCTTGAATCAGAGGAGTCTGCTGCACGAGTGGCGATCGATGTCTACTGCTACCGGGTGCGCAAGTATATTGGCGCCTATTTCGCTGCCTTGGGCGGGGCCGATGCGATCCTGTTCGGCGGCGGGGTGGGCGAGCATGCCCCCGAAGTGCGAGCGAAGATTCTGAGCGGCCTGCTGTGCATGGGTGTCGTATTGGATGCGACCGCCAACCGTTCTGCCATCGGCGCCGAGGCATATATCAGCAACGGCAGCAGCGAGATAGAAGCCTGGGTCATCCCGGTGGACGAGGCCGTAATCCTCGCTCAGGAGACCACGGCCGTGCTCGAAACTCTGGAAGGCGAGGGGAGGCGATCATGAACGATGCTGCACTTCACCCGAAAGCCGCAATCGGTCCGCTCTCCGGCGAGGAGTTGCAGCGGATGGATGCCTGGTGGCGCGCGGCGAACTATCTCTCGGTCGGGCAGATTTATCTGCTCGACAATCCCTTGCTCAGCGAGCCGCTCACGCTCGCGCACGTGAAGCCCCGGCTGCTCGGCCACTGGGGCACCACGCCCGGCCTCAATTTCCTCTACGTGCACCTGAACCGTGTCATCAACAAACATGACCTCAGCGTGCTCTACGTCGCCGGCCCTGGCCATGGCGGCCCGGCGCTGGTCGCCAACACCTGGCTCGAGGGCAGTTACAGCGAGTTCTATCCGAACGTCGGGCGCGACGCCGAGGGCATGCGGCAGATGTTCCGGCAGTTTTCCTTTCCCGGCGGCGTCGGCAGCCACGTCACCGCCGAGACCCCGGGCTCGATCCACGAGGGCGGCGAACTCGGTTATTCCCTGTCGCACGCCTACGGCGCCGCCTTCGACAACCCGGAGCTGATCGTCGCCTGTGTCGTGGGCGACGGCGAGGCCGAGACCGGGCCGCTGGCCGCCGCCTGGCATTCGAACAAGTTCCTCAACCCGGCCTCCGACGGCGCGGTGCTGCCCATCCTGCACCTGAACGGCTACAAGATCGCCAACCCCACGGTGCTTGCGCGCATCCCGCGCGCCGAGCTGGAGAGCCTCATCCTGGGCTACGGCTACCGGCCGCACTTCGTCGAAGGCGACGAGCCGGCGGCGATGCACCAGCAGATGGCAGCGACGCTCGATGTCGTGATCGGTGAGATCCGCGCGATCCGGCAAGCGGCGCGCGCAGGCGGCGACGTCGAACGGCCGCGCTGGCCGATGATTATTCTCAAGACCCCCAAGGGCTGGACCGGCCCGAAGGAAGTGGACGGCCTGAAGACCGAGGGCAGCTGGCGTTCGCACCAGGTGCCGTTCGGCGAGCTGGCGGAGAAGCCCGCGCACCTGAAGCTCCTCGAACAGTGGATGCGGAGCTACCGGCCCGAGGAGCTGTTCGATGAACGCGGTGCGCTCAGGCCCGAGCTCGCGGCGCTCGCGCCCAAAGGAACGCGCCGCATGGGCGCCAGCCCGCACGCCAATGGCGGGCAACTGCTCAGGGACTTGCGGCTGCCCGATTTCCGCGACTACGCCGTGGACGTTCCGCAACCGGGGCAGGCGCTGGCCGAACCGACGCGCATCCTGGGCAAGTTCCTGCGTGACGTGATGCGGCTCAATAGCGAGGCGCGCAACTTCCGCGTGGTCGGCCCGGACGAGACTGCGTCGAACCGCCTCGGTGCGTTGTTCGAGGCGACCGGGCGCGCGTGGATAGCGGAGCGCCTGCCCGAAGATGACCATCTCGCCCCCGACGGGCGCGTCATGGAAATCCTCTCCGAGCATACCTGCCAGGGCTGGCTCGAAGGCTACCTGCTCACCGGCCGGCACGGGCTGTTCTCGTGCTACGAGGCGTTCATCCACATCGTGGACTCGATGTTCAACCAGCACGCCAAGTGGCTGAAGGTGAGTAAGGAGATCCCATGGCGGCGGCCGATCGCCTCGCTGAATTATCTGTTGACCTCGCACGTCTGGCGTCAGGACCACAACGGTTTTTCGCACCAGGATCCAGGCTTCATCGACCACGTGGTCAACAAGAAGGCCGACATCATCCGCGTCTACCTGCCGCCGGATGCCAACACGCTGCTTTGCGTCACCGATTGCTGCCTGCGCTCGCGTCATCTGGTGAACGTCATCGTTGCCGGCAAGAACGAGCAGCCGCAGTGGCTCGGCATGGATGCCGCCATCAAGCACTGCGAGGCCGGGATCGGCCTCTTCGAATGGGCGAGCAGCGACGCCGACGGCGAACCGGATGTGGTGATGGCCTGCGCCGGCGATGTGCCGACGCTCGAGGTGCTCGCGGCGGTCGATCTGCTGCGCCGGCATCTTCCCGATCTCAAGGTGCGCGTGGTGAACGTCGTCGACCTGATGACGCTCCAGCCCCGGGAGGAGCATCCGCACGGGCTCGCGGACCGGGAGTTCGACGGGCTGTTCACCACCGGCAAGCCGGTCATCTTCGCCTACCACGGCTATCCCTGGCTGATTCACCGGCTCACGTATCGCCGCACCAATCACCAGAACCTGCATGTGCGCGGCTACAAGGAGGAGGGCAGCACCACCACGCCGTTCGACATGGCGGTGCTCAATGACCTCGACCGCTTCCATCTGGTCATCGACGTGATCGACCGCCTGCCCAAGCTCGGCTACAAGGCCGCGCACCTCAGGCAACTGATGCGCGACAAGCTCATCGAGCACCGCCAGTACATCGAACGCCACGGTCAGGACATGCCGGAGATACTCGAGTGGAAATGGCCTGCGGCAGGTGCGGAAGCCCGGGGCGCGGAAAGATGACCATGCTCGACGAATTCACCCACGAACCGCGCGTCGCCTACTTCTCCATGGAGATCGCACTGCGCAACGAAATCCCGACCTACTCGGGCGGGCTGGGCGTGCTGGCCGGCGACACTGTGCGCTCCGCCGCCGATCTCGTGTTGCCGCTGGTGGCGGTGAGCCTGGTCTCCCGCGCCGGCTATTTCCGCCAGGAGATCGATGCGCAGGGTCGGCAGGTGGAACACCCGGCCATGTGGGAACCACAAGGCTGGGCCCAGCCCCTGGATGCCAAGATCGCCGTGTCGATCGAAGGGCGTGCGGTATGGGTTGGCGCCTGGCTGTATGTGCTAGATGGCTACCTCGGCGGGCGCCAGCCGGTGCTGCTGCTCGACACCGACCTGGACGAGAACCGGCCGGAGGACCGCGAGATCACTCATACCCTGTACGGCGGCGACGAAACCTACCGGCTCAAGCAGGAGATTGTGCTAGGCATCGGGGGGGTGCGCCTGCTGCAGGCGCTCGGTTTCAGAATCCGCCAATACCACATGAACGAGGGCCACTCTGCGCTGCTCGGCCTCGAATTGCTGCGGCGCTACGCATATCCGCCCGGAGAACTGCGCCCCGGCGAGACGCCTTACGACCTGCCGCGAGTGCGTGAGCAGTGCAACTTCACCACCCATACACCGGTCGAGGCCGGCCACGACCGTTTTCCCTACGCGCTGGTGCAGCGTGTGCTCGGCAACGTCGTCGATCTAGCGACGCTCAAGCATCTAGCGGGCGAGGACAGCCTCAACATGACGCGGCTCGCGCTCAACCTGAGCGAGTACGTGAACGGCGTGGCCAAGCGCCACGCCGAAATCTCGAACACGATGTTCCCCGGCTACCAAGTGCACGCCGTCACCAATGGTGTGCACCCTTACATCTGGACCAGCGAGCCCTTCCGCAAGCTCTACGACCATTACCTGCCGAGCTGGTGCCACGAGCCCGAGCAGCTCATGCGCACCGACTGCTGCATCCCAGCCACCGATATCGAGGAGGCGCACGCCAAGGCGAAGCAGGCGCTGATAGAGCGCGTGCTCGCGCGTACCGGAATCAGCCTGAACCCGGACGTGGCAACCCTCGGCTTCGCCAGGCGCATGACGGCATACAAACGTCCCGATCTGTTGTTTGCCGATCTTGAGCGTCTCAAGGCGATCGCTCGGCAACGGGCGATCCAGATCGTCCTCGCTGGCAAGGCACATCCGCGCGACGAAGGCGGCAAACGCCTGATCGAGCAGTTGCATGGCCAGGCGCGCGCACTCGAAGGCATCGTCCCGGTGGTCTATCTGCCCGACTACGACATGGAGACCGCGCAGGCGCTGGTGGCCGGCGCCGACATCTGGCTCAACACGCCGCTGCGTCCCCAGGAGGCTTCCGGCACCAGCGGCATGAAGGCCGCGTTCAATGGCGTGCCGAGCCTGTCGATACTGGATGGCTGGTGGATCGAAGGCTGTATCGAGGGCGTAACCGGATGGGCGATAGGCAATGCCACGGGCACGGATGACGGCGATGCACGCGCGCTGTACGACAAGCTTGAACAGGTCGTGCTGCCGCTTTTCTATGACAACCAGCATGTCCCGGATGGCTGGATCCGGGTCATGCAAGGCGCAATCAGCAAGAACGCGTCCTACTTCAACAGCCACCGCATGATGCGGCGCTATGCGGCCGAGGCCTACATCCGATGAACCGCGCGCAGGAAAGCCGATGCCTGTTGCCTGCATTGTTGCCAAGGAGCCAATCCCATGAGCCTGAACCGACGTGATTTTCTGGGTCTGGTCGGTGGCGCTGCCGCCACCGCCGCCCTGCTACCTGGCCTGAATTTGGTCGAACTTGCCCAGGCGCGCTCTCCCGAGGAAGCGGCCTCCAGCCTGCAACGCTGGGGACTGTTGATCGACGTGGACCAGTGCGCGGATGGCTGCACTGCCTGTGTCGATGCCTGTTTCACTGAGAACGGTGTCTGGGGGCATGGCAAGCCCGAAACGGACGCACAGTGGATCCGCAAGATACGCATTACGGACAAACGGAATGGACGTACGCAGGGCTTCCCCGTCATGTGCCAGCACTGCGAGTTTCCCCCCTGCGTGGACGTTTGTCCCACCGGCGCTTCCTTCCGGCGCGACGACGGCATCGTGCTCGTAGACAAGCACATCTGCATCGGCTGCCGCTATTGCATGATGGCCTGCCCCTACAAGGCGCGCTCGTTTGTCCACGAGGAGACTCACGAACAGAAAGCCTACGCGCCTCGCGGCATCGGCACGGTCGAGTCCTGCACGCTGTGCGTGCACAAGGTGGATCGCGGCGACGGTATCACCGCCTGCGCCGAGGCCTGCCTGCGGGCAGGGCATCAAGCCATCCTGTTCGGGGATATGAACGATCCCGACAGCGAGATCAGCAAGCGCCTGCTGGCCCGGCCTTCAAAACAGATCCGCGCCGATCTGAATCTGAATACCGGCGTGCACTACCAGGGATTGATGGGATGAGGAGAATGTCGATGAGTGTCATGGTCAAGGATCCGGTTTGCGGCATGGATGTCGCCCCGACACAGCTCGAAACGGTGTATGAGGGAATCCACTATGCCTTCTGCTCGGAGCAATGCCGGCAGCGTTTCATCGCCAACCCCCACCTCTATATCGGTGTGCCCGGCGAGAAAGCGCCCAGGCAGAAGGGGGAGGAACTGCTCAAGCGCAGGCGTTTCCAGCTCGAGATGCCAATTTCCCCACAGCAGGCTGCCGTCCTGGCCGAGGCATTGGGCGCCATGATGGGGGTGAAGACGGTAGATATCCGGGTCGACAACTTGGTGACCATCACCTACGACCTGCTGCAGGCCACGGCGGATCAGCTCGAAGCGAAGATGGAGGAGGTGGGTGCGAAGCTTGGCGAAGGCTGGGCGGAGCGCTTGCGCCGGGGTTTCGTGCATTACATGGAGGAATGCGAAGTGGAGAACCTTGAAGTGCATCCGCGTCATGGGCATGGTTAGTCGGGATCGATCATCAATGAATGGCGGTAAGCCAAGGAGGTGAATCATGGACTGGTTGGCGCAGAACTGGATTTGGGTAGTGTTCTTCATCCTGTTCATCGGCATGCATCTGTTCGGCCACGGCGGCCATGGGGGCGGCGGCCATGGCGGCTGCGGCGGCAGGGACGAGCAGGAACCTGCGGGCGGAGAGAAGAAGTCTGGCAAGCAGCGGCCGCAAGGCCATCAACACTAAGGAGAACCGTCATGCTGAACATCAAGCTCGTTTCCTGGGCGCTCGGGCTGTGGGGTGCGGTCACTTTCGTGGTGTGCGTGATCTATGGCCTGGTCACGCCGCAGAGCCTGCACATGCACGTGTTCCTTGAGCAGATATTGCCGGCGTTCAAATGGCTAACCTGGTGGGGCTTCCTGCTCGGGCTGGCCGAAAGCTTCCTCTACGGCGTGTACGCAGGGATGGTGTATGTGCCGATCTACAACGCGCTCAAGCGCCACTGGGCGGAGGGGTAACGCGATGCGCACGCACGGGATTCGCGCGCTGCGCGCGGATGGAGCAAGCTTTCCGTCGATAGTTTCGGCTTCGATCTCGGGATGAGCCATGCATGAACTGCTGGTTCAATGGGTGGGTTACGTCGTTCCCTGGATCGAGGCCCTAGGCATCGTCGTGGTGTTGTGGGGCGTCCTGGAAGCGTTCATGGGCTTGGCGCAGCGCGGCTGGTCGTTGGCGACGCAGCGCACGATGCGCAAGGATCTGGGTGCCATCCGCCTCGCGATGGGCGAGAAGATGGTGCTTGGACTCGAATTCTTCCTGGCCGGCGACATCGTGCAGACCATCGTGGTGCCGACCTGGAACTCGCTGGCGATCCTCGGCGGCATCGTGGTGATCCGCACGGTGATCGTCTATTTCATGAACCTGGAGTTGAGCCGGGGAGCGAAACAGGGCAGCGTATGAGACAGGGCAATCGTGTCATCCCGCCGTTATCTGCCAATGCCGGCGCAGAACGCGCGGCGGGCATCGTGCGGCGCGTGTTCCGGGATTATCCCGGCAACATGGCGGTACGTTTGTGGAACGGCCAAACGCTTGCCTCCTGTGACGGCGCGCCCGAATTCACCCTCGTCTTCCGGGAACCCCGCCCCTTGCGTGAATTGATCCTGTATCGCAATCCGTTGCGTCTGGCCGAAGCCTATTTTCTTGGGAAAGTGGACGTGGAAGGAAATCTCTACGCAGTCCTGCAACTCAAGGACTATCTGCAATCCCTGCGCCTGTCCGCCGCCGAGAAGGCGGCCTTCCTTTCCGCAGCGCTTTTGTTGGGGAGCTCTGTGGATGAAGACACAGGCAGGGCTTCGCCAGCCTGGCGCGCATCCCTGTTCACCCGCCTGGCGGGCAAGTATTCCAGGCGACGCGACCGCCAGGCCATTGCCTTCCACTACGACGTTTCCGACGACTTCTATCGGCTGTGGCTGGACGAGCGGATGGTCTATTCCTGCGCCTATTTCGAGGAAGCGGACGACGGCCTGGAGCAGGCGCAGCGCAATAAGCTCGATCACCTCTGCCGCAAGCTGCGGCTTGCGCCCGGCGAACGCCTGCTCGACATCGGCTGCGGCTGGGGCGCGCTGATCCGCTGGGCGGCCGTGTATTACGGCGTAAGCGCCCACGGCATCACCCTGAGCCGCAACCAGTACGAGCATTGCCGGCGCGCGATCGCCGAACAGGGCCTGGAGGACCGGGTCAGTGTGGAACTCAGGGATTACCGCGACCTGGCGGGCGAGGCCGAGTTCGACAAGATCGTCAGCGTCGGCATGTTCGAGCACGTCGGAATCGGCAATTTCCCTGTCTACTTCGGCGCGGCCCGGCATCTGCTGAAACCAGGCGGGCTGTTCCTCAACCACGGCATCACCCATGACACCGAGGGCTGGAAGCGCAGCGTGTCGACCCGCTTTATCAATCGTTACATCTTCCCCGACGGCGAACTGGATACGGTAAGCAACGTGCAGCGTGCGATGGAGCGCTCCGGTTTCGAGATTCTGGACGTGGAGGCGTTGCGGCCCCATTACGCCCTGACCCTGCGGCATTGGGTGCAGCGCCTGGAAGACTGTCGGGACGATGCATTGCAGTGCATCTCCGAGCCGACCTACCGTGTCTGGCGTCTTTATATGGCGGCCTGCGCCTTGTCCTTCGAGGCGGGTGACGTCGGCGTCTATCAGATTCTGGCAGCCCGCCGCGCCCGCGGCCCGCATCCGGTTCCGCTGACGCGCCGGGATATTTATCGCTCGCGCACTGAGGGCAAGGGCGATGAAGCAGAGTAACTGGATCACCTCGGGCCGACAGCCCGAAGGCCGCACGAGACGGCCGCTCGCAGGCTGGGGCACGGCGGCGGGCTTTGCGCTCGCCGTCGCGCTCGCTCCGCCGATCTGGCCGCAAGCGGTTGAGCACAAGCCGAGATTGCAATCGTACACCGCGATGGAGCACGAGATGAACCGCTTCCGAGCAGACCTCGTCGCCCTGCGCGAGGCGATGAATCGCTTTCGCGAGCTTTGTCGCCGCGAGCGGCAAGCCACCCTTAAACCGCATCTGGAACGCGTGCGTGACAGCATGGATCGGGCCCTCGCGATGGAAGAACAGATGCAGCAGTATCTCGCCCGTGGCCGGATGGTGAGCGACAGCGACCTGCGGCACCGGACACGGCTTCTCGGAGAGCAGGTGCGCATGCTGATCGAGATGAACGCCTTGGCGCTCGAGGAAGCCGAGCGACCCGACTGTTCCAATCCATGAACCGGGCAACGCTCGACGGGGAGCGGCGAGCGTCTGGATAAGGAGACATTGTGTATGGCCTGAAACGACTGTTCCAGATCGGCTTCGCAGTCTGCGCTTATCTGTTGTGGTGGCTGCTGGTGCACCTGCATCTGTGGCGCCCAACGGTAACGCCGGCGCAGCGGCTGTGCCGCACGGTCGAACGGCTCGGTACGACGTTCGTGAAGCTCGGTCAGGGGTTGAGCCTGCACCGCGACCTTCTGCCTGACGAGTACATCCGTGCATTGCAAAGCCTGCAAGACCATGTCGCGTCATTTCCCGGTGAGGCAGCGCGGCGCGAGGTCGAACTAGCATTGGGGAAACCCATAGCCGAATTGTTCGCCGAATTCGATACACGCCCGCTGGCGGCTGCGTCCATCGCGCAGGTGCACAAGGCCCGCCTGCACGACGGGCGGCAGGTGGTGGTGAAGATACGCCGGCCCTACATCAAGGCGGAAATCGACCGTGACATGCGCTTGCTGCGCGGCGTGCTGAGCGTGTTGCTTGCGATGCTGCCGCGGCTGCGGCGCTATGAACCGCTCACCCTGGTCGACGAAATCTGGGCTAATCTGCGCAAAGAGACCGATTTCCGCCGCGAGGCACGCAACACCCTGCGCTTCGCCGAGGCTTTTCGGGGTTCGGAGACGGTGCATGTTCCTGCGGTGATCGATGAGCTCTATTCGGAATCGGTTCTGGTGCAGGAAATGAGCGGCGGTCGCCGTGTGGACGACCCCACGCTGTGCGCCGAGGGCCCACGACTTGCGCAGGCCCTGGTCGAGGCCTATCTGCAGCAGTTGTTCGTCATGGGCGTGTTCCACGGCGATCCTCACCCCGGCAACCTGTTCATCATGGACGACGGGAAAATATGCTTCCACGACTTCGGTATCGTCGGCGCGCTCGATCCGGCCACGCGCCGCAATCTGGCGGCCTTCCTGCTCGCCTTCGTGCATCAGGACAGCGAATGGATGCTGGATGCGGCGCTGGATCTGGGCCTGCTCGCGGGTGTAATGGATCGGGCGGAGTTTCGCCAGGGGCTGCAGGAGGTCATCCAGGACTATGCTGGCCTGCCGCTCAAGGAGTGGTCGCTGGCTGAGGCCTTCGTACGCGTGGCACGTCTCGGCCGAGGGCACAACGTTCGCATTCCGCACAGCCTGCTGGTTCTGATGCGCATGCTGTACCTGATGGAAAACGCCGTGCGCGACCTCGACCCGGATTTCAACCTGCTGCATAGCCTGCTCGGCAAAGCCGAAGAAGTGCTCAGCCCGTCAGCCGGTGCCGATCTGGACGCCGGTCTGCGCCGGCTGCACTTCGAGGCCGCAAGCGGAGCGCGGGAATTGCCGGCGGAACTGGGCGCCTGGATTCACCGGATACGCACCAAGGGCGTGGAAATGCAGATACAGCATCACGGCATGGAAGAACTGGAGCAACATATAGCCCGAGGCAGCAACCGCGTGGCACTGGCGCTGGTGACGCTGGGCCTTTACATCGCCGCCTCGCTGCTGATGCAGCACTCGATCGGGCCGCGCATCGGCGAGATGCCGGCGCTTGCCGCCGCAGGCTACGCGCTCGCATTGTGGTTTACGTGGCGCCTCGCACGGGGAATTTCCCGTTCGGGGAAGCTGTAACGTCCAAGGAGGGCATTGCATGGGGAATGTTTTCGCTGAACGGCTGGGGCCCCTGGTGGCAAGTTACAAGAACGACCCGGAGTCCGTTTACAACACCTGGTTCGTCGGCGATGAAGCACGGCTGAAGGCCTTCCGCAGCATACGCCGCGGGGTGGGGGCGGTGGTGCGCGACATCCAGACGGGGGAATTCCCGAACGACTTCAAGGGTTCCTCCCTTGAATTCGTGCTGACCTGCATCACCGAACAGAAACAGGTGTTTGAGGGTGCTGCCCACCCTTTTTACTGGAAGCCCAAGCTGCGCATTCCGGACATCTACGAGAACGGAGCCAACAAACAGGCTTTCGGCCAGTTTCTTTTCTCTTGTCTCAATGGAGGAGACACGCGCGCGCTGGAAAAGGAAGTATTGAAACTGGCGGCACGGGAAATAAAAGGACTTGGCCCCGCCGTTGCCAACATTCTTTATTTTCTCCATCCCACCCTGTTCCCGCCATTCAATACCGCCATGGTCAACGGCTTTAACGCTGTCTTCGATGCGAAGAAGAAATTGGGAAGCTGGGATAGTTACCTGGAAATGCGCGAAACCATCATTCGGGCGAATGCGGAGGTGGGTGTGCTGTCGAAGGATCTCGGCGCGTTCGCCGGGCTGTTGTTCGATGTCGGCACTGGCAAGTTGCAAGACATCGAGCGGTTATGCGAGGGAGGCCTATCTTTGGCCCAGGACAAGCTGGATGCCGTGCGGCGCAAGCGCCACCAACAAGTGGAACTGGATCTGCGGGAAGAGCTGCTGCACACCCGGGTGCAGCATCAGCTCGCCGTCCTCGGGCGCGCCCTGGGCTACGAGGTTTCCGTCGCGCGCAATGATCGCGGCACCGACTGTCAGGGGGCCCCCCTGGGTTATCACTGCGTCGAGCGCCTGCCGGATTTGGGCTTGCCGCCCGAGGTCCACAACACGGTCGACCTGATCGACGTGGTGTGGCTTCACCCGGGCGAGTCGCGTATTGCCTGCGCCTTCGAGGTGGAAAAAAGTACCTCCATCTACTCGGGCATTCTGCGTCTGGCGGATATGGCCCTGTCGCTGCCCGGCAGGGAAGAGCATCTGTATTTGGTTGCCCCGCGCTCTCGTGAGCGGGAAATAATCGAGCAGCTGCGCCGCCCCATGTTTCAGCGACATGACGAGTTCGTGATTTCCTATCTGCTGTTCGAAGATATCGACCGGCATCTGGAGTCGCTGTGCAGGTTCGGCGGCGATCGCGGCGTACTGACAAAGCTGGCGTGCCGATGCACGCCGGAGCAGGCCGCAACATGAGTATGCCTCAACCTTACAAGGAAACCTGAACATGAAAACCATCACCATCGAAGTCGGCGGCATGCTTTCGGCGCTGAGCGCACGCGGTGTGGAGAAGCAGCTCATGAAGCTTTCTGGCGTGCGTAAGGCCGAGGTCAACTACGTTGCTGGCAGCGCGACAGTGACCTATGACGACTCGGTTACCGACATCAAGACCATCAAGGCCCAGGTGCACGAGTGCGGTTACCACTGCTCCGGCGAAAGCCTTCCCAGGCATCTCTGCGCGCCCGAGGATCCGCCGACTGCGGCCATGGCGCTGCCCTCGGCTCCTATGCACGAACATGCTGCACATGTACGGCGCGCAGAACCGGCATCGCATGACACGCACGCCGGGGAAATGGCGCATGAAATGGGGCATGGCGCCGGCATGGACATGCAGGCGATGGCGCGCGACATGCGCAACCGATTCTGGGTTGCGCTGGTGTTCACGATCCCGGTCTTCGTCTATTCGCCCATGGGTGGCATGTTCACGCCGCCGGTGCCGCCGTTCGGCCTGTCCCTCAATCTCTGGCTGTTCCTGCTTGCCAGCATCGCGGTGATCTATCCGGTCTGGCCGTTCGTGGTCGCGGCCTGGCGCGCGCTCAAGAACGGCGTGCTCAACATGGCGGTACTGGTGGTGCTGTCGGTCGGCACCGGCTACCTGTTCAGCGTGGGCGCGACCTTCTTCTTCGCGGGGGTGCAGTTCTACGAGGCGGTATCGGTATTGCTGGTATTCATTCTGCTCGGCCACTGGCTGGAGATGCGCGCCCGTGCCGGCGCCTCGGCAGCCATCCGCGCGCTGCTCGATCTCGCCCCGCCGATGGCCACGGTGATGCGCGACGGGCGCGAGGTGGAATTGACCACTGCCGAGGTGGCGGCGGGCGACACGGTGATCATCCGCCCGGGCGACAAGATCCCGGTGGACGGCGAGGTGCTGGAGGGCGAGTCGCAGGTGGACGAATCCATGCTCACCGGCGAGTCCATGCCGGTCGGCAAAAAGCCGGGCGATGCCGTGATCGGCGCGACCATCAACAAAAGCGGCAGCTTCCGCTACCGCGCCACCAAAGTCGGCGCCGATACCGCACTGGCGCAGATCGTTAAGCTGGTGCAGGAGGCGCAGAACTCCAAGGCGCCGGCGCAACTGCTCGCCGACCGCGCTTCGCAGTGGCTGGTGCTGATCGCGCTGGTGATCGGTCTCGCGACCTTCGCGGCCTGGTTCTGGTGGATTGGGGAGCCGTTGCTGTTCGCCCTCACCCACACGATTACGGTGTTCGTCATCGCCTGCCCGGACGCCCTGGGCCTGGCCACGCCGATGGCGGTCATGGTCGGCACCGGCCTCGGCGCCATGAATGGCATTCTGTTCAAGAACGCCGCCGCCCTCGAAGAGGCGACCCGGCTCGACGTCGTCATCTTCGACAAGACCGGCACGCTTACCCTGGGCCAGCCCGAGGTGGTGGATGTGGTGGCCGCGCCGGGCGTCGGTGAAGACGCCGTGCTCGCGCTCGCCGCCGCGGTGGAGACAAGCTCAGAGCACCCTCTGGCGCAGGCGATTCTCAAGCGCGCTGCAAGCCTGTCGCTGCCGCCGACAACAGGTTTCACCAACATTGACGGCATGGGCGCCAGGGGGGAAGTCGAAGGGCGCACGGTGCTGCTGGGCAATCGCAAATTGATGCTGGCCGAGAAAGTCGATATGGGCGAACTCACCGCCAAGGCCGACGCGATGCAGGGGGCAGGGCGGACGGTTGTGCACGTTGCGCATGGAGACAAGCTGGCCGGGCTTATCGCCATTGCCGATGCGCCGCGACCCACCTCGGCGGCCACGGTGCAGGCACTGCGCGAACGCGGCGTAGAGGTGGCCATGCTCACCGGCGACAATCAGGCGACTGCCGAACGCATCGCCGCGGGGTTGGGCATCGATCTGATCCTCGCCGACGTGCTGCCCGGACAGAAGGCCGACAAAGTGAAGGAACTGCAGGTGCAGGGCAAGAAGGTCGGCATGGTCGGCGACGGCATCAACGACGCGCCGGCGCTGACCCAAGCGGACGTGGGCTTTGCCATCGGCGCCGGCACCGACGTGGCGATGGAATCCGCCGACGTGGTGCTGATGAAGAGCGACCCGTTCGACGTGGTCGGCGCGATCATGCTGTCGCGCGCCACGCTCACCAAGATGCACCAGAACCTGTGGTGGGCGGTCGCCTACAATGTGGTCGCCTTCCCGGTCGCGGCCGGCGTGTTCTATCCGTTTGTCATCAGTCCCGAGGTCGCGGCGCTCGCCATGTCCGGCAGCTCGGCGCTGGTGGCGGTGAACGCCCTGCTGCTCAAGCGCACGCGGCTCCAGGGCATCCGGCGCATGGAGGACGTCATGGAACGGCAGCCCGTGCCTGAGGCTGGCTGAAAAGCCAACCCAAATGGCGCAACGCCTGCCGTACTTCCGGACCTATGACGTCCGCGGGGTTTTCCCCGACGAGGTCAACGCCGATCTCGCTTACAAGCTGGGGCGGGCGGTGGTGGCGTGGAGCGGTGCTAAGGAGGTGATCGTCGGGCGCGACGCGCGCCTGTCCTCACCGGCGCTTGCGGAAGTGCTGATCGATGGACTGCGGGCGGGTGGGGCGACGGTGCTGGATGTGGGCTTGGCGACCACCCCCATGCTCAATTATGCCGTCGCGCGCTGGCGGCGCCACGGCCTCATGGTGACTGCCTCCCATAATCCGAAAGAGTACAACGGCGTCAAGGTGATCGACCCCGGTGTCGAACAGGTTTACTACGGACGCGGTTTGGAGCGGCTGGAGGAACTGCTCGTCACGCAGCGCTTCACGGTTGGAGGCACGCGTGGCGGACTGACGCTGCGCACAATCCTTCCGGAATACGAGGCCATGATCGCGGCTCGCTTCCGCGAGGAGGTGCGGGGTGCGCCCGCGCTCGTGGTCGACTGCGCGAATGGAGTGGGCGGGCTGCCGCTCGGTGTGCTTGAAACGCTTGGCATCGCGTACACGCTGCTCTATCACGTGCCGAATGGTGAATTCCCGAACCATGGCTGCGATACCTTGCGCGCGGAGAATCTGCGCGACCTGCAGGGGGCGGTCACGCAGCAGGACACTGGCCTCGGCGTCATGTTCGACGGCGACGCCGACCGCGTCGCATTCGTGGATGGTCGGGGCGAGGCGGCGCGCCTCGACCACGTCTTCGTGCTGCTCGCGCGCCAAGCGCTCGCCGGGGGCAGCGGGCGCGTGTTCTATGATCTGCGCTTCAGCCACGCGGTGAAAGAGGAGATCGAAAAGCAAGGCGGCACAGCCGTGACCCTGCGCGTTGGCAATCCATTCCACAAGGAGGCACTGCATCGCCACGATGATGCCCTGCTCGCTGCCGAATTATCCGGGCACATAATGTACCGCGAGCACTTCGGCATCGACGACCCGCTGTACGCCACGCTCAAGTTACTCGCGTTGCTGGCGCAAACGGGTCGCGGCCTGGCGGAGCTGTTGTCCACGGTTCCGCACTACCCAGGCAGCGGCGAGCTGCGCATCGAAACGCGCGACCCCTTGGCACTGATCGAGAGGGCGCGCAGCCGATTTGGCGATGCGGCCGTGAGCATGATCGACGGGATTACGGTTGAATACCCCGACTGGTGGTTCAATCTGCGGCCCTCCAACACCGAGCCCGTGGCCAAGCTCGTGATCGAGGCCGCCACGCCCGAGCAACTCGCGCGCCGCCAGAGCGAACTGCTCGCGCTGTTCGACGGGGAGGAAGCCAGATGAGCGCGACCGCGATGGCATGGCAGGATGCCGCACGCCTCCTCTTGCCGCTCGCGGCAGTGCTGGTCGTGGCCGCAGGCTATGGCGTGGTGCTGCCGGTGCTGCCGTTCGTGCTGGAGCGTCTGCTGGACGGAGCCGGACGCGAGGCGATCGCGCGGCACACAGGCGGACTCACGGGCGTGTACATGCTCGCACTGTTCCTTTTCGCGCCTGTCTGGGGCTACGTCTCCGACCGGGTGGGCCGGCGCGCCGCGATGTTGCTTGGGCTTGCCGGCTTCGGCGTGTCGATGTTGCTGTTTGGCTTCGCCCGTGACTTGGTGTTCGCCTATGCCTTGCGGGCGCTGGCCGGACTGTCGGCCGCTGCCGTGCTGCCTGTCGCCCTCGCCGCTGCGGCAGACCTGGAGGGGCCGGCGCAGCGGGCACGCGGATTCGCCTGGCTGAGCGCTGCAAGCGCGCTCGGCTTTCTGCTCGGGCCGGCGTTGAGCGCCTGGCTCACGGCGGCGCAACTCATGCTGCCGTTTTACACCGTGGCAGCCATGGGCGGCGCGGTGTGGCTCGCTGTATGGCTCGTACCTGCGGATGCCGGCCGGCAAAGGCACTCCGCGGATGAGGGGGCGCTGTCTGCCGGCGCGCCATTGCTACCCTATCTACTGCTATTGTCCCTGCTGACGATGTTCGGGCTGGGCAGCTTCGAGGTGGCCATCGCTCTATTGGGACAGCAGACGCTTGGACTGCGGCCGCGCGAGGTGGGCTTCATGTTCGTGGAGTGCAGCCTGGTGATGATCCTGGCCCAGGTATTCGTCTTCATGCCCTTGTTCAATCGCGTCGGCGGTTTGATGCTGGTGGGGGCCTTTCTGACGATGGCCGCTGGCAGCGTGCTCTTGCCCTATGCCACAAACTACTATGTGTTGCTGCTCGGCGTAGGGCTCATCTCCGCGTCTTCGGGGATATTGATCCCGGCGCTTGCTTACCTGACGTCCCTCGCGGCCGGGACACGGCAAGGCGCGACACTCGGCGCACAGACCGCCGTCGCAAATCTGGGCCAGGCCGTCGGCTCGGCCACCACCGGCTGGCTGTATGGTATCGCTGCTGGAGCACCATTCTGGGTTGCCGCAGTCCTGCTGGGGCTCGGCGCAACAGCGGCTCTTCGCGGCCGACGTCTTGAAGAAAGCGTGCGGTGACGCGTAAGGTGTGGTCTGCCACATGATTCATCGATCATGCCACAGGCCATGAGTTGCCTGGCATTAATAGAGTTAGTCTGTTTGCATCATGGCTGAGTGACAGACATGATTCCAATTGTTCATGCGAGAGAACCCGGCGCGTTTCTGTTGATTACAAATTTGTAATCTTCGCGTCAGGTATGAGTGGGGCATATAAACTCAATATGGCTTGTGTATGCAGATATCCAAAGGGGAATCTTTCTGGCCTTCTCCAGCATCGGTTCGTTTCTTCTAACGTAGGGAAAATTTAGCGGGTTAAAGGAAACCTACCAGACAATCATGTATTAACTAGCTGGGATGAATTCGACATGAAGGGCTTGAAACGAGTGGTTGGGAGATAACGAACTGTATATGGCAGTAGGCATAAGCGGAATTTCCAGGACGGAACGGACAATGCAGGGGTACCACTTCGGCCGCTTCTGGCTGCCTGATGCAGGCCGAATTTTTCACAGCAAGGGCTGATTAAATAGTATGAAATCCATAATCGCGCTGCTATGCCTAAGCCTTGGGGTATCGTTGAATACGGCCCAGGCAGCAGAACTGGGCAGCGACGTGGCCTCGCTGCTCGACTACGCCAGGCGCAACAATCCCGAATACGCGGCCATGCGCCTGGAAGCCGAGGCCGTCGGCGAGCGCGTGTACCCCGCTGGCGCGCTGCCCGATCCGGTACTGCGCGCCGAGCTGCAGAACATTACCAACTACAACATGGAAACCGGCAATAGCGGCGGGGTGAATCTGCTGCCCAGCCGCGTTGGCAGCACCAAGTACACTTTCATGCAGCCGCTGCCGTTCTGGGGCAAGCGCGACCTCAAGCGCGATGCTGCCCGGGCCGAGGCGGACGCTGCCCAGGGACGGGCAGGTGCAAGCTGGGCGGAGCTTGCCGCGCGCATCAAGACGGCTTTCGCGCAGTATTTCTATGTGTCGCACAGCGAACGCTTGGTGCGCGAGGTGCTGGGCCTGGTTGAACGCCTGGAGAAGACGGCGCAAGTCCGCTATGCAAGCGGGCTCACGCCGCAGCAGGATGCCATTCGCGCCCAGGTGGAACAGACCCGTATGCGCGCGGAACTGGTGGCGCTGGAAGCCGAGAAGCGCCAACTCCGGGCGCGTCTTAATGGCCTGCTGTCGCGCCCGGCATCTGCGCCGTTGGCGGAGCCGTTGGCGCTGCGGCCGCTGCCGCCGCCAGTGCGGCTCGATCCGGCGGCGCTCGCCGAACGGCTCGCGGCAGGCAATCCGCAACTCCTCACCGAAGAGGCGCGGCTGCGCGCGGCGGAAAAGGGGCGCGAGCTTACCTATCGCAACCGCTATCCGGACTTTACCCTGGGGGTGACGCCGATCCAGACCCGCAACAGCTTCAATGAATGGGATCTGATGCTGGAATTCAACCTGCCGCTGCAGCAGGAAAGCCGCCGTTCGCAGGAGCGCGAGGCCGAGGCCATGCTCGCCGCCGCCCGCGCGCGGCGCGAGGCTGCCGCCAACCAGGCGCTGTCCGAACTCTCCGAGCAGATCGCCGGACTGGAGGCGGCCAGGCGCACGGAGATGCTCCTTGGCGCCAACCTCCTGCCGCAGGCCGAATTGACCTTTCAGTCGGCGCTTGCCGCCTATGAAACCGGGCGGGTGGATTTCGCCACCCTGCTGGATGCCCAGCGGGAAATCAGTCGGGCAAGGCAGGAGCGTTTCAAGGCCCAGGCGGAGGCGCAGATGCGGCTGGCAGAGATCGAACGCTTATTGGGAGAGGATCTGTGAACAGGGCAGCAGGTGTGATTGCCGGCATCGTGGCACTGGCATTGGCGGCGGGCGCGGGCTACTGGTGGGGAAGCCGCGCGCAGCCCGAGAAGCAGACGGCCCAGGCGAAACAGGAACGCAGGATTCTCTATTACCGCAATCCCATGGGCCTGCCCGATACTTCGCCGGTGCCGAAGAAGGACCCCATGGGCATGGACTACATCCCCGTGTACGAAGGCGAGGCGGAAGCGGCGCCGGCGGCGGCCGGGCAGGTCGTCATCAGCACGGAGAAAGTGCAGAAGCTGGGTGTGCGCACCGAGGCAGCGACAACCAGAGAACTCGGCCGCGTGGTGCGCGCGGCCGGGCGCATCGAGATCGACGAGCGGCGGGTGCATGCGGTTTCGCCCAAGTTCGAGGGCTGGGTGGAAAGGCTCCATGTCAATGCCACCGGCCAGCCGGTGGCCAAAGGCCAGCCGCTGTTCGACGTGTACAGCCCGGAACTGGTGTCGGCCCAGCGCGAGTACGCCATCGCCGCCCAGGGGGTGGCCTCCCTGCGCGACGCCTCGCCCGAGGCCCAGGCCGGCATGCGGCAGCTGGTCGAGTCCAGCCTCATGCGCCTCAGGAACTGGGACATTCCGGAGGCGCAGATCCAGGCGCTGGCCAAATCCGGCGAAGCCCGCCGCACGCTGACCCTGCGCGCGCCGGTGTCGGGCATCGTGCTGGAGAAGAAAGCGCTGGCAGGCATACGCTTCATGCCGGGCGAGCCGCTGTACCAGATTGCCGATCTTTCCAGCGTGTGGGTGGTGGCGGACGTGTTCGAGCAGGACATCGCGCAGGTCGCATCCGGCGCGCCGGCGACGATTACCTTGAGCGCCTTTCCCGGCGAGAAATTCATCGGCAGGGTGGGCTACGTCTATCCCACGCTCAATGAACAGACGCGCACCATCCCGGTCCGGGTGGAACTGCCCAACCCGGGCCTCAAGCTCAAGCCCGCCATGTACGCGCAGATGGAGCTGGCGGTAAAAGGCGGCAGCGCGCTCACCGTACCCGTATCGGCGGTAATCGATTCCGGCACGCGCCGGATCGTGCTGGTGCAGGTGGGGGAGGGACGCTTCGAGCCGCGCGAGGTTGTCCTCGGCGCGCGCAGTGACAACTATGTTGCAGTGCTTGAAGGCGTGACTGAGGGTGAGCCGGTAGTAGTGGCGGCGAACTTCCTGATCGACGCCGAGAGCAACCTCAAGGCTGCGCTCGGCAGCCTGTCCCCGGCATCCCCGGCAGGTGCGGGTGCGGCGCCGCCGGAAGCCGTGGCGAAAGCGGTCGGACATCGCGGCGAGGGTACGGTGGAGAGCGTCGATCTCAAGGCCGGCGCCATCACCCTGAGCCACGGCCCCATCGCCAGCCTGAAGTGGCCGGCGATGAGCATGGAGTTCACGCTGGCGAATGCGTCGCTGGCGCAGAAACTCAAGCCGGGCGACCGTGTCGCCTTCGAATTCGTGGAACGCCAGCCCGGCGACTACGTGGTGACACAGATCACCCGCCACGCGGGGCACTGACATGCTCGGCGCGCTGATCGGCTGGTCCGCCAGGAACCGCTTTCTCGTCTTGCTCGCCACCCTGTTCGTGGTGGCAGGCGGCATCTACGCGCTGTTCAAGACGCCGCTCGATGCGCTGCCCGACCTGTCCGACGCGCAGGTCATCATCTACACTGAATACCCCGGCCAGGCGCCGCAGGTGGTGGAGGACCAGGTCACCTATCCGCTTACCACCGCCATGCTCTCGGTGCCGAATTCGAAGGTGGTGCGCGGCTTCTCCTTCTTCGGCGCGTCCTTCGTCTATGTGATCTACGAGGACGGCACCGACATCTACTGGGCGCGCTCGCGCGTGTTGGAATACCTCAACTTTGCCGCCGGCCGGCTGCCGCGCGGCGTGTCGCCCCAGCTCGGGCCGGACGCTACCGGCGTGGGCTGGGTGTACCAGTACGCGGTGCTGAGCGACAGGCACAATCTCGCCGAGCTGCGCACGCTGCAGGACTGGTATCTGCGCTACCAGCTCGCCAAGGCGCCGGGCGTGGCCGAGGTCGCCTCCATCGGCGGCTTCGTGCAGCAGTACCAGGTGACAGTGGACCCGGTGAAGCTGCGCGCCTATGGCATTCCTTTGTCGCGCGTGTCTCAGGTCATTCGAGAATCCAACCGCGATGTCGGCGGGCGCGTGGTGGAAATGGCGGAGACCGAATACATGGTGCGCGGCAAGGGCCTGCTGCGCGGCGCGGCCGACATCGAGGCACTGGTGGTGAAGGCGGAAGGTGGCACGCCGGTGCGCATCCGCGACATCGCGCGGGTGGAGCTGGCGCCGGACGAGCGGCGGGGCCTGGCCGAACTCAACGGCGAGGGCGAGGTGGTGTCGGCCATCGCCATGGCGCGCTACGGCCAGAACGCGTTGGACGTGATCCAGAACCTCAAGAGCAAGATTGCCGAGATCGCCGCCGGCCTGCCCGAGGGCGTGAACATCGTTTCCGTCTATGACCGCTCCGACCTCATCCACCGCGCCATCGACACCCTGAGGAACACCCTGATCGAGGAATCGCTTATCGTCGCCCTGGTGTGCGTGTTGTTCCTGCTGCATGTCAGGAGCGCGCTGGTGGCCATCATCATGCTGCCCGTGGGCGTGCTGATCGCCTTCATCGTCATGCGCGCGCTGGGCATGAACTCCAACATCATGAGCCTGGGCGGCATCGCCATCGCCATCGGCGCCATGGTGGACGCGGCCATCGTCATGATCGAAAACGCGCACAAGCACCTGGAGCGGATGCAGGAGGACGAGTCGCGTGCCGCGGCCATGGTGGCCGCGTGCAAGGAAGTGGGGCCGGCGCTGTTCTTCAGCCTGCTCATCATCACCGTCTCCTTCCTGCCGGTGTTCACCCTGGAGGCGCAGGAAGGCCGGCTGTTCGCGCCGCTGGCCTACACCAAGACCTTCGCCATGGCCGGCGCGGCGTTGCTGTCGGTGACCCTGGTGCCGGTGCTGATGCTGCTGTTCATCCGCGGCAAGATCATTGCCGAGGCGAAGAACCCGGTGAACCGCATCCTGATCGCGCTCTACCGGCCCATCATCGCCTGGGTGATGCGCTGGAAGAAGCTCACCATCGGCCTTGCGATGGCCGTGCTGGCGCTCACCGTGCTGCCCGCCTCGCGGCTGGGTTCTGAATTCATGCCCACCCTGAACGAGGGTACCTTGATGTACATGCCATCGTCGCTGCCCGGCATGTCGGTGACCAAGGCGGCGGAGCTGATGCAGACCCAGGACAAGATCATCAAGAGCTTTCCCGAGGTGGCGTCGGTTTACGGCAAGGCGGGCAGGGCGCAGACCGCCACCGACCCGGCGCCGCTGGAGATGTTCGAAACCGTGATCAACCTCAAGCCGGAATCCGAATGGCGGCCCGGCATGACGGTGGACAAACTGATCGCGGAAATGGATGCGGCGCTGCAATTCCCCGGTGTGGCCAACGCCTGGACCATGCCCATCAAGGCGCGCATCGACATGCTCTCCACCGGCATTCGCACCCCCATCGGCATCAAGGTGTTCGGCAAGGACTTGAATGAAATGGAACGCGTGGCCAGGGAGATCGAGGCAGTGGTGAAGCGGGTGCCCGGCACCACCAGCGCCTACGCCGAACGCATCACCGGCGGTTACTACCTCAATATCGAGCCGGATCGGGAACAACTTGCGCGCTACGGCCTGGCGGTGGGAGAGCTGCTGGACGTGATCGCCCAGGCCCTCGGCGGCGAAATGGTGACCACCACGGTGGAGGGCCGCGAGCGCTTCGGCGTCACCGTGCGCTACCCGCGCGAACTGCGCGGCGATCCGGAATCCATCGCGCGCAATGTGCTGGTCCCTGTCATGGACGGCGGCATGGTGCCGCTGGGGCAGCTCGCGCGAGTGGAAATCACCAAGGGTGCGCCCGCCATCCGCACCGAGAATGCGCTGCTCTCGGCCTATATCTATGTCGATATCCGCGACCGCGACATCGGCTCCTACGTCCAGGACGCCCAGCGCGCAGTGAACGAGCAGGTCAAATTCCCGCCCGGTTATTACGTCACCTGGAGTGGCCAGTTCGAGTACATGCAGCGCGCCATCCAGCGGCTCAAGCTCGTGGTGCCGCTCACGCTGTTCGTGATCCTCGTGCTGCTGTATCTGAACTTCAGGCGCCTGACCGAAACCCTGATCGTGATGTTATCCGTGCCCTTCGCCCTGGTGGGCGGCGTGTGGCTGATGTGGTGGCTGGGCTACAACCTGTCAGTAGCCGTCGCGGTCGGCTTCATCGCGCTGGCGGGCGTGGCGGCGGAAACCGGGGTGGTCATGCTGATCTACCTCGACCACGCCTGGGCGCGCATCCGCGCCGAGCGCGAGGCGGCTGGTGCGAGGCCCACCGCCGCCGATCTCTACGTGGCAGTAATGGAAGGGGCGGTAGAGCGGGTGCGGCCGAAGATGATGACCGTGGTGGCGATCATGGCGGGCCTCTTGCCCATCATGTGGAGCACCGGAGCCGGCTCGGAAGTGATGCGTCGCATCGCCGCGCCCATGGTGGGCGGCATGATTTCCTCGACTGTGCTCACGCTGGCGGTGATCCCGGCGATTTATGCCTTGGTGAAGGCGCGTGGACTGGCGCGGAGCCGATAGGCGCAGCACAAACAGTTGGGTGGGGTCTGTCGGAAATCTGTGAGTACCCAGCGCTGAGAACATATTCAATGTAGGGTGTTACGTTCTACCGCTCCTGATCCGAATAATCGTCTCCAGCGAATCGCTGCCCCATCTCTGCAAATGCCTTAGCAAATCTTCCAGGGTCTGGCCGAATTCGGTGAGGGAGTATTCCACCTTGGGCGGCACTTCCGCATAGACCTTTCTGGCCACGATGCCGTCGTCTTCCAGTTCGCGCAGTTGCCGGGTCAACATGCGCTGGGTCACACCGGGGATCAATCGCAGCAGCTCGTTGAAACGCTTGGTTCCGCCTAGCAGGTGGAACAGGATCACGCCTTTCCACTTGCCGCCGATCACTTCCAGGCAGGCCTCCACCGGGCAGCCGAAATTGCAGTCGTAGCGTGTGTGTCGCATGGTTTCCTCGGTATACAAAATGTAACTATTGGCTGAATTTGTGCATTCTTACGAAAACGTCCTCATGAGGCTAGCATCGCCCTCGGCATGTGCCAAGCCAAACAACATCGAGGAAGAAACCATGGACGTAAGAACTGCTATCGAAACCCGGCGCGCGGTCAGGAAACTCGATCCGGCGCATGCGATGGGCGAGGACGAGATTCGCGAACTGATGTCGCTGGCGATGTTGTCGCCCACCGCATTCAACATCCAGCACTGGCGCTTTGTGCTGGTGCGCGACCAGGCCCTGCGCGAACAGATTCGCGCGGCCTGCTGGATGCAGCCGCAAATTACCGATGCCTCTTTGCTGGTGGTGATCTGCGCCGATGTGAAGGCTTGGCAGAAATCGCCGGAGCGCTACTGGCAGACTGCGCCGGCCGATGTGCGGGAAGGGCTGCTGGAAGGCATCCGCCAGCACTACGAAGGACGCGAGCGCTTTCAGGTGGAAGAGGCCATGCGCTCCTGCGGCATCGCCGCGCAGACTCTGATGCTGGCGGCGCAGAGCATGGGCTATGACAGCAGCCCCATGGACCTGGGCGACGTGGACGCCGTGGCCAAGCTCATCAACCTGCCCGAAGACCACGTCATCGCCATGTATGTGGCGATCGGCAAAGGCACTGACGCGCCCTGGCCGCGAGGAGGACAGCTTGTTTATGAAGAGGTGGTCAGGACGGACCGGTTCTGACCAGTTCGTCTGGCAAAACTACCTTAACCTGCGCAGCAGGACAGCTGCTTCACGTCCTTGCTGAAGGTCTGCGCGCACAGCTTCAACCCCTCCACCATGGTGAGGTAGGGGAACAACTGGCCGGCCAGGTCGGCCACGGTCATGCGGTTCCTGATGACCAGCGCGGCGGTCTGGATGATCTCGCCGCCTTCCGCCGCCAGCACCTGCGCGCCCAGCAGGCGCCCACTCTGTTTTTCCGCCACCAGCTTGATGAAGCCGCGGGTGTCGAAGTTGGCCAGCGCGCGCGGCACGTTGTCCAGCGTGAGCATGCGGCTGTCGGTTTCCATGCCCAGTTGCTGCGCCTGGGCTTCGGTGAGCCCCACCGTGGCCACCTGCGGATCGGTGAATACCACCGCCGGCACGACGGAAAGATCCAGCGTCGCATCGCCGCCGGTCATGTTGATGGCGGCACGGGTGCCGGCCGCCGCTGCCACGTACACGAACTGTGGCGCATTGGTGCAGTCGCCGGCGGCATAGACATGCGGCACCGAGGTACGGAGATGGTCGTCCACGACGATGGCGCCGCTGGTATCCGTCTTCACGCCGGCGCGGTCCAGTGCGAGCCCCGCCGTGTTGGGCTTGCGCCCGGTGGCGACGAGCAGTTTGTCGCCGCTGATCAACCCAGCGCTGGTTTCCAGCTCGAACGATTGGTCATCGAAGCGCACGGCCTGAACAGTGGTGTCCGTCAGCACGCGCATGCCTTCCTCGATCAGCGTCGCCTTGAGTTCCTTGCCGATGGCGGGATCTTCCTTCGACAGCAGTCTGCCGCGCGCGATGAGCGTGACCTGTGAGCCCAGGCGCAGGAAGGCCTGCGCCAGTTCCAGCGCGACCACCGAGCCACCGTGGACGATCAGATGCGCAGGTGTGTCCTCGGCGACCAGCGCCTCGGTGGAGGTCCAGAACGGTGTGCCGCTCAAGCCCGGCACGTCGGGAATCTGCGGTGCGCGGCCGGTGGCGATCAGGATGCGGTCGGGAGTGAGGCGCTTTTCCATCCCGTCTGGCCGGCTCACCACCAGCGTCTGCGCATCCTCGAAGCGGGCGAAGCCACGCAACAAAGTGATGCCGGGATTGGTCTCCAGGATGCTTTCGTATTTGGCGTGGCGCAGCTCCTCCACCCGCGCCTGCTGCTGCGCGACCAGCGCCTTGCGGTCCAGCGCGGGAGCACGCCTGGCCAACCCCGGAAACGGATGCTGTGCCGCGAGGTGGGCCACATGGGCGGCGCGGATCAGTATCTTGGACGGCACGCAGCCGACGTTGACGCAGGTGCCGCCGACGGTCGAGCCTTCGATCACGGTGACGGCGGCGCCTTCCTCCGCCGCGCGGATGGCGGCGGCGAAGGCTGCCGAGCCGGTGCCGATGATGGCGACGCTGAGTCTGGATTCGGTCTTGGGCGCAGTGCCGCAGCAAGCGCCGCCGGACACCTCCGCACCGTAGCCCTTGGCGCGCACCGCGTCGAGCAGCGCGGCGACGGGCGTGCCCGCTGCCACTTCGACATGCGCCGTGGCATCGGGGTAGGAGACTTCGGCACGGCTCACGCCGGCGACCGCCAGCAGCGCCTGCTTCACCGATGCCGCGCAGTGGTCGCAGGTCATGCCGGTCACATGGAGAATCTGTTCGGTCATTTGGCTTTCTCGGCTTTCACGGCGGATTCATAGCCGGCCTCGAAGGTGGCATCTTCCAGTGCCCGGATCGTGGTCTTGGCATCGTCGAAGGTCACGACCGCCTCCTTCTTCTCGAACGACACGTTGACCCTGGTAACGCCCGGCACCTTTTCCAGCGCCTTTTTCACGGTGATCGGGCAAACCGCGCAGTACATGCCTGGCACCGACAGCGTGACGGTGCGCACGGCGGCGAAGGCTGAACTGGTGAAAGCGAAAACGAGAATCGAGGCGAGAACGAATTTTTTCATCATGGCGAGACTCCTTGGTCAATAAAACAACGGGGCAAGGTAGGGGAAGACCAGGGCGAGCGCGACGAGCACCGCCACGATCCAGAACATCACCTTATAGAGCCGGTTGGTCTGCGGCAGGGCGCACAAGGAACCGGGCGTGCAGGCGGCAGCGGCCGGCGCACGGTAGATTTTTTTCCAGGCGAAGAACAGGGCGATCAGCGCCGCGCCCAGGAAGTAGGGCCGGAACGGTTCGAGTACGGCGAGGTTGCCCACCCAGGCGCCGCCGACACCGAGCATGACCAGCACCAGGGGACCGATGCAGCACAGGGAAGCGGCAATGGCGGCGATGGCGCCACCGACGAGGGGAAAACGCCCGGTTTTCTCTTGCGACACGGATGCTCCTTTTGCGTGAATGAGGGAGGAAAGATACACTCCGTACCAATGTACGGAGTCAAGAGTATGGCGCAAAAAAATCTGACTATCGCCGGGGTGTCGCGATGTTCGCCGTGGCCAAGCTAAACGACTTCGTGCTGGTATTCTTGCCAAACGACCGGCACCTGAGGTAGGAAAGTGAATCGGGAAAAGATGCATCGCTCGCAGACAGCCGAGAATAGGAACCGACGCTCACCGCCGACCCCGTCCGTCATCCGGGCGCTCGGCCTGGCCGGCGTCGCATGCAGAGGAATGCGCAGGCGAAGCAGGTAAATCGATGATCGACGCACATCCGCTCCTGGCCTGGCTCGCCCACCATCCCGCCTGGGCGGCGTCCGTGGTTTTCATCGTCGCTGTGGCCGAATCGCTGGCCGTAGTCGGCTTGGCCGTGCCGGGCGCGGTGCTGATGATCGCCGCCGGGGCGCTGGTGGCCCTGGGCGCGCTCGCCTTCTGGCCGACCCTGCTCTTGGCGGTGGCGGGGGCGATCGTCGGCGACGGCATTAGCTTCTGGCTCGGCCGCCACTATCGCGACCGCCTGCGCGACGCTTGGCCATTTCGCCGCCATCCCCGCTGGCTAATCCAGGGCGAGAAATTTTTCCGGCGCCATGGGGGCAAGGGCATTTTCTTCGGCCGCTTCGTCGGCCCGGTGCGCCCGATCATTCCCATGGTGGCCGGCATGCTGGGAATGCGGCCCGCCGCTTTTTACGCGGTGAACGTTTTGTCGGCCCTGGCCTGGGCGCCGGCCTATCTGTTGCCGGGCATGGCCTTGGGCGCCTCGCTGGCTTTGGCGGGCGAGATTGCGGCGCGGCTGGTCGTGCTGCTGGTGCTGCTCGTGCTGATGGGCTGGCTCGCCTGGTGGAGCGTTCGTTGGCTTTTCCAGGTGCTGCCGCCGCAAGCGGCGCGGCTGGCTCAAGGCCTGGCGCTCTTGGGCAATCGGCATCCCGGACTGAACCGCCTCATCGGCGGCGTGCTGGACCCGGCCCGGATGGAGTCGAAATCGCTGTTGGTATTGGGAACCCTGCTCATGGGTTCCGCCTGGTTGTTCCTGGGCGTGCTGGAGGATGTCGTCACCGGCGATCCCCTGGTGCGTGCGGACCAAGGCTTGTACCGGATCATGCAGGGCCTGCGCACGCCGTGGGGCGACCGGCTCATGGTATTGGTAACAGAACTGGGCGACGGCGTGGTCATCGCGCTCATCGCGGCGGCGGTGCTGGCCTGGCTGTCGTGGAGGCGGAACTTGCGCGCGGCTGCCTACTGGGTCGCGGCGGCGGGCTTTGGCCAGATCGCCGCCACGGGACTCAAACTGGTGTTGCAGCGGCCGCGACCGATCAGCGTCGGTTACGACGGGCTTTCCGCCCATGCCTTCCCCAGCGGTCACGCCACCATGAGCATGGTGGTCTACGGCTTCCTGGCCGTGCTCGTCGCGCGCGGACTGACTCCGCCGCGCCGCTGGCTGCCCTACGCCTTGGCTGCGCTGCTGATCGGCGCCATTGCCCTGTCGCGCCTGTATCTGGGCGCCCATTGGTTGTCGGACGTGCTCGGCGGACTGAGCCTCGGACTCGCCTGGGTGTGCCTGCTGGCCATCGCCTACACTCGCCACGCGGGACCGGCCCCGCTGCCGCGTGGTCTGCCGCAGGTGGTGTTGCTCGCACTCCTGCTGGGAGGCGGATGGCACGTGACGATGCGCTACTCCGTGGACTTGCAGCGCTATGAGCCGCAGGTCACGGTGCAACATCGGAATGCGGCATCCTGGTGGCGCGAGACGTGGCGCTCACTGCCGGCCTATCGACAGGACATCGAAGGCGAGCCGGAGCAGCCTCTCAACGTGCAATGGGCCGGCGCGCTTAGCCGCGTGCGCGAACAGCTTGCCGCGCGCGGCTGGCGCGAACCGGTGCCGCTGAATGCGGCTTCCGCGCTGCGCTGGCTGCTGCCGGATCCTGCGCTGGCCGATCTGCCGCTGCTGCCGCAGGTGCATGACGGCAGGCATGAGTCGCTGCTCATGGTTTTGTCCTTGCCCGGGGAAGCAATGGGCGCGCAAGCAGAGCCGCAGCTCGTGCTCCGTCTCTGGGACAGCGGCGCGCTGCTTGATCCCGGCGGGGTTCCGCTGTGGGCCGGCAACGTTTCTTTCCAGCGGCTACGGCGCGTTTCCTTGCTGCGGCTGCCACTGACGGCGCGGGAGTACGATGCGCCGCTAGCCCGCCTGGAACAATCATTGAACGGAATCGAGCGGCGCCTGGTTCGGCGTTCGCCTGGTTCAACGGAAGAAGAATATCGGTGGAGCGGAAACATTCTCCTGCTACGAGACTTGATTCCGGAGTGATGCACCCACAAGCTGCGCGACTCAGCCGCGCGTCGGCTTGCGCTTTTTCGGAGCGGCGGCCTCGCCTATCGTGTCAATGCCCAGGGTGTCGGTAATGGGACAGCCCGCCTTGGCGCCCTGGCACAGGTTGAGCAGCAGGCGCATTTCGTTGCACAACAGCGTGAGTTACTGCAAACGAGTTTCCACCTCGTCGAGCTTCGCCGCGGTCAGCCTGCGCACGCTTTGGTACGCGACGTGGCGCAGACAGTGCCGGATATGCAGGCAGTTGTCGGGCGTAGACCTTCTTCCAGGCGAAAAACAGGAAGACCGCCGCCGCGCCCAGGAAATAGGGGCGGAACGGTTCCATGACGGTCAGGCTGCCGGCCCAGGCGCCACCGATGCCGAGCATGACCAGCAGCAGCGGCCCGATGCAGCATGCGGAAGCCGCAACAGCGGAAATGACGGCACCGATGAGCGGTAAACGCCCGTTCTTTTCTTGTGGCATGCATGCCCCTCTTGGCATGGACGATGGACGCAAGATACACTCCGTATCAAAGTACGGAGTCAAGGGCATGGTGCAAAAAAATCTGACTATCGCCGGGGTGGCTCGCTCTGCCGGGGTGAACGTCGAGACGATCCGCTTCTATCAACGCAAGGGCTTGCTGGTAGAGCCGCCCAGGCCGGCGGCAGGCATTCGGCGCTACGGCGTGGGCGACGTGGCACGGGTGCGCTTCATCAAGTCGGCGCAACGGATCGGGTTCACGCTGGACGAGATCGCGCAGCTGTTGCTGCTGGCTGACGGCGCGCATTGCGCCGAGGCCCGGGAGATCGCCGAGCACAAGCTCGTCGATGTCAGGCGCAGAATGGCCGACTTGCAGCGTATCGAGGCCGCGCTGTCCGGGCTGGTCGATCGCTGCACCGCGAGCCGGGGCAAGGTGGTTTGTCCGTTGATTGATTCGTTGCAGCGAGATTCCTGATGATGATGAGTTAACGGCACCCTGTGGGTATGGTGCTAGCAGGCATGCGCCATCTGGGCTCAATGCTCATGGCGATGATGGATATCAGGGTAATGCGGGTGTTTGTGCGTGATGCTCGCGTGCCGATGAAAATGGCTGTGCGGCTCCTTGCCGCCCCACTCAAAATCATGTTCATGCTGGTGGTGTGCATCGTGAACGTGGCGATGCGCATGTTCCAGCGGTTCATGCGTATGTTCATGGGCGTGGTGTTCGGTCAGGTGCAACCAGACGCCCAGGCCCATCAGGCTGGCTGCGAACCAGAAGGGAGCCGGTGTGGGTTCGTTCAGCAGCAGTATGGAAACCGCCGCGCCGATGAAGGGCGCAGTGGAGAAATAGGCGCCGGTGCGTGCTGAACCCAGGCCGCGCAAAGCCATGACAAAAAGCACCAGGCTCAATCCATAGCCGATAAAGCCGACTGCCATGGCGGCGCTTGCAGCAGGCCAGGCGGGCAGGGCGGCGCCCAAGGAGAGAGCGAGGGCGGTGTTGGCCATGCCGGCAGCCAAGCCCTTGGTCCCGGCAATGAAAAGGGCATCCGAAGCAGATACGCGCCGCGTCAGGTTATTGTCGATTCCCCAACACAGACAGGCTGCAGCAATAGCCAAGAGACCGATCCAGTCGGGAGTTCCGCTGCCGGAGACGGGCCAGGCGAGTACCGCTCCGCCAGCGACGATAAGGAGCATGCCAAGAACAATGCGCCGGTCGGCATTTTCCTTAAAGACGATCCAGGCCAATACGGCAGTGAATACAGCCTCCAGATTCAGCAAGAGCGAGGCGGCGCTTGCTTCGATCCGTGTCAGGCCGAATACCAGCAGGATCGGCCCCAGCACCCCGCCGAAGACGATGGCAGCGCCGAACCAGCGCCACTCGTCCGCGGCAAGCCCGCTGGTTTTCCAGCTTCGATCTCTCAGCAAGCGAATCGCGGCCAGGCCAAGGCCGCAACCCAGATAAAGCAAACCTGCAAGCACGAGTGGCGGCAATTCACCCACCAGAAGCTTAACGAATGGCGTACTTCCGCCGAACAGGAAGGCAGCCAGCAACGCAAGCCACACGGGGTTAAGCATTCTCATTTTTTGTCTTGGCGGGAATTCATGCACCTATGCCTGCTTATCAGGAAGATTGATCGGCACGCAACCGGTACTGCTTCCCCTCGTCGCTGCGGCAATTGCCGATAAAATCTTTGTAATGGCTGACCCATTCGCAGTTCAGGCGAGCATTGTCATGGGCAACCAGTTTCGCCGTGCCTCTGCGAATGTGCGACCTGTGAACCCCCTGGACGCTTTCGAACTCGCCCCTGCATTCTGGCGTAAGGCAGCGCCTGTCGCTCCATTCGCCGACATAGCGCTTTCCGTCCAATAAAACCTCAGCCGACTTGGGAAACAGCCAGGTGAGCGTCAAGGTGCCTGCATTGGTCTCATGACTGTCTGCTGTAGACAAATCCAGACTGGTCGTGCTACAGCCGCCCAACAAGCCCAACATAAATAAAACGGCAATTTTCCGGTATTTCATTTGTATGCTCCTGAATTCGAATAAATCAATGGCCAACTCTTTAGTCAGATGACTCCTCTCAAACAATGCGCGGGCTACGGGCCGGGGCGTCCAAGTCCGGCTGTTCCTCTTCCTTCCAGTGCGCCAGGCGATACAGGACCGGCAGGACCAGCAGTGTCAGCGCGGTAGAGGACAGGATGCCGCCGATCACAACGGTAGCAAGCGGGCGCTGTACTTCGGCGCCGGTACCGGTGGCGATCGCCATCGGGATGAAACCCAGCGAAGCCACCAGGGCGGTCATCAGCACCGGACGCAGGCGGGTCAGTGCGCCGTCGACAATCGCCGCGTCAAGCCGTTTCCCGTCTTCGCGCAGACTACGGATGTAGGCGATCATCACCAGGCCGTTCAGCACGGCCACGCCCGATAGCGCGATGAAGCCGACGCCCGCCGAGATCGACAGTGGAATATCGCGCAGCCACAGCGCCAGGATGCCGCCGGTGAGCGCGAACGGCACGCCGGTGAACACCAGCAGCCCATCCTTGACGTTGTTGAACATCGCGAACAGCAGCATGAACACCAGCAGTAGCGCGACCGGGACGACGATTTGCAGGCGCTTGGCGGCCGATTGCAATTGCTCGAAGGTGCCGCCCCAGGTTGTCCAGTAGCCGGCTGGGGCCGGCGCGTCGGCCTGGATTTTCTGCGTGGCTTCGCTGACGAAAGAGCCGATGTCGCGCCCGCGGACGTTGGCGGTGACGACCACCCGGCGCTTGCCGTCTTCGCGGCTGATCTGGTTGGGGCCGGGGGCGACGTTGATGTTCGCCACCTCGCCCAGCCGCACGAAGTTGGCTTGCGCATTGCCTGCTATGGATGGCAGGGGGATCGGCAACTGCTGCATCGCCGCCAGGTTGTTGCGCAGGCGCTCGGGCAGACGGACGATGATGTCGAAGCGGCGGTCACCCTCGAATAGCACGCCGGCTTCACGCCCGCCGAGCGCGACTGCCACCGCGTCCTGCACGTCGCCGACATTGATACCGAGGCGGGCGGTTTTTTCGCGGTCGATCTGGATCGTCAGCATCGGCAGCCCGGTGGTCTGCTCGACCTTGACGTCGGCCGCGCCCGGCACGCTTTCGAGCACGCGGGATATCGTTTCGGCGCTGGCGTTCATGGTGTCCATGTCGTCGCCGAACACCTTGACCGCCACGTCGCTCCTCACGCCCGACAGCAGTTCGTTGAAGCGCATCTGGATCGGCTGGGTGTACTCGTAGTTGTTGCCGGGCACTTTGGCGGTCGCTTCCCGCATGGCCTGCACCAGGTCGGCCTTGTTACGCGCGGGATCAGGCCATTCCGACTGCGGTTTGAGCATGATGAAGTTGTCCGCGACGCTGGGCGGCATCGGGTCGGTGGCGATTTCCGCCGTGCCGAGCTTGGCGAAAATCCGCTCGACTTCTGGAAACTGCTTGATCGTGCGTTCGAGTTCGGTCTGCATCTCGACTGCCTGCGACAGACTGGTGCCGGGGATGCGCAAGGCGTGTAGCGCGATGTCGCCTTCGTTGAGACTGGGCACGAATTCGCTGCCCATGCGCGTGAGCAGAAGCGCCGACAAAACCACCGCGACGCCCGCAAAGCTCAGTACCAGCGGTGCGTTCTTCAGCGAAAAATCCAGCATTGGCGCATAGCCTCGCCGCGCCCAGCCCATCAGGCGGTTCTCCTTCTCGCTGACCTTATCGCCGATCAGCAGCGCGACGGCGGCGGGGATGAACGTCACCGACAGAATCATCGCGCCGAGCAGGGCCGCGACCACGGTGAACGCCATCGGGTGGAACATCTTGCCCTCGACGCCGGTGAGCGCGAAGATCGGCAGGTAGACGACCATGATGATGAGCTGGCCGAACAGCAGCGGCCGCCGCGCTTCACGCGACGCCAGAAACACTTCGTGGAAACGCTCGTTGCGGGTCAGGCTTCGCCCCGCCGCAGCTTGTGCGTGTGCCAGCCGGCGCACGCAGTTCTCGACGATCACCACCGCGCCGTCGATGATGATGCCGAAGTCGAGTGCGCCCAGGCTCATCAGATTAGCGCTAACCTTGTTGCTGACCATGCCGGTAAAGGTGAACAGCATCGCCAGCGGGATGACCATGGCGGTAATGATCGCGGCGCGGATATTGCCCAGGAACAGGAACAGCACCGCGATCACCAGCAGCGCGCCTTCGAGCAGATTTTTTTTGACCGTGTCGATCGCCTTGTCGACCAGGATGGTGCGGTCGTACACCGTCTGCGCGACCACCCCGGCAGGCAGGGTGCTGTTGACTTCTTCCAGCCGCTTGGCCACCGCCTGCGATACGGTGCGGCTGTTTTCGCCGATCAGCATGAACACCGTGCCGAGCACGACTTCGCGCCCGTTTTCGGTCGCAGCGCCGGTGCGCAGCTCCTTGCCCATGCCGACTTCGGCCACGTCGCCGATGCGAATCGGAACGCCTTCCCGGCTGCCGACGATGATGTTGCCGATGTCGGCCAGATTGGCGACCTGGCCGGGCGCGCGGATCAGGTATTGCTCGCCGCTTTTTTCAATGTAGCCCGCGCCCGTG
>JANJWO010000028.1 GCA_024709485.1 Hydrogenophilaceae bacterium | reverse complement strand
CGCGCTTTTTGTAAAAAAAAACTCGCGCCCCCAAACAACCCATGCCCCCCCCCGGCGCCTCACCCCTCCGGGTTGCGTCCAAAAAGCGCGTCTGCTTTGTCGCTCGGCTTGCCAAGGGATCACCATTGGCTTCGCCTCGCTTCGCGCATCCATCGCTTTTTGGACGCAACGTGAGGTATAAAATCTGCTGAAATAGGTTCTCGAGGATTGCACCACCATGATCTCTACCTGGCAAGACTTCCTGGCCCAGCAGGGCGCCCGCATCGCTGAAGGCCGCGTGCTCGATTTCGGCCAGCCGGCCAATGAACTGGCGGCGGCGCAAACCGGCACGGTCATGGCGGACTTGTCGCAGTTGGGCCTGCTGGCCTTTTCCGGCGAGGATACCGCCGAGTTCCTGCAAAGCCAGTTCACCAACGACGTGCGCGGCCTACATGCCGATGCCGCGGCCTGGAACGGCTACTGCTCGCCCAAGGGCCGCATGCTGGCGAATTTCCTGATGTGGAAGGATGGCGCCGATACCTGCCTGCAGATGTCGGGCGACATCCGCGAAGCGGTGCTAAAGCGCCTGAAAATGTTCATCCTGCGGTCCAAGGTCATGGCGCGCGACGCCAGCGAGGAGCAGGTGCGCCTGGTGCTGGCCGGGCCGCAGGCCGCCGCCGCGCTGAACGCGGCCGGGCTGCCGCTGCCCGAAGGCGCGATGAAAACAAAATCCGGCGAACAGGGCCTCAGCGTGCGCATTGGCACGGACAAGTTCGTGCTCGCGCTCCCCGCCGACCGGGCCCTCGCCGTGTGGGCGGCGCTGGCGAAACATGCCACCCCCGTGGGCACCGCGGTGTGGGACTGGCTCAGGCTTGCCAACGGCATTCCCATGATCACTGCCGCGACCCAGGAGGAGTTCGTGCCGCAGATGGTGAACTGGGAAGTGCTGGGCGGCGTGAGCTTCCAGAAAGGCTGCTACCCCGGCCAGGAGATCGTGGCGCGCACCCAGTATCTGGGCAAGCTCAAGCGCCGCATGTACCTCGCGCACCTGGACGGCAATGAGGCGCCCGCTGCCGGCGACAATCTCTATACCCCGGACATGGACGGCCAGGCTTCCGGCATGGTGGTCAACGCCGCCCCCGCCCCGGACGGCGGTTTCGACCTTTTGGCCGTGGCGCAGATCGAGTCGGTGGCGGCGCAGCAGCCCATCCACTGGAAAACGCCGGACGGCCCGGTGCTGGCGCTCAAGGCCCAGCCCTACCCGCTTCCTTGAACCACTATTACATCTACTACCGCGTCAGCGCCAACCACGCCGATGAGGCGGAAACCCTCGTGCGCAGCATGCAGGCGCGGCTCGCCTGCCGCAGCGGCATCCGTGGCAAGCTCTTGAAAAAGCGCGGCGAGCCGGAGCTGTGGATGGAAGTCTACGAAAACGTCGGGCAGCCGGAACGTTTCGAGCGCCTGCTCGAACAGGCCGCCGACGAATTCGATCTCGCCATGTTCCTCGACGGCCCGCGGCATGCCGAGTGCTTCCTCGGCGACAGCGCCCCCGCGGCGGCGTGCGCGCAAGATTCCGTAGCGCAGGGTTAATGGTTTACACTTTTGCCGGCTTTTTGCATCCATTCAAACCCCTAGCGGAGGAAACAACAATGAACAAGAAGTTTGCCGCTGCGCTCGTCGCCAGCCTGTTCCTGAGCCCGGTCCTGGTCGCCCCGGCGCACGCCCTGTTCGATTTCAAGCTCGGCGGCGGCCAGGAAGCCGGCCAGCCTTCCGGCGCCGCCGGCCCCGACGGCGCCCAGGGCGAAGCCAAGGAACTGGAAAAATGCGACAAACCCTACGGCACCCTGGCGGTGGCCGAGGCGCAGGACGCGGTGATCTCGCATCTGCTGCAGTACGGCCTGCCCTCGCCCACCGGCGTGATCCGCATGATGGTGCAGCAGTCCAACTGCTTCGTGCTGGTCGAGCGCGGCCGCGCCATGAACAACATCCTGCAGGAGCGCCAGCTCGCGGAAGCCGGCGAACTGCGCGCCGGCTCCAACATGGGCAAGGGCCAGATGGTCACCGCCGACTACGTGCTCACCCCTGACGCGGTGTTCTCCAGCAAGGACTCCGGCGGCGTCGGCGCCGCGCTCGGCGGCTTCGGTGTGTTCGGCGCGGTGGCCGGCGTGGTCGCCGGCGGCCTCAAGTTCAAGTCGGCGCAGACCAGCATGATCCTCGCCGACGCGCGCTCCTCGCTGCAGATCGCCGCCGCCCAGGGCAATGCCGAGAAGACCGACTGGGGCATCGGCGGCCTGGTGGTGGGCGGTGGCGGCGGCGGCGCGGTCGGCGCCTACACCAACACGCCGGAAGGCAAGATGATCGCCGCCAGCTATCTCGACAACTGGAACAACATCGTGCGTGCCATCCGCAACAACCCGCAGCTCGCGCGCCAGGACATCAACCTCAAGCAGGAGTCGGGCAAGGTGGTGAAGGCCGGCGCCGCGTTCGAGGCGGGCGATGTCGTCACCGGCAAGATCGGCGGGCTCAAGATGTACAGCCAGCCCAGCAAGACCGCCAAGGTCGTGGCCAGCCTGGCCAGGGGCGAGGAAGTCATCTTCACCGGCGAGGAGAAGAACGGCTTCATGGCGGTGCAGGGCAATGGCGGCGAAGGCTGGGTGGAGAAGATCCTGGTCAGGAAATAAGCCGGCAGCCCGCGCCTGAAGATGCCCCTGGATGCGTCCCGGGGCATTTTCGTTTGCGCCCGGGCCGCGAATATGCCGCTATGCTTGATGAATGGCGATCTTCGCAGGGCTTCCGGGAACTGTGCGGACACAGCCGCCTCTCAATGAAAACCCTCCCGCTCCCAAGATGAAACTTCGTCCGGCCTGCCTTCTCGTTCCCCTCAGCCTGCTGGGCGGCTGCGCCATGGTCGGCCCGGATTACCGGGAGCCGGCTTCGCTTGCTCCCGCAAGCTGGTTCCAGCTCGGCGCCAGCGGCGATATCGCGCGCGCCGACGCGGCCGGCGATCTCGGCCAGTGGTGGCGCGCATTCGGCGACCCGCTGCTGACCGAGCTGGTGGAAGAGGCGCTGCGATCCAGCCCGGACCTGCGCACGGCTCGGGCCAGGCTGCGCGAAGCACGCGCGCGCCGCGCGGTCGCCGGCGCCGGCCTCTACCCCGAACTCAGCGCCTCGGCCGACGCCCGCCGCAGCAAGGCCAGCGAGGAAAGCGGCGGCGGCGCCGCGCGCAACGCCTACAGCGTCGGCTTCGACGCCAGCTGGGAAGCGGATGTGTTCGGCGGCGTGCGGCGCGGCATCGAGGCGGCCGAGGCCGATCTGCAGGCGAGCGAAGCCAGCCTGCACGACACCCAGGTCACGCTCGCCGCCGAGGCCGCGCTCAATTACATCGAATTGCGCGCCTACCAGACCCGCCTCGGCATCGCGCGCGACAATCTCGCCAGCCAGGGCGAAACCCTGCAGCTCACCGATTGGCGCGCCCAGGCAGGGCTGGTGAGCAGCCAGGACGTGGCGCAGGCGCGCGCCAACTACGAGCAGACCCGCGCCCAGATCCCCAGCCTGGAAAGAAGCTACGCCGAGGCCGAGCACAGCCTCGCCATCCTGCTGGGCCAGGTGCCGGGCAGCCTGCATGCGCGTCTCGCGGCCGGCGCGGGCCTGCCGCCGGCACCGGCCTCGATCGCGGTCGGCATTCCGGCCGCCACCCTGCGCCAGCGTCCCGACGTGCGCGCCGCCGAGCGCAGGCTGGCGGCGGAAACCGCGCGCGTGGGCGCGGCCGAGGCGGCACGCTATCCCGGCTTCACGCTGTCCGGCTCCATCGGCCTGGAAGCGCTCACCGTCGGCGCGCTCGGCAGCGGCAATGCCGGCGCCTATTCGCTGCTGGCCGGCATCGGCGCGCCGCTGTTCAACGCCGGGCGCCTGCGCGCCCAGGTCGAAATCCAGGATGCCGTGCGCGAGCAGGCGTTGATCGATTATGAACGGAGCGTGCTCGCCGCGCTCGGCGAAGTGGAGAATGCGCTCGCCGCGCTCGCGCGCAGCCGCGAACGCGAACAGGCGTTGACGGCCGCGGCCGATGCCGCGCGCAGCGCCGCGCTGCTGGCGCGCAACCAGTACCGCGCCGGTCTCATCGATTTCCAGTCCGTGCTCGACACCGAACGCAGCGTGCTGTCGATCGAAGACAGCCTCGCCAGCACCCGCGCCGACGGCATCTCGGCGCTGATCCGGCTGTACAAGGCCCTGGGCGGGGGCTGGACCCCGCCCAAAGAAGCCACCCCCGCGCGCGACGACGCCTCGGCCGCCGCTGCCCAATCTCCGCCCCCCGGCAAGGACGCCACATGACGACCTCCCCCCCCGCTCCCGCTCCGGCGAAGGAATCCCTGAAGAACCTGCTGAAGCAGGATACGTCTGGCCTGTCGGGGCGGCGCTGGCTGTGGCTTGCCGGCGCCGCGCTGCTGCTCGCCGCCCTCCTCGGATTCTTCCTGCTCGGCGCCAAAGACAAGTCCAATGCGCCGCAATATGAAACCGCGGCCGTCGAGCGCGGCCGCCTCGAAGTCACCGTCTCCGCCACCGGCAACCTGCAGCCCACCAACCAGGTGGACGTGGGCAGCGAGCTGTCCGGCATCGTCGACACGGTGCGGGTCGACATCAACGACCACGTGAAAAAAGGCCAGGAGCTGGCGCGCCTCGACATTTCCAAGCTCAAGGACGCCATCGCGAAATCGCGCGCCGCGCTGATCGCGGCCGAGGCCGGCGTGCGCCAGGCCGAAGCCACCGTGACCGAGTCGCGCGCCAATCTCGCGCGCCTGCAGGAAGTGTTCCAGCTGTCCGGCGGCAAGGTGCCCTCCCGCTCCGAAATGGAAACCGCGCAAGCGGCGCGGGCGCGGGCGGAAGCCAACCTCGCCAGCGCCCAGGCCAGCGTGACCCAGGCCCGCGCCAGCTTGAGCTCGGACGAGACCAACCTCGCCAAAGCCAGCATCCTCTCGCCCATCAACGGCGTGGTGCTGGCCAGGAAAGTCGAGCCGGGCCAGACCGTGGCGGCCTCGCTGCAGGCGCCGGTACTGTTCACTCTGGCCGAGGATCTCGCGCAGATGGAATTGCAGGTCAACGTCGACGAGGCCGACGTCGGCCAGGTCAAGACCGGACAGAAAGCCAGCTTCAGCGTGGACGCCTATCCCGGCCGCAAGTATCCGGCCAGCATCAGCCGGGTGAGCTACGGCTCGCAGGTGAGCGAGGGCGTGGTGTCCTATCCCACCGTGCTCAAAGTCGACAACAGCGACTTGAGCCTGCGCCCGGGCATGACCGCCACCGCCGAGATCAGCACCGCCGCACGCGACAACGCGCTGCTCGTGCCCAATGCCGCGCTGCGCTTCACGCCTTCTCCGGGCGGCGCGAAAAAGCTCGACTCGGGCGGCATCCTCGGCTCGCTGCTGCCGCGCATGCCGCGCAGCGCCGGCCCGCGCGCGCCGCGCGGCGAGGAAAAGAACGGCGGCAAGCGCGTGTGGGTGCTGCAGGACGGGCAGGCGGTGGCGGTGCAGATCAAGACCGGGCTCAGCAACGGCCGCATGACCGAAGTGCTGGCAGGCGAGCTCAAGCCCGGCATGCGCGTGATCACCGACCTCGCCACGCCGGCGAAGTGAGCGCAGATGAACGAATCCGCGCAGCCTGAGCCGCTGATCCGGCTCGCCGCCATCACCAAGAGCTACGGCCAGGGCGCGGCGGCCTTCCAGGCGCTGCGCGGCGTGGATCTGGAAATCGCGGCCGGCGAATTCGTCGCCATCATGGGGCCGAGCGGCTCGGGCAAGTCCACGGTGATGAACATCCTCGGCTGCCTCGACACCCCCACCGCCGGCAGCTATCGGTACGACGGCGTGCAGGTGGAAAAGCTCTCGCGCAACCAGCGCGCGCTGCTGCGAAGGAACTATCTCGGCTTCGTGTTCCAGGGCTTCAACCTGCTGGCCCGCACCACCGCGCTGGAAAACGTGGAACTGCCCCTGCTCTACCGCGGCGAGCCCGCCGCCGCCCGCCACGCCGCCTCGCGCGAGGCGCTGCGAGCCGTGGGGCTCAAGGGCTGGGAGCATCACACCCCGGGCGAGCTTTCCGGCGGGCAGCAGCAAAGAGTCGCCATCGCGCGCGCCATCGTCACCCATCCCACGGTGCTGCTGGCCGACGAACCCACCGGCAACCTCGACACCCGCACCAGCCACGAGATCATGGAGCTCATCACCCGGCTGAACCGGGACCGCGGCATCACCGTGCTGATGGTCACGCACGAGCACGACATCGCCGCCTGCGCGCAGCGCACCGTGCACTTCAAGGACGGCCGCGTCGAACGCGACACCGCCAACGCGGGGAGCGCGCGATGATCTGGAACACCTTGCTGCTCGCGCTGCGCGCCATCCGCCGCAACCTGCTGCGCTCCTTTCTCACCATACTCGGCATCGTCATCGGCGTGGCGGCGGTGATCACCATGGTCACGCTGGGCGACGGCGCCACCAAGGCGGTGTCCGATCAGATCGCCAGCCTCGGCACCAATCTGCTCACGGTGCGGCCGGGCCAGCGCCTGGCCGGCTTCGGTTTTCTCGGCGCGCCGGCCTTCAAGCTCGACGACGCCGACGCGCTGCGCGCGCAGATCAGCGGCATCCGCGTGGTGGCGCCGACCGTGAACCGCTCCGTCACCGTGGTCAGCGGCGCCAACAACTGGGCCACCAGCATCACCGGCAGCAGCCTCGACTACTTCAGCGCCGGCAACTGGAAGCTGGCCGGCGGGCGCTATTTCAACGAAAGCGAGGAGCATGCCGGCAAGGCCGTGTGCGTGATCGGCGACACCATCCGGCGCGAGCTGTTCGGCAGCCAGAATCCCGTCGGCGGCGAAATCCGCGTCAAGCAGTTTTCCTGCGAGGTCATCGGGCTGTTGGCCGCCAAGGGCCAGTCCGCCATGGGCACCGACCAGGACGACACCATCGTCATGCCGCTGCGCACCGTGCAGCGCCGCCTCACCGGCAACACCGACGTGCGCGCGCTCATGGTCTCGGTGCGGGACGAGGTGTCCACCGACAAGGTGAAAAAGCAGATCGAGCAGCTGATGCGCGAACGGCGCAGGCTCACCGAAAGCGAGGACAACAACTTCACGGTGTTCGACACGCGCCAGATCGCGGAAACGCTCACCGGCACCATCAAGGTCATGACCATGCTGCTCGGCGCCGTGGCCGCGGTGAGCCTGCTGGTCGGCGGCATCGGCATCATGAACATCATGCTGGTGTCGGTCACCGAGCGCACGCGCGAGATCGGCATCCGCCTCGCCATCGGCGCGCTGGAGCGGGAAGTGCTGCTGCAATTCCTGATCGAGTCGGTGGTGCTGTCGGCCTTCGGCGGCCTGGTCGGCATCACCGTCGCCGTCGCCGCCTCGGCGGGGCTTGCCTATCTGATGCAGGTGCCCTTCCTGTTCAATCCCGGCATCAATCTGCTGGCGTTCCTGTTCGCCGCCGCCATCGGCGTGATTTTCGGCTTCTTCCCGGCGCGCCGCGCTGCGCATCTGAATCCGATCGATGCCTTGCGGCACGAGTGATCAGTGCTCGACATGCCTTAACGGCGCGGCCAGCCAGCGATGCGCCAGCCAGGCGCCGACGCCGCAGGCGCCCATGACCAGCATGAGCGGGCGCGCCGTGCCGTCGTGCCAGAAGCCGACCAGCGCCCCCGCCACCGTGGCGATGCCGAACTGCAGCGCGCCCATCAGCGCGGAAGCGGTGCCGGCCTGCTGCCCGTGGGTGGCGAGCGTTGCGGCGGTGGCATTGGGGCCGACGAAGCCCAGGCTGGCGACATAGGCGAAAAATCCGCCCATGATCAGCGGCAAGCTCAGCCAACCCTGGAAACTGCACAGCACCAGCATGAAGCCGGCCAGCGCCGGCACCCGCATGGCGTGATGCAGCAGGCGGGTGAGGCTGCGGGTGCGCAGCAGGCGCGCATTGATCTGGCTGGCGACCACGAAGCCCAGGGCGTTGAGTCCGAACAGCCAGCCGAACTGCCCGGCCGGGATGCCGAGCAACTCGATCAGCACGAAGGGCGAACCGGCGATATAGGCGAACATGCCGGCGAAGGCCAGCCCGCCGGCCACGGTGTAGCCGATGAAACTGCGCGAGCGCAGCAACCGCCCGTAATCGCTCATGACTCTGCCAAGACGCAAGGGCGGCTCGTGCCGGGTGTCATGGGTTTCCGGCAGGCCGTGATACACCGCCAGCAGGCCGATGGCCCCGTACAGCGCCAGCAGCAGGAAGATCTCGCGCCAGCCCAGCCAGGCGACCACCGCGCCGCCCAGCAGCGGCGCCAGTATCGGGGCCAGCCCCATGACCAGGATCAGCAGGGAAAAGGCGCGCGCCGAATCGCGCGCGCCGCAGCGGTCGCGCACCACCGCCCGGGTGATGACCATGCCCGCGCAGCCGCCCAGGGCTTCGAAAAAGCGCAGCCCGGCGAGCAGGGTCACGCTGGGCGCATAGGCGCAGCCCAGCGACGCCAGGGTGTAGAGCGCCAGCCCGGCCAGCAGCGGCCGGCGCCGCCCGAAGCGGTCGCTCAGGGGGCCGTAGATCAGCTGCCCGAGCGCCATGCCGATGAAGAAGCTGGACAGCGTGTATTCCACCGAACCGGGCGGCGCGTGCAGCTCGCGCTCCACCGTGGGAAAGGCCGGCAGATACATGTCGATGGACAAGGGGCCGATGGCGGTAAGGGCCCCGAGCAGGATCAGCCAGGATAGGGAGAGCTTGTTTTTCAAATCGGCGGGCCGGGGCGCCGGGCGGGGCCGGCAAAAAGGCGAAGGGCGCAGGATAACCCGGATGCGGATTGGATCGCCTCTTGGTTTTTTAGTTGCCGCCCTTGCCGAAAAAACTCGGCCGCCCGCAAGGCCGCGCCGCCGCCCCGTGCGCGGGCGTGCCGGGCGTGGCTGGAGCCGCGAGCAGGCATGGCTGCAGCGGGCCTAGCCGGCCTGCGTCCTCCGCCATGCCGCCGGCGGCATGCCGACGGTGCGCTTGAAGGCGCGCGAAAACGCAGCCTCGGAATCGTAGCCGACGTCGAGCGCGATCGTCGCGACGTTGCGGCTGGTTTCGCGCAGCAAGCGCGCGCCCAGCTGGATGCGCCAACTGGCCAGATAGTGCATGGGCGCGGCGCCCAGAAATTTCAGGAAGCGATCGTGCAGCGCCGAGCGCGACAGGCCCACTTCGCGTGCGAGTTCGTCGACCGTCCATGGCCGCTCGGGGCGTTCGTGCATGAGCGAAAGCGCCTTGCCGACAAACCGGTCCCGCAACCCCGCCAGCCAGCCGGTCGCATCCTCGGGCAGCGCATCGAGATAGCGGCGGGCGGCATCGACGAACATCATCTCGGCCAGCCGCCCGAGCACGGCATCGCCGCCGGGACGCGGGCTGCATGACTCGACCACCGCCTGCTCGATGACGCGCGCGACCCATTCGCCGGAGCGCTCCGCGGGCAGATGCAGGACGCGCGGCAAGGCCGCGACGAGCGGATTGAAGGGCTTGAGGTCGCAGCCGAGGAAGCCGCAGACCGCGACCATGGTGGCTTCCTCGGCCGGCAGCGGCGCGCCGGCATCGACCACGCCGTGGTGATAGGCGATCGGCATGGGCTTGGCCTCGTTGCGCGTGGCAAAGACCCAGTCCGCGGTGCGGCGCAGGGGCTCGATTCCCGGCGCGCTCGACAGCACGTGCGGGTCGCCTTGCGGGAAGATCACGATGTCCCCCGTGTCCAGCCTGATCGGGGGCCGCCCCTCGAGCGCCGCCCAGCCGCTGCCCTTGGCGATCATGTGGTATTCCATCACGTGCTCGCAGCCGGGCAGCACCGCCTCCGCGATCTCCCTCGCCGGCGGCGCCTCTGCCGACCACTGGTCGCGGCAGCTCACGTAGTAGAACACCGCGCCGCGCACGCGCACGCTGCGCAGCAGGTCGGAAAGCGTGTCTCGGCTCATCACATGCCCCTCGGTGAACGATGGCTCCAGCCGCACCTGGCGCGATCAAGCCTTCCCTCAATTGCGGACGCGCAATCAAGATTGCCCGACGCCGGGTGAAGCGCGAACGGGCGCCATTCTGAACAATAGCATCACCGGCCGCCCCCGAAGGCGCATGCCGAAGCGCGGCTGTTTTACCCCGGCAAACGCAAAGGAGAAACGACATGCAAGCAAGCTCAACCAACATCGTGGTCGACGTCGGAAAAGCACTGAGCCGCGAATCCGGCGTCGTGCTGGTCGGCGAGCTCGTCGGCCTGAAAGGCGTAAGCAGGGCCTGGGTCAGCCCGCGCGCCAGCCGCATGCTGCTGGCGGACTACGACCCGGCCGTCACCAACTCGCGGCAGATCCTCGGTGCCATCAGGCGCCATGGATTCGATGCGCGTCTCGTCGGCATGTGACGCGGCAGGCGGCCTTCGCGCCAGACAGGCCTTCCCAATCCAGTCAAAGGAGATTCGAAATGAACCCGCAATCCATTAGCCCCTCGGCAAGCCCCCTGCCGCCCGCCCCTCCGCAGGCGGCCATCGACTACCCGGCCATCAAGCAGCGTCAGCAGGCCACCTGGAGCAGCGGCGACTATGCCGTGGTCGGCACGACGCTGCAGATCGTCGGCGAATCGCTCGCGGAAGCCGTCGACCTGCGCGCCGGCGAAGTCGTGCTCGATGTCGCCGCCGGCAACGGCAATGCCTCGCTGGCGGCCGCCCGCCGCCATGCGCGCGTGGTCTCGACCGATTACGTGCCGCATCTGCTGGAAAAAGGCGCGCGGCGGGCAGCGGCCGACGGATTCGACATCGAATTCCGGGTAGCCGACGCCGAGGCCCTGCCCTTCGCGGACGAATCCTTCGATGCCGCGCTGTCCAGCTTCGGCGCCATGTTCGCCCCCGACCACGGCAAGGTAGCGCGCGAGCTTCTGCGCGTTGTCCGCGGCGGCGGCCGCATCGGCATGGCGAACTGGACGCCGGAAGGGTTCATCGGCGAGCTTTTCCGGGTGGTCGGCGCCTACGCGCCCCCGCCTGCCGGGCTGCAATCGCCCGCGCTGTGGGGCGCCGAGCCGCACATCGTCGAACTGTTCGGGCGCCGCGCGACCGGCATCAGCTGCGCCCGGCGGACATTCAACTTCCGCTACCGCTCGCCCGAGCACTGGCTGGCCGTGTTCCGGGACTATTACGGACCGGTGCTGAAGGCCTACGCCGCCCTGGACCCGCAAGGCCAGGCGCAACTGAGCGCAGACATCACGGCATTGCTCAGGCGCCGCAACGTCGCGGGCGAGAATTCGCTGGTCATCCCGGGCGAGTACCTCGAAGTCGTGGTGACCAAGAAATAGCCGGCCGCCCGCCAGCGCCGAAGGGGCCAAGACGGACATGCGGCGCGCGCCCCGGCAGGATGGCGAGTGTTGCGCGCCATCCCCGGCGCGGCGGCAAGCAGATCGGCGACCGCCAGGCGCGGCGTCATGAAAGGCCCCGCGAGCTCAGCCGCCCCTGACAATGCGGTTCCTGCCGCCTTGCTTTGCCCGGTAAAGCCGCCGGTCCACCTCTTCGACGAATGCCATCGGATCGTCGCCGCGCGCCGGGACGACGGTGCCGACGCCGAGGCTGATGGTGAGGATCTGGCCAACCTGGGATTTTTCGTGCGCGATCTGCTCCTTGAACACCCGTTGCCGGCAGCGCTCGGCCACTTTGTGCGCGGCCGCCTCGTCCGTTTCCGGCAGCACCAGCACGAACTCCTCCCCGCCAAAGCGGGCCAGGAAGTCGCGCGGCCGGGTGGCGGCCGAATTCAGCGCCTGGCCGACGCGCTTCAGGCAGCTGTCCCCCTGGATGTGCCCGTAGCGGTCGTTGTATTGCTTGAAAAAATCGATGTCGACCATGATGAGCGAGAGCGGCTGGCTGTTGCGCCTTGCGCGCTCCCACTCCTCTTCCATGACGGAATCGAACATGCGCCTGTTGGGCACCCCGGTCAAACCGTCCTTGAAGGAAAGCGCCTCCAGTTCCTTTTGCAGGCTGATCAGCGCCTCCTCGGTCTTCTTGCGTTCACTGATGTCGAACATGAACCCGACCAGCGCCTCGACCTCGCCCTCTGCGTTGCGCACCACATGCACCACGTCGCGTATCCATACGTAGCCGCCGTCCCTGGTCAGCGCGCGATAGTCCGCCTCGTGATCGGTGCCGGCCTTGGACTGGGCCACGCAATAATCGACCACGCGCGCGCGGTCTTCGGGATGAATCCGGTCCGCCCAGTCCTGCACGCTCGCCCAGCTCGGCTGCGCCCAGCCGAGCAGCCCCTCTATCTGCGGGCCGATATAGGCGAACTGCATGGTCCGCCAATCGATCTTCCAGGGGATGGCCCGCGTCGATTCCAGCAGGGTCTTGTAGACCGCGCTGTCGTTCTCCATTTCATCTGTCGGCTTGGTCATGGCTTCGCGTGCTTTCCTGGTAAGGCCGTCAACATACAGGCGCCCGGCGCGACTCCGTCTGCGCCGCTTCGCAGAAAACGGCCTGGCCGGCAGGCTGCCCCATCCGCTTATTCCTCCTTCAGCGCCACCCGCGGCGCCAGCGCGCACAGCAGTTCGTAGCTGATGGTGCCGGCCGCGCGCGCGACCTCCTCGACCGGCAGACCCTCGCCCCACAGCAGCACCGGACTGCCGATGCCGGCCTCGGGGATGGCCGTCAGATCCACCGCCAGCATGTCCATGGATACGCGGCCGAGGGTGCGGGTGCGGCGGCCGTTGACCAGCACCGGGGTGCCGGTCGGCGCATGGCGCGGGTAGCCGTCGGCATAGCCGCAGGCGACGATGCCGGCGCGCGTGGGCGCGTCGGCCATGTAGGTGAGGCCGTAGCCCGCCGCCTCGCCGGGCTTGAGCTGCTGCAGCGCGATGATGCGCGAGTGCAGGGTCATGGCCGGCCTCAGGTCCAGTTCGGCCGCGCTGACGTCGGCGAAAGGCGAGGCGCCGTAGAGCATGATGCCGGCACGCACCCAGTCGCGGCGGGTTTCCGGGTAGCGCAAGAGCGCCGCGGAGTTGGCCGCGCTGACCGGCAAGCCCGACGCCCCGGCCCTGACGATGAAATTTCGCCATTGCCAGTCGATGCCGAAGTCCTCGTCGGCGGTGGCGAAATGGGTCATCAGGGTGATCTGCGACACCTTGGCCTCGGCCCTGGCGCGTTCGAGGATTTTTTCGAACTCGGCCAGCGGAAAGCCCAGGCGGTTCATGCCGGTATTGAACTTGAGGAACACGCTCAGAGGGGCGGCCGCCTGTTGCAGCCAGGCCAGCTGGTGCGGCGAATGCAGCACCGGCATGAGGTTGAATTCGGCGCAGGCGCGCAAATCCTCGGCATCGAACGGCCCTTCGAGCATGAGGATGGGCTTCTCGATACCCAGTTGCCGCAAGAGCACCGCCTCGTCGACATTGAGCACGGCGTAGCCGTCGGCCTCGGCCAGCGCGCGCGCGCTGCGAACGAGGCCGTGGCCGTAGGCGCCGGCCTTGACGACGGCCAGGATCTTGGCGCTGCCGGCATGGCGGCGCGCCACTTCGAGATTGTGCGCCAGCGCGGAAAGCGAAATGCGCGCCTCGAGCGGCCGCATCAGAAATCGCCGGTGAAGGCGAGGTTTTCGAAGCGGGTATGCTCGCCGAGGAAGGCCAGCGGCACGGTGCCGATGGGGCCGTTGCGCTGCTTGCCGATGATGATCTCGGCGCGGCCCTTGTCCTGGCTGTCGGGGTTGTAGACCTCGTCGCGGTAGATGAACATGATGACGTCGGCATCCTGCTCGATGGCGCCGGATTCGCGCAGGTCGGACATGACCGGGCGCTTGTTGGGGCGCTGCTCCAGCGAGCGGTTCAGCTGCGACAGCGCGATCACCGGGCAGTTGAGCTCCTTGGCCAGCGCCTTCAGCGAGCGCGAGATCTCGGAAATCTCGGTGGCGCGGTTCTCGCCCGAGCTGGCGGAGGACATCAGCTGCAGGTAGTCGACCACCACCAGGCCGAGCTTGCCGCCGCACTGGCGCATGAGGCGGCGCGCGCGCGCGCGCAGCTCCAGCGCATTCAAGGCCGGCGTTTCGTCAATGTAGAATGGCGCTTCGTTGAGCTTGCCGAGCGCGTAGGTGAGGCGCTGCCAGTCGTCGTCCTTCAGTTGGCCGATGCGCAGCTTATGCTGGTCGAGGCGGCCGACCGAGCCGATCATGCGCATCACCAGTTGCTGCGCCCCCATTTCCATGGAGAACACCGCCACCGGCAGGCCGGCATCGAGCGCCACGTGTTCGGCGATGTTGAGCGAGAACGCGGTCTTGCCCATGGACGGGCGCCCCGCCACGATGACGAGGTCGCCCGGCTGCAGGCCGGAAGTCATGCGGTCGATGTCCACATAGCCGGTGGGGATGCCGGTGACTTCGCTGGGATTGTCGCGATGGTAGAGCTCGTCGATGCGCTCGACGGCGGCGCGCAACAGCGGCTGGATTTCCTGGAAGCCCTGGTTGTTGCGGCTGCCGGTCTCGGCGATCTCGAAGATCTTCGCCTCGGCCTCGTCGAGCAGTTGGCCGGCGCTGCGCCCGCCCGGCGCGTAGGCCGAATCGGCGATGCGGGTGGCGGTTTCCACCAGCTTCCTGAGCACCGCGCGCTCGCGCACGATCTCGGCATAGCGGCGGATGTTGGCGGCCGACGGCGTGTTGCCGGCAAGCGAGACCAGATACGGCAGCCCGCCCACGGCTTCCAGTTCGCCCAGGGACTGCAGCAATTCCGCCACCGTCACCACGTCGGCCGGCTTGTTCTCGGCAATCAGGCGGGTAATGGCGCGCAAGAGCTGGCGGTGGTCCTGGCGGTAGAAATCGGACTCGCCCACCTGGTCGGCGATGCGGTCCCAGGCGCCGTTTTCCAGCAACAGCCCGCCCAGCACCGCCTGTTCCGCCTCGACCGAATGCGGCGGCAGCTTCATCGCCGCCAGCGCGCTGTCGGGGGAGTTGTTCTGGTTCAGGGAATACACGGAAGCCATGGGCGCATTCTACCCCTGCGATGCTTGGGGTCTAGGGGTAAGGCTGTGGAAAAGTACTGTATAGGTGGTGCAAATCGAAGAGCCCTTGGGCACGTCGACGATAACCGTCTGGGGTTGCCCGACAGCATTTGGGCAGGCCAATGGAAGTCGCCGGGGGTAGCCCGGCGGCAAGTTACTTTTCTTGCCTCGCCAAGAAAAGTAACCAAAAGAAGGCGACCCGGACTATGCCGGCCTTCGGCTTCCCTTAGCCTGAGGCTTGCGGGCGGGCGGCGCAGAACTCGCCCCGCTTTTGTTTGTTTGCAGATGTGAGCGGGGCTCAGACATGCTGCGCCGCGTTGCTCCGCCCGCAAGCTTCATGCTGCGGCGGCATAGACGGGGAAACTTCAAAACCCAACCCCTCCCCACCCCAGCCCTCCCCGCAAGCGATGAGGGAGCATTAACTCCTCCCCCACTTGTGGGGGAGGCTGGGAGGGGGAGGATTTGCTTTTAAATCTCCCTCTGGGCTGCCTCGGTCGGGGGCTTGAATTGGGGGAAGTTGAGGCGAGCATGTCTGAGCACGTGGCCGCCCGGGCGATCTTTCCGGGCGGATCGTGCGAGTTTGCGAGCCGCCCAATTCAAGTCACCGACCGAGGTTTACCCCGCCACGATTTTCGGCGGGGCAGCACAGCGGGGCCGCCTTTCTTTGGTTACTTTCTTTGGCGGAGCAAAGAAAGTAACTTGCCGCCGGGCAACCCCCGGCCACCGATCTTTGGCCTGAGAAGAACGTCAATCTGACCAACGCTCTCCGCCGATCAAACAAAACCCCTGGATTGCTTCGCTACGCTCGCGATGACGACCTGGAAGCAATAGGGTCTAGCATCCCCCGGGCAATAAAAAAGGCCGCTCGCGCGGCCTTTTTCACGGCATCAACCTGCGATCAATGCTCGCCCAGCACCGACACGGTGATGTTGGCGGTGACATCGGTGTGCAGCGCCAGCACCACGGCATAGTCGCCGATCGTCTTGAACGGGCCTTCGGGCAGGCGCACTTCGCTCTTGGCGACGTCAAAGCCCTGGGCCTTGAGCGCCTCGGCGATGTCGGCGTTGCCGACGGAGCCGAACAGGCGGCCGTCGACGCCGGCCTTCTGGCTGATCTGCACCATCAGGCCTTCCAGCTTCTCGGCGCGCGCCTGGGCGGCGACCAGCTTCTCGGCCTGCTCCTTTTCCAGCTCGACGCGGCGGGCTTCGAACTCGGCAATGTTCGCCTCGGTGGCGCGCTTGGCGCGGCCGCCGGGGATCAGGAAGTTGCGGGCATAACCGTCCTTGACCTTGACCACGTCGCCGAGGTTGCCGAGGTTGACCACTTTTTCCAACAGAATCACTTGCATCGCGGTCTCCTTAGTGCAGGTCGGTATAGGGCAGGAGCGCCAGGAAGCGGGCGCGCTTGATGGCGGTGGACAGCTGGCGCTGATAGTGCGCCTTGGTGCCGGTGATGCGGGCAGGAATGATCTTGCCGTTTTCGGTGATGAATTCCTTCAGCACGTCGACATCCTTGTAATCCACTTCCTTCACGCCCTCGGCGGTGAAGCGGCAGAATTTGCGGCGCTTGAAGAGTCCGCGGTTGCCGCTGTCGCGGCGGGGTCTTTTGTCTTTTCCAGTAGGACGAGCCATTTGCTTATTCCTCGGTCAATTGTTCAATCCACATCAACAGGTTCCGGCTGTTCGCGCCTGCGCGGGTAATCGAGCCTGTCGCTTTCACCCGGCTGCCGGGCTTGAGGCCGGCGAGCCTTTTTGCGTTTTCCCCCTGGGCCGCCACGGTCAGTTCGCACTGCATCAACTGTCCTGACTGCTTCGACTGGTGCTGCAGCGTGGCGCGGGCGATGGGGATGCCGGCGGGGCTGTAGCGCAGGGGTTCCAGGTTTACGATTTCTCCGCCCAGAACGAGCCGGTTATCCAACTCTTTCTATCAGCTCTATCAGACGGCGGCGCCTTCGGCTTCGCCCTTGGCTTCGGCCTTGGTTTCACCTTCCAGCACGGAGCGGGCCTTTTCTTCCTTCATCATCGGCGAAGGCGAGGTCACGGCTTCGTCCTTGCCGATGATGAGGTGGCGCAGCACGGCGTCGTTGAACTTGAAGCCATGCTCGAGTTCGCCCAGGGTTTCCTGGTCGCACTCGATGTTCATCAGCACGTAATGGGCCTTGTGCATCTTGGCGATGGGGTAGGCCAGCTGGCGGCGGCCCCAGTCTTCCAGACGATGGATCTGGCCGTTGCGCGAGGTGATGTTGGAGCGGTAGCGTTCGATCATGGCGGGCACCTGCTCGCTCTGATCGGGATGCACGATAAAGACTATTTCATAGTGGCGCATGGTTCTCCTTTCGGTTGATTGAGCCCCCCGTTGCGCGACGGTGGAGCAAGGAAAGCGCGGGATTCTACCCGCAAATTGCCAAAAAAACAAGCAGCTGCAAGGCGGCGAAGGGGGCAGGGGCCGCGCCTGCGGCGTTCAGGAAGAAAGGGTAAACCCCATCCCTCCCGGCAGGGAGGCTGGCGCGCTAGCGCCGGACGGGCATCCCCCTTCGCGCCTGTTCCCTCACGCCCGCACGCAGTCCACGTGGTACTTCACGCCGCTCGGGGTCTGTTCCTTGACCAGGCCGTGGATGTCGGTCTCGAAGCCGGGGAATTTCTCGTTGAATTCGCGCGCGAATTGCAGATAGCGCACGATGGTCTTGTTGAAACGCTCGCCCGGAATCAACAGCGGGATGCCGGGCGGATAGGGCGTCAGCAGCACGCTGGTGACGCGGCCTTCGAGCTGATCGACCTCGACGCGGTCGATCTCGCGGTGCGCCATCTTGGCGAAGGCATCCGAAGGCTTCATCGCCGGCTGCATTTCCGACAGGTACATTTCCGTGGTCAGGTGGGCGATGTCGTGCGCCTTGTAGATGCCGTGGATCTGGTCGCACAGGTCCTTCAGGCCGATGCGCTCATAGCGCGGGAACTTGGCGACGAATTCCGGCAGCACGCGCCACAGCGGCTGGTTGTTGTCGTAGTCGTCCTTGAACTGCTGCAGTTCGGTGACCATGGTGTTCCAGCGGCCCTTGGTGATGCCGATGGTGAACATGATGAAGAACGAGTACAAGCCGGTCTTCTCGACGATGATGCCGTGCTCGGCCAGATACTTGGTGACGATGGATGCCGGCATGCCCCAGTCGGCAAAGTCGCCATCCACGTCCAGCCCGGGGGTGATCACCGTGGCCTTGATGGGATCGAGCATGTTGAAGCCTTCGGCGATGTTGCCGAAGCCGTGCCAGCGCTCGCTGTCGCGGATCACCCAGTCTTGTGGCTCACCGATGCCCTCTTCCGCGAGATTCTCCGGCCCCCACACCTTGAACCACCAGGATTCGCCCAGTTCCTCGTCGACCTTGCGCATGGCGCGGCGGAAATCGAGCGCCTCGGCGATGGACTCTTCCACCAGCGCCGTGCCGCCTGGCGGCTCCATCATCGCGACCGCCACGTCGCAGGAAGCGATGATGGCGTACTGCGGACTGGTCGAGGTGTGCATGAGATAAGCCTCGTTGAACACGTCGCGGTCGAGCTTGCGGGTCTGCGAATCCTGGATCAGGATCTGCGAAGCCTGGCTCAGGCCCGCCAGCAGCTTGTGCGTGGACTGCGTGGAGAACACCATGGATTCCTGGCAGCGCGGGCGATCGCGGCCGATGGCGTGCATGCCGCGATAGTAATCATGGAAGGTGGCGTGCGGCAGCCAGGCCTCGTCGAAATGCAGGGTGTCGATCCTGCCGTCGAGCATCTCCTTGATGGCATCGACGTTGTAGAGGATGCCGTCGTAGGTGCTCTGGGTGATGGTGAGGATGCGCGGCTTGCCTTTGCTCTTGCTGGCGAAGGGGTGCGCGGCGATCTTCTTCTCGATGTTTTCCCAGCGGAACTCGTCTTTCGGGATCGGGCCGATGATGCCGTAGTGGTTGCGCGTCGGCGTCAGGAACACCGGGATCGCGCCGGTCATGGTGATGGCGTGCAGGATGGACTTGTGGCAGTTGCGGTCCACCACCACCACGTCGCCGGGCGCCACCGCGGAATGCCACACCATCTTGTTCGAGGTGGAGGTGCCGTTGGTGACGAAGAACAGGTGATCGCAGTTGAAGATGCGCGCGGCGTTGAGTTCGGACGCCGCCACCGGCCCGGTGTGGTCGAGCAGCTGGCCGAGCTCCTCGACCGCGTTGCAGACGTCGGCGCGCAGCAGGTTTTCGCCGAAGAACTGGTGGAACATCTGCCCCACCGGGCTCTTCAGAAAGGCCACCCCGCCGGAGTGGCCCGGGCAATGCCAGGAATAGGAGCCGTCGGCGGCGTAGTGCGTCAGCGCCCGGAAAAATGGCGGCGGCAGCGAATCGAGGTAGGCGCGCGCCTCGCGCACCACGTAGCGCGCGATGAACTCGGGCGTATCCTCGTACATGTGGATGAAGCCATGCAGCTCGCGCAGCACGTCATTGGGGATGTGACGCGAGGTGCGGGTTTCGCCGTAGAGAAAAATCGGAATGGCGGCGTTGCGGAAGCGGATTTCCTCGACGAAGGCGCGCAGGGTCGCGACGGCTTCGTTGGCCAGATCCGGGCTGGAGAACTGCTCGTCGTCGATCGACAGGATGAAGGTCGAAGCGCGGCTTTGCTGCTGCGCGAAAGAAGCCACGTCGCCGAAGCTGGTGACGCCCAGGACCTCGAGCCCCTCGCCCTCGATGGCGGTGGCCAGGGCGCGGATGCCCAGGCCGCTGGCGTTCTCGGAACGGAAGTCTTCGTCGATGACGACGACGGGGAAACGGAATCTCATGTAGTACTCCAGTACTGAGGCAAAAGAGCCGGGGGCCGGACGCCTGCTGCGGCGTCCGGCCCCCGGCACTTCGTTCTTTTATATCTTAGGCAAAGTCACGCCGGTCTGACCCTGATACTTGCCGCCGCGGTCCTTGTACGAGGTTTCGCAGACTTCGTCGGATTCCAGGAACAGCATCTGCGCCACGCCCTCGTTGGCGTAGATGCGCGCCGGCAGCGGCGTGGTGTTGGAAAACTCCAGGGTGACGTGGCCTTCCCACTCGGGCTCCAGCGGCGTGACGTTGACGATGATGCCGCAGCGCGCGTAGGTCGACTTGCCGAGGCAGATGGTCAGGATGTTGCGCGGGATGCGGAAATACTCGACGGTGCGCGCCAGCGCGAAGGAATTGGGCGGAATGATGCAGGACTCGCCGGTGATTTCGACGAAGGAATCCGGATCGAAGGCCTTGGGATCGACCAGGGTGTGGTTGAGGTTGGTGAAGACCTTGAATTCGTTCGAACAGCGCACGTCGTAGCCGTAGGACGAGGTGCCGTAGGACACGATGCGGCGGCCGGCGACTTCCTTCACCTGGCCGGGCTCGAAGGGGTCGATCATGCCGTGGCTTTCGGCCATGCGGCGAATCCATTTGTCGGACTTGATGCTCATCCTGCTCTCTGGTTGGCGTGAAAAAAGGCAATTATCCACGAAGAAGGCGGGGAGTTTGCAAAAAAACAAAGGGGGCCTGGCGCCCCCCCTGTTTTGCCTGTCCGGAACCGCGCCGGGGCAGCGATCAGGTGTTCTGGATCACGATGTTGGGGAACTTGCTGGTGTGGTCCACCGCCGACTCGCCGATCTTCACCGCCACGCGGCGCGCGATCTGGCGGTAGATGTCGGCGATGCGCGACTCGGGCGCCGCCACCACGGTGGGCTTGCCGGCATCGGTCTCCTCGCGGATCTGGATGTCCAGCGGCAGCGCGCCGAGGAATTCGACGTTGTAGTCCTTGCACATCCGCTCGCCGCCGCCCTCGCCGAAGATGCGCTCTTCGTGACCGCACTTGGAGCAGATGTGCAGCGACATGTTCTCGACCACGCCCATGATCGGGATGCCGACCTTCTCGAACATCTTGAGGCCCTTGCGCGCGTCGATCAGCGCGATGTCCTGCGGCGTGGTGACGATCACGGCGCCGGTCACCGGCACGCGCTGGGCCAGGGTCAGCTGCACGTCGCCGGTGCCGGGGGGCATGTCGACCACCAGGTAATCCACGTCTTTCCAGTTGGTGTCGTTCAGCAGCTGTTCCAGCGCCTGGGTCACCATGGGGCCGCGCCATACCATGGGAGTGTCGGGATCGATCATGAAGCCGATGGACATGGCCTGGATGCCGTGGCCCATCATGGGCTCGAGGGTCTTGCCGTCGGCGGACTCGGGGCGGCCATTGATGCCGAGCATGGTGGGCTGCGAGGGGCCGTAGATGTCGGCGTCGAGCATGGCCACGGAGGCGCCTTCGGCCGCCAGCGCCAGCGCCAGGTTGACGGCGGTGGTGGACTTGCCCACGCCGCCCTTGCCGGAGGCGACGGCGATGATGTTCTTGATGCCGGGTACCAGCTTCACGCCCTTCTGCACGCCGTGAGAGACGATCTTGAAGCTGACGTTGGCGGTGGCGCCGGCGGCGCCGGCGGCCTTGAGCTTGTCCTCGATCATGGCCTTGATGCCGGCGAGCTGGCTCTTGGCCGGGTAGCCCAGCACGATGTCCACGGAGACAGTGTCGCCGTCCACCTTGATGCCCTTCACGGACTTGGTCGAGACAAAATCCTTTTTGGTGTTGGGATCAACCAGATCCTTGAGGGCGGATTGAACCTGCTGTTCGGTCATTGCCATTTGAGAGTGTGCTCCAGAAAAAATACCCGATTAATTTGCTCAAGTATATAGACTTCGTTTTGCCAAGGCAATATTAGGGAAGCTTGGTATTGCGGTCCGTTCGCGCATTTCACGCCTGCGAAACTTGTTTTAGGCTTGGCCATCAAGCCAGGCCGCAAAAAAAGCGGCCGCACGGCCGTGCCTGTCTGCGCGCAAGCCAGGCCCCGGCCTCAGCGCGTATTGTGCGCCACCAGCACCGCCTCGGGAACCCGCAGCCTGATCGCGCTGACGATCTCCAGCATGAGGCCGGCGCGGTAGCGATGCGAGACCCAGAGGACGTTCAGCTTCAGGTCCATGTTGGCGAACACCACTTCCTTGTGCTGGTTCAAAACGCCGGCAATCCAGTTCTGCGCCGTGCCGATATCGGCCGGCTGCCGGGTTTTCAGGCGCGGGATCAGCACCATGAAGTCGCAGAGCAGCTTGCCGGATGCGTCCCGCGTCGGCGCGAGTTTCCACAAGGGCACGCCGGGCTGCACCTGCAGCCCGTGCCGGAGCCGGCATTCAGGCCGGGGTCCCCTTGGCAACCGGCGCCGGTCCATGTTGTTCCGCCAACCGCTGTCCGTGGCGCTCGGGGCGGCGGCGCAGAAAGCGCACATCCCGGCGCAGGAAATGTTCCAGCTCTTCCAGGGCGGAACGGTAGACATCGCGCTTGAACTCGACGACGGATTCCAGCTCGATCCAGTATTCGCTCCAGCGCCAGGCATCGAACTCCGGGTGGCTGGTCGCGCGCAGGCAGACGTCGCAGTCGCGCCCGGTCAGCCGCAGCAGGAACCAGATCTGCTTCTGCCCGCGGTAGATGCCCCGATTGTCGCGCCGCGTCCATTGGCTGGGCACGTCGTAGCGCAGCCAGTTGCGGGTGCGCCCCAGGATGCGCACATGCTCGGGGAGCAGGCCGACTTCCTCGCTCAGCTCGCGATACATGGCCTGCTCCGGCGATTCCCCGGGCTGGATGCCGCCCTGGGGAAACTGCCAGGCATGCTGATTGATGCGCTTGGCCCAGAACACCTGGTTTCTGGCGTTGCACAGGATAATGCCGACGTTGGGGCGGTAGCCGTCACGGTCGATCATCGCCGCCACCTTTCCAATCAATTAGTCTCTGACTGCATTTTTCCACACCACCGGAAAAATGCAACCGCGCAGCCGCCGCCCCGCCCGCAGCGGGGACGGGGAATCCATGGCCGGCCTGAATGCCCCCGCCGCGGCGCGCCCTAGCGCTTCTTGTCCAGCAAGGGCGCCGCCTCATCGGCCCAGCGCAGTTCGCGCCCGAAGGTCGCGAAGTCCAGGCCCCATTTTTTTGCAAGCCTGTCGATTTCCGCCCGCGCGAGCCTCGCGCGGCCATCGCCCTCGGCAAGCGCGAAGACGATGACATTGCTCTTGCCCATCACCGGCAGCCAGGCCACCTCGCCGTCGAAGGCCGCGCTCAGGCGGGAGAACCAGGTGGCGAAGCCGGGGTCGCGCCCCCACAAATTGACCACCAGCACGCCGCCAGGCTTCAGCGCGCGCCGGCAGGCCTGGTAGAAATCGAGCGCGGCCAGGCTCTCCACCTGGTTGCCGGCATCGAAGCCGTCGAGCAGGATGACATCGGCACTGGCCGGATGCGCGGGCACGTATGCAGCACCGTCTTCAATCAAGACCCGGAGATGCGCGTCGTCCTCGGGCAGGAAAAAATGGCCGCGCGCCGCCGCCACCACCTGCGGCGAAATCTCCACCGCGGTAATGCGCGTCTGCGGCCGATATTTGCGGATGAACTTGGCCAGCGAACCGCCGCCCAGGCCGATCATCAGCACCTCCTCCGGTCCGGCCCGGAACAGCAGGAAAGCCATCATCGCCCGCGTGTAGGCGAGTTCCAGGTCCCAGGGCCGGGAAATGCGCATGGCGCTCTGGATCGCCTGGGTGCCCAGCTGCAGCTGGCGGACGCCGCGCGACTCGGTGACCTCCACGGTCATCTCCGGACTGACGGACTTGGCGAGGCGTTTGGAGAACAGGCGCATTTGTGTGAAGGGGGCAGGGCGAAGGGGAAAGGGTCGGGTAAAATCGCGTTTTCACAATTTTAACCGACCCGAATCATGCGTCTTACGCAGTTTTTCCTCTCCACCAGCAAGGAAGCGCCCGCCGAGGCCGAACTCGTCTCCCATAAACTGATGCTGCGCACCGGCATGATCCGCCGTCTCGGCTCCGGCCTCTATTCCTGGATGCCGCTGGGCCTCAGGGTGCTGCGCAAGGTCGAGGCCATCGTGCGCGAGGAAATGAACAAATCTGGCGCAGTCGAGCTCTTCATGCCCGCGGTGCAGCCGGCCGAGCTGTGGCAGGAGTCCGGGCGCTGGGCGGTGTTCGGGCCGCAGATGCTGAAGATCAAGGACCGCCACGAGCGCGACTTCTGCTTCGGCCCCACCCACGAGGAAGTCATCACCGACATCGCGCGCAAGGAAATCCGCTCTTATCGCCAGCTGCCGGTGAATTTCTACCAGATCCAGACCAAGTTCCGCGACGAGATCCGCCCGCGCTTCGGGGTGATGCGCGCGCGCGAATTCCTGATGAAGGACGCCTATTCCTTCCACGCGAGCTTCGAAGACCTGCAGCGCGAATACCGCGTGATGTACGACACCTACACCCGCATCTTCACCCGCCTCGGCCTGAAGTTCCGCGCCGTCGCCGCCGACACCGGCGCCATCGGCGGCTCCGGCTCGCACGAATTCCACGTGCTGGCCGATTCCGGCGAAGACGCCCTCGCCTACTGCCCCGATTCCGACTACGCCGCCAACGTCGAACTGGCCGAAGCGCTGCCGCCCGCCGCCGCGCGCCCCGCCCCGGCCGCCGCGATGGAAAAGGTCTACACCCCAGGCCAGCACAGCATCGAGGAAGTCTCCGCCTTCCTGAAAATCGAGCCCGGCCGCCTGGTCAAGACCCTCATCGTCGAAGGCAATGACGGCCCGGTGGCCCTGCTCTTGCGCGGCGACCACCAGTTGAACGAAATCAAGGCGTCCAAGCTCGAGCAGCTGCCGGACGAGGTGCGCCTCGCCCCTGACGCCGTGGTGCGCGACATCTGCGGCGCCGCGCCCGGCTCGGTCGGCCCGGTAGGCTTGAACATCCCGGTGCTGGCCGACCGCGCGTTGATGAACCTCGCCGACTTCGTGTGCGGCGCCAACGACACCGGCTTCCACTACACCGGGGTCAATTTCGGCCGCGACCTGCCCGAGCCGGTGTTCGTCGACATTCGCAACGTGGTGGCCGGCGACCCCAGCCCCGACGGCAAGGGTAGCCTGGAACTGTGCCGCGGCATCGAGGTCGGCCACGTGTTCCAGTTGCGCACCAAGTATTCCGAAGCGCTGTCGGCGAGCTTCCTCGACGAGAACGGCAAGAGCCAGGTCATGGAAATGGGCTGCTACGGCATCGGCGTCTCGCGCGTGGTGGCGGCCGCCATCGAGCAGAACCACGACGAGCGCGGCATCATCTGGCCGGCATCGATGGCGCCCTTCGCCGTGGTCATCACCCCCGTCGGCTACCGCAAGAGCGAGCAGGTGAAACAGGCGGCGGACCAGTTGTATGGCGAGCTGGCCGCGGCCGGGCTGGAGGTGCTGCTCGACGACCGTGACGAAAGGCCGGGCGTGATGTTCGCCGACGCCGAACTGATCGGCATCCCGCATCGCGTCACCATCGGCGAGCGCGGCCTCAAGGACGGCATGGTGGAATATCTGGCGCGGCGCGAAAGTTCGGCGCGGAATGTGCCGTTAAGCGAAATATCGACTGTTTTGCTGGATGCGCTGCAAGCCGCATGAACCGACTGAGGACCGCCAAACTCGCGTTTGCCGCCCTGTTGCTGGGCGCGGCGGGGACGGTTTTGGCCGGCGGCCAGCTGTACGAACCGATGTCGGCCTCGGCCCGCGCCTGGCTGTCCAAATCGCTGGCCGACGTGGCCGTGACTCAGGTTTCGGTGCTGAAAGCGCCCGAGGCCCAGGCCTGGCTCGCGGAAATGTCGAAGCGCCTGGCCAAGCGCATCCCGGACGCGGAAGAGCGCCTGGAATTCCTGCAGACCCTGTACTACGAAGCCACCCGCGCCGGCCTCGATCCGGAGCTGATGCTGGGGCTGATCCAGGTCGAAAGCGGCTTCAAGAAATACGCCGTGTCATCGGTCGGCGCGCGCGGCTACACCCAGGTCATGCCGTTCTGGGTCAAGGTGATCGGCACGCCCGAGCACAATCTCTTCCAGCTGCGCACCAATCTGCGATACGGCGCGCTCATCCTGCGCCACTACATCGACCTGGAAAAAGGCGACCTTTTCCGCGCCCTGGGCCGCTACAACGGCAGCCTCGGCCGCGCCGAGTATCCGACCCTGGTGGTCAATGCCTGGCAGAGGCACTGGCGCTACACCGCGCCGACCAAGACCGCCGGCCTGTGACCGCCTGGCCGGCCTTGCGCCTGCGTCAATCCTGACGAAACTCGCCGCTAGCGGATTTTGCCGAGAAGGATCAGCGTCGGCGGGTCGAGCTGCGCCGGCACGTACATGCCGGGCTCGGCTTCACGCCCCCGGATCACGCCGTCGAACGGCGCCTTGAGCACGCTGTCTTCGAGATCCTTGCGGGCGATGATGAGCCGCGCCTCGGCTTCCCGGGCGCCGGCCGTCACGCGCGCATGCTTCAGCTTGGCCGCATCGAGTTCGGTGGTGGAACTGACGCCGCGCGCATACAAATCCTCCGCGCGCTTCAGTTCGCGCTCGGCCTCTTCGGCCTCCTGCCCGGCGCGCATCACGCCCGCCTCGGCTTCCATGACGCGCGCCTTGAGACGCGTATCGTCCAACGCCAGCAGCCTGTCGCCTTTTTTCACCCTTTGCCCGACCTGCACGTAGACTTCCTTCACCACGCCGGAAACCGGGGTCGTCAGCGGCACCCTGTCCGCCGCCCAGGATACAGCCGCCAGCGCCATGGCGGCGCAGAAGGCCGGAATTCTGATCATTTTCTCGGATTCGATCATTTGTTCTCCGTAAGCTTGATGGGGGATGCGAGCTCCGCGAGCGGCCTGCCAGCCAGCGCTTCCAGCCTGGCCAGCGCGAGGGCCAGGCGGTACTCGACTTCGCTGGCGCGGATGGCCGCGGCCTGGGTCTCGGCCATGGTCGCGCCAAGGTTGGTGCGCATTTCCATCTCATACTCGGCGCGCGCGCGATCGAGCATTTTGTCGCGGTAATCGATCTGCACCTTGGCGGCGGGCCGTGCGGACATGCGCAGCCACTGGATTTCCTGAAGCGTCTCCAGCAGGCTTTCGGCCAGCGCCCGGCGCGACTGCTCGATCTGCGCCTCGAGGCGCGCGCGGTCGGCAAGCTGTCGGGCGAGCCGCCCGTCGATGCGCCCGCCCTGATAGAGCGGCCAGTTGAGGATCAGCCCCCCGCTCACGCGGTCGCGCGACGAACTCTCGCGGCTGTAATCCCCGGCAATGACTTCCACATCGAGCGTGGGCGCGCGGTCGGCGCGAATCGCCTCGGTGCGCGCCGCAACCGCATCGAGCTGGGCCTGCAGCGCGAGCAGCCTGCGGTTGGAGTCCAGCGCCAGCGGCAGCATGTCCTCGTACTCCGGCAGCGGCAGATCGTTCTGCTTGAGCAGCGGCCGGGCCAGGGTGCCGGGCAGCCGAGCCGGCTGGTTGAGCGAATTGGCGAGTTTCTGGCGGGTGGCGCGCTGCGCCAGGAGGCTGCGGTTGCGCTTTTCGCGCTGATCCTGATACTGCGCCTCAAGCTCGGCCAGCTGGCTTGTGGTCAGTTCCCCCAGCTCGTGGCGTTTCTTGGAGTCGTCCCAGCGGACGTAGTAAACCGCCAGGAACTCGTTGTCCGCATCATAGCGGGCGTCCGCCAGGGCCACGTCGAAAAAGCGCGCCATGATGTCGATGCGCCGCGCATCGCGCGTATCCATCAAGGCCTGCTGGCGCGCGTTCACCTCCTGGCGCGCGGCATCGACCTGGCCGCGCGCGCGCCCGAAATCGAACAGGGTCTTGCGCAGCACCAGGCGGCTGACATTGTCCTCGCGCCAGTCGTCAGCGCCGGTCGTGGGCCGGCCCCGGCGCAGTATGCCTTCGGCAGTCAGGGTCGCGTCGTCGCTGCTGTCGGCGATCCTTTCTTCCGCCAGCGCCAGATCCAGGTCCGCCTGCGCCGCCTGCATCAGCGGATGGGCGGCATCCGCGGTCGCCAGCGCTTCTTCCAGGGTCAGCGGCTTGTCCTCCGCAAGCGCGGCGGCGGCCGTGAGCAGCAGCGCGGCTGATAGTAGGCGCTTCATTTTCCGGCTTGGGATTTCTTGTAGCGCTCGAAGGGCATCTGCTTGTAGGCGCCCTCGACCACATAGCGCCCCAGCAGGAGAAAATCGTCCTTGTCCTTGGTCGGCCCGGTATGGCGGGTGACCGCATTGCCTTCCAGGTCGAAGAACATGATCACCGGCGTCGCCCGCACGCGCTGCTGCAGGGCAAAGGCCTTTTCCACGGTTTCATTGCCCTTGAAGTCGGTCATCGCCACATCGCCCTGGGTGTCCACCGGGAAACTCAGGAAATGCTTGCGGTAAAAATCCTGCACATCGGGCTGGTTGAGGATGGTCGCCTTCATGCGGCTGCAGAACGGGCAATCGTCCATTTCGAAGAACAGCATGACGCCCTGCTTGCCTTGCTGTTTGGCAACGGCAAGCTCTTCCTGGAAATTCCCCAGCTTCGCGTCGAAGAAATGCGTTCCCGGGTCGCGCACTTCCGCAACCGCCAGCAGCGGGAAGCACAGCAGCAGACCTACCAGCCAACCTTTCATGTCCGTTCCTCAGCGTTATTTGCGTGTTGTTTTCTCCGCCCCGCGGATGAAGCTTTCCACATCCTCGCGGGTGATGGCGCCGACCTGGTGGGCCACCAGCTTGCCCTGCGGATTATAAAGGTAAGTGGTGGGCAGGCCCTCGACCGGCCCGATCTGCGCCGCCGACTTGCGGTTGCCCAGGATGATGGGGTAGCTCACCAGCATGCTGTCGGCGAAGTCCTTGACCTGTTCGCCGCTGCGGTAATCCATGGCCACGCCCAGCACCACCACATTGTTTTTCTTGTTTTCATGCAGGGCGACCAGGTCGGGAATTTCCTCGAGGCAGGGCGGGCACCAGGTCGCCCAGAAATTGACCAGCACCCACTTGCCCTTGTATTGGGACAGCTTGTGCGCCTTGCCGGTGATATCGGTCAGATTGAACTCGGCTGCGCGCAGCGGCACCGCGACAAACAGCAGCAAGCCCAGCGTCAGCAGGTAGAATGAGGGTTTCTTGAGCATGATCCAAAGCGTTATGGCCAGTTTTCGTACCGAGAGAGACTCTTTAGGCGAGTATCAAGTTCCGCAAGATGCCTGGTATGGCATCCAGACCGCGCGGGCAATCGACAATTTCCCCATTTCCGGGCGCCGCCCCGACCCGGATTTCATTCGCGCCCATGTCCTCATCAAGCTCGCCGCCGCGCGCGCGAATTGCCAGCCCGGCTGGCTTTCCGAGGAAAAGCGCGACGCCATTGTCGCGGCCTGCGGGCGCATCCTGCAAGGGGAATATTTGGACCAGTTCGTGGTCGACCGCTTCCAGGCCGGCGCCGGCACCAGCCACAACATGAACACCAATGAGGTGCTGGCCAACCTGGCCAATGTCGCGCTCGGCGGCGACAAGGGCGCCTACACGCCGGTCAACCCCAACGACGACGTCAACATGGGGCAATCGACCAACGACACCATCCCCACCGCCATTCGCCTCGCCTGCCTGGCCAAGCTGCCGCGGCTGCTGGATGCCTGCCAGCGCATGGCCGCCGAATTCGAACGCCTGGCCGCGCGCGAGCAGGACACCGTCAAGTCCGGCCGCACCCACCTGCAGGACGCCGTGCCCACCACCGTCGGCATCGAATTCGCCGCCTACGCCTGGACCTTGCGCCGCGCCGCCGCCAACCTCGCTTCCTGCCGCGAGAAGCTGGGTGAAATCGGGCTGGGCGGCTCGGCCGCCGGCACCGCGCTCAACACCTCGCCGGGCTACCCGGAAAAGGTCGCCGCCGAGCTGGCCGAGCTGACCGGCGAGCCGATCAGCTCGAGCCAGCTCGCCGCGCAAATGCAGTCCATGCTGGATCTGCAGGATCTGTCGGCGCGCATCCGCGGACTGGCGCTGGAGCTCACGCGCATCGCCAACGACCTGCGCCTGTTGGCTTCCGGCCCGCGCACCGGCCTCGGCGAAATCACCCTGCCGGCGGTGCAGCCGGGCTCCTCCATCATGCCGGGCAAGGTCAATCCGGTGATGTTCGAAATGCTGAACCAGGTCTGTTTCCAGGTGCTGGGCCAGGACCACGCGGTGGCGCTGATGACCCAGGCCGGGCAGCTGGAGCTCAACGTGATGATGCCGGCCATGGGTTCGGCGCTGTTCGACGCCATGGACTGGCTGACCAATGCCATGAACGCGGCGACGGAAAAGAACTTGAAAGGCATCGTCGTCAACCGCGAGCGCTGCGCCTTCTTCATCCACCAGAGCGTCGGGCTCGCCACCCTGCTCAACACGCAGATCGGCTACATGCAGGCGGCGGAGATCGCCAAGGAATCGGAAAAGTCCGGCCGCCCGGTGAAGGACATCGTGGTGGAAAAGGGCCTGATGCAAGCCGCGGATTTCGACGCCCTGGTGCTCGCCGCCGCGCATGGCGCCGGCTCGGGCGGCGGCGGCGGTTAAGCGCCGCCCTTGCCGAACCAGCGCTGACGCAAGGCCGCCGGGGCGTGGCGTGCCGCCATCGCCACCAGCGCGATGCCGAGCAGGGCGGCGAAGAAGGCTTTCTGCGCCGTCTCGCCCTGCAGGCCGGCGATGCCGGCATCGATACCGGCAAGAACCGCGCAGCCGATCAGGACGGCTACGCGCCTGAGCGCGGGATGCCATTTCGGCGCGCAGCGCGCGGCAAGCGCCATGGCGTACACGGCGAGCGCGGCATAGGCCAAGCCGCCCGCCAGCAAGTCCGGCGCGCCGCCGGCCCGCACATGCCAAGCCAGAATCAGCGCCCATCCGCCGAGAAACCCCGCTGCCGCGGCCACACAGGAGAACATCGCATTGCCTCGCCACAAAGTAGAATGGCGCCATTTTAATCCAGTGTTCGCGCCGTAACCCCAGTCATGCCGCCGCTCACCCTTTACACGCCGAAGCCGGGACAGGCCTTGCAGCAGACGCCGGAAATCCGCCCCGCCGCAATCGACGAACTGCTCGGGCAACTGTCCGGCATGCAGGCGGAAGATGCCGCGCAAAGGCTGCTGGCCGAGCTCGGCAGGCTGAACCGCAGCGAGCTTGACGCGGACCTCCGCTCGAAGCTGACGCTGCGCTACGAAGCCCCCCTGCAGCGGCTGCTGGAAGAACTCCTCGCCGCCCTGCCGGAAAACGGTACGCCCCAGTCGCCCATGCACCGGCATGCCGCCAATCTGGCCCATGAGCTTGCGGTCGAACTGGCCTATGCCTGGAAGCTGGTCAGCCAGGCCCTCCCGCAAAAGCGCAGCCTGTTTGGCGGCGCCAAGGCGCGGCAGGCTGCACTGCTCCGCCTCATGGCGGCCCTCTCCGGCCAAATCTGCACCAGCTATCGCAGTTATACCTCGCCGCCCGTTCACGGCTGGCACGAACTACATCAGTGCCATGCCGCGATCGTCGAGGAAGACGTCGCCGACACGGAGCTGGCCGACGCCAGCCAGGCGCCCGCGGCGATTTACAAGCGGACCCTGCTGCTGGCGCTGGCCGATCCGTTCAGGCTCACGCGGCCGGAAATCGAGGTGACCATGGCCTACCTCGACAGGTTCGGGAATCTTGCCGAACTCGCCCAGGGCGACAAGGGCGGCAAGTCGGCCTTTCGCATCGACCCGGAGGCAGACAGCCCCGCGGCCCTTGAGAGCGCAGCCCGAGAAAACGACGCGACCGCAAGCGCCGCCCTGACGCTGGACACGCACGCCCTGTGCCGGCAGCTGCGCAGCCTGCTGGTGAAGCTGCAAGCCGGCGAGTCCTGGCGCGATATCGGCTTGGCCGACCTGCCGCACCAGGTGAACGGCGCGTATCTTCTCAGCCGGCTGCACCAGGCCTGGCGCGGCGGCAACAAGCGCGGCTTCAAGCGCTACCAGCCGGGCCTGGCCCATGTGGAAATGATCAGCGGCCTTCCCGCCATCCACCACCTGTTCGATGAGAAGCGCAAGCAGCCTGCCGCGGACGCGCGCGGGGCAAGGAACAGCCGCGGCGGAACGGCCGAACCGGGCACGCCGCCGAGATGGCGGGTGGTCAACGACAGCGCGTGCGGCCTGGCCATTTCCGCCCACGCCCAGGAAGTCGTCCAGGTGCGCATGGGCAATCCGGTCGCGCTGCGCGAAGCCAGCGCGGGATCGGCGCCATGGCTGCTCGGCGTCATACGCTGGGGCAAGATGTCCAAGGGCCAGGTCGTGGTGGCGGGCATCGAGAAACTCTCCCCCGACGCCGTTTCCGTCGTGCTGCGCTTTTCCGAAGGCACGGCGGCCGAGCTCGGCCAGCCCGCCCTCTTGCTCCCCGCCAACGCCGCCTTGCAAACGGCGGAACGCCTGCTGCTGCCGCAGGGCCTGTACCAGCGCGGTCGCACCGCCGAGCTGTGGCACCGCGGGGAACCCCGCCGCATCGGTCTGGGCAGCCTGATAGAGCAGACCGCTTTTTTTGACCTTGTGGAAATGGCAGTTGCCTGATGGCCGAGATACTCGTTCTTTACTACAGTCAGGGCGGCAGTGTCGCCGAGATGGCGCGCCTCATCGCGCGCGGCATCGAATCCGTGCCCGGCGCCACCGCCCGCATCCGCACCGTGCCCAAGGTCGCGCCCAGAACCGAAACCGCCGCGCCGGCGGTGCCGCCGGCAGGCGCGCCCTACGCCGAACTGCGCGATTTCGAGGAATGCATCGGCCTCGCGCTCGGCAGCCCGACGCGCTTCGGCAACATGGCCGCGGCGCTGAAATATTTCCTCGACGGCACCGGCGGCCTGTGGATGCAGGGCGCCCTCGCCGGCAAACCCGCCTGCGTCTTCACCGCCACCGCCAGCATGCACGGCGGCCAGGAAACCACGCTGGTCTCGATGATGCTGCCGCTGCTGCACCACGGCATGATCGTGCTGGGCCTGCCCTATACCCACGATGAGCTCAACACCACCAGCAGCGGCGGCACCCCCTACGGCGCAAGCCACGTCGCCGGCGCCCAGGACGACAAACCGCTCACCGACGAGGAGCGCAGGCTCTGCCTCGCCCAGGGCAAGCGCCTCGCCGAAACCGCCTTGAAACTGGCCGCATGATGCCCTCCATCCGCACGCTTTCCTTCCTCGCCAGCGCCAGCCTGATCGCGCTGATTTTGTTATGCCTCGCCTGGGAACTGTGGCTCGCGCCCTTGCGCCCCGGCGGCTCCTGGCTGGTGCTGAAAACCCTGCCGCTGCTGCTGCCGCTGATGGGCATTCTCAAGGGCCGCCGCTACACTTATCAATGGAGCTCGATGTTCATCCTGCTCTACTTCACCGAAGGCGTGATGCGCGCCTGGTCGGACCCGCAGCCGGCCGCCAGCCTGGCGCTGATCGAAATCGCGCTGTCGGCGGTGTTCTTTCTGGCAACGATCGGTTACGCAAAAAAAACCGCCCCGGCAAAAAGCGGGGCGGTTTAGTCGTTCGGCTTAGCGAAAGTCACACCTGCGGGTGCGCCCGCTCCAGCTTGGTGTGCAGCTTGTTGAGCGCGTGCAGATAGGCCTTGGCCGAGGCCACCACGATGTCGGTGTCGGCGCCCTGGCCGTTGACGATGCGCCCGTCCTTGGCCAGGCGCACGGTCACTTCGCCCTGGGCGTCGGTGCCGCTGGTGATGTTGTTGACCGAATACAGCAGCAGGTTGGCGCCGCTGCCGACCACCGACTCCAGCGCGCGGAAGGTGGCATCGACCGGGCCCGAACCATCGCCTTCGGCGGCCTTCTCCGCGCCCTCGTCGGCGATCACCAGCCGGGCGTGCGGCACTTCGCCGGTTTCCGAGCAGACTTTCAGGGACACCAGCTTGAAGCGCTCGTGCTCGGCGGTGTAGCCCTCGTCGGAAACCAGCGCCTGCAGGTCCTCGTCGAAGATTTCGCGTTTCTTGTCGGCCAGCTCCTTGAAGCGCTTGAACGCGGCATTGAGCGCCTCTTCCGAGTCGAGCACGATGCCGAGTTCGGCGAGCTTGGTCTTGAAGGCGTTGCGGCCGGAGAGCTTGCCCAGGGTCAGGCGGTTGGCGGTCCAGCCCACGTCCTCGGCGCGCATGATTTCGTAGGTCTCGCGGTGCTTGAGCACGCCGTCCTGGTGGATGCCGGATTCGTGCGCAAACGCATTCGCCCCGACGATGGCCTTGTTGGGCTGCACCGGGTAGCCGGTGATGGTCGACACCAGCTTGGAGGCGGGCACGATCTGGGCGGTGTCGATGCGGCTGTCGCAGCTGAATACATCCTTGCGCGTGCGCACCGCCATGACGATCTCCTCCAGCGAGGCGTTGCCGGCGCGCTCGCCGAGGCCGTTGATGGTGCACTCGACCTGACGCGCGCCGTTCATCACCGCGGCGAGCGAGTTGGCCACCGCCATGCCGAGGTCGTTGTGGCAGTGGGTGGACCAGACGACTTTATGCGAGTTGGGCACGCGCTCGATCAATTGCTTCATGCGCTCGCCCCACAGGGCGGGGATGGAATAGCCCACGGTGTCCGGCACGTTGATGGTGGTGGCGCCGGCCTTGATGACTTCCTCGAAGATGCGGCAGAGGAAGTCCATTTCCGAGCGCACCGCGTCCTCGGCCGAGAACTCGACGTTGTCGGTGTATTCGAGCGCGAGCCTGACCGCCTTCACCGCGGCTTCCACCACCTGGTCGGGCTGCATGCGCAGCTTCTTCTCCATGTGGATGGGGCTGGTAGCGATGAAGGTGTGGATGCGCCCGGACCTGGCCGGCTTGATGGCCTCGCCGGCGGCGCGGATGTCGCGCTCGTTGGCGCGCGCCAGCGAACATACGGTCGAGCCCTGGATGGCCTCGGCGATGGCGCGGATGGCTTCGGCATCGCCCGGGCTCGCCGCCGCGAAGCCGGCCTCGATGATGTCCACGCCGAGTTTCTCCAGCTGGCGCGCGATGCGCAGCTTCTCGTCCTTGGTCATGGACGCGCCGGGGCTTTGCTCGCCGTCGCGCAAGGTGGTGTCGAAAATGTATAAACGGTCAGTCATGCGGGTCTCCTGGCACACGCCGGGTTGACGAATTCAATCCCGCTCACGCGGGGCTCGGCTACGAAAGGGGGAAAGAAGCGGCGTCTACTGCTTGCGCAGCAGCAGGGTGCCGAACAGCATGTTCGACAGGCAGATGGCGTAGGAAGGAGAAGCCACATTAGACATGGTCTAAATTGTATTTATTTTTTCTCTTCTGGCAAGGGCTTTGTCGTTTTCCCCCTGCGATGCAGCCGGTTCCATGCGGCGTAAGCGTAACCGGACAGGCCGTACAACACGAAGATCAGCAGCAGCACCTCGGGCGGGCTGGTGGACACCAGGATGAAGAACAGCACGATCAGGATCACGACGAAGAAGGGCACGCTTTTCCTGAGGTTGATCTCCTTGCCGCTGTAGAACTTGAGGTTGGTCACCATGCTGATGCCGGCGAACAGGATGACGAAGGAGGCGAGCCAGTCCACCTCCGCGCCGCTAAAGCCGTATTCGACCATGACCCAGACGAAGCCTGCCACCAGGGCGGCCGCGGCAGGCGATGGCAGGCCCTGGAAAAAGCGCTTGTCGGCGACTTCCAGCTGGGTGTTGAAGCGCGCGAGCCTGAGCGCGGCGGCCGAGCAGTAGACAAAGGCGGCGATCCAGCCGAACTTGCCGAGGCCCTTCAGGGCGAACACGTACATGATGAGCGCCGGCGCCACGCCGAAGGACACCATGTCGGACAGCGAATCCAGTTCCGCACCGAACGCGCTTTGCGTGCCGGTCATGCGCGCCACCCGCCCATCCAGGCCGTCCAGCACCATGGCGATGAAGATCGCCACCGCCGCATGCTCCCAGCGGTAATTCATGGCCTGCACGATGGCGTAGAAACCGGCGAACAGGGCGCCGATGGTGAACAGGTTGGGCAGCACGTATATGCCGCGGTCGCGCATGCGCGGCCGCGTCATGCCACCCTTGCTGTGTTTGAAATCAAGCATGGAGCGGTTTCAGGATAAGCCCCGGCCAGTGAGCCCGGCAGGCAGTCTCAATACTGAGCCACGGAAACAGGGAGGCAGGGCGTTTCACAGAAAAGTCCTCTGCGGCCCTGTGCCTCTTTGCCGTCCGTGGCTTTCGATCAGTTCTTGGACTGGTCGACCAGCTTGTTCTTGCCGATCCACGGCATCATGCTGCGCAGCTTGGCGCCCACCACCTCGATCGGGTGTTCGGCGTTGAGGCGGCGGCGCGCGGTCATTTCCGGATAGTTGGTGCGGCCTTCCAGGATGAACTGCTTGGCGTAGTTGCCGTTCTGGATGTTGTCCAGGGCTTCCTTCATGGCCCAGCGCGACTCGTCGTTGATGACCTTGGGGCCGGTGACGTACTCGCCGTACTCCGCATTGTTGGAGATGGAGTAGTTCATGTTGGCGATGCCGCCCTCGTACATCAGGTCGACGATGAGCTTGAGCTCGTGCAGGCACTCGAAGTAGGCCATCTCGGGCGCATAGCCGGCATCCACCAGGGTGTCGAAGCCGGCCTTCACCAGCTCCACGCAGCCGCCGCACAGCACGGCCTGCTCGCCGAACAGGTCGGTCTCGGTCTCCTCGCGGAAGGAAGTCTCGATCACGCCGCCCTTGGTGCCGCCGTTGGCCGCGGCATAGGACAGCGCGATGTCCTTGGCCTTCTTGGACACGTCCTGGTGCACGGCGATGAGCGAAGGCACGCCGCCGCCCTGGGTGTAGGTGGAGCGCACCAGATGGCCGGGGCCCTTGGGTGCCACCATGATCACGTCCACGTCCTTGCGCGGCACGATCTGGTTGTAATGGATGTTGAAGCCGTGGGCGAAGGCGAGCGCGGCACCCTTCTTCAGATTGGGTTCGATCTCGTTCTTGTAGAGGTCGGCCTGCTGCTCGTCCGGCACCAGGATCATGACCACGTCGGCTTCCTTGACCGCGGCGGCGACTTCCTTGACGGCGAGGCCGGCCTTCTTGGCCTTGTCCCAGGAGGCGCCATCCTTGCGCAGGCCGACGGTGACCTTGACGCCGGAATCCTGCAGGTTGTTGGCATGGGCGTGGCCCTGCGAACCGTAGCCGATGATGGCGACCTTCTTCTTCTTGATGATGGAAAGGTCGGCGTCCTTGTCGTAATAGACTTTCATGATGTGTCCTTGCTAGCTAGGTTTGAATTCAGACTTTGAGAATGCGGTCGCCGCGGCCGATGCCGGAGGCGCCGGTACGCACGGTTTCGAGGATCGCGCCCTGGTCGATCGCCTCGAGGAAGGCATCGAGCTTGGTGCCGGTGCCGGTGAGTTCGATGGTGTAGGTGAGGTCGGCGACGTCGATGATGCGGCCGCGGAAGATGTCCGCCATGCGCTTCAGTTCCTCGCGTTCCTTGCCGGCGGCGCGCACCTTGACCAGCATGAGCTCGCGCTCGATGTGGCTGCCCTCGGTCAGATCCAGCACTTTCACCACGTCGACCAGCTTGTTCAACTGCTTGATGATCTGCTCGATGACGTCCTCGGAACCCACGGTGACGATGGTCATGCGCGACAGCGTGGCGTCCTCGGTGGGGGCGACGGTGAGCGATTCGATGTTGTAGGCGCGCGCGGAGAACAGGCCGGCGACGCGCGACAGCGCGCCGGACTCGTTTTCCATCAGCAGGGAGATGATGTGGCGGCTGCTCATCACAACTCCTCCGCCAGGATCATTTCCGACAGGCCCTTGCCGCCTTCCACCATGGGATAGACGTTCTCGGTCTGGTCGGTCTGGAAATCCATGAACACCAGGCGCTCCTTCAGCGCCGGCGAGAACGCCTCCTTCAGCGCGCCCTCGACGTCCTCGGGTTTGTCGATGCGCATGCCGACATGGCCGTAGCTTTCCGCCAGCCTGACAAAATCAGGCAGCGATTCCATGTAGGATTCCGCGTAACGGCTGCCGTAGAAGAATTCCTGCCACTGCCGCACCATGCCCATGTAGCGGTTGTTGAGGTTGATGATCTTCACCGGCAGACGGTACTGCTTGCAGGTGGACAGCTCCTGGATGCACATCTGGATGCTGGACTCGCCGGTGATGCAGGCGATGGTCGCCTCAGGGTGCGCAAGCTGCGCGCCCATGGCGTAGGGCAGCCCCACGCCCATGGTGCCGAGGCCGCCGGAGTTGAGCCAGCGGCGCGGCTTGTCGAATTTGTAGAACTGCGCCGCCCACATCTGGTGCTGGCCCACGTCGGACGTCACGAAGGCGTCGCCGCCGGTGACTTCCCAGAGTTTTTCCACCACGAACTGCGGCTTGATGATCTCGGACTCGCGGTTGTACTTCAGGCAGTTGCGCGAACGCCACAGCTCGATCTGCGTCCACCAGGTGTTGAGCGCGGCCTCGTCGGGTGTTTCCTTGCTGGCCTTGAACAGCTTGAGCAGTTCGTCCAGCACCTGCCGCACATCGCCGACGATGGGCACGTCGACCTTGACGCGCTTGGAGATCGAGGAGGGGTCGACGTCGATATGGACGATGCGGCGCTGCTCGCGCGCGAAGTGCGCCGGGTTGCCGATGACGCGGTCGTCGAAGCGCGCGCCCACCGCCAAGAGCACGTCGCAGTGCTGCATGGCCATGTTGGCCTCGTAGGTGCCGTGCATGCCCAGCATGCCGAGAAACTGACGGTCGCTGGCGGGGTAGCCGCCCAGGCCCATCAGGGTGTTGGTGACCGGGTAGTGCAGCAGCCTGGCCAGCTCGGTGACCTGCTCGGACGCATTGCCGAGAATCACGCCGCCGCCGGTGTAGATCATCGGGCGCCGGGCTTCCAGGAGCATCTGCGCGGCCTTCTTGATCTGTCCGCTGTGGCCCTTCAGCACCGGATTGTAGGAGCGCATGGACACCGAATCCGGATAGGCGAATTCGGTCTTGTGAAAGGTCACGTCCTTGGGAATGTCCACCAGCACCGGGCCCGGACGGCCGGTGGCCGCGATGTGGAAGGCCTTCTTGATGGTGCTCGCCAGCTCGCCCACATCCTTGACCAGGAAATTGTGCTTCACGCAGGGCCGCGTGATGCCGACGGCGTCGACTTCCTGGAAGGCATCGAGGCCGATCGCGGCGGTCGGCACCTGACCGGAGATGATCACCACGGGAATGGAGTCCATGTAGGCCGTGGCGATGCCGGTTACCGCGTTGGTGGCGCCGGGGCCGGAGGTCACCAGGGCCACGCCGACCTTGCCGGAGGCGCGCGCGAAGGCGTCGGCCGCGTGCACCGCCGCCTGCTCGTGGCGCACCAGCACGTGCTTGAACTTGTTCTGCTTGAAGATTTCGTCGTAGATGTTGAGCACCGCGCCGCCCGGATAGCCGAAAACGAATTCGACTCCTTCCTCGGCCAGGCAGCGCGTGACAATCTCGGCGCCGGTCAATTCCATAAAAAAACGCCTAAAAACAATGTTTTCCGTAAACCGAAAGGGTAAACGTTTTACCCCGCCACGGTCAAGGAAAGATCGGGGTTCCGGCCGTTTCCCGGCCGCGCAGGCTTATTCGTGCGCGGCCTCGGCGAGGGCTTGCATGATTTCCTGCAAGGACCCCTGGCCGTGCTGCACCATGCACACCATGTTGCCGACCGAGCACACGCTCATCTTGTCGCCGTGCACGATCCAGCCCTGCGCCGGCGACCAGCCGCGCATTTGCGAGAACAGCGAAAGCAGATCGGTATTGCCGGACAGCGTGCGGCGGTACCACTGCGCGAACCTGGCCAGGCGCTCCACCCTGTCGCCCGACAGCATGCCGGCGGCATCCATGATGCTGCCGTCATCCTGGAAACGGCACACCGCAATCACGCCGTCCAGAATGAGGAGTTTTCTGAGCGTCATGCGGCCCCCTGCGGATGTTGCGCCGCACTGCAGGCCCCGATGGCCTTGAAGGCGTCTTCATAATTGACATCGCGGTTCTTCATGACGACTCCGCAGCGCCCGGCGAGGACGACAGACCATTCGAGGCCGATCATTGAAAACCCCTGCAGGGGTTCGAAGCCCTTCTGCCCGGTCAGCGCCTCCCAGCCGCGCGCCTCCATGGTGGCGATGGCGATGTTGGCCACGCACGCATGCGCCAGCAGATCCAGCACCTCGGGCGTGATCTCGGTCCCCTCGCGCGCCGCATGAGCGGTCAGGTCGCCCTTGTCGGTGAAGGTGAAAGCGGCCAGCGCACCCGGCAAATCCATCAGTTGGTTCAAATCCATGTTGTCCTCGATTCTGGGCGTTAATACAGGGCTTCTTTCACATCGCCGCCGATCCTGGCGTACAGGCTGACCAGCAGATCGTCGCCGACATCGCCGACCTTCGCGCGCATGATGGTCATGACATCGTTGAGCAGTTCCGGACGGTTTTCGATGAAGGCGAAATAGTTGCCGATGTTGCACACGGATATCTGCGCGCCGCGCATGATCCAGCCCTGCGCCGGCTTGTAGCCGCTGTTCTCGGCGTAGGCGTCATGAATCTCGGACTGCATGTTGACGTTCACCGTGTTCGAACGGCAAAGAATCGAGGCCATGCGGGCGAACTCGGGGGTCAGCGCCCCCTCGTAGGAGAACCGGTCACCGCGATAGGCGAACTCCCCCGCGGCAATCACGCCCGGAATGGCCATGAGTTGCTTTACGATATGCATCGCGCCCCCTCCTCGAGTCAATGATTGTTATGTTATCGGCGGCGCGGCCATGGGCCGTGCCCGCCCTATTTCGGAATATAGAACCACCATGCACGAAAACGCAACCACCTCCCTGCAGCCGGCCAGCCTGAAACGGCGCCTTGCCGCCATGGTTTACGAAGCCCTGCTGCTGCTGGCGTTGTCCATGCTCGCAGGCTTTGCTTATATTCCGATTTTCGGCGGCATTCACGGCCCGTTCCAGAAGGCCGTCTTCCAGCTTTATCTGCTGGGCGTGATGATGGTTTACTTCCTGGTTTTCTGGAAACGCGGCGGACAAACACTGCCCATGAAAACCTGGCGCATCCGGCTGGTGCGGGCCGGGGGCGGGCCGCCATCCAGCGCGCAATGCGTCGCGCGTTTCTGCCTGGCCGCGGCCGGCCTGGCCGGTTTCGGCGCGGGCTTTCTGTGGGCGCTGGTCGATCCGGACCGCCAGTTCCTGCACGACCGCCTGTGCCGGACGCGGCTGGTCAATGCCGGCTGAGCGGCTGCGCTAACGCCTTTCCAGGCGCTTCAGCACCAGCAGCGCCAGCGCCAGGAACAGCAGCGATGGCGTTGCCGCCGTCAGGAAGGGCGGCCAGTCGTTGAGCAGGCCGACATGGGCAAACAGCCGGTTGCCGAGATGGAACGCCAGCCCGGCGAGAATGCCGAGAAAGACCTTCAGCGCAATGCCGCCCGAACGCGGCGAATGGAAGGCAAACGGCAGCGCCAGCAGCATGACGACCGGAATGGCGAGCGGATAGAACATCTTGGACCACAATGCGACTTCATAGCGCGTGGTTTGCTGCTTGTTCTCCCGGAGATGCCGGATGTAGCCGAACAGCGCCGGCGTGGACATCTTTTCCGGCGAAACCAGCAGCACGCTGAGGATGTCCGGGCTCAGCACCGATTGCCAGTCCATCGCCTGGCGGTGGCTGACCACGATGCCGCTCTTCAGAAAGCTCGTGTCGGAAACATCGCCGAGCGTCCAGCGGTTCTTGCCCTCCCAGCTCCCGCTCTCGGCCGTCATGATCCGCGCCAGTTCCCAGTCGCGGCTGAATTCGTAGACCTTGAGCCCGCGCAGGCTGGTGTCCGGCAGCACCTCGCCCGCATTGATGAAGGCATTGCCGTCCTTCACCCACAGCCCGGACCGGAAAGCCTGCGCCACGACGGATTCGGTGGCGCGCAATTTCAGCCGCTTGGCCGCCTGCTCCGACCAGGGCGACACCAGTTCGCCCACCAGCAGCGCCAGCAGCGCGAACCCGACCCCCGCCAAAGCCAGCAACGCGGCGATGCGCCAGTTTGAAACGCCGGAAGCGAGCATCACCGTAAACTCGGAATTCATCACCAGCCTGGACAGCGCGAACAGGGCGCCGATCAGGGCCGCGATCGGCACGATCTCATACACATGCCCCGGTATATTGAGCGCCACGTACAAGGCCGCCTGCGCGAAGCCGTAATCGGCGCGGCCTATGCTGCCGAGCTCCCCGGCCAGATCGAAAAAGGAAAACAGCAGGATCAGGCCGACGAACACGAAGCCCGCGGCCATCGCCACCTCCCTCAGCAAATAGCGGGCGATCAGGTTCATTTGCGGCGCAGTCCCAGGGTGAGCGGCTTCATGCGCATGCGATAGGCGTAAAACGCCAGCAGCGCCGCGATGGCCGGCAGGTGCGCCGCCAGAATCCCCGCCGGCAGGCCCAGCTTGCCCTGCGCGATCCAGCTCTGGGTCACCGAAATCATGTTGTGGTAGATGAAGAACACCAGCAGCGCGGCAATCAGGCCGTACGAACGTTTGGCGCGGTTGTTCACGTAGCTCAGCGGGATGGCCAGCAGGGACAGGATCAGCAGGCTGATGGGGACATTGAAGCGCCCGGCCAGCTCGCCGCGCGCATCGGCATCGGCGCTTTTCAGCAAAGCCATCGTGCCCAGCTGGCGTATGTCCTGCTTGCGCGCCTCGGTTTTCACTTCGACCGGGTCCAGCCGTATCCAGTAGCGGTCGAACTGGATGATGCGGTATTCCGCCTGTCCGGGTTCGCCCTCGTAGCGCCGGCCCTTGCTCAGCACCAGGAAGCGCGTGCCGTCCTCCGCCTTCTTTTGCATGCCCTCGGCGGCCACCACCACCCCCAGCTTGCCGCTGTCCCTGGACTGCATGAACACGTTGCGCACCGTCCCGGTCAGGGGATTCAGGCTCTCGACGAAAAACACGCGCTCGCCGCCCTGGGACTCGGCAAAGATTCCGGGCACGACCATGGAGGTGTCGTCGCGGCTGAGCAGCTCGGTCTTGTACGCGTCCTTCTTGTTCGCGGCCCAGGGAATGATGCTGTTGGTCAGCAGCATCAGGATCAGGGCCAGCGGCAAGGCGAAGATCAGCATCGGCCTGATCCAGTCGCCGAGCGACAGGCCGGAGCTGAACCAGATCGCCATCTCGTTGTCGCGCCAGTAGCGCATCAGCGTCAGCATCGCGCCAATGAAGATCGCCACCGCCAGCAGCACCGGCAGATAGTGCAGCAGGCTGAAGCCGAGATAGGCGAATACCGCCTCGTTGGCGAGTTCGCCGCGGGCGGCCTCGCCCAGCAGACGGACAAACAAGGTCACCAGCGCGATGGCGATGAGGATGACGAGCGAAGCGCCGCTCGAAAGGCTCAGTTCCTGCAGCAGCGCGCGCCGATAAAGCATGGGATTTTTTGGGGGGAGGTTTTGACTATCAGGCCAGGGTTTGCAAAGATGAGCGCATTCTCACTTGCAAGAATCGATTCCCATGTCCGCAAAAGATAATTCGCCGAAATTTAGCATAAAAACCGGAGCCCCCGAGAATCTCAAGAGCGATTGCATCGTCGCCGGCGTGTTCGAGGAAAGCCGGCTTTCCGCCACCGCCCGCGCCCTGGACAAGGCCAGCAAGGGCCGCATCGCCGCCGCGCTGAAGAGCGGCGACATGACCGGCCGCGCCGGCAGCACCCTGCTGCTGCGCGAGCTGCCCGGCATCGCCGCCGCCCGCGTGCTGCTCGTCGGCCTCGGCAAGCAGGACGAGTTCGCCGAGAAAGCCTATCGCGATGCCGTGGCCGGCGCGATCAAGGCCGTGGGCAATACCGCCGCCCGCGACGCGCTCATCGCGCTCACCGAAGTCAAGGTCGGCAAGCGCAGCGCCGACTGGAACATCGCCCAGGCCGCCATTGTCGCGGGCGATGCGCTGTATCGCTTCGACCGCATGAAAAGCCGGGCCGACAACCCGCCCAAGCTCGGCGGCATCGGTTTCCTGGCGGACAGCGCCGCCGCGGCCAAGGGCCTGAAACAGGGCAATGCCATCGCGCGCGGCATGGCGCTTGCACGCGACCTCGGCAACACGCCGTCCAACGTCTGCACCCCGGCCTATCTCGCCAGCCAGGCCAGGCAGCTCGCCAGGAGCTACGGCTTCAAGTGCAAGGTGATGGACAAGGCCGCCTGCGAGAAGCTGGGCATGGGCTCCTTCCTGTCGGTGGCCAAGGGCAGCGACAAGCCGCCGGTGTTCATCGAACTGCGCCACGACGGCGGCAGGAAGGGCGAGGCGCCCATCGTGCTGGTGGGCAAGGCCATCACCTTCGACGCCGGCGGCATTTCGCTGAAGCCGCCCGCCGACATGGACGAGATGAATTACGACATGAGCGGCGGCGGCGCCGTGATCGGCGCCTTCCGCGCCCTCGGCGAACTGGGGCTCAAGCTCAACGTCGTCGGCCTGGTGCCCGCCTGCGAGAACCTGCCCGACGCGCATGCCAACAAGCCGGGCGACATCGTCACCTCGATGTCCGGGCAGACCATCGAAATCCTCAACACCGACGCCGAAGGCCGCCTCATCCTGTGCGACGCGCTCACTTACGCCGAGCGCTTCAAGCCCGCCGCGGTCGTGGATCTCGCCACGCTGACCGGCGCCTGCGTGATCGCGCTGGGCCACCACCCGAGCGCGCTCTACGCCAACGACGACAAGCTGGCACAGGCGCTGGAACAGGCCGCCGACCACGCCTGGGATCGGGTGTGGCGCATGCCGCTGTGGGATGAATACCAGGAGCAGCTGAAGAGCGGCCTCGCCGACATGGCCAACATCGGCGGGCGCGCCGGCGGCTCCATCACCGCCGCGTGCTTTCTCGCGCGCTTCGCCAAGCGCTACCCCTGGGCGCATCTCGACATCGCCGGCACCGCCTACCGCAGCGGGCGCGAAAGCAAAGGCTCGACCGGCCGTCCCGTGCCCCTGCTGGTGCAGTACCTGATCGAGCGGGAAGGCCAGCGCTGATGACGTCGATCAGTTTTTACACCCATGCGCCCGACAAGCTCGCCATCGCGCGCCAGCTGGTGGCCAAGGCGTGGGGGCAGAAACTGAACGTGCTGGTCTATGCCCCGGATGAGGCCGTGGCGGCCGGCATCGACCGCCTGCTGTGGACGCAGCCCGCGCTGTCCTTCATCCCGCACTGCCGCGACAGCAGCCCCTTGGCCGCAGCCACCCCGGTCATCATCGGAAGCGACGCCGATGCGCTGCCCAGCGCGGATGTGCTGATCAACCTCGGCGACGAGCCGCCGCCTGTGTTCAGCCGCTTCGAGCGCCTGATGGAAATCGTCACCGAGGATGAGCACGATGTCCTGCGCGGCAGGCAACGCTACCGCTTCTACAAGGACCGCGGCTATGAACTGCTCAACCACGATTTGCGCAACAGGGGACAATAAATGAGTGATCCGCTGCTCGACAAGATGGATGCGCTGCTGAAAAAGCATCACGGCGCCGCCGAGGCCGCGCCGCCCGCCATGCCGGAACCGCAGGTCGCCAGCGAGCAGAACGCCCCGCCGCCGCTGCCGGAAGACGCCTGGCTGCCGGTGCTGACCGACGTGGTTGCGGTGGGCGAGCCCGCGCCCGCCCCGGCACCCGCGCCCGCCCCGGCACCCGCGGCTGCGGCCGAGGCCGCGCCTTCAGCGCCCGCCGTCGATCCCGGAGCGCTGGTGGAACAGATCATGGGCGAGCTGGAACCCCGGCTGAATTCCCTCATGCGCGACCGCCTCGTCGCGGAAATACGCAACAGCCTGGACGACAGCCTGTCCACACTGCTCGCACAGCTGGACGTGCACATCCGCGAAATCGTGCGCGAGGCCGTGGCCGAACAGCTGGGCAAGCCCTGACCCCGCCCTTCCAGCCGGTATAATGGCGGGTTTCCGAATCCGCCGTTATTCCGCATGGAACTCGCCAAAGCCTTCGAGCCCCAAGACATCGAATCCCGCTGGTATGCCCGCTGGGAATCCGCCGGCTATTTCAAGCCTTCCGGCGACACCAACCAGCCGGCCTACTGCATCATGCTGCCGCCGCCCAACGTCACCGGCACGCTGCACATGGGCCACGCCTTCCAGCACACCCTGATGGATGCGCTGATCCGTCTGCACCGCATGCAGGGCGACAATACTTTATGGCAGCCCGGCACCGACCATGCCGGCATCGCCACGCAGATCGTGGTCGAGCGCCAGCTCGACGCCAAGGGCATTTCGCGCCACGACCTCGGTCGCGACAAGTTCCTGGAAAAAGTCTGGGAGTGGAAGGAGCATTCCGGCTCCACCATCACCCGCCAGATGCGGCGCCTCGGCACCTCGCCGGACTGGAGCCGCGAACGCTTCACCATGGACGAAGGGCTGTCGCGCGCGGTCAGCGAGGTCTTCGTCAAACTCTACAAGGAAGGCCTGATCTACCGCGGCAAGCGCCTGGTCAACTGGGACCCGGTATTGATGACGGCGGTGTCCGACCTCGAAGTCGTGAGCCAGGAAGAAGACGGCTTCATGTGGCACATCCTCTATCCCATCGAGGGCGAGGACGGGCATCTGGAAGTCGCCACCACGCGCCCCGAGACTCTGCTCGGCGACGTCGCCGTGGCGGTGCATCCGGAGGACGAGCGCTACCGTCACCTCATCGGCAAACTCGTCCGGCTGCCGATCGCCGAGCGCAGCATCCCGGTCATCGCCGACGACTATGTCGATCCGGCCTTCGGCACCGGCGTGGTCAAGATCACCCCGGCGCACGACTTCAACGACTACGCCGTGGGCCAGCGCCACCAGCTCGCGCCCATCAGCATCTTCACCCTCGACGCCAAGATCAACGAACTCGGCCCGCTCGAATACCAGGGCCTCGACCGCTATGTCGCGCGCGAGAAAATCCTCGCCGAGCTCAAGGATCGGAATCTGCTCAAGGCCGCCAAGCCGCACAAGCTCATGGTGCCCAGAGGCGACCGCACCCATGCCGTGATCGAGCCCATGCTCACCGACCAGTGGTTCATGGCCATGCAAGGCCTCGCCAGGCGCGGCCTCGATGTCGTCAAATCCGGCGAACTCAAGTTCGTGCCGGAGAACTGGACCACCACCTACAACCAGTGGCTGGAGAACATCCAGGACTGGTGCATCTCGCGCCAGCTGTGGTGGGGCCACCGCATTCCCGCCTGGTACGACGAGGACGGCACTGTCTACGTGGCCAGCAATGAAGACGAGGCGATGAAAATGGCCGGCGGCCGGCCGCTGAGACAGGACGAGGACGTGCTCGACACCTGGTTCTCCTCCGCGCTGTGGCCCTTCTCCACCCTGGGCTGGCCGGACGAGACGCCGGAACTCAAGTCCTTCCTGCCCGGCTCGGTGCTGGTCACCGGCTTCGACATCATCTTCTTCTGGGTCGCGCGCATGGTCATGATGTCGCTGCACTTCACGGACAAGGTGCCGTTCCGCGAGGTCTACGTCACCGGTCTGGTGCGCGATGCGCACGGCAACAAGATGAGCAAGTCCAAGGGCAACATCATCGACCCCATCGATCTCATCGACGGCATCAGCCTGGACGAGCTCATCGCCAAGCGCACCACCGGCCTGATGAACCCCAAGCAGGCGGAGTCGATTGCCAAGCAGACCCGCGCCGACTACCCGGCCGGCTTCAACGCCTTCGGCACCGACGCCGTGCGCTTCACCTTCGCCTCGCTCGCCACGCACGGGCGTGACATCAAGTTCGATTTGCAGCGCTGCGAGGGCTACCGCAATTTCTGCAACAAGCTGTGGAACGCCACGCGCTTCGTGCTGATGAACACCGAGGGCAAGGACTGCGGTCTGGATGCCAGCCTTGCGCGCGAACATTCCTTCGCCGACCGCTGGATCCTGAGCCGGCTGAACGAGGCGGTGCAGTCGGTGCTGTCCGCTTTCGCCGACTACCGCTTCGACATGGCGAGCCGCGCCATCTACGAATTCGTCTGGGACGAATACTGCGACTGGTATGTGGAACTGGCCAAGGTGCAATTGCAAACCGGCACCGAAGCGCAGCAGCGCGCCACCCGCCACACCCTGATCTCCGTGCTGGAAACCGCGCTGCGCCTGGCCCACCCCATCATTCCCTTCATCACCGAGGAGCTGTGGCAGAAGGTTGCGCCGCTGGCCGGCGCTGCTTCGAACAGGCCGCTCTCCGGCGATGGTGAAGAAAGCATCATGCTGCAGCCCTACCCGGCCGTTGACGAAAAAATGCAGGATGCCGAGGCCGCCACCCAGGTGCAGGAACTCAAGGCGCTGGTGGATGCGGTGCGCGGCCTGCGCGGCGAGATGAAGCTCTCGCCCGCCGAGAAGGTGCCGCTCGCCCTTGCCGGCGATGCTTCACGTTATGCGCCCTACACGCCCTACCTCGCCGCCTTGGCCAGGCTTGCCCAGGTCGACATCCAGCCGGAACTGCCGGCGGGCGAGGCGCCGGTGGCCATCGTCGGCGACTGCCGCCTGATGCTGCAAATCGAGATCGACAAGGAAGCTGAAATCGCGCGTCTCAACAAGGAGATCGCGCGCCTCGAGGGCGAAATCGCCAAGTGCCGGGCCAAGCTTTCCAATCCCAACTTCGCCGACAAGGCTCCGCCCGCCGTGGTCGAGCAGGAGAAAAAACGCCTGGCCGATTTCTCCGCCATGCTGGAAAAGCTCGGCGGGCAGCTGGGCCGATTGCGCGGCTAGCAACGCCTTTCAGCGCGGGATACGCGACGAGGGAACTTCATGATTTGAATTCCCCGCCGGCCGGCCTCTATTTAACGTAATACAGGAAGTTCTGGTAGGGCGCCTCGGCGATCTTGAACCACTGGTTCTGCAGGTCGCGAAACGGCTTCCAGCTGTCGTACAGGGTTTTGAAGGCCGGGTTGTTGTTGGCCTCGTCGGCGTAGATTTCGAACGCGGCGCGGCGCGCGGCGAGCATCACGTCCTTGGGATAGGCATGCAGCTTTACGCCCTGCTGCACCAGGCGCATCAGTGCCGGCGGGTTCTTGGCGTCGTAGTCCGCGAGCATGCGCACGTTGGCCTCGGCGCAGGCGGCCTGCAGCGCGGCCTGATAGGGCTCGGGCAGCGCGTTCCATTTCTGGCGGTTGAACAGGAAGCTCAACTGCGGGCCGCCTTCCCACCAGCCGGGGTAATAGTAGTGCTTGGCGATGCGCTGAAAGCCGAGCTTCTCGTCGTCGTACGGGCCCACCCATTCGGCGGCGTCGAGCGCGCCGCGCTCCAGCGCCGGATAGATGTCGGGGCCGGGCAGGGTCTGCGGCACGCAGCCCAGCCTGGCCATGATCTTGCCACCGAGGCCGGGAATGCGCATTTTCAGGCCGCGCAGATCCGACAATGACTTGATCTCGCGGCGGAACCAGCCGCCCATCTGCGCGCCGGTATTGCCGCCGGGAAACTGCACGATGTTGTATTCCCCGTACAGGCCGCGCAGCAATTCCAGCCCGCCGCCGGCATACATCCAGGCATTCTGCTGACGCGCCGTGAAGCCGAACGGCAGCGCCGTGTCGAAGGCAAAGGCCATGTTCTTGCCGACATAGTAATAGCCGGCGGTATGTCCGGCCTCGACCGTGCCGGCCTGCACGGCATCGAGCACCTGCAGTCCCGGCACCAGCTCCCCCGGCGGAAACACGCGAATCCGGAAACGTCCGCCGGTCATGCGGGCCACATGTCTGGCCAGGGTTTCAGCCGCCCCGAAGATGGTGTCGAGGCTTTTGGGGAAGCTGGAGGCCAGGCGCCAGTTGATCTCCGGCAAGTCCGCCGCCTTCGCCGCCGGCAGCACGCCCGCGAACAGCCCGGCGCCGGCGCCCTTGATGAAGTCTCGTCTGGACATCGTTCTCCCCCCATTTGTTTGGGGAGAATTATACGGGCGCCAACAAAAAGGGCGGCTGGCGCCGCCCTTGGGATCGAGTTGGCCGCATTTATTCAGCGGCCGCCATTGCGAGGTGGCGAAGCCGGCGCGGCAATCCGCTCAAACCCGGCCTGGCCTTGCGCAAGCGGACCGCCACGGCCTACGGCCTCGCGATGGCCGTTCAAGCGCTTACGCCGCCTGGGAGTACTTCTGCTTCACGGCCCTGGCTTCGGCCGCCTCGTCCGGGCTGTAGGCCTTGCCGCTCCACAGCATGGAGTAGGCGATTTCCTCGTTGCCGTTCTCGCACAGTTCGAGCGCGCGCTTGAACAGCGGCTGGAAGGTTTCCGAGCGGTGCGATTGCTCATGCTGCTCGTAGGACTGCCAGAAGGTCACGATCAGCGCTTCCTTGCCGGCCAGCGGGCTTTTGACGGCCTGGCCGATGGTGGAGCCCTCGTTCGACACCATGCCCGAGTTGAGCGCGACGAAGCCGCCGACGAAGCCGGTGTCGGAATGGTAGGTCTTGACGTTTTCGCACAGGAAGGCCACGCGCTCCTGCAAGTCATCCACCGTGTACTCGGGCTTGAGAATGACGCGATTGATGGTCACGATGCCATCTGCGTTGAAGCCGGGAATCAGTCCGCTCATGTTTGCTCTCCTGTCAAAATTAAGGATAAAACCTGCTTATCAATAGATAAGCGTTACAGCGATTTCTAATATATATTCCCGAGCAAATAAGTCAAGTATTCCTGCCTTGCGCATAGGGTTACCGCCGCGGGATTAATTTCGCGTGCCCGGCTTGATAGAATTGACCTTTCAGCAAATCCCTCAGGTCCGAAATCCCATGTTTTCCCGCCAGCAAACCCTTGCCCTCACCGACCCCGAGCTGTGGGCCGCCATTCAGAACGAGAACAAGCGCCAGGAAGAGCACATCGAACTGATCGCCTCGGAGAACTACACCAGCCCGGCGGTCATGGAAGCCCAGGGTTCGCAGCTCACCAACAAGTACGCCGAGGGCTATCCCGGCAAGCGCTACTACGGCGGCTGCGAGAACGTGGACATCGTCGAGCAGCTGGCCATCGATCGCGTGAAGGCGCTGTTCGGCGCGGAAGCCGCCAACGTCCAGCCCAACTCCGGTTCGCAGGCGAACCAGGCCGTGTTCATGGCCTTCTTGAAGCCCGGCGACACCATCATGGGCATGAGCCTCGCCGAAGGCGGCCACCTCACCCACGGCATGGCGCTCAACATGTCGGGCAAGTGGTTCAACGTCGTGGCCTATGGTCTCAACGACAAGGAAGAAATCGACTACGACGCCATGGAAGCCAAGGCGCGCGAGCACAAGCCGAAACTCATCATCGCCGGCGCCTCCGCCTATGCCTTGCGCATCGACTTCGAGCGCTTCGCCAAAATCGCCAAGGAAATCGGCGCCATTTTCATGGTCGACATGGCGCATTACGCCGGCCTCGTCGCCGCGGGCGTCTATCCCAACCCGGTGCCGCACGCCGACATCGTCACCTCCACCACGCACAAGACCCTGCGCGGACCGCGCGGCGGCATCGTGCTGATGAAGGCCGAGCACGAGAAAGCGATCAACTCCGCCATCTTCCCCGGCTTGCAGGGCGGCCCGCTCGAGCACGTCATCGCCGGCAAGGCCGTGGCCTTCAAGGAAGCCGCCAGCAAGGAATTCAAGCACTATCAGGAACAGGTCTGCGCCAACGCCATCGTCATGTGCAAGGTGCTGCAGGAGCGCGGCCTGCGCATCGTCTCCGGCCGCACCGAAAGCCACGTGTTCCTGGTCGACCTGCGCGCCAAGAACCTCACCGGCAAGGACGCCGAGGCGCTGCTCGGCCGCGCCCACATCACGGTGAACAAGAACGCCATCCCCAACGATCCGCAGAAGCCCATGGTCACCAGCGGCATCCGCATCGGCACCCCGGCCATGACCACGCGCGGCTTCAAGGAAATCGAAGCCGAACAGCTCGCCAACCTCATCGCCGACGTGCTCGACGCGCCCAATGACGAAGCCGTGATCGCGCGGGTTAAGGGCGAGGCGGCGAAGCTGGCGGCGAAGTTTCCGGTGTATGGAAATGCGTGAGGCGATAGGCGTGAGGCGTGAGGCGGAAATCCCCGCCCCTGCACGCCTCACGCTTCACGCTTCACGCCTCACGCTCCCATGAAATGCCCCTTCTGCGGCCATCCCGACACCCAGGTCATCGACTCGCGGGTGAATGAATCCGGCGACAGCATCCGCCGCCGCCGGCGCTGTCCGGAATGCGAAAAGCGCTTCACCACCTTCGAGACCGCCGACATCCGCATGCCGCTGATCGTGAAAAGCAACGGCACGCGCGAGGAATTTTCCGAGGCCAAGCTGCACGAAGGTTTCCGCCGCGCCCTGCACAAGCGGCCGGTGCCGACCGAACTGGTGGACGAAGCCGTCCAGCGCATCCGCCAGAAGCTGCTGGCGCTGGGCGAGCGCGAAATCCCTTCGCGCCAGCTGGGCGAACTGGTGATGAATGAATTGAAGCGCCTGGACAAGGTGGCCTACATCCGCTTCGCCTCGGTCTACAAGAGCTTCCAGGACACCGAGGACTTCCGCGACGTGCTGCAGGACCTGGAAAAGACGCCGGCGCCGGGCGTGGACGATCTGTTCAAGTGAGCGGCTTCACCCCCGAAGACCACCTCCACATGGCGCGCGCCCTGCAACTCGCGGCGCGCGGCCTCTACAGCACTTCGCCCAACCCGCGCGTCGGCTGCGTCATCGTGAAAAACGGGAAAATCATCGGCGAAGGCTGGCACCAGAAAGCCGGCGAGCCGCACGCGGAAATCCACGCGCTGCTGCAGGCCGGCATGGCTGCGCAGGGCGCCACCGCTTACGTCAGCCTGGAGCCCTGCGCGCACCACGGACGCACCCCGCCCTGCGCCGATGCGCTGATCGGCGCCGGCGTGGCCAGGGTCGTCGCCGCGGCGCAAGACCCCAACCCCAATGTTTCCGGCCAGGGTCTCGCCCGCATCAAGGCCGCCGGCATCGAAGCCCAGTGCGGACTGCTGGAGCCGGAGGCGCGCGCACTCAATGCCGGCTTTTTCAAGCGCATGGTCTACGGCCATCCGCTGCTGCGCATCAAGACCGCGTCCTCGCTCGACGGCCGGACCGCGCTGTCTTCCGGCGAATCGAAATGGATCACCGGCGACGCGGCGCGCGCCGACGTGCACCGGCTGCGCGCGCGTTCCTGCGCCATCCTCACCGGCATCGGGACGGTGCTGGCCGACAACCCGCAACTGAACGTGCGCGGCGTCGACACGGCGCGCCAGCCGGTGAAGGTGATCGTCGATTCCAGCCTGCGCACGCCGCCCGATGCCGCGATCCTGCAAGGCGCGAAAACCCTCGTCGCCTGCGCCGCGCCGGATGCGAAAAAAGCCGCGGCGCTGGAAGCCGCCGGCGCGGAAATCCTCTGCCTGCCGGGCAGCGACGGCAAGGTCGACCTGCATGCCCTGCTCTCGCGCCTGGCGCAGAAAGGCGTCAACGAGCTGATGACCGAAGCCGGTCCGCGCCTGAACGGCGCGCTCATCGCCGCCGGACTCGCGGACGAATGGGTGCAGTACCTCGCGCCCTGTTTGCTGGGGACCGCGGCCAGGCCGCTGTTCGATCTCAATGAGCCCGCCTCCATGCAGCAGCGCCTCAGCTGGAAACTTACGGACCAGCGCATGCTGGGCGGCGACTTGCGCCTCACCTGGCGCAAATGACTTTCCAGGATCACTTCTCCGCTGTCGCGGCGCGCTACGCCGAGTTCCGCCCGACTTATCCCGCAGAACTCTTTGCCTGGCTGGCAAGCCTGTGCAAAGAACACGAGGCAGCCTGGGATTGCGCCACCGGCAGCGGCCAGGCCGCGATTGGCCTCGCGCCGCATTTCACCCAGGTCGTCGCCACCGACGCCAGCGCCGAGCAGATCGCGCATGCCGACGGCCCCGGCAATGTGATTTTTCGCGTGGCCCCGGCCGAGGCCAGCGGACTGCAGGACCGCAGCGTCGACCTCGTCACCGTGGCGCAGGCCGCGCACTGGTTCGATCTGCCAAAATTTTTCGACGAGGCGCGGCGCGTGCTGAAGCCCGGCGGCGTGCTGGCGCTGTGGGGCTACGGCCGTCTCGATTTGCCCGGCGAGATGGACGCGATCTTCCAGCATTTCTACAGCGCAACCATCGGCCCCTGGTGGCCGCCGGAGCGCCAGTGGATCGACGACGGCTACCGCTCGCTGGCGTTTCCGTTCGAAGCGATCCCCGCCCCGGCCTTCCGCATCGAGGTGCAATGGGACCTGCCGCGGCTGCTGGATTATCTATCCACCTGGTCGGCGGTGAAGCGCTACCGCGCGGCGAAAAACGACGATCCGCTGCCCGCTCTCAGGGCAGAACTGCAGCCCCTGTGGGGCGACGCGGCAACGCCCTTGAAACTCATGTGGCCGCTGTTCCTGCGCGTCGGCCGCCGCTGACGCAGTGGCGGCGCATCGTTGGCGCAGTCATCCCGCCAAGCGTTTTGAAGTTGGCGAATAGCACTGGCCGGTATCGACCCGAAGCCGAAGTTAAGCAGTTGATTGATATGCCCACTCCCGGCCAAGAAGCAGATGTTCAGCGTAGAAGTGAACGGTCTGCACGGCCTTTTGCACAGTTCTGCCCCGCTGTGGGCTTGGGCGGCATGATGCGCACTGTGGGCAACCGGGACCCATTCATCCGGGAACCGCCCTCTTCAGGGCGCTCCGCTTTCCAGGCGAGGACTTTCATCTCACGGCATGCTCCAGGATCGATCGCGCAATCGCCTCGTAGTCCCCGCCGAAGTGATGACCGCCGCCGATGGCCATGGCGCGCAACCGGGCGTTCGCGAGACCCGGACACGGGGAATCGCGCTCTTCCGCGCCATAGAGACAGAGTATCGATGCGTCCTTCATGCGCTCGACCTCGGGCCTGAGCGCGGGGCCGGCCCCCTCGACGCCCGGTATCCAGCCGGTGACGCGAATCTCGAAACTGGCCCAATTGCCCGGCCCGAGCAGGTTCACGCTGCGCACCGAGGCGCGCACCGTTTCAGGCAGACGCGTGTAGAGAAATGGCAGCACGTCCGCGCCGAAGGAGTAACCGATGAGCAGCACTTTCGGGCGCCGCCAGATCCTGCCGTAGCTCGAGATGATGCGCTCGAGGTCGGCAGCCGCGGCTTCCGGCGTGCGTGCGCGCCAGAAATAGCTGAGCGAATTGAGCCCGACGACGGGGATGCCGCGAGCCGCCAGCGCCGCCGACACATCCTGATCAAGCCCGGCCCAGCCGCCATCGCCGGTCAACAGCACGGCGAAGAACTCTTGCAGGTCCGGCGCGGGGCTGGCTGTGGCGGGCACAGCGACGAGCGGAAGCTTGTCCAGTGCAGGCAACGGCTGCGGCGGCGCCACAGGTCTTGCCAGTTCGGCGTACGCGGACTTGAATTGAGGCAACCAGTTGCGCTCGACCGAGAAGCCGTGCCCGACCTTCGGCAGCCACACGATCCTGGCGTTCTCCGTCTGCGCGACGAAACTTCTTGTCTTGTTTGCATCGCAGACCTGGTCGATGTCGCCCTGGAAGGCGATCCAGGGTGTCGCATTCCGCTTCGAGGGCGCCAACATTACGCCCTTGACTGCCTGCGGCGCCCCGGCCTTCGCGAATTCGAACTCGTAGTCCAGCCCGCTCCCCTTGCACAGCTTCTGGGTGACCGCCAAGTCCGGGCAGAACCCAAGGCTCAATGCGCCGGCGAAGGTGCCTTTCGGGGACTGCACGGCGGTCGCGTATACCAGGGTCGCGCCAGAGGAATAGCCGACCAGAACCGGCGGCAAGTAGTCCGGGAGTTCGAGTCGTCGCTGGACTTCGTGCGCCAGGTTTTCGAAATCGACGGCGAAATCGCGGCATGTCGCCGTCGCCGTATTGACATGCTTCAAGTAGTTTCGAATATCGATGCCCACGACGATGGCGTTCATGCTCATCAAGTGCCTGGCCATGTCGACCACGCCGAGGTTCCAGCCACCGTCGCCGGAAACGAACAGCGCGATGCTGGCGGCGCTGGCGGCGGGCCGGTAAATCGTGACCTCGCCGAACGGCCCATAGTGGAGCTTGATCTCGCCGGGAATGGCGGGCGCAGGCGCATCGCCGCCGGTGCCGGGCATCGGCCCTTTGTCTGCGCGCGCCTGGGCGCTCGCCCTGGATTGGCCGGCGGCGAGCACTGCGCTGGGGGCCCATAAAAACGCGATCAGCATGATCGCCGCGGCGGCCGGCAGGGCGGCGCGTGCCAGGGTCGGTCTCGTCTGCCCGTTATTCATCGGAAGATCCTCAAATAACCGCCCGCCGAAAGTGCGGCGATGTCCGCCAGCACGAGAAACAGGGGGGCCTTCCCAGGATAGGCGATATAACGCGGCTCCCACACCGGATGAAATTTCTCTTTGTAAGCGCGCAGCCCTTCGAAGTTGTAGAACGCCTCGCCGTGCCGGTAGATGACCTTGCCCAGGCGCATCCACGCGGTCGAGACCGGCGAGACTTCAAGTCCGGAGAGCGGAGCCATGCCCAGATTGAACCAGCGATAGCCGCGTTCCCGCCCCCACCTGAACAGGTGCGCGAACAAGCCGTCCATGGCGCCCTTTGGCGCGGTCGATGCGAAGCGCATCAGATCGATGGACAGCTCCTCGGCGGACGCTCCGCACAACAGGTTGGCGAAGGCGACGATGCGCCCTCCCTGCTCCATCACCGCAATCGACTGACGCGAGAGGTAGGCGACGTCGAAAAACCCCAGCGAGAAGCCCTTTTCGCCGGCTGATTTCCCGGAGAGCCAATCGTCCGAAACCGCCTTGAGTTGCGGAAGAACCGCCGGAACCTCGGCGGCTTCGACGATCCGGAAACTCACCTCTTCCCTGGCCAGACGGTTCATGATCGAGCGCAGCGCCTTGTGCCGGCTGCCCGCGAGCGAGAAGCCCTGCAGCGGCACACGCGCCTCCTCGCCGAGCTTGGCGAAGCTCATGCCGAGCTCGGCATACATGGACAACTGCGACGGCCTGACCTGATAGAACACGGGCACGCCGCCATGGTCGTCGGCAAGCTCGACGAACGCCTGGATCAAACCGGGGGCCGCCGATGGCGGCCCGGCCGGATCGCCCAGCGCAGCCCAGGTCCGGCCGTGTACGCCGTACATGACAAATGCCGTGCGGTCGCTGTTGAACAGGAGCGCCTTGTCGCGCAGGTAGGCGAGCTGCGGCAAGGTGTAGGTTTGGACATCGATGACCCGGGCGGCATCGGCAAGCGCCGCGTCGGTGGGTAGCGCCGCGCTGTGTGCCGGGGGGCGCATCAGACGCCACAGTCCGAACCCCAGCAGCGCCACCGCCGCGCCCAGGCTGGCACGCATGAAGCGCGGCGCGTCATGGTTCAACGCCACCTGCCACCACAGCTCGTTGGAATACTCGACATGCCGGAAAGCGAAAATGCCGAGCCACACGGTAGCCCCAAACGCCGTCACGATGGCCATGATCCAGCCCGGCGAGAACCGGGTGTCGAACAGCGCGGCGCGGCGGTCGAAAAAGCTCCGGCTCGGCGCGAAGGCGAGCAGCAGCAAGGCCAGGAGCAAGGCTTCCTCCCAGTCGGCGGCCTTGAGCAAGGAAGCCGCGATCCCAGCCAGCAGCGCCGCGAGCGCCAGGTAGTAGGCCAGCCGGATGCGGCGTGACACGGCCTGTGCCAGCACCAGCAGCCCCACGCCGACCAGGCTGCCGAGAAAGTGGGACGCCTCGAACACGGCAACCGGCAGCACCTGCGCCAGCCAGCGCAGGCGCTCGTGCTCGGCCGGCGTTGCACCCGAGATCAGCAACAGCACACCCGCCATGAAAGTGAACACCGCCAGCACCTTGGGGGCGAGCTGCACCGAAACCCGCGTCAGCGACTGGCCGAGCCGCATCAGTGGCGCGCGCCGGTTGCGCAATTCGTCGCCAAGCAACAGCAGCAGCGCCAGCGTCAGCGGGATGAGGTAGTAGATGAGGCGAAACAGCAGCAGGGCCGCGATGATGCGTTCGGCCGGCAAGTATGGCCCCAGCATCAACAGCATCGTGCCTTCGAACACGCCGAGGCCGCCCGGCACATGACTGACGAGCCCCAAGACCTGCGCCGCAAGAAAGGCGCCCAGCAGCACGCCATAGCTTGGCCCGCCTTCCGGCAGCAGGGCGTGGAGCACCGCGGCGGCCAAGGCCCAGTCCGCCATCGAAACGAGCAGTTGCCCCAGCGCGAGCGCTGGTCCGGGTACGCGCATCTCGAAGCCGCGCACGCGAAACGGCGCCCGGCGCACTACCGACAGCATCAGGTAAGCGCCGGCCAGCGCCAGGCAGATACCGCCGAGCCCTCGCACGCCCGTCTGGACGAGGCCCCCGCCCAGGTAGGCATGGGGCTGAAAGGCGAGGCTCCAGCCGGCCAGTGCCAGCAGGCCGAGCCAATAGGTGACGGAATTGAAAACGACGATCCGCGCCAGGTCGGCCGCCGGCACACCCCAGCGCGAGTAGAAGCGGTGACGCACCGCCGTGCCGGACAGCACCGCGAAGCCGATGCTGTTGCTCAACGCGTAACTGACCGCGGCGGTCAGCGCGATCCGCCAACGCGCGATGTTTCTCCCCACGTGGCGGAACGCCAACTGGTCGTAGCCGCTCAGAACGCAGTAATTGGCCGCGGTGAAGAGCAGTGCCAGCAGGAGGTGCTCGGCCGTCAGTGCGCCAAGCGCCTCCCGAAGCTCCCGGTAATGGACCGCCCGCAGTTCGCGATGGAAGATCCAGACGGCGGCCGCGAACAGCAGCGCCACGATCGTTGGCGGCAGCCAAGCGCGCATTCGATCCTTGTCGAAGCCAATCTGCGGTGAGCTCATCTCAGTGGCGCCTGGTTCGATATCCCAAGAAAGCTACGCGGGCCATCATGCCATTCCACAAACCGGGCTTGCAACCGAGCGGCAAGCAATCAACGACATAGCCGCCCCACGCACACCGCCAGCCTGGCGTCAGCAAAGACTGAAAAGCAGGCGCATTCAACATCGGGACGGCATGGCCGCGCCTAGCCGAAAAGCACCCAGCCCCTCCCAGCATTTCCCGGCGCCCGGCCTCGCTTGCAATCACCCGGCGCGGGGCAGGCCGGCCTCAGCGCCTGATCGTGATGACCGTGCCTTCGCGGCGCCGGTCCGCCGCGCCGTATGCGGTACCGCTTGCGGGATCGATGCCGACGCCCTGCACCGAGCCGATTCTGGCCTGGCAGCCGTCCGTGCCGATTGCCCCCAGCCCTTCATGTCCCAGCCTGCGCAAGACATCCTGCGCGGCCACGCCGATGGCGGGCTGCATGAACCCCTGCCCGCCTTCGCAGCTCACTTTTCCGCCGGCCTGGGTAACCGACAGGCGCGGCGCGTCGATGGCCTGCTGCAAGGACATGCCATGGTCGACGAGATCGAGCGTGACATTGAGCACGGAATTGATGATGGTGGCCCCGCCGGGGGAGCCGTAGGCCGCCAGCGGCTTGCCGTTCCGGAACAGCATCGTCGGCGCCATGCTCGAGCGCGGACGTTTGCCGGGTGCGACATCGTTGGCGCCGGGGTTGCCGGCGGCCGCATCGGCGCCCGGCAGGAAGTTGAAATCGGTGAGCTCGTTGTTGAGCAGGAAACCGTAACCCGGCACCGTGATGCCCGAGCCCCAGGTGTGTTCGATGGTGCTGGTGTAGCTGACCATGTTGCCCCAGCGATCGATGATGGAAAAATGCGTGGTATGCGGGCTCTCCTCGCGTGCGCTCGAAACTTTAGGCCGCACGTCCGCCTTGTCCCACGGCAGCGGGTCGCCGGCCTGCGGCGTGTCCATGCGTTTGTCCAGGCTGATCAGCGCGGCGCGTCCGGCGAGATACTCCGCATGCAGCAAGCCCCGGCTCGGCACCGGCACGGCATCGTCATCACCGATCCACATGGCGCGGTCGGCAAAGGCGAGACGCATCGCCTCGATCATGAGATGCAGGATTTTGGCGCTGCCAAAGCCGTAGCCCTGCGCCGTGTCGCCGAGCGGATAGCGCTCCAGCAGGCCGAGCATCTGCAGCAGCGTCAGCCCGCCGGAGGAAGGCGGCGGCATGGTGGCCAGCGTCCAGCCGCGGTAATGGCCGATCAGCGGCTGGCGGATCGCGACCCGGTATTGCGCGAGATCGTCCAGCGTCATGCGCCCCCGGCCTGTTTCGCCGAGCTCGCTGCGGGCACGCTGCTGCGCCTTGACGATGGCGCGCGCAAGCGGGCCGCGGTAGAAGGCGTCCGGCCCTTTCGCGGCGATGAGCTTCAGGGTCTTTGCAAGTTCGGGCTGCAGCAGCCAGTCGCCCTCGGCCAGCGGCACGCCCTGGGGACGGAAAATGGCGGCAGTTTCCGGAAAGAGTTGAGTCCGGCCGCCGTCGTTGGCGATGTCAGCGGCAAGGAAGCGGTTGACGCGGAATCCGCGTTCGGCGAGCGCGATCGCCGGCGCGAGCGTCTCGGCAAGCTTCTTCGTGCCCCAGCGCTTGAGCGCGGCATCGACGCCGCGCACGGTGCCCGGCACGCCGACCGAAACGCCGCTGGTCGAGGCGAGCGGGAACGACATGGGCAGCCCATCCGGCGCGAACATGCCGGCAGTCGCCTTTGCCGGCGCGCGCTCGCGCGAATCGACGATGACGGTTTCGCCGGTCCTGGCGAGATGGACCATCATGAATCCGCCACCGCCGATGCCGGAGGACTGCGGCTCGACCACGTTCAGCGCGAACTGCACCGCGGCGGCGGCATCGACGGCGTTGCCGCCTGCGGCCAGCATGCGCGCGCCGGCGGCCGCGGCGGCCGGATGCGAGGCGGACACCACGCCATCGGCCGCGGCGGCCAGGACCGAAACGGAAAGGAGGCAGAGCGCGAACGCGAAACGCGAAGAGCGGGACATGGGCTCGGTGCAAGACGGCAAAGCGCAAGCCTGCGCCGCTTGCGCCTGCGCGTCAACGCATGCGCGGCAAAGGCCAGGGACGGCACACCCTAGGAAAACAGCTTGCCCACTTCCTCGGCGAGCGCGGCAAACGGCCGGGGCCGCGCTTTGGCTTGCACCAATAGCGCATCCTGGCAGCCCTGGACTCTGAATTCCTGGACAACATGGCGCTTCACGCCGCATGCCGAAAGCTGTCGCGCGATATCCAGGGCCTCGTCATCCGACAGCAGTAGAGGATGCACCGTGGTGCGGGTCTCGAAAACCACGCCCGACGCCAGCAGCAAGGCCAGGCTTTCCCGCACCGGCGCCCCGCTTTGCGGCACGCCGGTGATGCGCGCGTAGTCCTCGAACGGCGCCTTCACGTCCATGCCCACCCAGTCGACGAACGGCAGCACCGCCGCCAGGCGCTTCGGATACATGCCGCCGGTGTGCAGGCCGATCCTGTAGCCGAGTGCCCGCACCGCCTGCATGGCTTCAGGCAGGCCCGCCTGCAAGGTCGGCTCGCCGCCGGAGAACACCACGCCGTCGAGCAGGCCCTGGCGGCGCCCGAGAAAACCCAGCACCTCGTCCCAGGCGATTTCGCCTGCGGCCTGGGCGGGGATCAGTTCGGGGTTGTGGCAGTAGCCGCAGCGCCAGGGGCAGCCCTGGCAGAACACCACCGCGGACAATTGTCCCGGCCAGTCGCTGGCGGACAGCGGCGTGAGGCCGCCGACTCTGAGGGAGGCTTGCGAATCCATGTTGATCATTGCGAGCGCAGCGTGGCAATCCAGTCAAACAAAGCCCAGCAAGTCCCTTGAATCTTGCAACTTGAAACTTGCACCTTATCAACCCTGGATCGCCACGCTGCTGCGGGCCTCGCGCTGACGAAATCAGCGCAGGCGCGGCACGGCCATCAGCCCAGGCGGCATTGCCCCTCGACGAAGAACTGCCGCTCGCGGTGCTCGCTCTTCTTGCCCTTGTTGAAGCTCGCCACCGGGCGATGGTAGCCCATCACGCGGGTCCACACTTCGCAGCGGGTGCGCTCTTCCTCTTTCAAGGCGGTGGCGTCGAGCGCTTGGGTGATTACGGACATATCGGACATATCGGTCTCCTTTCGTTCAGGCTGGGACAGCGCGTTTGCGCGACAGGGCTTCCTCGTCGCACGCGGGGCAGAACTCATGCTCGCCGGCGAGGTAGCCATGTTTGGGACAAATGGAAAAAGTCGGCGTCACCGTGATGTAGGGCAGGCGGAAGCGCTCCAGCGCGCGGCGCACCAGCTTCTTGCACGCCTCCGTCGAGGAGATGTGCTCGGACATGTACAGATGCAGCACCGTGCCGCCGGTGTACTTGCGCTGCAGGTCGTCCTGCCGCTCCAGCGCTTCGAAAGCATCATCGGTGAAGCCCACCGGCAGCTGCGAGGAGTTGGTGTAGTAGGGCGCATCCGCGCTGCCGGCCTGCAGGATGCCGGGATAGCGCTTGGCGTCCTCCTTGGCGAAGCGGTAGGTGGTGCCTTCGGCCGGCGTCGCCTCCAGGTTGTAGAGGTGGCCGGTCTCCTCCTGGAAGCCGGCGATGCGGCCGCGGATATGATCGAGCAGGCGCAGCGCGAGTTCGTGCCCCGTCACCGTGGTGATGTCGTGCTCGTCGCTGGTGAAGTTGCGGATCATCTCGTTGATGCCGTTGACGCCGATGGTCGAGAAGTGGTTGCGCAGGGTGCCGAGATAGCGCTTGGTGTAGGGGAAGAGGCCGTCGTCCATCAGGCGCTGGATGACCTTGCGCTTGATCTCCAGGCCGTTCCGCGCCAGGTCGAGCAGCGCATCGAGCCGGCGGTAGAGCGCGGCCTCGTCGCCCTGGTATTCATGGCCGAGGCGCGCGCAGTTCACCGTCACCACGCCGACCGAGCCGGTCTGCTCGGCCGAGCCGAACAGGCCGTTGCCGCGCTTCAGCAGTTCGCGCAGGTCGAGCTGCAGGCGGCAGCACATCGAGCGGATGTGGTTGGGCTTCATCTCCGAATTGATGAAGTTCTGGAAATACGGCAGGCCGTAGCGCGCGGTCATGGCGAACAGGCGCTCGGCGTTTTCCGACTCCCAGGGAAAATCCGGCGTCATGTTGTAGGTGGGGATGGGGAAGGTGAACACGCGGCCCTTGGCATCGCCCGTGGTCATGACCTCGATGTAGGCGCGGTTGATCATGTCCATCTCGGCCTGCAGTTCGCCATAACTGAACGGCATTTCCTCGCCGGCGATGACGGGCACCTGCTCGCGCAAGTCCTCCGGACAGGTCCAGTCGAAGGTGAGGTTGGTGAACGGCGTCTGCGTGCCCCAGCGCGAGGGCACGTTGAGGTTGTAGATCAGTTCCTGGATGCACTGCTTCACCTCACCGTAGCTCATGCCGTCCTTGCGGATGAAGGGCGCCATGTAGGTGTCGAAGGAGGAGAAGGCCTGCGCGCCGGCCCACTCGTTCTGCAAGGTGCCGAGGAAGTTCACGATCTGGCCGACCGCGGAGGACATGTGCTTGGGCGGCCCCGCCTCGACCTTGCCCGGCACGCCGTTCAGGCCCTCGTGCAGCAGGGTGCGCAGCGACCAGCCGGCGCAGTAGCCGGCCAGCATGTCGAGGTCGTGGATGTGCAGCGAGCCGTCGCGGTGCGCCTCGCCGAGTTCCGGCGGGTAGACGTGGTTGAGCCAGTAGTTGGCCACCACCTTGCCGGAGACGTTGAGGATCAGCCCGCCCAAGCTGTAGCCCTGATTGGCGTTGGCGTTGACGCGCCAGTCCTGGCGCGACAGGTATTCGTTGATCGAGGCTTCCACGTCGACCACGGTCTTGCGGTCCTCGCGCAGCTTCTTGTGCGATTCGCGGTAGGCGATGTAGGCGCGCGCGGTCTGCAAATGATTGGACGCGATCAGGGTCTGCTCGACCACGTCCTGGATGCGCTCGATGTCGGGCGCCGCGCCATGCAGGCTGTGAATCAGGACCTTGGATACCTGGGCGGTCAGCAGGTCGGCTTCGGCTTCGCCGAACTCGCCGGTCACCTGTCCCGCGCGCAGGATGGCCGAACGAATCTTGCCGGCGTCGAAGACCACACGGCGGCCGTCGCGCTTGATGACTTCACGGGGCAGAACTGCTATTACGGAATTCATAAGGGTGTCACCTCCAACTCAACATTTTGCGATTGGTGACTACGCAAGATACGACATCTTGTACCCATGTCAAGATGATTTTCAGGTTAGGATGTCCTGATATACTTAAACATGAGTATTATCCTCATCTTACGGAGAGCAAACATGAGCACGATTCTGGAATTTCTGGGCAATGACCACCGCGCTTGCGACGATTTGTTCGCCTCGGCCGAGGAAGCGGCGGGCAACCGCAACTGGGACGGCGCGCGCGCGCTGTTCGCCCGCTTCAAGGCCGCCATGGCCCACCATCTGGCGATGGAGGAAGACGTGCTGTTTCCCGCATTCGAGTCCCGCACCGGCATGAGCGCCGGGCCGACCCAGGTCATGCGCATGGAGCACGAGCAGATGCGCGCCCTGCTGGAAGACATGGCGGCGGCGGCGGCGGCCGGCAACGAATCGGCCTATCTGGGCGCTTCCGAAACCCTCAACATGCTGATGCAGCAGCACAATCTGAAAGAAGAAAACATGCTCTACCCCATGTCCGACCGGGCGCTGGGCGCCGAGAGCGATGCCGTGATCCAGTCCATGCAGGCCATCGAGCACTGAGCGCATGGGCGAAGCGGCGGGAGAAGTCCTCATCGACGCGCGCTGGCTGGAACCGCCCGAGCCGCTGGAAAAAGTGCTGCAGGCGCTGGCGCGCTTGCGGCCCGGGCAGTCGATCCGACTGCTGCTGCACCGTGAGCCCGTTCCGCTCTATGCGCTGCTCGCGGAACGCGGCTACCGGCATGACACCCGCATGCAGGCCGACGGCAGCTACGTTATTCTGATCCGGCCAACCGACACGTGACCTGCATTGATGAACAAATGCCCTTGATCAACTGGATTGCCACCGCGGCCTTGCCTCCTCGCAATGACGGAGGGGGAGAATCGTCATCGCGAGCGCAGCGTGGCGATCCAGCCCAACCCGGCCCAGCAACCTCCCGGACTACCGAAAAATGAGCAGCCAAGCCGGCCTCGCCTTCGAACAAGCCCCGCCTTTCTCGCTGCCGCTGCGTTTTTTCCTCACCGCCCCGCTGTTCCTCATCGCGGCCGGCATCCTCATCGCGGTTCACCCCGAAGCCCTCGCCTCGCGCTGGTCGCCGCAGGCGCTCGCGCTCACCCACGCCTTCACGCTCGGCTTTCTCGCCATGGCGATGCTGGGCGCGCTGTCGCAGATGCTGCCGGTGGTGGCGGGCGCGCCGCTGCCGGCGGCACGCGCCGTTTCCGCGACAAGCCACGTCGCCCTCAGCCTGGGCACCGCCGCCTTGATGGCCGGCTTTCTGTTCGCCAGCCCGCGCGCGCTCGGCGCCGCCGTCTGGCTGTTGGGCGGCGGCTTCGCGGCTTTCATCGCCGCGGCGGCACTCAGCCTGGCGCGCGCCGCCCCCAGCGCCACGGTCTACGGCATGCGCCTTGCCCTGGCCGGCCTTGCCTGCACGGCTGTGCTCGGCCTGTCGCTGGCGCTGCTGCGCGCGGACGTCTGGCACCCGCCGCTGCTGGCGGAAGCGACGGATGCGCATGCTGGTTTTGGCCTGCTGGGCTGGGTGCTGTTGCTGGTGATTGGCGTGGCCTACCAGGTGGTGCCGATGTTCCAGATCACGCCGCCCTACCCGCCCGTGCTCGGGCGCTGGCTCGCCGGCACCATGTTCGTGCTGCTGGTGCTGCGCGCCTTCTTGCCGCAACGGGCTGCGGCCGCGCTGCTCATGCTCGATGCCGCACTCGCCGTGGGCATCCTGGTTTTCGCCGGCGCCACCCTGCGCCTGCAGGCGCGCCGGCGCCGCAAGCTGCCCGATGTCACCCTGGACTTCTGGCGCCTGGGCATGGTCTGCCTGGCCGCCTGCGTGCCAGTCTGGGCGCTTGCCCAGGCCTGGCCAGGCTGGGCGCGCAACGACGCCTACCCCATGCTGCTGGGCATGTTGTTCATCATGGGATTCGCGGTAAGCGTGGTCACCGGCATGCTCTACAAGATCGTGCCGTTTCTGGCCTGGTTCCACCTGCAGGCGCAGTTGCAAGCCAAGGCCGGCACCATCCCCAACATGAAGCAGATGATCAGCGGCAAGGCGCTGCGCTGGCAGCTGTACAGCCATTATCTCGCCTGTCTGCTGTTAGCCGCCGCCGCCCTCAGGGCCGAAATCGCCCCGGTGGCCGGCGGCCTGCTCGCGCTTTCAGCCGCGCTGCTGCTCTACAACCTGGCAGCGGCCGGGCGGCGCTTCCTCAGCCAAGGCGGGCGGATTTCCTGAGCGCCGCGCGCAAAGCCCGGCGGCGAGAATGTCCGCCAGGCGTCAGTAGCCGCCCCACACCTGCGGACGCCGCATGCCGGCGATCCGGCAGGCTTGGGTGACGTAGCCGAAGATGAACATGTTGAACAGCTCATTGCGGGCATCGTCGCTCAATCGCCGGAACAGGTGCTTGATCACGGTGCGCGCATCCGGCGCGGCGTGATGCTCGGCATAATAGGCGCGCATGAAGCGGATCGCCTCCCAATGCGCCTCGGTGAGCGTGATGTTCTCCAGTTGCGCAAGATATTCGGCGAGCGCTTCGCTCCACTCCTCCGGTTCGAGCAAATAGCCCGCCTCATCCAGCTTGGGCAAGTCGAATACGGCATTCATGTCGTTTCCCCCTGGCTCGTGCCGGCCCGCGCAGGCCGGCGCTCACAATTTATCGGCGATGCGCGTTAAGGCAGGGCCGGCAGCAGGCCGAGCATGGCCAGCGCGCCCCAGGCGATCAGTCCGAGCGCGGTGACGGTATAGGCGATTTCGAACGCTATCAGGCCTTCGCTCACGCCGAGAATGTTCTTCACCCCGCGGAAGACCAGCAAGACGAAACCGGCCAATCCCAGCAGCCCCAGAAAGACGACGAGCGCAAACTGCTCGAAAAACAGCGCCAGCGACGACAGCCAGAGCGGGGCCGGTGCCACGACCGCAAGCAGAAAGGTGTCGTAATAGCGGCTGCGGACGCCCTTGCCCGCGGCGACGGATCTGATCGCCCAGGCCATCAACGGTACCGTGGCCACTTCTCCCAGCATGAAGAGCAGCGCGATGACGCCCCATTCCTGGTCCGGCACGTTCGGGAACATGGCCGCGCCCGCATGGCGGCTGGCATACTCCAGCATGATGGGCGGCACCAGGGCGAAGGGCAGCACCTGCAGGATAAAGAGCTTGAGCGCCTCGGGCCGGGACTCCGCCAGCCCCCGCCACTCTTCGTGCGAAAAGAGAAACAATTTGTGAAATCGCAGGATATTCATCAGAATCTCCTTATATATGAAAGTGGTCTGGGCGCCTCGACTGGAAGCAGCGCCGGAAAACAGCAGGCTGTCTGCTGTACGAGGACCACGATTGTTTATATCACACCGTGATATAAATGCAAGCGAAAACCCGACGAGGAAATCCATCCATGACAAAGCCCCCGCCGAGCAAAGAAGACTTCGTGACGCTTTCCAATTTCCGCTATCAGCTCCGCCGCTTTCTGCGCTTCAGCGAGGAGGCGTCGCGCCTGCATGGCGTCACGCATCTGCAATATCAGCTGCTGCTGCATGTGCGCGGGCTGCCCGAGCGGGACTGGGCCACCGTCAGCGAACTTGCCGAACGCCTGCAGTCACATCACCATGGCGCGGTCTCGCTGATTTCGCGCTGCGAGAAGCTGGGCCTGGTCGAGCGCAAGGTCGGCCGCCACGACCGCCGCGAGGTTGAAGTCCATCTGACCCAGAAAGGACGCGCGCTGCTCGACGAACTGGTCATCGAACACCGCGACGAATTGCTGCGCATGCAGGGGTTCTTCCAGGTGCCGAGCGCGGACGCGTTCGACTCGTCCGAGCAATCCCCGCCCGCCCGCTGAGCGCCCGCCCTTTCTGGGCGGCGCTCAGCTTTCTTTCCGGAATGCGGCGAAGCGGATCTTGATGCCGGCGCCGATCAGCGTCGCCCCGGCATGGCGCTCAAGGTGCGGGCCGAGGGGGGCAGCAGGTCGGCCAGGGTATAAGCATCGAGGCTGGAAAAGAAGGCGCGCCCCGCTTCGGCCAACACGGGCTTGAGCGCGCAGCCGGGCATCAGCAGGCAGTTCGACTCGCCTACGTGGAAACATTCGGCCAGCTCGAAATCGGTTTCCATGTCGCGCACCACATCGCCGATCCTGATCTGTTCGGGCGGACGCGCGAGCCGCAGGCCGCCGCCCTTGCCGCGCACGGTCTCGACATAACCCTTCTGCCCGAGCTTGTGCACCACGCGCGTGAGGTGATGGCGCGATATGTCGTATTGCTGGGCGATGGCGGCGACCGTGGCCAGCCGCTCCGGCTGCATGCCCAGAGAGATCAGCACTCTCAGCGAGTAATCGGTGAAGTGGGTAAGATGCATCTATAACATGTTTATGAAAAAAATATTATCTTGCCAACCCATATTCTACTAGCATTATAATATGTTTCCTATTTACATGTTTAAAGGAGCAAAGCCATGAACCCGCATCCGCATCCGCATCCGCACCTGCACCTGCGCCAGGACCAGATCTATCCCTTCGATGCCCGCGGCATCGCCAAGCGCTTCCGCCACGCCGCCATTTTCGGCGCGCTGGATGCGCTCACGCCGGGCGAGCGCATGCGCTTCGTCAACGACCACGACCCCCTGCCGCTGCTGGACCAGCTGCGCAACCGCTACGGCGACGGCGTGGCGATCGAATACCTGCAGCGCGACCCCGGCGCGATCGTGATCGATTTCATCCGCAACTGATTGGGGCCCGGGCGTGTCAACACCGGTTTCACGCCCGCGGAATCAGTGTTGACACGCCTGAACGTGCTGCCGGCGCTGGTGTTCCTTGCCCTGGGGGTTTTCACCGGGGCGCTGTTCTGGGCGCCCCACGCCGACCGCGCAACCTACCTGCACCTGATGCTGGCAGTCGGCGCCATGCCCCTGATCTTCGGGGCCATGAGCCACTTCATCCCGGTGCTGACGCGCACGCGCGAGGCCGAAGCCGGCATCGCTCTCATCCCCATGGCCGCGCTGGCGGGCGCTGCGCTCGCGGTGGCCGCATTCGCCCTGGGCGGGCTCGCACAGGGCTGGCAGAGCGGCGCGGGGCTGGCCATGGCTGCCGCGCTCGCGCTGTTCGTCTGGAGCCGGCGGCGGCGCGCCGCCATGCTGGGCAAGCCGCATGCCTGTCTTGCCTGGTACGAGGCCGCGCTCGCCTGTCTGTTCGTCGCGCTTTTGTCCATCTTCGCCGCCGGCTTTTGGCCGCAACATTTCCCGGCCCTGAGACGCCTGCATCTGCATCTCAACACGCTGGGCTTCATCGGCCTCACCGCCCTGGGCACGCTCGCGGTGCTGCTGCCGACCGCCGCCGGCCGTCCGGACGCGGGCGCGGCACTACGCCTGCGCCAGAATCTGCCCTGGGCATTCGGCGGCACGCTGCTCATCGCTGCCGGCGCGGCCTGGTTCGCGCCGCTCGCCTGGCTGGGCGCCGCCGCCTGGGCGCTCGCGCTGGCGCGCCTGGGCACGGCGTGGCTGCGGCTTTATCGCGCGGAAATTTTCGCGCCGCACGGCGCCGCGCCCTTGCTGGCCAGCGCGGCCGCGGGCTTCGCCCTGTGCCTGCCGGCCGGCGCCGCCGCGGCCATCGGTGTCACGCTCGATCCCGCCAGGCTGTTCATCGCCGCTTTTCTGCTGCCGCTGGTGTCCGGCGCGGCCAGCCAGCTGCTGCCGGTGTGGCTCCGGCCGGGCGTGCAAAACGCCTGGCACGGCGACCTGCGCCGGCGGCTCGGACGCCACAACGGCCCGCGGGCGCTGCTGTATCTCGGCGGCGGCCTAGCCGCGGGCTGGCATCTGGAATGGGGCCTGCCGCTGAGCGCGGCCACCCTGCTCTGGTTCCTGCTGCAGGCGGCCGCATCCCTCATTCTCGTTCAACAAGGCAAAACATCATGAGCCACCCGGCATTCTTCGACGAGGTGAAAGGAATCACCCAATATGACCCGCTTGCGGAAATTCTCGGCGCATCCGACGACGGCCTGCTGCGCTACAGCTATCTCGATGCGGTGAAGCTCGCCGGTCATTCCTGCCCCACGGTGGCGGGCGCCTATCTCATGACGCGCAAGGCGCTGGAACGCCTATATCCGGACAGCCTGCCCGAGCGCGGCAACCTCCGCGTCGAATTCGGCGCGGAACAGGACGATGGCGTGACCGGCGTCATCGCCAATGTCGTCAGCCTCATCACCGGCGCGGCCGGCGAAGGCGGCTTCAAGGGCCTGGGCGGCCGCTACGGGCGCCGCGATTTGCTGCGGTTCGGCGTCGGCGGCGAGGTCCAGCTCAGATTTACCCGGATCGACACCGGCGCGGCCGTTGACGTCTCCTACCACCCCGGAACCGTGCCGCCGTCGCCCGAAATGTCGGCGCTGTTGCAGAAAATACTCGCCGGGGAGGCCAATGCGGACGAGCGCGCCGAGTTCGGCCGACTCTGGCAACTGCGGGTCAAACGCATCTTGATCGACCACTTCGACGACCCGCAGCTGGTCGCGGTCGAGCCGCTCTAGGCACCGCACCCACGGCTCGGCCCGCGAGCCCGGCCTTCGACCTTGGCCTGCCCGCGCGGCGGCCAGGACGCCCCCATCCGGCGCATCCGCACAACACTTCGACCTCGGCGCCGCGCGCCGAAAAATCCTCCTTACCCCGCGCGTCCGCAGGCCTCGAAGCTGCGCCGCTGGCAACTCGCGTGAACCATCGGCGCCGGCCTGCGCCGCGCCGCGCAGCGCCCCGACCATGATCTTTACTACATATGGTTTTTAAGCCATAATACGCTCCGATCCGCAACCCCAAGGGCAAGCAAAATGGCAAGAAAAACGGCCGCCGACGCCACCGCGCGTCGCGCCGAGCACGACCCGCTCGTGGCGGTGGACGCCGCGCCGCTGCTCACCCTGAAGGATTTGCGCAAGCGCGCCGGGCACACGCAGGAGGAGCTGGCGCTTGCCCTTGCCGTCGGCCAGGACACGATTTCCCGGCTCGAAAAACGCAGCGACATGCTGTTGTCCACCTTGCGGCAATACGTCGAGAGCGTGGGCGGCCGGCTGGCGCTGGTGGCGACTTTCCCCGGCCAGCCGCCGGTGCGCATCAACCCCGCCGGCGGCAAGAAAAAAAAAGGCCAAGAAGCGCCGCCGCAACGAGGCCGAACGCAACCCCTCCCCGACTCCCGATTTAGAGACATGATTCCAACCCCCCATTACCTGATCGACAAACCGGCCCTGCTGCGCAACCTGCAGATCATCGACCAGGTGCGCGAACGCGCCGGCGTCAAGGTCCTGCTGGCGCTGAAATGCTTCGCCGCCTGGTCGGTGTTCGATTGCATGCGCCCGCACATGGACGGCACCACCTCCTCTTCCCTGTATGAGGTCAGGCTCGGGCGCGAGAAATTCGGCGGCGAGACCCACGCCTACAGCGTCGCCTTCGCCGATCATGAAATCGAGGCGGTCGTCGCCCACTGCGACAAGATCATTTTCAACTCGATCAGCCAGCTGCAGCGCTTCGCGTCCTTTGCCGGCGACAAACCCAAGGGGCTGCGCCTGAATCCCGGCATCAGCTGCGCCGGCTTCGATCTCGCCGATCCGGCGCGCGCCTTCAGCCGGCTGGGCGAGCCCGACCCTGCGCGCATCGCGTCCGTGGTCGACCGCATCGATGGCGTGATGATCCACAACAACTGCGAGAACAGCGATTTCGAGCGCTTCGATGCGCTGCTGGCCGAGGTCGAGCGGCGCTATGGCGACATCCTGCGCCGGCTCGACTGGGTCAGCCTCGGCGGCGGCATCAGTTTCACCGACCCCGGCTACCCGCTCGACCGCTTTTGCGAGCGCCTGCGCCGCTTCGCCGAAACCCACGGCGTGCAGGTCTATCTGGAGCCGGGCGAAGCCGCGGTGCGCCACACCACGACGCTGGAGGTGAGCGTGCTGGATGTCGGCTTCAACGGCAAGCATCTGGCCGTGGTGGACAGCTCGACCGAAGCGCACATGCTCGATCTGCTGATCTACCGCGAGACCGCGCCGATCGGCCAGGGCGAGGGCGATCACCTCTACCAGATCTGTGGCAAGACCTGCCTGGCCGGCGACATCTTCGGCGAGGCCCGCTTCGAGCGCCCGCTGCAGATCGGCGACCGCATTTCCATCGGCGACGCCGGCGGCTACACCATGGTCAAGAAGAACTGGTTCAACGGCATCCACATGCCGGCCATCGCCGTCAGGGAGTTCGACGGCAGCGTGCGCGTGATGCGCGAATTTTCCTATGCCGACTACGTCGGCAGCCTGTCCTGACGAAGGTTCATGAATTCGAACAGCAAGGAGGTCCTCCCATGAAACGCAATGTCCTGATCATCGGCGCGGGTGGCGTGGCGCACGTGGTGGCGCACAAATGCGCGCAGAACAATGCCCTGCTTGGCGACATTCACATTGCCTCGCGCACGCTCGCCAAGTGCCAGGCCATCATCGCCTCGATCGGCGAGAAAGGCAGCCTGCAGCAGCCCGGCGTGCTCCGCGCCCACGCGCTGGATGCCATGGATGTCGCCGCAACCAGCCGGCTGATCCGCGAGACCGGCAGCCGCATCGTGATCAACGTCGGCTCGCCGTTCCTGAACATGTCGGTGCTGGCGGCCTGCATCGAGAGCGGCGCCGCCTATCTCGACACCGCCATCCACGAGGACCCGCGCAAGGTCTGCGAAACGCCGCCCTGGTACGCCAACTACGAGTGGAAACGGCGTGCGGCCTGCAAGCAGGCCGGCGTGACCGCGGTGCTGGGCGCCGGCTTCGATCCGGGCGTCGTCAACGCCTATGCGCGCTATGCGCTGGACCACTGTTTCGACAAGATCGAATCCCTCGACATCATCGACGTGAACGCCGGCAGCCACGGGCGTTACTTCGCGACCAACTTCGATCCCGAGATCAACTTCCGCGAATTCGTGGCGACCGTGTGGTCGTGGGAAAACAGCGCCTGGAAAGCCAACGCCATGTTCGAGCGCCGCAAGGAGTGGGATCTGCCGGTGGTGGGCAAGCACACCACCTACCTCACCGGCCACGATGAAATCCACTCCCTGTCGCAGAACCTCGGCATCCCCGACATCCGCTTCTGGATGGGATTCAGCGAGCACTACATCAACGTCTTCACCGTGCTGAAGCGCCTGGGGCTGCTGTCCGAACAGCCGGTGCGCACGGCGCGTGGCCAGGAAGTGGTGCCGCTGGAGGTCGTCAAGGCCGTGCTCCCCGACCCCGCCTCGCTGGCGCCCGGCTATAGCGGCCAAACCTGCATCGGCGACCTCGTCAAGGGGACCAAGGACGGGCAAGCGCGTGAAGTCCTCCTCTACAACCTCTGCGATCACCGGGCGAGCTTCGAGGAAGTGGGCAGCCAGGCGATTTCCTACACCGCGGGCGTGCCGGCGGTGGCGGCGGCCATGCTGATTGCCGAAGGCACCTGGGACATCGGCGAAATGGCCAACGTGGAGGAACTCGACCCGGCGCCCTTCATCGCGCGCATGAACCGCATGGGGCTGGTGACGCGCATCCGCGACGCCCGCGGCGACCGCATTCTCGATCCGGCGCAGGACGCCGCCTTCGCGCCCGAGAAAAGACTGTCCGCCGCCGCGCGCTGACGCCCAGCGAAGGCGCGCGCGTCAGGGGGCTGCGACGGGCGGGGGCAGGGCGATCTGCTGGCCGACGCTGAATTGATAGTCCTGGAAGACCTGCTCCGCGCTGAGCATCTGGTAGCTGCCGTCCGCCAGGCGGCGCGTCGTGTCCTTGAGCCGCCAGGCGGTCTGCCCGCAGGTCCAGATGTCGAAGTTGCGCATATGGGTGCATAGGCAGGTCTTGTCCTTGACCGATATCTTTTTCGCCTCCGGGTGCAGTTCGATTTCGCGGTTGTAGGCGTCGATATAGGCGCAGCGGCCGCTGGCGTCCAGCAGATAGCCGTAGGCCTCGCAATTGGGGCGGATGCCGGCGCCGATTCCGGGGCTGCCCTTGAGCATGCGCATCGGGTAGCCGGTCGGCGAGATGGTGTTGACTTCGATGTCGTCTTCGTTGGCCTTGAAGTATTCCTGCTTGACCTTGTCGGGCAGGCCGCATTCGTCGGTGACGGTGAAGCGCGTGGCCACCTGCACCGCGGCCGCACCCAGCTCCAGGAAGGCGGTGGCGTCGCCGCCGGTGAAGATGCCGCCGGCGGCGATCACCGGAATGTCGAGATGCTCGGACTTGAGGTAGGCCAGCACCTCGGCGACCAGGACGTGCAGATCGTATTTCGCCCAGTCCTCTATGCCGAAGCCGAGGTGGCCGCCGGCCAACGGGCCTTCCACCACGACATAGTCCGGCAGGCGCCGCAGCCTGGCGTTCTTGCGCAGGAACATCGCCAGCGCGCGCACCGAGGAGACGATGATGCCGAGCCTGGCGTCGCGAAAGCGCGGATGGTCCTCGATCAGCGCGAACGAGCCGAGGTGCAGGCCGGCGGACAGCGTGATGCCGTCGATGCCGGCGTCGAGCGCGGCGGACAGGCGCATGCGCAGCGTTTCGCGCGGCGCGTTCATGGTCAGCTTCTCCATGCAGTTGATGAAGATCATGCCGTCGCCGCGCTTGGCCTCCATGGTGCGGCCGACGTGGTAGCGCGTGGCCTCCTCGAGCACCGCGAGATTGAAATGCACGTTGGACTTGTCGCTGCTGGCGGCGTTGGTCTTGTACTTCTTCATCTTCTCGCTGACGAACTTGGTGTCGAAGCGCCGGTCGGAGACGGTCTGCACCATGGCATCGGAGATGTGGCCGATGCCGCCGAGGCGAGCGGCCTCGAGCGCAAGTTCGGCGGTCGAGATGTCCACGCCCATGCCGCCGATGACGATCGGCACCAGTTCCTGCCTGCCAAAGCGCAGGCGGAAATCATCCACGCGTTTCATTTTGTTCCTCTGGTTCCCATTGAGCTGGCCTGGCATGCCGGGCGCCAAACCCTGGCGCCGCCAGGGTCTTGGCACATGGCACGTATCGAGCACAAGGCTGATCCCCCAATTGCCGGGTATGCGATTTGCCGTTTGAGCAATGGCATTGTATCCGCTCACCGCGCGGATGGCGCGGAATGATGAGCGGGAAAGCCGGAAATATCACAACAAACAGGAGTTGACGATCCTCTTGCGCAAAATAAAACCCTGTATATAATCGCCCGAACATGTGAGCGTTTGATCATATGTTGACCCGATTTCTTGACCCTTGCGGAGATTTCCATGAAGAAAACCTCGTTTACCACTCTGATCCTGGCCGGCAGCCTCGTGTCCGCCGGCCCCGCCCTGGCGCAGACGCCACAAAATGCCGCGCCCATGCCGGCCGAAATGCAGCAGATGATGAAGACCTACACCCCGGAGATGCGGCAGAAGGCGATGGCGCTGTCGCCCGAACTCAAGGCCACCATCCAGCAATTGCATGCGGGCCACCCCCGGCGCGCCAAGGAGACGACCCTGCGCCAGATCATGCATGAAATCCTGTCCGAGTATCAGAGCATCGCCTCGGCCCTGGCGACCGACAACGCCGAGCAGGCGGCCGAGGCCGCCCGCCGCCTGGCCAGCCATCGCATCCCCAAGGGCGGACTGCTGCCCTACTTCTCTCTGGACAAGGTCAACAACAACGACCTGGGCGTGCTGCCGGCAATGAACACGGCCGTCGAGGGCAGCGCGCTCAAGCTGGCCGAAGCCGCCGATGCCGGCGACATGCCGAGGGCCGCCGCCTACATGAGCGACATCATGACCGGCTGCGTCGCCTGCCATCAGAAATTCCGCGGCACCCCGGGCATCTCGGCCAACCTGATGAGCCCCGCTTCGAAGTAACCCCCCCACTAAATTCAAACTGAGGAGAACAGAATATGAATAAACAGACACTTGCAGCAGCCGTCGCGGCGGCCGCCTGTACTTTTGCGATCAACGCGCATGCCACCAACGGCGACCAGATGTTCGCCCTGTCGGCGGCGCAGGCAGGCATGGGCGGCGCCACCGTCGCGCAGGCGCAGGACGCCGCCACCATCCTGGTCAACCCCGCCGGCATGGCCGACCTCGGCATGAAGGACGTGCGCATGGACCTCGGCTTCGGCCTTCTGAACCCGCCGCGCGAAGTCAACGGCCAGGAGAGCGATTCCAACTGGTACATGATGCCGACCGGCGCCGCGGCGTTCAACGTCAACGATCGCCTGTTCCTCGGCATGGCCCTGAGCGGTATTGCCGGCATGGGGGTGAACGTGGACGACATTTATCCCCTGCTGGAGCCGGGGCCGGCGCCTGACCAGGCCATCGTCACGACCAAGCAGGTGTTCCGCTTCTCCCCGGGCGCGGCCTTCAAGGTCAACGACGCGCTCACCCTCGGCGCTTCGCTCAACATCGTCAACCAGAGCCTGGCCATGTCCACGCCGCAATTCAGCCTGCCGCAGAACCAGCAGTTCGGCTTTGGCGCGACCCTCGGCGCGACCTACAAGATCAATCCGATGCTGCAGGCCGGCCTGACGTACACGACCAAGACCGACATCAGCGAGATGGAATACAACACCAGCAAAGGCACGGTCAGCTTCGACATGGACATGCCGGCGACGGTGGCGGCGGGCCTGGCGTTCAAGCCCATGCCCGGGCTGCTGGTCGAATTCGACGTCAAGCGCATCTTCTTCAATGACGTGATGGACCGGATCAAGGTCGACAATCCGGGCGGCCTCGCCGGCGTGCCTGCCGAGCTGACCTTCGGCTGGGATGACCAGACGGTGTATTCGATCGGGGTGAAGAAGGAAATGGGCCCCATGGCGGTGAGCCTCGGCTTCAACTACGGCAAGTCGCCCATCGGGCGCGAGGATGTCGACAGCAACCTCGGCTCCACCGCGATCATCGAGAAGCACCTGTCTTTCGGCGTTTCGCGCAAGTTCAGCGACAAGGTGAGCGGCAGCTTCGCCTACACCCATGCCTTCAAGAACGATCTGACTTCCAGCGTCACGTCCAACAAGATCGAGATCAGCCAGAACCAGTACAACCTCAACATCTCGTACAAGTTCTGACCGCGCAGGCGAGGCCCTCTGGTCGGGGCCTCGCGATGCATTTTCCTAGGAGAAACTCATGACCGTAGATCGCATCGTTCATCTCGTGGCGGGCCTGGTGGTGCTCTTGAGCATCGCGCTCGCCCATTTTTCCAATCCGGCCTGGCTGTGGCTCGGCGTCTTCGTCGGCGCCAACCTGGCGCAAAGCGGGGTGACCGGCTTCTGCCCGCTGGCTTTCATGCTGAAGAAGTCGGGCGTCAAGGAAGGCAGCTGCTGTTCCTGAAAACGCCCTGAGGGTGTATCTTTGGGTGGCAGCGCCAAGCGCTGCCACCACTCCCGGCGCTTTCGGCTCGAAAGCGCGAATGTTTCACCTGCCAACCTTGTCCCGCCCCCCCGACACAGTGGCCGTAAAGAAGAGGAAATCCGCCGAAGTCCGCCGCCATGACATCGTCGAGGCGGCCATGGAAATCATTCGCCACGAAGGCGTGGCCAGGCTCACCACGCGCTCGCTCTCCAAGGCGGTCGGCATTGCCCAGCCCACCCTGTTCCTGCACTTCGGCAACAAGAGCCATATCCTGGTGGCGCTGGTCGACACCATCCAGACCCGGCTGCAAAAGGAAATGGCCGCACTCGGGCTCGAGCGCATGACGCCGCTGGAGCGGCTGCAAACCGTCATCCGCGCGCATCTGAACTTCATCCAGCAGCAGCCGGGCATTCCGCGCCTGCTGTTCTCGGAGGAACTGCAAAGCGGCGACCCCATCTTCCGCGAGCGCATGAACGAACTGGTCCAGTTTTTTCTGCAGTTCGTCGCCGACCTGATCGGCGCCGCGCAGGCGCAGGGCGAAATCCGCGCGGACATCGTCCCGCAGCAGAATGCCTGCATCCTGATCGCGGCCGTCCAGGGCCTGGCTTTCCGCTGGGTGCTCTCGGATCACCGCTTCGAATTGACGGAGCAGGCCGATGCCGTCATCTCGACCCTCATCTCGGGCTGGGCGCCCAGGGATTAGCCCGCCGCTCTTCCTCGCTCAGACCGCGATCAGGCGCCGCGCCGCGTGCGCCAGGGGCGCGGGCAGGCGGCGCAACAGGCTGCCGGGGTCGAGCGCGTCGAGCAGGTTCTTCACCACCAACCCGAGCTCGGTATCGCCCTCGCTCACCAGACGGCGGCTGAAGAACAGGGTGTCGGGATCCTCGCGGCGGCTGATCAGCAGCAGGAAATCCCGCGCGCTGGCGCTGATGACCAGCGCGGGCGCGCCGCTGTCGGGAGCGAAGCCGCGCGGCGTGACGGTGAAGCGCAGCACCAGGCCGAGATCCTTCACGCGGATGGCGTAGCGCCGTCCGATCAGGGGCGCGTAGTCGAGCTCCTTGAGCGCCGGCCACAGCACGCGGTTGGCCAGCAGCGAGAACGCCAGGCTCGGCGGCAGCGTCGGCAATCGCCCGATCAGCGCGCCCAGCACATTCGGTACGGCAAGATTCAACATTGCGGCTCCTTCGTTGGCCTGGCTTCAGCGAATCGCATCGGCCCAGTTGTTGGGGGTTTCGTACAACCTCACGCTCACGAGCCCGAGCTGGTTGCCATAGCTGTCGAGATAGGCCGAATCGAGGATGCGAAAGGCCTCGGCGGCGAGGTTCTCCACGGTGGGCGCCATCGGCAGCACCACGGTCTTGTGGCCGGGCAGGGTCGCCAGAAAATCCACCACCGCGCGATCGCCCTGGTAGGCCAGGAAGGCATGGTCCCAATGATCGACCAGCGCGCATTTGGCGATGCGCTTCACCTCCGAGAAATCCATGACCATGCCCTGTTCGGACAGACCCTCGGCGTCGATGATGCTGCCGGACAGGGTGATTTCGATGGCATAGCGATGCCCGTGCAGATGGCGGCACTGGCTGGCATGATTCGGAATGCGATGGCCGGCATCGAACTCCAGCCTGCGCGTGATCAGCATGCGCGCTCCTTCGCATACTCCAGCCCCGCATGGCCATGCCAATAGCCGTCGACCGGCTTGCCCGGCATGAAGCGCGCCAGGGCCTCGGCCGCGTCGGCCTCGCCCGCCAGCGCGGCGCTGAAGATGCCGGCCACGCGCCCCATGTGGTGCGATTGCGGAGACAGGCGCAGCGTGGCGACCCCGAGCGCGCGCAGCGCGGGCAGCTCCCCGATCAGGCTGTAGACGCCGGCGGACTGCGTCTGGATGCCGTTGATGGTCAGGAAGGATTCGCCCTCGCGCGTGGCCAGCGTGAGGCCGTCGGGATGGTCCAGGCAGCGGAACTGGCAGTCGTCCTTGGGCAGGTTGTAATGGCGCGCCGTGAAACAGCGCGCGGAATAGGCGAGCGGCAGCTTGCCGTAGGCGAACACTTCGGTTTCGAGCCCGGCCGGGGCGCGCTCGAGCAGCGCCGCCAGCGCGTCGCGCGAGGTTTCCACCGGCGGCAGCCAGCACCGGGCGCCGGCCTCGGCCAGCACGTCCAGGGTCTCGTGATTGTAGATATTGAGCGTGGCGCCGGCGATGAAGGGCACGCCCGCCGCCTCCAGCAGCCGCACCGCGCCCCACTCGTTGGCCTCGACCAGGAAACGCCCGTTGCCCGCCAGCTTGCGCACCACATTGAGGTCGGGCTCCGACTCGATGAGGGTCTGGGACGAGAGCACCACCTCCTTGCCGGCCGCGGCCAGTTCCCCGGCAAGCTCCAGCCAGTCCGGCAAGCGCAACTGATGGCGGCGCGAGCACACGGTTTCGCCCAGATAGATGCGCGACACCGGCCAGCTTTTCGCTTCCGCGTAAAAGGCCAGCACCTGATCGCGCGGCCAGTAGTATTGCAGGGGGCCGAGGCTCAAATTCATGGGCTTCACTTCCAGGGTCGGTGATAGGCGCCGAGCGTATGGCTCTGGCCTTCGGACAGTTTGTTCAGCTCCGCCTGCCAGGCCTGCGTCGGCTTGAAGCCCGCGGCATTCTTCTTGACCGCGTCGATGGCGGCGCGCCAGACCTTCGTCACCTGCGCCACGTAGGCCGGGCTGCGCTGGCGGCCCTCGATCTTGATCGCCGCGATGCCCATGGCGAGCATCTCCGGCAGCAAGTCGAGGGTGTTGAGGCTGGTGGGCTCCTCGATGGCGTAGTAGGTTTCGCCCGCGACTTCGAAGCGCCCCTTGCACAGCGTGGGATAGCCGGCCTTCTCGTCCTTGCCGTAACGGTCGAGCAGCACGCCGTTCAGGCGCGACTCCAGACCGCTCGGCGTTTCCTTCCACTGCACGGCCTTGGCCGGCGAGCACACGCCGGCCGAGTTGGGCGATTCGCCGGTGCAGTAGGACGACAGCAGGCAGCGCCCCTCGACCATGACGCACAGGCCGCCGAAGCCGAACAGCTCGATCTCGGCCTCGGTGTGCTTCACCACGTTCTCCACCTGCGGCAGCGACAGCACGCGCGGCAACACCGCGCGCCGGATGCCGTAATGCTCGCGATAAAAATTGATCGCCTCGTAGCTGGTGGCGGAGCCCTGCACCGACAGGTGCAGGCGCAGCTGCGGGTGGTTCTTCACGGCGTAGCGCATGAGGCCGGCGTCGGCGAGGATCACCGCATCCATGCCCAGTTTCGCCGCGCGGTCGACCGCATGCGTCCAGCGCGCCCAGCTGTCGGGTTGCGGATAGGTGTTGAGCGCGAGCAGCACGCGGCGCCCGCGCTCGTGCGCGTAGCGCAGGCCCTCGGCCGCCTGCGCATCGTCGAAATTGAGGCCCGGGAAGGCGCGCGCGTTGGTGTTGTCGCGAAACCCCATGTACACGGCGTCGGCGCCGTTGTCGATGGCGGCCTTGAGCGACATCAGATTGCCTGCGGGGCAGATGAGTTCAAGCGGCATGATGGATCTCCTTGCTCCAGGCCTGCCCCGCGCGCGCGCCCTGGCGCGTGCCGCGCCCGTCGAGCGCGCGCGCGATGCCATTCAGTACATCCCATTTCTTCGCGCACCATGCGGGCGCCAGCAGCATGTCCGGCGGCGCGGTGCCGGTGACGCGATGGAACACCACCTCCCACGGCGTGCGTTCGATGAGGTCGGCGGCGATGCGGGTGTATTCGCTTTCCGTCAGCGGCGCGTATTCGCCGCGCTTCCATTCGATCGCGAGTTTCGTGTGCTTCACCACGTGCAGCGGATGCAGCTTGAGGCCGTCGACGCCGATTTCGAGCACGCGGTCGAGGCTTGCGTGGCTGTGCGATTCGCCCTCGCCCGGCAGGCCGACGATGAGATGGCAGCACAGCGGGATGCCGCGCGCGCGCGCGGCGCGCGCGGCCTCGGCGTATTCGGCGAAGCCGTGGCCGCGGTTGACCCTGGCCAGCGTTTCGTCGAACGCCGACTGCAGGCCGAGCTCCAGCCACACTTCATGCCCGCGTTCGCGATATTCGGCGAGCAGGTCCAGCACCGGCGGCGGCACGCAGTCGGGGCGCGTGCCGATGGCCAGTCCCATCACGCCCGGCTCCGCCAGCGCGGAATCGTACAGCGCGCGCAATTCGTCCACGTGCGCATAGGTATTGGTATAGGCCTGGAAATAGGCGATGAAGCGCTCGGCGCCGGTGCGTTTGCCGATGCGCCCGCGCGCGCGCTCGAACTGGCCGGACAGCGAGGCCGGCTCGCGCGTTCCCGGCGCGAAAGACTTGTTGTTGCAGAACGTGCAGCCGCCGATGCCCTTGCTGCCGTCGCGGTTGGGGCAGGTGAAGCCGGCGTCGAGCGCGACCTTGTGCACGCGCGCGCCATGCTTTTTCAGCATGGCCTGACCGAAGGTATGGATGCGCTCGGCGAGCATGGTCACGGCAATTCCACAAGTCCGATATGGTTACAATAAGACCGTGTTATCTTAAATTAGCCTCATGCCGCCGTCCATCTAAATTTCCTGCCGGGGGGGGCTTCAGTCCAGGTGGCGGCTGCGCTCCGCCCACACCGCGGCTTCCACGCGCGAGCGCAGATTGAGTTTCTTCAGCAGATGCTTGACGTGCACTTTCACGGTGCCTTCGGCGATATCCAGTTCCTTGGCGATGAGCTTGTTGCTCAGGCCGGCGGCGATGCGCTCGAGTATCCTGCCCTCCTGCTCGGTGAGCCCCGCCTCCGAAGGCTTGCGCGGCCGCCCGATGTCGCGCAGCGATGCCGCCAGCAACTGGGTCAGGCGCGGCGTGATGGTGATCTCGCCGCGCGCCGCCTGCGCGAGGTGCGCCACCAGCTCCTCGGGCTCCATGTCCTTGAGCAGATAGCCGTCCGCCCCCGCCTGCAAGGCGGCGATCAGGTCATCGGCATGATCGGACACCGTGAGCATGATGACGCGCGCGTCCGGGTTGGCCGCCTTGATCGACTTCAGCACGTCGACCCCGCTCATGTCCTTCATGTTGAGGTCGAGCAGCACCATGTCCGGATTCAGTGCGCGCGCGAGCCGGATGCCATCCGCGCCATTCGCGGCCTCGCCCATGAATCTCAGCTCCGGCAGGGACTGGATCAGCTGGATCACGCCCTTGCGGAACAGCGGATGGTCATCGACGATGAGGATGGACTGGATGTCTTCTGTGCTCATGGCTGCGTAGTCAGGTTGCCGAGGCCGGCGCCGCCGGCCGGCGCCGGCTCGACGGCATGAAGTTTAGCGTGACGCGCGTGCCGGCCGCCGCCGGCTGCTCCACGGACAGCGCGCCGCCCAGGCTTTTCGCACGCTCTTCCATGATCTTCATGCCGTAGTGGTGTGCGCCTGCCGCCATGCGGAGGCCCGTGCCGTCGTCCTCGATTATCGCCCTAACCGAGCCGTCGCCGCCACACTCCACCCTGACCGTCGCCCGGCCGGCGCGCGCATGGTTGACGACGTTGGAGAGCGCCTCGCGCACGATCTGCAGGGTATGGATCTCCTCGTTGGCGGACAGCGCGCAGCCCGCAAGCTTAACCTCCAGCGCGATGGGGATGCCGCCGCGCTCGGAAAACTCGTCCACGGCATTGTGCAGCGCCGCGCCCAGGCCGCCACCCTCGATACGCATGCGGAAGGTGGTGAGCAGCTCGCGCAGTTGCCGGTAGGCACTGTTCAGGCCCTCGCGCAGTTCGTGCAGCACCTGGGCCGCTTCGCCGCCGCGCTCTTCGACGTAGGGCCGCAGCCGCCCGACCTGGATCTTCATGTAGGCGAGCGACTGCGCCAGCGAGTCGTGCAGTTCGCGCGCGATCGCCGCGCGCTCTTCCAGCAGCGCGAGGCGGTGGCTTTGCTCGGCACGCTGCGCCGTGCCGATGGCGCTGCCGATGTGGCGCGACAGGGCTTCCAGCAGCTGGGTCTGCCAGGGCGCCAGCGCCATGTCCATCGGGATTTCCAGTTGCAGCACGCCATAGATGCGCTCCGCATCCTGCAGCGGCAATGACAGCAGGCGCTTGCCGCTCTTCAGCGTGCTCACGGTCAGCGCCCTGCGCGCCATGCATTCCTCGCAGTTCATGAGCCCGCACGCGCCATCGCCCCCGCGCCCGGGTTCCAGCGTGCTGGCGATCACGCGCGCCCGCTCCTCGCCGTTTTCCACCAGACAGGCCAGGCCATGGCCGAGGCCAAGCACGTTCTCCAGGTCCCTGAGCAGGATGGCATAGGTGTCCGCCGCCACCGGCCCGTTGTAGAGGCGGGCGATGGAGTGATAGAGCAGCTCCAGGGAGCGATTGGAAATGGTGAGCTCGGCGGTCTTTTCCGCCACCCGCGCCTCCAGGTTCTGATACATCCGCGACAGTTCCTCGGCCATGTGGTTGAAGGCCTGCCCCAGGCGCCCGAGTTCGTCGCTGCCGGTGTGCTCGGTGCGCACCGCGAGATTGCCGCGGCCGACATTGCCCGCAAACCACAACAGGTCGCGCAGCGGCAGGACCAGGTCATTGCGCGCCAGAAACAGCGTGAGCGAGCCCACCACCAGCGACATCAGCAAGGCGGCGCCGAGCACCATGCGCAAGACCAGGATTTTCGCCTCGGTATCGCGCTCGATCTGCTTGACCAGATGATCGATCTTGTCGACGAAGGCATTGGCCTCCGCCATCAGCGGAATCTGACCGGGCGCCGCGCCGGCGCCGCGCGCCGCCGCGGCGAAGCGCGGCTTCACCTGCTGCCAGGCCTGCAGCACCGCGGCATAGCTGCGCGAGAGCTCGGTTTCGACCTGCTTCGGCATCAGTCCGGTGATATGGGGGCTGGCCAGGGTGGATTCGAACCCCTTGATCGCGTCGTCGAGTTGGCGCGCGGCCTCGCCGCCCTCCGCCAGCCGCGCGGACAGGGCGAGACCGCTCATTCTGTAAGTCTGCATGCGCAGGCTGCCCGCGAGGTTGATCGCCTCGCCGCTGCCCTGCACCGACTCGGCGATGATGCCCGAGCTGGCCATGCCCAGGATCGCGAAACAGCCAATGAGCGCCAGCGCCCCGCCCAGTTTCAGCAGCAGCGAATGTTGCAGAAAATCACGTATTTCGCTCATATCCACCTTCTTCGCCGGCGCGGCCTGCGAGTATGAAGTGATACCTCCAAAGTACCATTGCCGCCGGGGCCATGCCGACCACAAACCCGTCGCTCCGGCATGAAACACCCGTATCGACCAGCTTTCACCATATACCCTCTGGCCCGCCGCTTGCGCGCGCGGACGGCAAATCAAATAAGACCTTGAGATCGATTTTTCTTTATATGTTGGACTCAAAGTGTTATATATTGTCAATGCGATATATTGTCGCATTGGTGGCAGCCCTGCGGCGGCCACCAAGGAGCGAACCGGGTTGCCTTACGCCAATCCGAACGGAAGTGCCGATTATTTTCAAGATGGGGAATACCACGACATGACACACGACCATACGCAGGACGACAACAAGTCCGCCGACGCCCAGCCCGACCTGGGACGCCGCAAATTCATGAATACCGCCGCGCTGGTCGGGCTTTCCGGCGCGGGGCTTTCGCTGGGCTTGTCCGCATGCAACAAGAAAACCGCGCCTGCGGCAACCGAAGGTGCCGGTGCGGGCGCGGACGCCCATGCCGCCGGCAGCGCCGAATTCGGCAAATACGAGGTGCCGCCGGGACAGCTCGATGAGTACTACTCCTTTTCCAGCGGCGGCCATTCCGGCGAGGTGCGCATCTACGGCATCCCCTCCGGCCGCGAACTGAAGCGCATTCCGGTGTTCAACATGGACGCGCTGGTGGGCTGGGGCATCACCAACGAATCGAAGGCGATTCTCGGCACCAAGCCCAACGGCACGCCCAAGTACACCACCGGCGACACCCACCACGTGCACCAGAGCTACACCGACGGCGTCTACGACGGCAAGTACATGTTCGTCAACGACAAGATCCACAGCCGCCTGGCGCGCGTCCGCATGGACACCATGGAATGCGACAAGATTCTTGAACTGCCCAACGTCCAGGGCTTCCACGGCACTTTCACCGACAAGCGCGACCCGGTCGACGCCAAGATCAACCACACCACCCGCGTGTTCTGCGGCGCCGAGTTCGCGGTCCCGCTGCCCAACGACGGCCGCGACGTGAACGATGCCAGCAAGTACAAGTCGCTGTTCACCTGCGTCGATTCCGAATCCATGGAACCGCGCTGGCAGGTGCTGATCGACGGCAACTGCGACCTGGTGGCGACCTCCTACGACGGCAAGCTCGCCGCGACCAACCAGTACAACACCGAGAAGGGCATCCATTACGAGGACATGATGTCGTCGGAAATGGACGCCTGCGCGTTCTTCAACGTCGCCCGCATCGAGGAGGCGGTGAAGGCCGGCAAGTTCACCACCATCGGCAATTCCAAGGTGCCGGTCGTCGACGGCACCCGGGAAGCCAACCAGGATCCCAAGACCGCGCTGACCTGCTATGTGCCGATCCCGAAAAACCCCCACGGCGTGAACATCAGCCCCGACGGCAAATACTATGCCTGCTCCGGCAAGCTGTCGCCGACCGCCACGGTCATCGAGCACGCCCTGGTGCTGAAATGGTTCGACGGCGAGTTGGCCAAGCCGCGCGACGCCGTGGTCGCCGAACCCGAAATCGGCCTCGGCCCGCTGCATACCGGCTTCGACAACAAGGGCAATGCCTACACCACCCTGTTCCTCGACAGCCAGATCGTGAAGTGGAACGTGGAAGCGGCGATCAAGGCCTACAAGGGCGACAAGAACGCCAAGGCCGTGGTGGACCGCATCGACGTGCACTACCAGCCCGGCCACGGCTTCACCTCGATGGGCGAGACCAAGGATGCGGACGGCAAGTACTTCATCTCCGACAACAAGTTCTCCAAGGACCGTTTCCTGCCGGTGGGCCCGCTGCATGCCGAGACCGCGCAGCTGATCGACATCAGCGGCGACAAGATGAAGCTGGTGGCCGACCATTCGGTGTACTCGGAGCCGCATGACTCGATCATCGTGCGCCGCGACATCATCAAGACGCGCCAGATCTACAACATGGACGAGTTCCCGAACGCGGTGAAGGATCCGAAGGACTCGGGCGTCTTCCGCAACGGCAAGAAGGTGACCGTCAAGCTGACCAGCCAGGCGCCGACCTTCAGCCTGCGTGAGTTCAAGGTCAAGAAGGGGGACGAAGTGACCCTCATCCTGACCAACCACGACAAGGTGGAGGATCTGACTCACGGCTTCGCCATCCCCAAGTACGACGTCCAGTTCATCGTCAACCCGCAGGAGACCAAGTCGGTCACCTTCATCGCCGACAAGCCGGGCGTCTATTGGTGCTACTGCACCAACTTCTGCCACGCGCTGCACCTGGAAATGCGCAGCCGCATGATCGTCGAGGCTTGATCCGTCTCCCCCGTTCCGCCGCCCCTGGCGGAACGGGAATCACGGTTTTTCTGGACCGCCCCTCCGGCGGACAGATACACTTCAGCAGGGGGATGCGTTGCAAGCGCATCCATTGATGTACAAAAACTTGCGGTGTTTTCCATGAATCATCTTGCCCGCCCGCTCGCCCGACTCCTGGCGATATTCTGCTTGTTCCTGATCCACGGACTGGCCGCCGCCGGTAGCTATGAGGCGCCGCTGCCCGCACAGCTGTCCACCGACCCCGACCTTTGCGCGTACGTGCCCTGCAAGGATGTGATGCCGGGCGCCGACAGCTTCTCGCTGCGCATGGGCAAGCCGGCATATGTCGAAGCCTATCGCAACGTGCCGGACAAGCACGACGACAAGAACGGACATGACGGCAAGGACAAGCACGACGACAAGGGCGGACACGACGGCAAGGGCGGACACGACGGCAAGGGCAAAAAGGACAAGCATGAGGGGGAAGACGGCCGCGAACTGATCGGCTATGTCTTTCTCTCCACCGACGTGGTGGACATCCCGGCCTACTCGGGCAAGCCCGTGGTCACCCTGCTCGGCATGGACACCAAGGGCATCATCACCGGCGTCAGGGTGCTGCGCCATTCCGAGCCGATCCTGCTGGTGGGCATCCCCGAGTCGGAACTCACCAAATTCGTCGAGCAGTACCTCGGCAAGTTCGTCGGCGCCAAGATCGAAGTCGGCAGCGGCCGTCCGGACGAGGGCATGATCGGGGTGGACGCGATTTCCGGCGCCACCGTGACCGTCATCGCGCAAAACCAGGTCATCCTGCGCAGCGGCCTGGAGATTGCCAAGCAGGTCGGCATCGTCAAGTCCACGGCGCGTGAGCAGGCGAAATTCAAGGACATCCCGGGCACCCTGGACTGGCAGGCGCTGCTCGACGAGGGCAGCATCCGGGAACTCAAGGTCATGCCGGAGGAACTCGGGCTGAAATCCGACGGGCAGCCCTACATCGACATCCATTTCGGCTACCTCAACGAACCGCGGATCGGACGCAGCGTGCTCGGCAAGCACGGCTACGCCGCCCTGATGTCCAAGCTCGCGCCGGGCGAGCACGCCATCTTCATGATCGCCAACGGCACCGGCTCGTTCAAGGGTTCGGGCTTTGTCCGCGGCGGCATTTATGATCGCGTGCAGGTGTCCCAGGACATGGACACCTTCACCTTCCGCGACCTGGACTACCTCAATCTCTATGGCATCGAGGCCGCCGGCGCCCCGCTCTACAAGGAATCGGCCATCTTCGTCATCCGCTCGTCCACGTTCAGCGCGGCCTATCCCTGGAACCTGGTGTATCTGGCCAACAAGCTGGACCGCCAGACCGGCGCCAAGACTTTCGTCAACTTCGACCGCGAATACTGGCTGCCCGCCCGCTATCTGGAAGGCGGCCGGCCGCAAATCGCCAAGCCGGAGGCGACCTGGATCAAGGTGTGGAAGGCGCGCAAGACCGAGATCGTGCTGTTCCTGCTGTGGCTCGCCGCCGCGGGCACGGTGTACGCGCTGCGCGACAAGCTCGTCCGGCGCTCGACGCACAAGGACAAGCGCTGGAAGGACATCCCCAAGTATCTGCTGTGGGCCACCTCGATCGGCTTCGTCGGCTTCTACCTGCTGGCCGTGCCTTCCATCACCCAGGTGCTGACCTGGTTCCACGCCATCCTGTTCGAGTGGCGCTGGGAGCTGTTCCTGTCCGACCCCTTCATCTTCCTGTTCTGGATTTTCATCATCGTCACCGTGTTCTTCTGGGGACGCGGCATGTTCTGCGGCTGGATGTGCCCCTACGGCTCGCTCGCGGAACTGGCCTACCATGTGGCGGGCAAGATCGGCCTCAAGCGCTACCAGCGCCATCTGCTGCCGCAGCGCTGGCACGACCGCCTGAAATGGATCAAGTACGTCATCTTCACCGTCCTGCTCGCGGTGTCCTTCTATTCCATGGGCCTGGCGGAAAAGCTCGCCGAGGTGGAGCCGTTCAAGACCACCTTCCTGGTCGGGGTGTGGAACCGCACCTGGCCGTTCGTGGCGTTCTGGGCGCTGCTGTTCGTGGCCTCGATCTTTTTCGAGCGCCCCTTCTGCAAGTATCTGTGCCCGCTGGGCGCGGCGCTCGCGGTGCCCTCGACGTTCCGCTGGTGGGGCCTCAAGCGCAAGAAGGAATGCGGCCCGTGCGCGGCCTGCCAGGTGGGCTGCGGCTCGCAGGCGATCGACGACAGCGGCCGCATCGACCAGCGCGAATGCCTGCTGTGCCTCGACTGCCAGGTGCTGTACTACGACCCCCATGCGTGCCCGCCGCTGGCCCAGGAGCGCAAGCGCCGCGCCAAGGCCGGCGTGCCGCTGACCGCGATCGGCGCGGACGGCTACTTCCTGCCCATCGCCCCGGTCGCCGCCGCGCCCGCGCCGGCCGCCGCGGCGCGGCAGAGCCTGGCGGGCTTCGTCGGGCAGGAGCTTTTCGACCACCTGTTCCCCTGGAGCCGCAGGGTCTTCCAGCAGCCGAAGCTGCTGCAGGCCACCACCTTCGCCCTCACGATTCTGGTGACCTGGGTCTGGATTCTCGGCGCGGCCGGCCGCATCGGCCCCGGCATCGTGCTCGGCTGGTGGCTGGGCTGGAGCGTCTACGAACTGGTGGTGCGCATGCGCTGCAAGCCCTACGTCAAGGACGGTCCGTGGTGGGGGCGCAATCTGCGGCCCGCCTCCTGGGCCGACATGGCCTCCTATGTGGCGTTCAAGAACCTGCTCATTGCCGCCGCCTTGTTCCTGATCATGAAGGGCACGGGGGTACTGCATTTCCTGCAAGGCCTGCCGGCGCTGCAATGGCTTTACTAACCCCCCGCACGCGCGCGCGCCGGGCACCGGCCGCGGGATGGCTGAGGGCGGTGGCACAGATCGGCATGCTGGCCTGCCTGGCAGGCCAGGCGTGCGCCGACATCCTGACGGTGCGCCCCGGCCAGTCCATCGGCGCGGCCATCGCCCAGGCCCGCGCCGGCGACGAGATCCGCGTGGAGCGCGGCCTGTACCGGGAAAACCTCCGCATCGACAAGCCGCTGACGCTGAAAGGCATCGACCGCCCCACCCTGAGCGGCGGCCTCGAGGGCGACACCATCCGGGTCACCGCGACCGACGTCACCATCGAGGGCATAATCGTGCGCGATTCGGGCGGCGATCTGGTGGCCCAGAATGCCGGCATCTACATCCAGCCCGGCGCGGACCGCGCCGCCGTGCGCGACTGCGACCTCACCTACAACCTCTTCGGCCTGTGGATCGAGAAGGTCAAGGACGTCGAGATCCGCAACAACCTCATCACCGGCAAGCGCGACTACCAGTCGGCCAGCCGCGGCAACGGCATCCAGCTCTACAACACCCGGGGCGCGCGCATCATCGGCAACCGCATCAGCTTCGTGCGCGACGGCATCTATGTGGACGTCTCCCACCACGCGACCTTCCTCAACAACCGCATCCACGACTCGCGCTACGGCACGCACTACATGAACTCCTACTACAACCTGTGGGAAGGCAACGAGTCGTACCGCAACCGCGGCGGCCTCGCGCTGATGGAAGTGCGCAACCAGGTGGTGCGCAACAACCGCGCCTGGGGCAATTCCGACCACGGCATCATGCTGCGCACCATCCAGGACTCGGTGATCGAAGGCAACGTCGTCGCCGGCAACAACCGCGGCTTTTTCATCTACGACGCCGAGTACAATACCCTGCGCAACAACCTCGTCATGGACAACACGGTCGGCGTCCACCTGTGGGCGGGCTCCTACCGCAACCAGGCGGAGGGCAACGACTTCATCCTGAACCGCACCCAGATCAAGTACGTGGCCACCCGCGACGAGGTCTGGCCCGGCAACTACTGGAGCAACTATGTGGGCTGGGACCGAAACGGCGACGGCATCGGGGATGTGCCCTACGAGGCCAACGACATGGTCGACTACCTGTCCTGGCGCCACCCGATGATGAAGCTGCTGCTGGCCAGCCCGGCGGTGCAGACGCTGCGCATGGTCAGCCAGCAGTTCCCGCTGCTGCGCGCCACCAGCATCGTCGACCCCAAACCGCGGATGCAGCCGCACAATCCCGACTGGAGACAATGGCGTGGTACTTTCCCCCCTCACCCCCAATGACGCCGGCGCGCCCCTGATCGTCGCGCAAGGGGTGCGCAAGCACTACGGAAGCATCCGCGCAGTCGATGGCGTCGACCTCGAAATCCGCCCCGGCGAGCTGTTCGGCCTCATCGGGCACAACGGCGCCGGCAAGAGCACGCTGTTCAAGATGATGCTCGGCCTGATTCCCGCCACCTCGGGCGAAATCCGCATCGGCGGCGCGCCCGTCACCGGCCGCGGCTTCCGCGCCGTGCGGCGCACGGTCGGCTACCTGCCGGAAAACGTGGTGCTCTACGACAACCTCACCGGCATCGAGACGCTGTGGCTGTTCGCCCGGCTGAAAGGCGTCGCGCTGGCCGAGGCCGGCCCGACGCTCGAACGCGTGGGCCTTGCGCACGCGGCCAAGCGGCGCGTGCGCGAATACTCCAAGGGCATGCGCCAGCGCCTCGGCTTCGCCCAGGCGCTGCTCGGCAAGCCGCGCATCCTGTTCCTCGACGAGCCCACCACCGGCCTCGACCCGGAAGCGATCCGCAGCTTCTACGCCACGCTGCGCCAGTTGCGGAGCGAGGGCGTGACGACGGTCATCACCTCCCACATCCTCGCCGAGATCCAGGAGCGGGTGGACCGCATCGCCATCATGGCCGGCGGCAGGATCCAGGCCAGCGGCACGGTCCAGGATTTGCGCGACGAGGTGGACCTGCCGCTGTGGGTCAGCGTGCGCGTCTCGAAGGAGGATTTCGAGACGGTGCGCGCCTCGCTCTCCCACCTGCAGGTGGAGGCGATCGAGGCGCACGACGACCTCGTGCGGGTGCGCTGCCGGCGCGAGGCGAAGATGGCGGTGATCGAGGCGCTCGCCCGCCTGGGCGGCCGCATCCGCGACCTCAGCCTGCGCGAGCCTTCGCTCGAAGACGTGTTTTTCGGTTTCTCGGACTGAGGGGGCGGCATGGAAATCGCACAGATCCTCACCATCGCCAGCAAGGAATTCTGGGACCGCATCCGCAACCGCTGGGTGCTGGCCGTGGCGCTGGTATTCACCGCCTTCGCGCTGGTCATCGCCTACTTCGGCGCGGCGCAGCAGGGCAGCGTCGGCTTCCGTTCGATCGACGTCACCATCGCCAGCCTGGTCAGCCTGGTCATCTACCTGGTTCCCCTGATCGCGCTGGTGCTGGGTTTCGACGCCATCGTCGGTGAGCGCGAGCGGGGCTCGCTCGACCTGCTGCTGTCGATGCCGATCACGCGCCTCGAGCTGCTGTTGGGCAAATACTTCGGCCTCGCCGCCGCGCTGGCCTTCTCGACCATTGCCGGCTTCGGCCTGGTGGCGATCGTGCTGTCGACGCAGCTCGATCTTGCCGCCCTGTTCCACTACGCGGGCTTCATGCTCAGTTCGGTGCTGCTGGGCTGCGCCTTCCTGAGCCTGGCGGTGATGCTGTCGGTGTTCGCCGCCGACCGCACCCGCGCCTCGGGCCTTGCCATCGCCACCTGGTTCCTCTTCGTGCTGGTGTTCGACCTGCTGCTGCTCGGCGCCCTGGTCGTCACCGGCGGGCAGTGGGGTGGCGAGCTTCTCCCCTACCTGCTGCTGGCGAACCCCGCCGACGTGTTCCGCATCCTCAACATCTTTTCCCTGGACGACGTCCGTACCCTGTACGGGCTGGCGACCGTTTTCCCCCCGGCGCTGGCCGATCCCTGGCTGCTTGGCCTGGTCATGCTGGCCTGGATCGTGGTGCCGTTGGGTATTGCAAGCTGGAGATTCCGCAAATGATGACCTCGATTCGACGCACGCTCATCCTCGCCGCGCTCGCGGCCCCTCTGCTCGCGGGCTGCGGGCAGTCGGCGGGCCCGGCCGCCGTGGCACCGCAGGAGATCAACCGCGGCACGTCCTGCTCCCTCGACGGCATGCTGCTTGCCGATTACCCCGGCCCCAAGGCGCAGATTTTCTACGCCGGCCAGGCGGAGCCGGATTACTTCTGCGACACGCTGGAGCTGTTCCACGTCTATCTCGCCCCGGAACAGGTCAGGGAGGTGCGCGGCATTTTCGTGCAGGACATGGGCAAGGCGGACTGGAACGAGCCGCACGGCCACTGGATCGATGCCAAAACCGCCTACTACGTCCACGGCAGCAAGCGCGAGGGCTCGATGGGGCCGACCATCGCCAGCTTTGCGCTGGAACAGGACGCGGTCAAATTCGCCGCCGAATACGGCGGCAAGGTCTATCGCTTTGCCGACATTCGGCCCGACATGGCCGTGCTGAACGGCGGCGTTCTCCACGACAGCCACATGTAAGGACATCATGCCCGAGTTCTTTGAAAGCGTCCCGTTCGAGACGGCAACGGAAATCGAGCAGCTCGCCAAGCTGAGCTACGAGCTGCGCGAAAACCGCCAGGCCGCCCTCACGTTTTATGGCGTCGCCGACGAGGCGGCGCTGCTGCAGAAAATCCAGGCCGGCGAAGTGCCCGAGCACCCGGCCTATGAGCACTATCTGGCGGCGCGCATCCTCGCGGACACCCGCGCAGCCGCGCGGGCAGCGCTTGCCGAACTGCTGAAGGAGGCCAACCGCTCATGAGCCTGCACCTTGAACTCGGCCAGTCGGTCGAACTCGCGTTCCAGGACGCTCTGGACGAGCTCGAACATCGGCAGGACATCCTCATCATCCGCCTGCGCAACGGCGTGACGCTGGAGGTGCGCTATGCCGCGGCCGACGCCTATTCCCTGCGCTGGAGCTATGGCGACGCCGAATCCGGCATCGACACGGCGCCCTTGCACCGCGACCTGGCGACCTTCCCCAACCATCTCCACGACGCCGCCGGCCGCATCGTGGCCGACCCCGTCACGCATCCCGGGGCCTCGCCCGAAGACAATCTGCACCGCCTGATCCGCGCCCTGCTCGACGAGCCGATGCTCGGTCTCAAGGACCCCGGCTGATGCGCTTGCCGCCCCGACTGATGCTGTCGGGCGGCCTGGCGCTCGCCGTGATCGTCGCGCTGCTGCTCGCCGCCGGCGAACCGGCGCGCGAGGAAGCCGTGCAGTTCGAGGGCGAGCTTTGCATATTCGCGCCCGCGACGCCCTACGATCCCGCCGCCGGCCTGCCCATGCACGCGCCGCGCCCGGTGCCCGCCGAGGCGCGCTGCCCGGTATGCGGCATGTATCCCGCGCGCTATCCGCGCTGGGCCGCGCAGATCATTTTCAAGGACGGCGCCGCCCATTTCTTCGACTCGCCGATCAACCTGTTCGTCTTCCTCCAGCAGGTCGGGCGCTACAGCCGGGGCTATGCCGCCGCCGATGTCGCGGTGAGCTATGTGCGCGATTTCGAGAACGGGCACTGGATCGAGGCCGGACGCGCCTTTTTCGTCCACGGCTCCGACATCACCGGGCCGATGCGCAACGCCGACCTGCCGGCCTTCGCCAGCCGCCGCGCGGCCGACGCCTTCGCCCGCCGGCACCGCGGCAGCGTGCTGACCGCCGCGGACATGACGCCCGCTCTGCTGGCTTCCCTGAACCGCCATCGCCACTGACTCCGGGCCAGCATCAGCGGCCCATCGCCGCCCGGCTCCCGGGCCGATCCGGCAGGCGCAGGCAAAAATAAAGCGGGGGAGACCCGGTCTCCCCCGCTTTTTTCGTCCTGGCGGCCCGATTTCCGGGCCTCCGGCTTATTTGGCCTTGTCGACCATATAGTTCACCGCCGCCTTCACCTCGTCGTCCGAGAGCGTGGTGGAGCCGCCGCGGGCGGGCATCATGCCTTTCGCGCCGGTAAAGCCTTCGATCGCGTGCTTGTACAGGGTGTCCATGCCCTGGGCGATGCGCGGGCCCCAGTCGGCCTTGTCGCCGGTCTTCGGCGCGCCGGCAGCGCCGGAGGCGTGGCACATCGAGCAAACGGCGCCGAACACTTTCTTGCCCACGTCGTCCGACGCCACTTCAGGCTGCTCCGCGGCGGCCGGCGCGGCGGCCTCGGGCGCAGGCGCCTCGACTGCGGGGGCGGCCGGCGCGGCGGCCTCTTGCGGCGCGCTTTCCTCTTTCCCGCAGGCGCTCAGCAGCGCAGCGAGTGAAAGGGCAAGAAGGAGCGATGTCTTTTTCATTTGAGTTTCCTGTCGTACTGGTTAAAAAAAATCCGAATTCCTGAAAGCGGGCGCCCAGGCGCTTGCCTGGGGCGCGAAATTTAGTGTCGGCCCGCGCCGGCGCGAGCCATCCGTCCAAAGCGGAGCGGGCGCCTGATTGGGCCGTCTACCCACAGGCCAAATATACCACTGTCACCATTGGCTCGTCTTCACCGTTGAAGAGCTACTCCCAATTTACTTTTACCCTACCCGTGGCCGAGCTGCCAGCAGGGTATATTTTAAAAAACAGCAAGTTATCTGCATACCACCCTACCTCATTGGAGGCATAAAGCTTTCTTTGGCATACATATTCACCACTTTTCATTTATGGGCATCGGCCTACACTGCGATCATCATTTAAGACAAGTTAGTCTTAATACAACAAAGGACGCGCCATGGCAACCCAGCCCCAAAAGCAGATTTCCGTGCTCACCCTGAGCACGCTGGCTTTTACCGCCTGTTTCGCCGTGTGGATGATGTTCGCGATCATCGGCATCCCGATCAAGAACATGCTGAACCTGAACGAAACCCAGTTCGGCATCCTGGTGGCGACGCCGGTGCTGACCGGCTCGCTCATCCGCCTGCCGCTCGGCATGTGGACCGACAGGCTGGGCGGGCGCATCGTGTTCACCGCCCTCATGCTGGCGGTCGTGGTGCCGATCTGGCTGATCGGCTATGCCACGGCGTACTGGCATTTCCTGGTGCTGGCGCTGTTCGTGGGCGTGGCCGGCGGCTCGTTCTCGGTGGGCATCGCGTACGTGGCGCGCTGGTTCCCGAAAAACCGCCAGGGCTTCGCCATGGGCATCTTCGGCGCCGGCAATTCGGGCGCCGCGCTGACCAAGTTCATCGCCCCCTCGCTGGTCGTCGCCTTCGGCTGGCAGGCCGTGCCGCATGTGTATGCGGTGGTCATGCTGATCACCGCCATCCTCTTCTGGATCTTCACCTATACCGACACGGCGCACCACGTCCCCAGCCACGTCACCTTCAAGCAGCAACTCGCCGCGCTGAAGGACCCCAACGTCTGGAAGCTCTCCCAGTATTACTCGATCGTGTTCGGCGGCTACGTGGCGCTGGCGCTGTGGCTGACCAAGTATTTCATCACGGAGTACGGCTTCTCCATCAAGACCGCCGCGCTGATGGCCGCCTGCTTTTCTCTGCCGGGCGGCGTGATGCGCGCGGTGGGCGGCTGGATATCGGACAAGGTCGGCGCGCACCGGCTCACCTGGTGGGTGATGTGGGTGTCGTGGATCTGCCTGTTCCTCCTCTCCTATCCGCAGACCGACATGGTCATCCAGACCACCAAGGGCGAATTCTCCCTGCATATCGGTCTCAACGTCTGGGTGTTCACCGCGCTGCTGTTCATCCTCGGGCTGTGCTGGGCCTTCGGCAAGGCCTCGGTATTCAAGTACATCTCCGACGAATACCCGGACAACATCGGCGTCATCTCCGGCATCGTCGGGCTGATGGGCGGCCTTGGCGGCTTCATCCTGCCCATCCTGTTCGGCGCCATCGTCGATCTCACCGGAATCAACAGCGGCATCTTCATGCTGATGTACGGCATCACCTGGGTCTCGCTGATCTGGATGTACCTGACCGAAGTCCGCAAGCTGCCGGTGATCAAGGCCGCGGCAGCCGACACGCTCGAATAACCCCTCTTTCCAGGACAGGAGCCTTCAATGCCCATCAACATCAAGGAATGGAACCCGGAAGACCCGGCCTTCTGGGAAACGACCGGCAGGAAGATCGCCTACCGCAACCTGTGGATCTCCGTTCCGGCTCTACTGTGCGGCTTCGCGGTGTGGCTCATGTGGGGCATCATCACGGTGCAGATGTCCAACCTGGGCTTCCCCTTCAGCAAGGAGGAGCTGTTCACGCTGACCGCGATCTCGGGCCTCGCCGGCGCGACCATGCGCATCCCCTCGTCCTTCTTCATCCGCCTGGCGGGCGGACGCAACGTCATCTTCCTCACCACCTCGATGCTGCTCGCGCCCGCCATCGGCACCGACATCGTGCTGCAGCATCCGGAGTGGCCGCTGTGGAGCTTCCAGCTGATGGCGCTGTGGTCGGGTGTCGGCGGCGGCAACTTCGCCAGCTCGATGTCGAACATCTCCACCTTCTTCCCCAAGCGGCTGCAAGGCACCGCGCTCGGCATCAACGCCGGCCTCGGCAACTTCGGCGTCACCACCATGCAGATCCTGATCCCGCTGGTGATGACGGTGAGCGTGTTCGGCGCGCTCGGCGGCGAGCCGATGACGCTGGTGAAGGACAGCGGCTGGATCTTCGGCAAGATCGCCGCCGGCACCGAGACCTTCGTCCAGAACGCCGGCTTCACCTGGATGCTGTCGCTGGTGCCGCTCGGCGCCATCGCCTGGTTCGGCATGAACAACCTGCTCACGGTGTCACCGGATGCGGGCCACTCCATCGCCGCCTTCCTCAAGGTGACCTGGCTCTACACGCTGGCCTTCATTCCCGCCATCGGAGGCCTCTACCTCTACCTGCCCGCGCCCACCGGCCTTGGCCTGCTCAACATGTGGCTGGCGATGCCGCTCATCATCGTCGCCACGCTGCTGATCCTGAAGCTGGCGGCGTTCGGGCCGATGAAGGAGAACATTGCCAAGCAGTTCGCCATCTTCAAGAACCGCCACACCTGGTCGATGACGGCGCTCTACCTGGTCACCTTCGGCTCCTTCATCGGCTTCTCGATGGCGCTGCCGCTGTCGATCACGGTGATCTTCGGCGACACCCACGTGTTCGACGCCGCCACCCAGGCCTGGGTGCACAGCAAGAACCCGAACGCGCCGTCCGCCCTGCAGTACGCCTGGATCGGCCCCTTCGTCGGTGCGCTGATCCGCCCCGTGGGCGGCTGGATTTCCGACAAGGTTGGCGGCTCCATCGTCACCCAGGCCATCTCGGCCATCATGGTCGCCGCGTCCGTCTATGCTGGGTATGTGCTGATGCAGGCCTACCAATCGGCCACGCCGGAAGCCTACTTCGGCCAGTTCCTGGCGGTGTTCGTGGCGCTGTTCGCCGCCAGCGGCATCGGCAACGGCTCCACCTTCCGCACCGTCGGCGTGATCTTCGACCGCGTGCAGGCCGGTCCGGTGCTGGGCTGGACCTCGGCGGTGGCGGCCTACGGCTCCTTCATCGCCCCCGAGGTGATCAAGAACCAGATCAAGGCCGGCACGCCGCAATACGCGATGTACGGCTTCGCGGTGTTCTACGCCGTGTGCCTGGTGTTGAACTGGTGGTTCTACCTGCGCAAGAACGCCTATATCAAGAATCCGTGACCGCAAACCAGCAAGGAGCAAAGCAATGAGTCACTTCCTCGACCGATTGACGTTCTTCAAAAAGAACATAAGCGAGTTCTCCAACGGCCACGGCGTCGTCAGCAATGAAGACCGCAGCTGGGAAAACGCCTACCGCAGCCGCTGGCAGCAGGACAAGATCGTCCGCTCGACCCACGGCGTGAACTGTACCGGCTCGTGCAGCTGGCGCATCTACGTCAAGAACGGCCTCATCACCTGGGAGATTCAACAAACCGACTATCCGCGCACCCGCCCCGACCTGCCCAACCACGAACCGCGCGGCTGCCCGCGCGGCGCCAGCTATTCCTGGTACGTGTACTCGGCGCAGCGCGTGAAATACCCGCTGATCCGCGGCCGCCTGATGGAGCTGTGGCGCGAGGCCAGGAAGACCCTGGGCCCGGTGGAAGCGTGGAAATCGATCACCGGCGACCCGGCCAAGGCCAAGCGCTACAAGTCGGTGCGCGGGCAGGGCGGCTTCGTGCGCGCCAAGTGGGACGAGGTCACCGAGATCATCGCCGCCGCCAACGTGCACACCATCAAGGAATACGGCCCGGACCGCGTCGCCGGCTTCTCGCCGATCCCCGCCATGTCGATGGTGAGCTACGCCGCCGGCTCGCGCTATCTGTCGCTGATCGGCGGCACCCCGCTGTCCTTCTACGACTGGTACTGCGACCTGCCGCCCTCCAGCCCGCAGGTGTGGGGCGAGCAGACCGACGTGCCGGAATCGGCCGACTGGTACAACTCGACCTATTTGATGGTGTGGGGCTCCAACGTGCCGCAGACCCGCACCCCCGACGCGCACTTCTACACCGAGGTGCGCTACAAGGGCACCAAGACCGTGGCGGTGTCCTCGGACTTCGGCGAGATGGTCAAGTTCGGCGACATCTGGCTCGCGCCCAGGCAAGGCACCGACGCCGCGCTCGCCCTGGCCATGGGCCACGTCATCCTGTCCGAGTTCCACAACAAGAACCGCAGCGAATACTTCGACGGCTACTGCCGCCAGTACAACGACCATCCCATGCTGGTGATGCTGAAGGAGCACGACGGCAAGCTGGTCGCCGACCGTTTCCTGCGCGCCTCCGACCTCACCGGCAACCTCGGCCAGGACAACAACCCCGAGTGGAAGACCGTGGTGTACGACGAGCACACCGGTTATCTGGTGGCGCCCAACGGCTCGGTCGGCTTCCGCTGGGGCCAGTCCGGCGCCTGGAACCTGGAGATGCGCGACGGTTACTCCAACAAAGAGGTCAAGCCGCAGCTGACGCTTTTGGGAACTCACGACGAAATCGCCGAGGTCGCCCTGCCCTACTTCGGCGGCGACGACCACGACGAGCTGCTGGTGCGCAACATGCCGGTCAAGGTCATCAGCGTCGGCGGCAAGGACGTGCGCATCGCCACGGTCTACGACCTGATGCTGGCCAACTACGGCGTCGACCGCGGCCTCGGCGGGCCCAACATCCCGGTGAGCTACGACGACGACGTGCCCTACACCCCGGCCTGGGCCGAGAAGCATTGCGGCGTGCCGCGCGCCGACATCATCACCGTGGCGCGCGAGTTCGCCGACAACGCCAACCAGACCCACGGCAAGTCCATGGTCATCCTCGGCGCCGCCTTGAACCACTGGTACCACAATGACATGATCTACCGCGGCATCATGAACCTGTTGATGATGTGCGGCTGCATCGGCCAGTCCGGCGGCGGCTGGGCGCACTACGTCGGCCAGGAGAAGCTGCGCCCGCAGACCGGCTGGGCGCCGCTCGCTTTCGCCCTCGACTGGCATCGCCCCTCGCGGCAGATGAACGGCACCTCGTTCTTCTACGCCCACACCAGCCAGTGGCGCCACGAGAAGCTGGCGGTGTCGGAAATCCTCTCGCCCACCGCCGCCAAGGGCACCGGCGACTACCGCCTGATCGACTTCAACGTGCGCGCCGAGCGCATGGGCTGGCTGCCCTCGGCGCCGCAGCTGGAGACCAACCCGCTGGAGGTCACCCAGGCGGCGGAGGCCGCGGGCATCGACCCGGTGCAGTACGCGGTCGAGCAGATCAAGCGCGGGGCGCTGAAATTCGCCTGCGAGGACCCGGACAATCCGAAGAACTTCCCGCGCAATTTATTTGTCTGGCGCTCCAACCTGCTGGGCTCCTCGGGCAAGGGCCACGAGTACTTCCTCAAGTACCTGCTCGGCACCCAGAACGCGGTGATGGGGCCGGACCTCGGCGAGCTCGGCGAGGCCAAGCCCAAGGAAGTGGTGTGGCATGACAAGGGCGCGGAAGGCAAGCTCGATTTGCTCACCACGCTCGACTTCCGCATGTCGACCACCTGCCTGTATTCCGACATCGTGCTGCCCTCGGCCACCTGGTACGAGAAGGACGACCTCAACACTTCCGACATGCACCCCTTCATCCATCCCTTGAGCGAGGCGGTGCAGCCCTTGTGGGAATCGAAGTCGGACTGGGAAATCTACAAGACCATCGCCAGGAAATTCTCCGAACTGGCCGCCACCCACCTCGGCACCCAGAAGGACCTGGTGCTGACGCCGTTGATGCACGACACCCCCTCTGAACTCGGCCAGTCACTGTCCGTGCGCGATTGGAAGAAGGGCGAAGTCGATCCCATCCCCGGCAAGACCATGCCGAGCATGGCGGTGGTGACGCGCGACTACGCCGACACCTACAAGAAGTTCACCTCGCTCGGCCCGCTGATGACCAAGGTCGGCAACGGCGGCAAGGGCATCGCCTGGAACACCGAGGACGAGGTGCAGCAGCTCGCCGAGCTCAACTACACCGTCACCGAGGAAGGCATCAGCCAGGGGCTGCCCAAGATCGACTCGGCCATCGACGCCTGCGAGACCATCCTCATGCTGGCGCCGGAAACCAACGGCCAGGTGGCGGTCAAGGCCTGGGACGCGCTGTCCAAGATCACCGGCCGCGACCATACCCATCTCGCCATCCCGCGCGAGGACGACAAGATCCGCTTCCGCGACGTGGTGGCGCAGCCGCGCAAGATCATCTCCTCGCCGACCTGGTCGGGGCTGGAATCCGAGCATGTGTCCTACAACGCCGGCTACACCAACGTGCATGAGCTGATCCCCTGGCGCACCCTCACCGGCCGCCAGCAGTTCTACCAGGACCACCCGTGGATGCTGGATTTCGGCGAGGGCCAGTGCGTGTACAAGCCGCCGGTCGACACCAAGACCATCGCGCCGCTGTTGGGCAAGAAGCCGAACGGCCACCACGAGCTGGTGCTGAACTGGATCACCCCGCACCAGAAGTGGGGCATCCACAGCACCTACACCGACAACCTGCGCATGCTCACCCTGTCCAGAGGCGGCCCCCACGTCTGGGTGTCGGAGTCGGAGGCGAAGGAAGCCGGGCTGGTCGACAACGACTGGGTCGAGGTGTTCAACGTCAACGGCACGCTCACGGCGCGGGTCGTGGTGAGCCAGCGCGTGCCGCGCGGCATGTGCCTGATGTACCACGCCCAGGAAAAGATCATCAACGTGCCGGGCGCCGAGACCAGCGGCTTCAGGGGCGGCATCCACAACTCGGTGACGCGCACCATCACCAAGCCCACGCACATGATCGGCGGCTACGCGCAGCAGGCCTACGGCTTCAACTACTACGGCACCGTCGGCTCCAACCGCGACGAGTACGTGATCGTGCGCAAGATGAAGCAGGTGGACTGGCTGGAAGGTCCGCTGCGGGAAAGCACATGAAAGTTTTGCGGTGGGACTCCCTCCTCCACCCATTGCCCGCGCCCCCCGTCGGGGACGGGCCTTTTTACAACAGGCGCAACGGGCAGGTGCCCGTTCTGCCGGCAAGGAGAACATGATGAAAGTGCGTGCTCAGATCGCCATGGTGCTGAACCTCGACAAGTGCATCGGCTGCCATACCTGCTCGATCACCTGCAAGAACGTGTGGACCGCGCGCGAAGGCATGGAATACGCGTGGTTCAACAACGTCGAGTCCAAGCCCGGCATCGGCTACCCCAAGCAGTGGGAGAACCAGGACGTCTGGAACGGCGGCTGGAAGCGCAGGCCCGACGGCAGGATCGAGCCGCGCCAGGGCGGCAAGGTGAAAATCCTCGCCAACCTCTTCGCCAACCCCAACCTGCCGGAGATCGACGACTACTACGAGCCCTTCACCTACGATTACCAGCACCTGCAGAAGGCGCCGCTGTCGGAGACGCCGCCCACCGCGCGCCCGGTCTCCGCCATCACCGGCGAGAAGATGGACAAGATCCACTGGGGCCCGAACTGGGAGGACGACCTCGGCGGCGAGTTCGCCTCGCGCGGCCGCGACAAGAATTTCGACAACGTGCAGAAGGAAATGCACGCCACCTTCGAGAACACCTTCCTCATGTACCTGCCGCGGCTGTGCGAGCACTGCCTCAACCCGGCGTGCGTCGCCTCCTGTCCATCGGGTTCGATCTACAAGCGCGAGGAGGACGGCATCGTGCTGATCGACCAGGACAAGTGCCGCGGTTGGCGCATGTGCATCTCCGGCTGCCCGTACAAGAAGATCTACTACAACTGGAAGAGCGGCAAGGCCGAGAAGTGCATCTTCTGCTACCCGCGCATCGAAGCGGGCCAGCCCACGGTGTGCTCGGAATCCTGCGTCGGCCGCATCCGCTACCTGGGCGTGATCCTCTACGACGCCGACCGCATCGAAGAAGCCGCCAGCGTCAGTGACGAGAAAGAGCTCTACGAAGCGCAGCTGAAGATCTTCCTCGACCCGTCC
>JANJWO010000075.1 GCA_024709485.1 Hydrogenophilaceae bacterium | reverse complement strand
TAAACGCTCGACGCGTACGCGCCTCTCGTTCGAGGCCGGCATGCACCTGCGGGGCGGCGCGGCGATCTACCTCAATCCGCGCGACACCCTGCGGGGCCGCGGCGAGCCGGTGGAAGACGCCGCCGAGGTGATTTCGCGCATGGTCGACATCGTGATGATCCGCACCTTCGAGCAGGACATCATCGAGCGCTTCGCGAAGCATTCGCGGGTGCCGGTGATCAACGGCCTCACCAACGAATACCACCCCTGCCAGATCCTCGCCGACATCTTCACCTACATCGAGCGCCGCGGCGACATCCGCGGCAAGACCGTGGCCTGGGTGGGCGACTCCAACAACATGTGCAACACCTGGCTGCAGGCGGCGGTGGTGCTGGGTTTCAACGTGCACGTGTCCACGCCGCCGGGATACGAGGTCGAGCCCGAGCGCGCCGGACTCTACGACACCAGCCACTACGAAAGCTTCGCCGACCCCATGGAGGCGTGCAAGGACGCCGATCTGGTGACCACCGACGTGTGGACCAGCATGGGCTTCGAGGCCGAGAACGAAGTGCGCAAGCAGGCCTTTGCCGACTGGCGCGTGGACGCCGACATGATGAGAGCCGCCAAACCCGATGCGTTGTTCATGCACTGCCTGCCCGCGCACCGCGGCGAGGAGGTCGACGCCGAGGTGATCGACGGGCCGCAAAGCGTGGTGTGGGACGAGGCGGAGAACAGATTGCACACCCAGAAAGCGCTGATGGAATATCTGCTGCTGGGAAAACTGGACCATTAGGAGGTCGAACACGTGAACATCGCCTATTTCAGAGATCAGGACACCCTCTACCTCGAGTTGCTGCCGGAAACCGCCGATCACTCGTGGGAGGCGCATCCCGGCGTCAACATCAACATCGCGGCCGACGGCCGCATCGTCGGCATCGAGATCGAGAACGCCACCGACCGCATCGACATGAGCGTGCTGCGGGTCGGCAACTTCCCGGGCATCGTGCACAGCGCCAAGGGCTCCGGTTCCACGCATTAATTCCTCTTCGAGCAGAACATGAGCAGCATCAAGAAAGTCGTACTCGCCTATTCCGGCGGCCTGGACACCTCGGTCATCCTCAAGTGGCTGCAGGACACCTACCAATGCGAGGTGGTCACCTTCACCGCCGACCTCGGCCAGGGCGAGGAGCTCGAACCGGCGCGGCAGAAGGCGCTGAAGTTCGGCATCAAGCCGGAGCAGATCTACATCGACGACCTGCGCGAGGAGTTCGTGCGCGACTTCGTCTTCCCGATGTTCCGCGCCAACACCGTGTATGAGGGCGAATACCTGCTCGGTACCTCGATCGCGCGCCCGCTGATTGCCAAGCGCCTGATCGAGATCGTCAACGAGACCGGCGCCGACGCCATCTGCCACGGCGCCACCGGCAAGGGCAATGACCAGGTGCGCTTCGAGCTCGGTGCCTATGCGCTGAAACCCGACGTCAAGGTGATCGCGCCCTGGCGCGAATGGGATCTTTTGAGCCGCGAGAAGCTGCTTGCCTACGCCGAGACCCACGGCATTCCCATCGACATGAAGCATCGCCAGGGCGGCTCGCCGTACTCGATGGATGCCAACCTGCTGCACATTTCCTACGAAGGCCGCCATCTGGAAGACCCCAATGCCGAGGCCGAGGAGGACATGTGGCGCTGGACCGTGTCGCCGGAGAAGGCGCCCGATCAGGCGGAATACCTCACCCTTGACTTCGCGCAGGGCGATGTCGTCGCCGTCAACGGCCAGGCCATGAAGGCGCACGAAGTGCTGGCGAAACTCAACGAACTCGGCGGCAAGCACGGCATCGGCCGCCTCGACCTGGTGGAAAACCGCTACGTCGGCATGAAATCGCGCGGCTGCTACGAAACCCCCGGCGGCACCATCCTGCTGAAGGCGCACCGTGCGATCGAGTCGATCACCCTCGACCGCGAGGTCGCGCACCTGAAAGACGATCTGATGCCGCGCTACGCCAGCCTGATCTACAACGGCTACTGGTGGAGCCCGGAGCGCCGCGCGCTGCAGGTGCTGATCGACCACACCCAGCAGCACGTCAACGGCAGCGTGCGCCTCAAGCTCTACAAGGGCAATGTCATCGTGGTGGGTCGCGATTCGAAGTCCGA
>JANJWO010000018.1 GCA_024709485.1 Hydrogenophilaceae bacterium | reverse complement strand
TGGTGACGGTGAAGGTCTCGAACTTCTGTTCGCCGTCCTTGAGGTACTGCACGTCGGCGTTGGCGACCGCGTAGGTCCAGTTGCCGCCGGCGTCGATGACGAGGCTGCCGAGCGCGCCGGCGCTGGCGGCAACGGGCACGGTGGTGTCGATGGCCGACTCGCCGGCGTCGGCGTCGCTGACCGTGAGGGTACCGGTGGCGGAAAGCGTCGGCTCGGCGTCGTCCTCGGTGACGCCGCCGCTGTCATCGCCGGAGATCAGCGGCAGGTCGTTCACGGCGTCAACCGTGATGCTGGCAGTAGCTGTGCTGGAGCTTGCGCCCTCGTTGTCGATAGCGGTGTAGCCGAAGCTGGTGGCGCCGTTCCAGTCGGCATCGGGCACGAAATACAGCGTGGCGCTGGCGAGCGCATCGCCGGCCTTGACGGGAATGCCGAGGCCGCTGTCGGCGTAGAGCGTGCCGTTGGCGGGCAGGCTGGTGAGGGTGTAGCCGAGGATGCTGCCGTCGAGGTCGGAGGCGGAGAGCGTGATCGCGATCGAGGCGGCGTCCTCGTCGCCGGCGGCGGCGACGTCGGCGGCGACCGGCGCGTCGTTGATCGGCGAGACGCTGAGGCTGGCGGTGGCGGAATTGGAAACGGCGCCGCCGCTGTCGGTGGCGGTGTAGGCGAAGCTGGCGGAGCCGTTCCAGTCGGCATCGGGCACGAAATACAGCGTGGCGCTGGCGAGGGTGTCGCCGGCCTTGACGGGAATGCTGAGGCTGCTGTCGGCGTAGAGCGTGCCGTTGGCGGGCAGGCTGATGAGGGTGTAGCCGACGATGCTGCCGTCGAGGTCGGAGGCGGAGAGCGTGATCGCGATCGAGGCGGCGTCCTCGTCACCGGCGGCGGCGACGTCGGCGGCGACCGGGGGCTGGCTGGGGGCTGTCAAGACCGCATGCGCGGCGGCGCCGCGGTCGGGAGCCGATGGCGGCAAATCCATGGCGGGCGCGTTGGCGTGCACGAACAAACTGTTGCCCCCGACGGGATCGGAAGCCTCGGCTACGCGCAGGACGCGCACCATGTCATGACCGCTGTCGCCGGCGTCATCGGTCAGGCCGGCCGTGGGTTCTTCGAGCAGCAGGTCAAGGCTGCCGCCCTCGGCAATCGCCCGGGAGACGGCGTCGGCCTCGTCGGCGGAGTCGGCCTGGGCCAGCCTGACAGGCTGGCTCGGCTCGGCATCGAAGGCAAGGGCGACGGGGGTGACCGCTTCCTCGGCGCGCAGCAGGCGGATGCTGCCGTCATTGAGTTCCAGTTCGGCGCGGCCGTTTTCGCTGGTGACGATGATCTCGTCTTCATTCACGGTATCGCCGATTTTGAGCTGGCGAAGCGAGCCATCCTTGCCGCGGGCATATGCCGCGCCTTCGATCGATGCGATTTTGCCGATAATGTTGACTGACATGCTCATGGGGAGGATTCCTGGCCGGGTTCGGCAAAAATACGGGAGGAGGCCGTGGGCGGATGGAGAAAGACTGCCCATCGGCGCAGGATGAAAGCGCTGCGCGGCTCCAGGTCGGGGTGAGGCGGGCGGAAGCGGACTGGCGGGGCGCTTCGGGAACAGCGCAGGCGCGCGCGAACCGGTCCGTCGGGCGGCGCCTTGGCGCGGCACAGGCTGACGCCTTGCGCGAAGGCCTTCCGCGGCTTGGGCAAAAGTCCCCCTGCGCTTGATGCAGCACAATGGCTTGGCAACATTTGCGTCTCCGCACGCAAAGATTATTTGGTGTTGTTGTCAGCGGGCTTCGGCGGCTGGCGGGAAGGCTCTGCTCGTGCCGAAGAACACGTCTTCATGCCGGAGATTCGGCAAAAAAGCCGGAATCTCAAGGCCGTGAAGCGCCATTTTTTCATTAAATTTTGGCGGCATTATTGCCGGAGAACGGAAGTTTCGGAAGCCGCCCCCAAATCGGTCCGCAAGCCGGCGCGCCGACGTGCCTTGGGCCGCGAGGCCGGGGCGGCTCAAGCCTCATCGGGCATGTCGTTTCGGCTGCGGGCGCCGCCGGCTGGCGCATGCTCGCGCCCGCAAACGGTCCCGCGGCCGCATGGACGGATCGTCTTTCGCGAGATCAGGCTATATTGTTCTATATATGTGGTGCCTGGAGAGGGTTCATGATCGCAATCAACGTCAAGGACAATGTCATCAGCCTGTCGGTGCTGGGCCGCTTCACGCTGGAGGACTACAGGGAGTTCGAGGAGGCCGTGCTCTACGGCATCAAGTTCCAGGGGGTGGTGAACCTGCTGGTCGACCTGCGCGACATGCTTTCCTTCAGCCTGGACGTGGCCTGGGAGGAGCTCAAGTTTTCGCGCGCGCACGCCAATGATTTCGACCGCGTCGCCATCCTCACCAGCAACGAATGGATCGCCTGGAGCGCCTGGGTCAACCGCATTTTCGTCGATGCGGAAATCCGCCTGTTCGACGAAATCGCGGACGCCGAAGCCTGGCTCGGGGAAACCGCCGGGGCCGCGCGCCCGGTCTAGCGCAATATCCGGCCCGGCAAACGCCTCACTGCGGGCGGCGGGGCGGCCTGAAGATTGCCGTGTTTTCGTAATAGGCGCGGCTTGCGTTGTCGTCCCAGCCGGGCACGCCCTGCAGCGGCAGCGGCGGCAGCTCCAGCGTTTCCGCGCCGAGCACCGCAAGCGCGGCGGGCCCGTCGAGCGCGGCGGGGCCGGCTTCGGCGGTCTGCAGCAACAGGCACTTCGCGGTCATGCCCGGAAAGGGCGCCAGGCATTTTTCCAGCAAGCCATGGCCGACGACGGCGAAGCGCAGGTGGCGGACGACATCCGCGCGCGCATCCCAGAACAGCTCCACCCATTTCTTTTCGCGCAGCAGTTGCAGCAGGCGCGGTTCGGCCGCCGCGACCAGCATGCCGCTTTCGTCCAGCAGCGTGAGCCGGTCGCGCAGCCGGCCGCGGCGCGTGCGCTCCCCGGGCTGTTCGGCCAGCGCGCGGCAGTGGCGCAGATTGAGGGCGGACTTCAAGCGCGGAAAGCGCAGCCACACCAGCGCGTTCAGGAAATCGTGCAGGTTGTGCTCGCGCGTGGGGACAATTCCGGTCGCGGCGATGGCCTGCTCGTATTGCGCCGCCGACGCGATGCCCGCCACGGCGGCAAAGCGCAGCGCCCGGCCGCCGTGCGCGTGCCGCGCCTCCAGACGCTGCGCGACTTCGTTCAGCGCGGCCAGGTCCGTTCTGCCCGCGAGGCGGGCGAGCAGGTCGAGATAGGGGGCGAAGGCGGGGTGCGCGAAAGTCGTCAACTCAGCCTTTGGGCGAGCCGCGAGCGGTATTCGCGGGTGAGCGGATGCTCAGAGCCGAGCAGGTTGAAGAGGGCGAGCAGGGCCTGGCGCGGCAGGCCCTTGCGGTATTGCGGATGCTCGAGGTCCAGCCGCTCCAGGACGGCGAGCGCCGACGCCATGTCGTCTTGCGCCAGGTGCCGGGCGGCGGCCTGGAAGCGCGCTTCGGCCTCGCCGGCCGCGGCGGCGGCCAGATCGAGATCGGGGGGGGCGTTTTCCGCCGCGCTGGCCAGCGCGAAATGCGCGCGAAGATCGGCGATTTCGGCGTGCGCGCGCAATTCCTCGGGCAGGCTTTCCAGCAACTGCAGGGCCTGCTCGTGCTCGCCGTTCGACCACAAGAGCCTGGCGAGGTCGCGCGGGATGACCGGGTTGCCGGGCTCATCCACCGCTGCCGCGGCGAGCATGCGCTTGGCGTCCGCGGTCTGGCTCCGCTGCCAGGCGGCCAGGCCTTGCGCGTAGAGATTGGCGCTGTCGCGCAGGATGAAGCGGTCGAGCAGGGCGCGGAAATGCGTGTCGGATTCGGCGCCGTGCACGGTTTCCACCACTTCGCCGCGGCGGAAGAACTTGACCGTGGGCACGCTGGTGACGCCGAGGCGGCGCGCCAGCGCGCCCAGTTCGTCGGTGTTCAGCATCACCAGCAGGAACTTGCCGCCATATTCCGTGGCCAGCTTGACCAGCCGCGGCATCAGGATCATGCAGGGGCCGGCCTTGGGGGTCCAGAAATGCACCAGCACCAGCCCGCGGTGGGAATTTTCCAGCACCAGGCGCGGGAAGTTCTCCGCGCTGGCGTCGAAGACGTAAGGGGAAAGGGGCATGAAATTATCTTGAAAAACTAGCCACAGAGTACACAGAGTGCGCAGAGAGAAAAACATCTCATAGGCTCATTGGGGTGCTGGAAAGGGCCGAAGGGTTTCTCTGTGTCCTCTCTGGCTTTATTTGGGTTCTTCATTCTGATGGCGTCTTCTTCTTTGTCGAGCTGCCTCGGCGCTTGGGCTTGACGGGGGCGGTCGCATTTTCCGTTTCGCCGGACGGGCCCAGCATGCCCTTGAAGGCCTCGGTGGCCTCCACCAGGGCGCGCGCGATGCCGGGCTCGAAGGCGGAGTGGCCGGCGTCCGGAATCACCTCGTAGAAGGCTTCCGGCCAGGCGCGCGCCAGTTCGTCGGCGGTGACGATGGGGCAGACCGCGTCGTAGCGTCCCTGCACGATCACGGCGGGCAGGTGGCGGATTTTGTGCAGGTTGTCGAGCAGGCTGTCGCCGGGCAGGAAAATGTCGTGGCGGAAATAATGCGCCTCGATGCGCGCCAGCGACAGCGCCACCGCGTCGGATTCGAAACTGCGCACCAGCGCCGCGTCCGGCAGCAGCGTCGAGCAGGCGGCCTCGTAACGGCCCCAGGCGCGCGCCGCCGGCAGGTGCACGGCGGGATCGGGGTCGGTGAGCCGCGCATGGTAGGCAGCCAGCAGGTCGTGGCGCTCGTCTTCCGGTACGGCTGCGGCGAATTCGCGCCAGGCCTCGGGGAACAGCGCGCGCATGCCGTAGAGGAACCAGTCGATCTCGCGCTTGCGGCACAGGAAGATGCCGCGCAGCACGAAGCCCAGGCAGGCCTCCGGGTGCGCCTCGCCGTAGGCCAGCGCCAGGGTGGAGCCCCAGGAACCGCCGAACACCAGCCATTTCTCGATGTTCAGCGTGCGGCGCAGCAGCTCGATGTCGGCGATGAGGTGGGGCGTGGTGTTGTCGGCGAGTTCCGCGTAGGGCGTGGATTTTCCCGCGCCGCGCTGGTCGAGCAGGACGATGCGGTAGTAGGCCGGATCGAAGAACCGTCTTTGCAGCGGCGAGGTGCCCGAACCGGGGCCGCCGTGCAGGAACAGCACCGGCATGCCCGCGGGGTTGCCGCTTTCTTCCCAATGGATGCGGTGCAGGCCGTCGGGTTCGAGAAAGCCGGTGCGGTGCGGCTCGATTTCGGGAAACAGGCAGGAGGGGACAGACATGCGCCGGGACGGAAAAAACTAAAGCCCGCATTATCCACGGATGTGCCGGCAAAGATGTATCCCTTGCCGGGTATTTCGCCATGCCGCGCTTGTGGGTACACTTCGGACAGACTCAACGGAGGGAGGCACGCATGACCATACACGCTTTGAAGGATGAGGAAGTCCACCTGCTCCGCAAGGAGATCGAGATGCTCATCGGCGAGCGTCAGCGCCTGCTCCAGGTCGTGGGGGCGGCGGCGGTATTGGTGGCCAATCTCGACAGCGATTGTCTGCCCGATGACGAAGACACCATCGATGCCGCGGAACTGCTCGCCGAGCAGTTGAACGCGCTGCCCGAAGAAGCGCTGAAAGACGCGCTCGAATCGGTGCAGGCCGAAGTCGATGACCGCCCGCAAGCCTGAGCCGCGCCTCGCCGGCGCCCCGCGACAAAGGCATGAGCTTATCCGCGCGGCTTGATGCCGGGCGCATCCGGCGTTTCGGCCTGCTTGCGCTGGGCACGGCGCTGGCCTATTTCGCGCTCGGCAGGCTGGGCTTGCATCTGGGCGGCCGCTTCGACGCGATGTCGGCGGTCTGGCTGGCGTCGGGCGTGGGCGCAGCCGCCGCCATACGCTTCGGGCCGGCCGGCATTGCCGGCGTTTTCCTCGGCGCGCTCGCGGCCGGTTGGGGCCATGCCGGCTTCCCGGTCCTGCCTTATCTCGCCCTGGGCGAGGCCTTGGGCGCAACGGTCGTTTTCTGGATCGCCAGCAGGCCCGGCAGAGTCTTGTCTTTCGGCTCGGTGAGCGACATCGGCCGCTTCTGCCTGCTGGCCGTTCCCGCCGGCACGCTTGCCTCCGCCCTGGTCGCGGCGGCGGCCAGAATCAAGTTCGGCTCGCTGCCGCAGGCGCAGTTCTGGCCGGGGCTGTGGGCGCTGTGGTCGTCCGGCCTGACCGGCGCGATCCTGCTGGCGCCCGTGCTGCTCACGGCCAATGCCTACGACTGGCGCGTGCAAAGAAGGGTTTTCCGGCTGGAGTGGGCGGCCGTGGCGGCGGCGAGCCTGCTGGTCATCTGGCTCCTGCTGGGGACGGGCAGCCAGCAGGCCTGGAAGATCGGCGAATATCTGCTGTTTCCGCTGGTCTTGTGGGTGGCGCTGCGCTTTTCCGCGGGAGCGACGACTGCGCTGGTGCTGATCGTCAGCCTCGTGCGCACCGCCAGCGAGTCCGCCACGCTGAGCGGCGCGGAATGGCAGGTGCCGCTGCTCGAGTTGCTGAACGTTCAGGTGACGACGCTCAGCCTGGCCGTCAGCGGCATGCTGGTGGCGGCGGCGCTGGCGGAAAGGCGCGAATCCGAGCTGCGACTCGACCGGCTGGCCAACCACGACCCCCTCACCGGGCTGCCCAACCGCAGCTATTTCCAGGTCTATCTCGAGCATGTCATCGTGCAGTGCGCGCGCAAGGGCGGCCAGGTTTCGCTCCTGTTCATCGATCTCGACCGTTTCAAGCACATCAACGATTCCCGCGGGCACGGCGTCGGCGACGAAGTGCTGCGCATCATCGCCGACCGACTGGGCGCGGTGCTGCGCGGCGACGATTTCGTCGCGCGCCTGGGCGGCGACGAGTTCGCCGTGGTGATGAGCCACCCCAAGACCCTGCGCGCGGCAAGCCGCGTGGCGCAGAAGGTGATCGAGACGCTCAACGAGCCGTTCAAGATCGACGGCCATACCTATTCGATATCGGCCAGCATCGGCATCAGCGTGTATCCGGACGACGCCAGCGACGCCAACACCCTGTTGCGGCAGGCCGACATGGCCATGTACAAGGCCAAGCTCAGGCGCAGCGGCTTCGAATATTTCAGCGAGGACATGAATGCCGCCGCGCACGAGCAGCTGGTGATCGAAAACGGCATCCGCCGCGCGCTGCGCAATGACGATTTCGCGCTGCTCTACCAGCCCAAGATCGATCTGACCAGCGGCCGCATGGTCGGCATGGAGGCGCTGATCCGCTGGATGACGCCGGGCGGCACCGGCCTCGTCGGCCCGGACAAGTTCATCCCGGTGGCGGAGGACACCGGCCTCATCGTGCCGCTGGGGCACTGGGTGCTGAGAACCGCCTGCCGGCAATGGGTGGCCTGGCGCGAGGCCGGGCTCAACCCGCCCATGGTTTCGGTCAACCTGTCGCCGCGCCAGTTTTCGCACGGCGGCCTGGCGCGCGAGATCCTGCTGGCCATCGAGGACACCGGCATGAACCCGGCCTATCTCGGCCTCGAAATCACCGAAAGCACCGCCATGGACAATCCCAAGACCACCATGCAGGTGCTCGCGGAGCTGAGCCGGCACGGCATCCAGATGATGATCGACGACTTCGGCACCGGCCATTCCAACCTGCGGCAGCTCAAGCGCCTGCCCATCGACATCGTGAAAATCGACAAGAGCTTCGTGCGCGACGTGCTGATCGACAAGGAGGACGCGGAAATCGCCAACGCCATCGTCCGTCTCGCGCATCTGCTCGATTTGCGCGTGGTGGCGGAAGGCGTGGAGACGATGGAGGTTGCCGCCTTCCTGAAGGAAATCGGCTGCGACGAAATCCAGGGCTATCTGGTCGGCAAGCCCATGCCGCCCGACGCGGTCAAGGCCCATTTCGGCCGCTCGTTCATGGTCGAGCGGGCGCAGGAGGAGATGCATTTCGGCAACACCGCGCTGCTGACCGGCAGCCCGGGCTGAGCCCGGGCCCCCGCCGGCTGGCGTTCACCGGCTCAGCAGCTCGCGCTCCATCAGCAGATAGGTGTTGTAGGCGTTCGGCCGGTTGGCCGCCTCGAAGGCGGGCAGGCCGCTGAAGCGCGACCAGTCGATGCGCGCATAGGCTTCTTCGAAGGGCTCCAGATCGGCCACCGCCTTGCCGATCTCGCTGCGCAGATAAGTCAGGTAGTCGCGGGTGAGCGCGAGGTCCTGCGCCGGTTCGCGGCTGACCGCGCCGTGCCCCGGCACCATCACTTTCGGCTTCATCGCCGTGAGCTTGTCCAGCGAGGCGAGCCAGGCCGCGGAGTCGGCGTCGCCGACATAGGGCACGCGCCCCTTGAACACCAGGTCGCCCGCGTACAGGACGCCGTCCTCCTGCACGAACATTGCCAGGTCTTCCGCGCTGTGCGCCGGGCCCACGTGGCGGATGCCGAAATGCACCCCGCCCAGCGCGAAGTCGGCATCGCCCTCGAGATAGACGTCCGGATCGATGAAGCGGGTGTGCTCGTCCACCCAGGGAAACAGATCCTGCTTGCGCTGTTCCAGGCGCTGCATGGCGGCCTCGCTGCGGGTGAGGCCGCGCGCATTCGTGTGCGCCCAGATTTCCGCGCCCTGCTCCTTGAACACCTGCAGGCCGTAGAAATGGTCGGCGTGATAGTGGCTGACGATCACGCGCTTGACGGGCAGCGGCGTGATTTGGCGGATGAGGCCGAGCATCTTGCGGGCGAGCGGGACGGTGCCGAGGGCGTCGAACACCACCACGCCGTCGCGGGTGACCACGAAGCCGGCATTCGACATGAAGCCCTGGTTCTCGCTCGAGGCCTGCCCGGCCTGGCCTTCGATGTAATAGCTGTGCTGGCCGACTTTCACCGCCTGCATCGGCACGGTGGCCGCCGCGTCGAGCGCATGGGCCAGGCCGGCCAGGCCGAGCAGGACGAGCAGCGACAGGATTCTGAACATGCGGTTCTCCGGTTGCGACGCGGGCGCGGAAGAAACCAAATTATAAGGTGCGTGTGTTATCTTCGCGGGCAAAAGGAGATAAGGTCTTGATCAGGAAACAGTGGCCGGCAATTCTTCTGGCGTTCGTGCTGCCCCTGCTGGCGATCTACTGGTGGTGGGGCGGCTTCAACCGCGTCAGCGTGGCGGAAATGGAATCGGGCCCGCATTTCTACGCCTACCTCGAGCACGACGGCGATCTGGGCGGGCTGCCGAAAACCCAGGCCAAGGTGTACGCGCTGCTCGAACAGGCGGGCATCGCGCCGGGCGACACCATCACCGTGCTGCTCACCGACCCGCGCAAGACGCCCAAGGCGGAGCAGCGCGCCAGGACGGGCTATCGGGTGCCGGCGGACGCCAAACTGCCCCCCGAACTGATGAGTGAAGCCATCCCGCGCCGGCGGGTGCTGGCGGCGAGCGTGCGCGCCGCGGTCGCGCTGGCCCCGAGCAAGGCCTATCAGGCGCTGGCCGACTGGCTGGCGCCCGCGGGCCGGGACATCACCATGCCGGCGGTGGAGATATACCGCCCCTCCGGCACGCCGACGCAGGTCGGCGAGCTGACAGTCGAAATCGCCGCGCCATGATCTTTTTCAGCCTGCTTGCCGCACTCGCGATCGAACATGCCCGCCCGCTCAGACGGCCGCTGCGGCATTACGAATATTTCGTGCAGTTCGCTTCCCTGCTGCGCGAGAAGCTCGACGGCGGCGAGCAATTGCATGGCGCAATCGCCTGGTGCATCGGCGTGCTGCCCATCGTTTTCCTGGTCTGGGCGATCGGGGACTGGCTGGCCGGACTGAATTTCCTGCTCGGCTGGGCCTGGGGCGTGGGCGTGCTTTATCTCACCATGGGGCTCAGGTATTACAGCCGCATCGCGCAGGATATCGCCGCCAAGCTGCGCGCCGGTCAGCTGGACGCGGCGCGTGCCGCATTGCGCGACTGGCGCGGCGCCGATGCGGACGCCTTGACGGCGGGCGAAGTCGCCTCCGCCACCATCGAATCCCTGTTCCTGAGCAGCCACCGGCAAACCTTCGGCGTGTTGTTCTGGTTCGTCCTGCTGGGCCCGGCGGGCGCGGTGCTGTTCCGCCTCGCTTCCGTGCTGTCGTGGCGCTGGCGCGAGGCGAGCCCGCCGTTTTCCGGTGCGGCCGACAAAATCTTCCATGCCCTCAACTGGCTGCCGCTCAGGCTGACGGCGCTGACCTACGCCGTGGCCGGCAATTTCGAGGATGCGCTCTACTGCTGGCGCACTCAGATGCAGGCCTGGCCCGAGACCGAGGAAACCCTGGCCCTGGCTGCGGGCGCCGGCGCCATGGGCGTGAAGCTCGGCAAGCCGCTGACCGTGGGCGGGCAATGGCAGGCGCGCGGCGAAATCGGCCTGGGCGACGAACCGGACGCCGACCAGATCGACAGCGCCATCAGCATGATCTGGCGCGGCCTGGCGGCGTGGCTGGTGCTGGCGATGCTGTTCATGCTCGCCGGCTGGGCGGCCTGAGAGACGAGATGCAAGAGGCAAGCTGCAAGAGCAGCGCTGCGCGCCTTCAAGAAAAAACCTTGTGACTTGTAACTTGAATCTTGAGTCTTGAATAATGGGCTATCAAACGCTGGCCGCAGTCGACCTCGGCTCCAACAGCTTCAAGCTGCAGGTGGCGCGGGTGCAGGGCGAGCAGCTCTACCTGCTTGACGGCCTCAAGGAGGCGGTGCGTCTGGCGGCCGGCCTCGACCAGCACAAGCGCCTGGATGAAGACTCGCAGCAGCGCGCGCTCGACTGCCTCAGGCGCTTCAACGAACGCCTGCGCGGCCTGCCCGAAGGCGCGGTGCGCTGCGTCGGCACCAGCGCCTTGCGCGTGGCCAAGAACGCCGACATGTTTCTGGAGCGGGCCGAGCAGGCGCTCGGCTTCCCCATCGAAATCATCGCCGGCCGCGAGGAGGCGCGGCTGATTTATCTCGGCGTCAGCCAGAGCCTGCCGCCGTCGCCTGGCCGCCGCCTGGTGATCGACATCGGCGGCGGCTCCACCGAGTGCATCATCGGCAGCGGCGTCAGGCAGGAAAGCCGCGAAAGCTTGCTGATGGGCTGCGTCAATTTTTCCCTGCGCTTCTTTCCCGACGGCAAGCTGGACAAGGCCGCCATGAAAGAGGCCGAACTGGAGGCGCGCCTCATCGCCCAGGCCATCGAGGCGGATTTCGGCAAGACGCGCTGGGACGAGGCCATCGGCTCCTCCGGCAGCATCCGCGCCATCGCCGACATCCTCGAAGCCAGCGGCTGGAGCCAGGGCATCACCGCCGAGGGCATGGCGCGGCTGCGCGAGGCCATGCTCAAGGCCGGGCACATCGACAAGCTGGATCTGCCCGGCCTGCGCGCCGACCGCAAACCGGTGCTGGCCGGCGGCTTCGCCATCCTCTCCGGCCTGTTCGCCGAACTCGGCATCGGCCGGCTGAACCCGGCATCCGGCGCGCTGCGCGAAGGCATCCTCTACGATCTGCTGGGGCGCATGTCCGCGCGCGACATGCGCGAGGAAACCGTGGCCGAATTCATGCGCCGCTACCACGTCGACACCAGGCAGGCGGCGCGCGTGGAGGCGCTGGCGCTGCGCCTGTTCAAGGACGTGGCGCCGGCCGGCAAGAGCGAGAAGCGGGAAGCGGGGCGCTTCCTGTCCTGGGCCGCGCGCCTGCACGAAATCGGCATTTCCATCGCCCACTCCAGCTATCACAAGCACGGCGCCTACATTCTGGAAAACGCGGACATGCCCGGCTTCTCGCGCACCGACCAGGCGCGCCTCGCGCTGCTGGTGCGCGCCCAGCGCGGCGCGCTGGCCAAGACGCCGCACTTCGTTGGCGGGGGCGCGCTTTCCGACACCGATCGCACCCTGGCATGGCTGCTGCGGCAGGCCGTGCTGCTGTGCCGCAATCGCGCCGCGCCCGACCTGTCCGAGGTGCGGCCGGAAGCGACCCCCAAGGGCTACCGCCTGCGCCTGCCGCCCGCCTGGCTGGAAGCCAATGCGCTCACCCGGCGGGCGTTCGAGGAGGAGGCCGCGCACTGGCGCAGCGTCGGCGTGCGGGTGCAGTACGACTGAACGCCCCGAAGCGCGCTTTGGGGAAAGCCCTTGCCCGCAGATGCCTGAAGGCGTAGATTTTGGCCAAAGTGCTTGCCTCGGGAGGCCTCGTACCGACATGGCCGTACTGCTGAAACGCGTCTACGCACCCTATGCCCCGGAAGACGGCTTCCGCGTGCTGGTGGACCGCCTGTGGCCGCGCGGCATCGCGCGGGACACCGCCCATGTCGATCTGTGGCTCAAGGAAATCGCGCCCAGCGCGGAATTGCGCAAATGGTTCGCCCACGATCCCGAGAAGTGGGCGGAATTCCGCAAGCGCTATGTCGAGGAACTGGACGGCAATCCCGCAGAAGTCGAGCAGCTGGCGGCGCACGCCCGCCGCGGCACCGTCACGCTGCTCTATGGCGCGAAGGACGAGCAACACAACCAGGCCGTGGTGCTCAAGCAATACCTCGAGAAAGCGGCCGGGCGCAAACCCGGCTCAGGCCGCCGCGGCGCGTGAGCGCGTGCCGGCTTCGAGCGGCTTTTCCGACACCTGCAGATGGCCGAGGAACTGCTCGGTCGCGGCGCGCCAGGAGTACTGCTCGGCATGCGCGCGCGCCGTGCTGCGGTCTATGTCCAGCGCGGCGAGGCAGGCTTCCCGCAAGTCCTCGCGCATCACCCCCGCATTCGAATCGCCGAGCACGTCGATCGGCCCGGTGACGGGATAGGCCGCCACCGGCAGCCCGCAGGCCATGGCCTCGAGCAGCACCAGGCCGAAGGTGTCGGTCTTGCTGGGGAACACGAAAACATTCGCTGAGGCATACACTTCGGCCAGCGCGCGCTGCTCGAGCACGCCCAGATAGTTCGCGTCCGCGTACCTGGCGCGCAGCCCGGCCAGGGCCGGGCCGTCGCCCACCACCCACTTGGAGCCGGGCAGGTCGAGTTCGAGGAAGGCCTCGATGTTCTTCTCCACCGCCACGCGGCCGACATAGAGGAAGATCGGCGGCGCGCTGTCGAGCCGCTTGACCGCCTGCGGCCGGAACACGTCGAGGTCGACGCCGCGCGACCACAGCACCACATTGCCGAAACCCCAGGCTTCGAGGTCGGCTTTGACTTTCGGGGTGGGCGCCATCACCGCGCGCGCAGGCGCGTGGAACCAGCGCAGGAAGCGGTAGGTCCAGGACAGCGGCAGCCTGAAGCGCGCCTCGACGTATTCCGGAAAGCGCGTGTGGTAGGCGGTGGTGAAGGGCAGGCCGTGCTTCAGCGCGTAGCGCCGCGCCGCCAGGCCGAGCGGCCCTTCGGTGGCGATGTGCAGCGCGTGCGGCGCGAAGTCGCGCATGCGTTGCGCGACGCCCTTGCCGGGCAGCACGGACAGGCGGATGTCGGGATAGGTCGGGCAGGGCAGGGTGGCAAACTCCAGCGGCGACAGGAGTTCGACCTCGTGGCCCATGGCCTGCAGTTCGCGCCGCGTGGTGGCGAGGGTGCGCACCACGCCGTTGACCTGCGGCTGCCAGGCGTCGGTGACGATCATGATTTTCATGGCTTGCTCCTTTCGCGGACTTAGTCGACGGTGACGGCGCCGCGCCGCTTTTTTGCCGGGCTGTCGAGGCGCTGCGTCCAATGGATGATCTGCAGCTCGCCGTCGAAGGTTTCCGCCAGCGCCGACAGGCTTTCCACCCAGTCGCCGTCGTTGCAGTAGAGGATTTCGTCCATCATGCGGATCTCGGGCTTGTGGATGTGGCCGCAGACCACGCCGTCGCAGTTGCGGCGCCGGGCTTCCTCGGTCATCACCCGCTCGAAGGCGGTGATGAAACTGACCGCGTTCTTCACCTTGTGCTTGAGGTACTGCGACAGCGACCAGTAGGAATAGCCGAAGTGCGCGCGCGCCCAGTTGAACCAGCGGTTGAGCACCAGGGTCAGGGTGTAGAGCGAGTCGCCGACGTAGGCCAGCCAGCGCGCGTGCCGCATGACGCCGTCGAACAGGTCGCCGTGGGTCACCAGCAGTTTCCGGCCGTCGGCGGTGACATGCACGATGTCCTCGGCCACCTCGATCTCGCCGAAGGCGAGGCCGGCGAACTGGCGCGCCATCTCGTCGTGGTTGCCGGGCACGTAGACCACGCGCGTGCCCTTGCGCGCCTTCCTCAGGATCTTCTGCACCACGTCGTTGTGCGTCTGCGGCCAGTACCAGCCGCGGCGCAGCTGCCAGCCGTCGATGATGTCGCCGACCAGGTAGAGCGTGTCGGAATCGTTGTGCCTGAGGAAGTCCAGCAGGTAATGGGCCTGGCAGCCGGAGGTGCCGAGGTGGAGGTCGGATATCCACAGCGCGCGGTAACGGCGGGTTTGTTCCGGCGGCGGGTCGCCGGCGGCATCGAAGCTCGCAACCCGGAAGGAAACGCTTTCCCGTCTCGTGAGGACGGAGATCAGGGTGGCGCCCGGGGTGCGCAACAAGCCAAACATACGATTGAGCATGTGCGCATGAAGCCACAGCCGCATGACAGCGGCGTGACGCGGCGATGAAGCTTATTTTTTCGAATGCAGCGCCAGCAGTTCGGCCTGCGCGCAATAGGGCTTCGCGCTTTTCTTCCCGCGCCGGCGGAAGCTGCCGTCCGCCTGCATTTCCCAGGCCTGCAGGTTGTCGCGCAGGTAGGGCTTCAAGCCTTCCTGGATCACGCGTTTTTTCAGTTTCGGGTCGAGCACCGGGAAGCAGGTCTCGATGCGGCGGAAGAAATTGCGGTCCATCCAGTCGGCGCTGGACAAATAGACCTGCTCGTCGCCGAGGTTCCGGAAATAGAAGATGCGCGAGTGTTCGAGGAAGCGTCCGACCACCGAGCGCACGCGGATGTTGTCCGACAGTCCCGGCACCCCGGGGCGCAGCGCGCACACGCCGCGCACGATGAGGTCGACCCCGACGCCGGCCTGCGAGGCCTCGTACAGCGCGGCGATCACGCGCGGCTCCAGCAGCGCGTTCATCTTGGCGATGATCGCGGCCGGCTGTCCGGCCTTGGCGGCGACAGCTTCGCGCTCGATGGCGGCGACGATCTCCGGATGCAGCGTGAAGGGCGACTGCAGCAGGGCGCGCAGCCGGCCGGCGCGGCCCAGCCCGGTGAGCTGGGTGAAGATCTGGTTGACGTCGGCGGTGACGGCCTCGTTCGCCGTCAGCAGGCCGAAGTCGGTGTACAGGCGCGCGGTGCGCGCATGGTAGTTGCCGGTGCCGAGGTGCGCGTAGCGGCGCAGCCCGCCTTCCTCGCGGCGGATCACCAGCGCCATCTTGGCATGGGTCTTGTGCCCGACCACGCCGTACACCACGTGCGCGCCGGCCTCCTCCAGGCGCGCCGCCCAGTTGATGTTGGCCTCCTCGTCGAAGCGCGCCAGCAGCTCCACCACCACCGTCACTTCCTTGCCGCTTTGCGCGGCGCGGATCAGCGCGTTCATCAGCTGCGAGTCGGTGCCGGTGCGGTAGACGGTCTGGCGGATGGCCACCACCTGCGGGTCGCTGGCCGCCTGCTCGATGAAATCGATCACCGGCTGGAAGGACTCGAACGGGTGGTGCAGCAGCAGGTCGCCTCTGGCGATCAGCTCGAACATGTTGGCGGCCTTGCCGATGCGCGCCGGCAGGCTGGGGGTGAAGGGCGCGAACTTCAGTTCGGGGCGCTCCACCCAGTCCGGCACCTGCATGAGGCGCACCAGGTTGACGGGCCCCTGCACCTGATAGAGGTCGGAACGGTCGAGCTCGAACTGCGCGAGCAGGAAGTCCGCCATGGTGTCGGAGCAGTTGTCGGCGACTTCCAGCCGCACCGCGGCGCCGAAGTGGCGGTGCGGCAGCTCGCCCTGCAGGGCCTGGCGCAGGTTCTTGGTTTCCTCGTCGTCGACGAACAGGTCGGAATTGCGCGTGACGCGGAACTGGTAGCAGCCTTCCACCGTCATGCCCGCGAACAGCTCGCCGACATGCGCGTGCAGCACCGAGGACAGGAACACGAAGCCGTATTCGCAGCCGGCGATGTTCTGCGGCAGGCGGATGACCCTCGGCAGCGACCTGGGCGCCTGCACCACGGCGGCGCCGGAATTGCGGCCGAAGGCGTCCTTGCCCTTCAGCTCCACGGCGAAGTTGAGACTCTTGTTGAGCACGCGCGGGAAGGGGTGCGCGGGGTCGAGTCCGATCGGGGTCAATACCGGCATCAGCTCGCGGAAGAAATAATCGCGGATCCACGCCGTCTGCGCCTCGTTCCACTGCGTGCGGCGGATGAAGCGGATACCCCGCTCGTCCAGCGCCGGCAGCAGGATCTGGTTGAACAGCTGGTATTGCTGCGCCACCAGCTCGTGCGCCATGCGCTCGACTTCGGCATAGGCCTGGCGCGGCGTGAGGCCGTCCGGCGAGGGCGTGGCAACGCCGGCCTTGATCTGCTCCTTCAAGCCGGCGACGCGCACCTCGAAGAACTCGTCCATGTTGCTCGACACGATGCACAGAAAGCGCAGACGTTCGAGCAGAGGCGTCTCCTCGTCCTCGGCCTGGGCCAGCACGCGGCGCTGGAATTCGAGAATACCCAGCTCGCGGTTGATGAGTTGTTCCGGCAGGGGTAGGGTCATGGTCTGTGCGGCGCTGCGGGCGATCGAATGACTATATTGAGTCGATGCTAGCAAAAGCGCCCCCACCCATCTATCGCAGGCGGTAACAATCGTGTCATCCGAAACCGAGCTCAAGCTCTGGCTGCATCCCGGCGACATCGAGGCATTCCGCGCGCTGCCCAGGCTCGCGCGTGCGCGGCCGCACGCCGAACGGCTGCGCACCATTTACTTCGACACCCCCGATTTCAAGCTCGCCAGCCACGGCATCGCCCTGCGCGTGCGCCGGGTCGGCGGGCGCTGGGTGCAGACCCTGAAGACCGAGGGCGAGAAAGGCGGCGGGCTGTCGCACAGGCTCGAGCTGGAAACCGCCGTGGCCGGGCCGCAGCCGGATTTCTCGCGCCTGCCGGCCGAAACCGTGGACGGTCTGGTCAGGAAAAAATGGCGCGCCCGGCTGGTTCCGGCGTATGAAACCCGTTTCCTGCGCACGGCCTGGAATCTGCGCACGCCCGACGGCAGCCGCGTGGAACTGGCGCTCGATAGTGGCGAGATCGTGTCCGGCAAGCGATCCGAGCCGCTGTGCGAGGTCGAGCTGGAGCTCAAGGCCGGCAAGGCGGAGGCGCTGTACGCCCTGGCGCAGACCTTGGCGCAGCAGATCCTGCTGGTGCCCTTCGACGCCAGCAAGGCTGAGCGCGGCGCGCGGCTCGCGGCCGGGATGCCGAACAAACCGGCGGGCGCGGCGCTGCCCCGGCTCGACAGGCACATGCCGGCCTGTGCCGCCTTCGCGGAAATTCTGCGCGCCTGCCTGGCCCAGTTGCAGGCCAACCTGCCCGGCCTCTTGCTGGACGAGGATCCGGAATACCTGCACCAGGCGCGCGTCGCGCTGCGCCGCCTGCGCTCGGCGGCCAGCCTGTTCAAGCAGGCGTGCGCGCCCCCGGCCGACGAGCTGGCCCGTCTTGCCGAACTGGCGCGCGCGCTGGGGGAAGCGCGCGACTGGGACGTGTTCGCGCTCGAGACCTTGCCGGCCTTGTCCGCGGACCTGACGGCCGAAACGAAACGCCTGCTGTGGCGGCGCGCGCAGGCCGCCCGGCGCAAGGCGCGCCTGACGGCGCTGGCGGCGGCGCGGCGCGCGCCGAGCGGCGCCGACCTCATCGCGCTGCATCGCTGGCTCGGCCGGCCCGAGGCCTCGCCCGGCAAGCCCGCGCTGATGAAGCTGGCAACGGGCAGGCTCGCGCGCCTGCATGCCGCCGTGCTCGCCGCGGCTGAAGGCTTTGCCGAACAAACCCCGGCGCAGCGCCATGCCCTGCGCATCCGCGTCAAACGCATGCGCTACGCGCTGGATTATCTCGGCGCGCTGTTCGGCGGGCACAGCAAGTTCGCCGCCTGCTTCGCCGCGCTGCAGGACGAACTGGGGGCATTCGGCGATGCCGCCACGGCCCGGGACCTGCTTGCCCGCCTGAATCGGGACGGCCGCCTGGATGCCGCGGCGGCGCGGCTTGCCGGCGCCCTCGAGGCGCGCATGCGCGACCGCGTTGCCGAGATCGGCGGCACGCTGGAAAAGTTTTCCCGCCTGGCACCGCCGTGGCGGTGAGTTGAAGAAAGGAACTGGCGCCGCCGCGGCGCTGAGTTTGAAGAAGAAAGCTGGCGCCGCAACGGCGCTGGGCAAAACAGCGACAAGGAGCGAACATGGAATTGATCCTGTGGCGCCACGCCGAGGCCGAGGACGGACTCGACGACCTGGCGCGCGAACTGACCCCCAGGGGCCGCAAGCAGGCGGCGAAAATGGCTGCCTGGCTGAATACGCGCCTGCCGGAGGAATGCCGCGTGCTGGCGAGCCCGGCGGCGCGCGCGCAGCAGACCGCGCAGGCCCTGGGCCGCGGCTTCGAAACCCTGTCCCAGCTTGCCCCCGGCGCCAGCGTCCAGGATATTTTGAGTTCCGCCGGCTGGCCGGGCGGCAATGGCGAATGCGTGCTGATCGCCGGCCATCAGCCGGACCTGGGCGCGGTGGCCGCGCAACTGCTCGGCGCGCGTGGTTCGCTCTCGCTCAGGAAGGGCGGCGTGTGGTGGTTTTCCCGTCGCGAGCGGGGAGGCGGCAACGAAGTCGTGCTGCGCGCGGTGATCGCCCCCGAGCTGCTGTGAGCCGGATATAATCGGCCCATGATGTCCGCGCGGCAGGCATGAGGGCTGTCGCCGGGACGATGGAGGAGACGATAAAAGTGCCCACGCGATGGCCGACGGACTGACCTTTACCGCATTGCGCGATGCCTATGCCGCGGCCAGCCCTGTCAGAAAGCTGGTGTGGGGGGTGGTCATTCTGCTGCTGCTGGCCCTGCCGGCCGCTTTTTTCTGGGCGGAGACCCAGGCGCCGCGCGAATACCGCGTGCTGTTCTCGGAGCTGTCCGACCGCGACGGCGGCGAGGTGGTCGAGGCGCTGGAGCGGCTCAACATCCCCTACCGGCTGACGGAAGCGGACGGCTCGATCCAGGTGCCGGCCGAGCAGCTGCATGTCGCGCGCTACAAGCTCGCGGCCCAGGGGTTGCCCAGGGGCGACAAGCCCGCCGACGAGAATGCGGGGCCGCGCTTCGGCGTTTCCCCCTTCCAGGAGCGGGTCGGCTACCAGCGCGCACTGGAAGCGCAGCTCGCGCATTCGGTGGAAAGCCTCGAAGCGATCGAAGCCGCGCGCGTGCATCTCGCGATTCCCAGGCAGTCGGCCTTCCTGCGCGAGCAAATCCCGCCGGCCGCATCGGTGCTGGTGGCGCTGAAGCCGGGCGCGCGGCTCACCGAGGAGCGTGTCGAGGCGCTGCGCCAGATCGTCGCGGGCGGCGTGCCCGGCCTGAATCCCGGCCAGGTCAGCGTGGTCGACCAGAGCGGCGCGCTGCTGGCCGCCGGCCTCGCCGGGGCCTATCGCGGTCTCAGCCCCGATCAGATGGAATACGCGCGCCGCCTGGAAAACGACCTCGCCGGCAGAATCATGCGCGTGCTGGCGCCGGTGCTCGGCGACACGGCGTTCAGGGTGCAGGTCACCGCCAAGGTCGATTTCCGCGAAAGCGACGAAACCATCGAAAGCTCGCGCCGCGTCGGCGCGGCGGCCGGCGCAATCGACCGCAGCGTGCGCCACGTGCGCGCGCCGCGCGGCAGCCTGGAGCAGGTGTCCAGCCTGATCGTGGTGGACGAGCGCGCCGCGCCGGAAGCGGGGGAACTCGACCGCCTGGCGGTATTGGCAAGACAGGCCGTCGGCTTCGACAGCGCCCGCGGCGACAGCCTGCAGGTGATCATGCTGCCGTTTTTGGCCGCGGAAAAACCTTACGCCGCGCCCGCGCCCAGGCCATTGCACAAGCTCCCCGCCGCCGCGCCGGCGCAGCCGGGGGCCGCGCTGTTCAATGACAGCCTGCTGCCCGTCTATGCCGGGCTCGTGCTCGCCCTGCTGCTGTTCCTGCTGGCGCTATCCGTGCGCGCGCGCCGGCGCCGCCTGCGCGCGGAAGAGGCGGCGCGCGCGGAACCGGCGCCGCACCAGGCCGGCGAACGCTTCGATGCGCGTCTCGACAGCCTGCGCCAGCGCGTGCTCACCGATCCGCGGGTCACGGCCAGCGTGGTGAAGACATGGATGCAAAGCGCGTGAACGCGGGGCGCAGGGCATGAACCGCGCCGGCCTGGAAAAGGCGGCCGCGCTGTTGCTGGCGCTGGGCGAGGATGCGGCGGCGCAGGTGCTGCGCTTCCTGTCGCCCTATGAGGTCGCCGAACTGGGGCGCGCCATGCGCGAACTGGGCGCCTTGCCGCGCGAGCGGGTGGAGGCCGTCATCGACGAATACGAAGCGGAGGCGTCGCGCCAGACCGGCATCGGCGCGGATGCCGATCAGTTCCTGGACGCCGTCCTGACCCGCGCGCTGGGCGAGGAGCGCGCGCGCATGCTGCTCGCGCGCATCACCGGCGCCGGCAGCAACGTCCGGCAGCTGGCCTACAAGGAGCCGGCGGAAGTCGCCGCGCTGCTGAAGGACGAGCATCCGCAACTGATCGCCGCCGTGCTCGCGCAACTCGACCGCCCGCAGGCCGCCGCCACCCTGGAATGGCTTCCCGACGCGCAGCGCGAGGAGGCGGTGCGGCGATTGGCCGAATGGCAGGGCGCGCCCGCCTCGGCCCTGCGCGAGCTGGAGGAATGGCTTGCGCGCCATGCGCAGGAACAGCAGGCGGAGCGGGAAGGCGCCAGTCTCGCGGCGGACCTGCTGGCGCGCGTCTCGCCGGCGGCGCGCGAGGAGATCGAATCCGGACTCGCGCAGCATTCGCCGGCCTTGCTGGAACAGCTCAAGGCGCAACGGCTCGGGCTCGACGACCTCGCCCGCCTGTCCGGAGCGTCGCGCACCCGCTTTTTCAAGATGGTGCCGGGGCATACCCTGTTGCTGGCCTTGAAGGGCGCCGATCCCGACATGGTGCAAGCCTTGCTCGCGCGCATGCCGCAATCGGCGGCGCGCCGCCTGCGCGACGACCTCGACACCCTGGGCGCGGCGCGTGTGGCCGACATCGAATCCGCGCAGTCCGAAGCCCTGCGGCTGCTGCGGGAAATGGCCGCGCAGGGCCGGCTGGAACTGGAGAAGGCAGGACTCGAATCATGAGCGAAGAAGCCCCCGACACGCGCAGCGCGTTCGAACGCTGGGAAGGCCTGGAAAGCGCGCCGGAGCCCGATCGCGAAGCCGAGTTGCAGCAACGCGCCAGGCAGATCTTCGAGGAGGCGCGCAAGCAGGGCTTCGAGGCCGGCCAGGCGCAGGGGCGCAACGAAATGGAGGAAGAGGTGCGGCGCTTGCGGCAGCTTGCGGAGAGCCTCGGCGGCGCGCTCGACTCGCTGGACTTCCGGCTTGCCGACGAAGTGCTCGACCTTGCCCTGGACGTGTCCAGGCAGGTGATTGCCGGCGAACTCGCCGCGCGCCCGGAGCGCATCCTCGACGTGGTCAAGCTGGCGCTGCGGCAGATGGCCGAAAGCACGCGCGAGGCGCGGCTGCTGCTGAACCCGGAGGACGCGAAGCTGGTGCGCCCCATTCTCAACGAGCTGCTCGACAAAAGCCGCCTGCGCATCGTCGAGGATGCGCGCATGCTGCGCGGCGGCTGCCTCATCGAAACCGCGCAGGGCGATCTCGACGCCAGCCTGCAGACGCGCTGGCGCCAGGTCGTTTCCGTGCTGGGCGCCAACAAAAGCTGGATCGAGTGATGGACCGCACCGTGCGCTTTCGCGAGTATCTCGCCGATTGCCGGCGCGCGGTGGGCTTTGCCCAGCCCTGGGGCGAGAGCGGGCGGCTCACCCGCGTCGCGGGGCTGGTGATGGAGGCGGTGGGACTGCGCCTGCCCATCGGCAGCCAGTGTCTGGTGCAGGTGCCCGGCGGGCCCAGCGTCGATGCCGAGGTCGTCGGCTTTTCCGGCGAGCGCCTGCTGCTCATGCCCGCCACCGATGTCTATGGGGTGATGCCGGGCGCGCATGTGGTGCCGGAAAATCCGCTCGCCGCGCAGCCGCCGCGCCTGGGCCAGCGCTACGCGCCCAAGCGCCGCGTGCAGGATCGCGTGCGCCAGGTCGCCGTCGGACCGCAATTGCTGGGACGGGTGCTGGACGGCGCCGGGCGCGCGCTCGACAGCCTCGCGCCGCTGGTGCCCGAGCGCCGCGTGCCTCTGTACGCGCGCCCGCTCAACCCGCTGGGGCGGGCGCCGATCCGCGAGCCGCTCGATGTCGGCGTGCGCTCCATCAATGCGCTGCTCACCGTGGGGCGCGGCCAGCGCCTCGGCCTGTTCGCCGGCAGCGGCGTGGGCAAGAGCCTGTTGTTGGGCATGATGGCGCGCTACACCGATGCCGATGTCGTGGTGGTGGGGCTGATCGGCGAGCGCGGGCGCGAAGTCAAGGACTTCATCGAAAACAACCTCGGCGCCGAAGGCATGGCGCGCGCCGTGGTGATCGCCGCGCCGGCCGATTCGCCGCCGCTGATGCGCCTGAACGGCGCGGCCTATGCCATGTCCGTCGCCGAGTATTTCCGCGACCAGGGCAGGCATGTGCTGCTCATCATGGATTCGCTCACGCGCTTTGCCATGGCCCAGCGCGAGGTGGCGCTGGCGATCGGCGAGCCGCCCGCGACCAAGGGCTATCCGCCCTCGGTGTTCTCGAAGCTGCCGCAGCTGTGCGAGCGCGCCGGCAATGCCAAAAGCGGCGGCGGCTCGATCACCGCGTTCTTCACCGTGTTCATGGAGCAGGACGACCAGCAGGATCCGATTGCCGACGCCGCGCGCTCGATCCTCGACGGCCACATCGTGCTGACCCGCGACCTCGCCGACGCCGGCCTGTATCCGGCCATCGACATCGAATCCTCGATCAGCCGCACGCTGCAGGATCTGACCGGCGCGGAGGAACTGGAGCGCATCCGCCGCTTCAAGTACCTGTATTCGCGCTGCCGCCGCAGCCGCGATCTCATCGCCGTGGGCGCCTATGTGCCGGGCGCCGACCCTGTGCTCGATGAAGCCATCCGGCTGCAGCCGGCCATGCAGGCCTTCCTGGCGCAGGACATGGGCGCGCGCGTGACCATGGCCGAGGCGCGCGCCGACCTTGCCCGGGCGTTGCCCTGATGGCGGCCTTTCCCTTGCAGCTCGTGCTGGATGTCGCCGAACGCAGGGCGGAAGCGAAGTCGCGCCTGGTCAAGGTGGCCTATGTCGCCTGGCTCAACGCGCGCACGCATCAGGTCAGGCTGGAGCAGCGGCGCCATCTTTACGCCGGCAGGCTCAGCGTGAAAATGCGCCAGGGCTGCTCCGCGGCGCTGGCGCAGGCGGCAGGCGAGGCGCTGCGCGCGTGGCAGGCCGACATGAAGGCCGCGCTGCGCGCCCTTGAAAACGCGCAGCGCGAATGGCGTCTCGCGCTGCAAGCCTGGCAGGTCGAGAAGAGGCGGGTCGAAGCCTTGCAGTTGTTGGCGCGCCGGCACGCGGCGGAGCAGCGCAGGCTGGAAGAAACGCGCGAACGCCGCCTGCATGACGAACTCTCCACGCGCACTGCCCATATTCAGCGCGCCGCGGAAGAAAATCGGCCCGGCTTGCCGCTCCTGCATGGAGGCCGCGCGGGATGATGCGCCTGCCGGCGCTCGACGCGCAGGAGCGCGCCTGTCTGCAAGACTCGCGCCCGGGCGACGCGGCGCAGTCGTTTGCGTTCCGTTTGCGGCAGCGGTTGATTGCCGGCCTCGGCGCATCCGTCGAGGTGAGCGAAGCGCCGCTTGCGAAGGTGTCTGATTTGCCGGCCGGCGACGAGCCGGCCATCGCCATCCAGCCGGAGCTGGCGGCGGCCTGGCTGAGCCTGCGCCTGGGCGGCAAGCCGGGGGCGGCGGAACCGGCGCTCAAGGATGCCCGCCTGAGCGAGGCTTTCAGAGCCCTGATACGGCGCACGCTGGCGGAAAGCGTGTTCAATGGGGACGAGGCCGCCTGGCCCGCGCGCCTGCGCCTGCGCCTGGTTCTGGATGGACGGCAGGGCGACGTGGATATTGTCTGGAACAGCGCGCATGCCCGGGCCTGGGCGCGCCGGGCCATCAAGGAGAAGGCATGAAAAAAATCTGGTTGGCGGCCTTGCTGGCGGCGAGCCCGCCGGTTTGGGCGGCGGGCGGCGCTACGGGCGTGCTCGGCATGCTGCTGTCGCTACTGCTGATCCTGGGCCTGTTCGCGCTGGCGGCCTGGCTGCTCAAGCGCTATTTGCCGCAGGCCGGCAAGGCCGGCCCGGTCAAGGTCGTCGGCGCCACCCTGGTGGGGCCGCGCGAGCGCGTGGTGGTGGTGGAAATCGAGGACACCTGGCTGGTGCTGGGCGTGGGCAGCGGCCAGGTGCGCACGCTGCACAGCCTGCCGAAACCCGGAGATGACGCATGACGGGAGCGATTCCAGGAAAAGCGCTCAAGCGCGGGACGCGCGGGGCAAGATCAATGCAGAACCAAGCGCGGAGCACACAGAGGGATCCAGTGGGAAACTCCGCGATCTCAGCGAACGCTGCGGTAAATCGCCTGCTTGTTCTTTTTCGTGTGCCCCGGGGTTCATATGCCTTTTGGGTCGTGCTTGCCGTCCTCCTGGCGACAGGACTCTTGAGCAGCGCCGACGCACACGCATCCGCGCAGGGGTTGACGCTGCTGCAGACCGCGCCCGCGCCGGGCGGGCAGAGCTACTCGATCCCCGCCGACAGCCTGCCCTATGTGCTGCTGCTGCCGTTTTTGCCGGCGCTGCTGTTGAGCCTGTCCGCCTTCACCCGCGTGGCGGTGGTGTTCTTCCTGCTGCGTCAGGGGCTGGGCAATCAATACGCCCCGCCCAATCTGGTGCTGATCGGGCTGGCCATGCTGCTCACCTATTTCATCATGCAGCCGGTGGTGCAGAAAATGCAGAGCGAAGCCTTCGAGCCCTACAGCAAGGGCCAACTGGCGGCGGAGGCTGCGCGCGCGAAGGCGGGCGATGCGCTGAAAGGCTTCATGTTCCGGCAGACGCGCGCCGACGACCTCGCCATCTTCATGCCGGAGGGCGCGCAGCTCGACCTCAAAAGACCCGAGGCCGTGCCTTTCCACGCGCTGGCGCCGGCCTTCGTCACCAGCGAACTCAAGACCGCGTTCCAGATCGGCTTCATGGTGATCTTGCCGTTCCTCGTCATCGATCTGGTGGTGGCCAGCGTGCTCACCGGCATGGGCATGATCATGGTGCCGCCGCAGATGGTGTCGCTGCCGCTCAAGCTCTTGTTGTTCGTGATGGCCGACGGCTGGCATCTGCTGGTCGGCTCGCTGGTGAATAGCTTCTGATGGACGGCCTGCTCTCGCAAACCCTCTGGCTCGCGTTCTGGATCGCGCTGCCGATCCTCGGCGCGCTGCTGGCGGCGGCGCTGTTGATGAGCGTGTTCCAGGCCGCCAGCCAGATCCTCGAACCGACCTTGTCCTTCGTGCCCAAGCTGCTGGTGCTGGTGCTGGTGCTCGCGCTGCTCGGCGCCTGGATGAGCGGTAACCTGGTCGAGTTCGCGCGCGAGATGCTGGGCGGGTTCCCCGGCATGATTGAGTAGGGCCGGCCGGCGCGCCGCAGGGTCGGGGCGCATCCGCATTGCGGCCGTGCGCGGCTTTCCAGGCGCGTTTCGCCGGGCCATCCCTGAACCCGCGGCGGCATTGCCGCCACGCTCCCCGTTCGTGAAAAAACATTAAAGCCTGTTCGGGATCGGCCGATATACTCAATATAAAAGATAAAAAAATATTAAATACATGGTAATTCCATTAATTACTGATGTAGCGGAGACGGGCCATGAAAATCTCACTTGCGGCTGTGCTGGCCGCCACGGCCAGCCTGTTGTGCCTCGCGCCGCCTGCCCTGGCTGAGGCCGGCGCCACGGATGAGCATTACCAGGCGATGAAGGAGGCGGGCGAGCGCGTCAAGCAAAAGAGCGAGGAATGGCGCGAAGAGTACGCGCGGCTGCGTGAGGAGCGCAGGCAATTGCTGGCCAAACAGGCCGCCGAGCGTCAGCGCGAGGCCGAATTGAAGCGCCAGCAAGCGGCCCGCGATGCCGCCGAACGCGCGGCGGCCAAAAACGAACAGGAGCGCAAGGTGCGCGAAGCGGCCCAGGAACGGGCAAAGCGCGAGGCCGCGCTGCGCGCCGAGCAGGCCGAGCGCGAACGCCAGGCCGCGCTGGCAAAACTGCAGGAGCGCGAGGCCGCGTTGGCCAGGGTGAGGGCCAAGCTGGAAAAGGAGGCCGCCAAGGAAAAAGCCAATCCCAAGCACACGGGCGGCGGGAAGCTCGGCGGCGAAATGCAGTTTGGCGTCGACTTGTAGGCGTGGCGAATTCAGGATTTCACTCCATCATTTTCTCGGTTCTTGAAAGGGGGAGGCATGCCTATGTCGCCAGCGCTTTAGCGGGTTGAATGTTTGATCGAATAACCAGAAAGCCGCCGCAGCAGACGGCCGTTGCGATTCGCCTTGTTGGAAGGGTGGCAACGTTTAAAAGGAGACAAGCTTATGATCTTATCTGGCAAATCCGGCAAAACCGTTCTGTCCGGCCTGGCTGGCGGCCTGGCGCTATTGGGCGCCGCCACGGTGCAGGCGCAGGAAATTTCCCGCGGGGCGGTCATCGCCAGCACCTGCTACACCTGCCATGGCACCTACGGCGTGAGCCCCGGTTCCATTCCCCCCATCGACGACATCTCGGCCGAGCGCATGATCAGCACCCTGCAAGGCTATCGCTCGGGTCAGCGCGCTTCGACGGTCATGGGCCGCCATGCCAGCGGCTACACCGACGAGGAGATCAGGGAAGTGGCGCAGTACTTCGGCAATCTACAGAAGCGGGGGAAATGAAAATGACTGGAATCTCACGCAGGGATTTTGTGAAGCTGCTGGGCGCCGGCGGCGCGGCATCCGCGCTGGGCCTCGTGGGCGGATGCGAAACCGTTCCCGCGTCGGCCGCGTCGGCCGCGTCGGCGAAGGCGGCTCCGCGGGTGGTGGTGGTCGGCGGCGGCTTCGGCGGAGCCACTTGCGCCAAGTATCTGCGCATTTACGACCCCTCGCTCAACGTCACGATGATCGAACAAAACGCCAATTTCGTCACCTGCCCCGGCAGCAACTGGGTGCTGGGCGGCATGCGCACCATGGCCGACATCACGCACAGCTATGCCGCCTTGCGCAGCAAGCATGGCGTGAACGTGATGCACGACCGGGTGGTTTCGATCGACGCGGCCAGGCGCAGCGTCGCGCTGGCCAGCGGCAAGAGCGTCGAATACGACCGCTTGGTGATGGCGCCGGGCATCGATTTCCGCTGGGGCGCCATCGAGGGGTATGACGAAGCCGCCAGCGAACTCGTGCCGCACGCCTGGAAGGCCGGCCCGCAGACGCTGCTGCTGCAGAAGCAGCTGCAGGCCATGCCCGATGGCGGAACCTTCATCATCTGCCCGCCGCCCATGCCTTTCCGCTGCCCGCCCGGACCGCCCGAGCGCGTGAGCATGGTCGCCCACTACTTCAAGACGCACAAGCCGCGCTCGAAGATCCTCATCCTCGACGCCAAGGAGGGCTTCTCCAAGCAGGGCCTGTTCATGGACGCCTGGGACGAGTTGTATCCGGGCATGATCGAGTTCGTGCCCGCGTCCAAGGGCGGCAAGGTGCAGCGCGTCGACGTGAAAACGCGCACCGTCTATACCGATGAAGGGCTGACGACGCACAAGGGCGATGTCGTCAACTTCATTCCGGCGCAGCGGGCCGGCGCCATCGCCGGCGCGAGCGGCCTCGCCAACGAGTCCGGCTGGTGCCCGGTGAACCAGCACACCTTCGAGTCCACGCTGGTGCCGAACGTCCACGTGATCGGCGATGCCGCGGTGGCGGGCGACCTGCCGAAGTCCGGCCACACCGCGAACAACATCGCCAAGATGACCGCGGCCTCCATCGTCTCGCTGTTCCGCGGCGTCAAGCCGCCGCTGCCCTCGCATGTCAACACCTGCTACAGCCTGGTGAGCCCGGAATACGGCATCAGCGTCGCCGCCGTGTATCGCCTCAACGAAAAGGGCGTGCTGGAAGGCGTCAAGGGCGCGGGCGGCCTCAGTCCCAAGGATGCGCCTCGTTTGCAGCGCGTGCAGGAGGCCAACTATGCCCAGGGCTGGTACAAGGGCATCACCCAGGATTCCTTCGGCTGATCGATTTCATACCCCTCCTCGGGTATTTCGGGGCAGCTTCGGCTGCCCTTTTTTTCGACTGCCCGGCGCGCGGGAAGGCGCGGTTTCGCGCTGCGGCAATGGTATGCTCGACACGCCGATGATGCCCTTTGCCACCGCCCTTGGACCTGCTGATCACACCGCCGCTGCTTGAATCCTGGTTGTTCGTGTTCGCGCGCTTGCTGGGCTGGGCGTGGGTCGACCCGCTCGTGGGGCGGTTGCCGTGGGGCGTGCGCCTGTTCGCCGCGGGCGCGCTGGCCTGGGCGTGGGTGCCGGGCCAGGGCGCCGCGCAGGTCGAGCCGCTCACGACCGCGGGATTCATCCTGCTGGCGCAGTCTTTCCTGGTCGGCGCCATCCTGGGCTTCGCCGCGCGCCTGCTGGTGGCGGCGGCGGAAACCGCCTTGTCCATGGCGGGGTTCGCCGCCGGTCTCGGCTTGACCCAGGCGGCGCCCGAACAGGACGGCGGTCTCGACCCCGTGCTGCGGGCGCTGGCCTGGTGGCTGGCGCTGCTGGCCTGCTTTTCCGCCAACGGCCATCTGCTGGTGGTGCAGGCCATCGATGCCAGTTTCGCCGCCATCCCGGCCGCCGCCTTGCCGTCCGCGGCCTCGGCCAAGGCCCTGGCCGAGGCGGGCGGCATGCTGCTGGCGGCGGCCTTGCAGCTGTCCCTGCCCCTGCTGGTGCTGGTGCTGCTGGCGCATTTCGCCTTTGCCGTGCTCTCGCGCACCCTGCCCGGGGTGGACGGCTTCTCGGTGGGGCTGAGCGTGGGCGCGCTCGTCATGCTGGGCGGGCTGGCCATGGCGGTGCCGCTCGTGGGGTCGGCTTTCGGCGGGCTCCTCGCCCGGCTGCTGCCCCAGCTATTGCCCAGCTGATCCGCCGAATGGTTTAGAATTGTTGTTTTATTTTCGGCCTGGATGTCAATGATCAAGGGCAGTCTGGTGGCGATCGTCACCCCCATGCATGAAGACGGCAGTCTGGATTTTCCCAGCCTGCGCAAGTTGCTTGACTGGCATGTCGAGCAGGGCACCGACGGCATCGTGGTGGTCGGCACCACGGGCGAGTCGCCGACTGTCGATTACGACGAGCATTGCGAGCTGATCCGCGTCACGGTGGAGCAGATCGCCGGCCGCATCCCGGTCGTCGCCGGCACCGGCGGCAACTCCACGCGCGAGGCGATCGAGCTCACGCACTGCGCCAAGGCGTCCGGCGCCGATGCCGTGCTCTCGGTGGTGCCCTACTACAACAAGCCCACGCAGGAAGGTCTCTACCGCCACTTCAAGGCCATCGCCGAAGGCGTGGACATCGCGTTGATCCTCTACAACGTGCCGGGGCGCACCGTCGCCGATCTTGGCAACGACACCGCGCTGCGCCTCGCCGAGATTCCCAACATCGTCGGCATCAAGGATGCCACCGGCGGCATGGAGCGCGGCACCGACCTCATGCGGCGCGCGCCTGCGGACTTCGCGCTCTACAGCGGCGACGACGCCAGCGGCCTGCCGTTCCTGCTGCTGGGCGGCCATGGCGTGATTTCGGTGACCAGCAACGTCGCGCCGAAACTGATGCACGAGATGTGCGAGGCGGCCTTCGCCGGGAACCTGTCGCGCGCGCGCGAGCTCAATCTGCAGTTGTTCGGCTTGCACACCAAGCTGTTCGTCGAGGCCAACCCGATTCCGGTGAAATGGGCGCTGGCCGAAATGGGCAAGATCGAGCATGGCCTGAGGCTGCCGCTGTCGCCGCTGTCCGCGGCGCACCATGAAACCCTGCGCGCCGCGATGAAGCAGGCCGGCGTTCTGTGAGGATGAAGATGCGTTTGAACAAGCCCTTGTTGACGGCCATGGCCGCTGCCGCGTTTTTGCTGGGTGGCTGCGAGCTGATGGAGCCGAAGAAAATCGATTACAAATCGGCCGGCAAGGCGCCTTCGCTGGAAGTGCCGCCCGACCTCACCGCCCCCACCGGCGACAACCGCTACAGCGTGCCCGATGCGGGCGGCAGCGGCGCGGCCACCTATTCGGCCTATTCCCGGGAGCGCGGCGCGAAACCCGCCGGCGATGCGCTGCTGCCCGAGCAGGAAAAGGCGCATATCGAGCGTTCCGGCAGCCAGCGCTGGCTGGTGGTGTCGGCAACGCCCGAACAGGTGTGGCCGGTGATCAAGGAGTTCTGGCAGGAGCTGGGGTTCATCGTCAACCTGGAATCCAAGGAAACCGGCGTGCTGGAAACCGACTGGGCGGAAAACCGCGCCAAGATTCCGCAGGACATCATCCGCCGCAGCATCGGCAAGGTGATCGAGGGCCTGTATTCGACGCCCGAGCGCGACAAGTTCCGCACCCGCATCGAGAAGGGCGACAACGGCACCGAGATCTACATCAGCCATCGCGGCATGTACGAGGTCTATGCCAGCGAAGGCAAGGACAAGACCGTGTGGCAGCCGCGCCCGGCCGATCCCGAACTGGAAGCCGAGATGCTGCGCCGCCTGATGGTGCGCTTCGGCGTGGAAGCGTCCCGCGCCGAGACCCTGCTGGCCAAGCAGCAGGCGCCCGAGATGGCGCGCATCGCCGGCAGCGACCTGGAGATGGACGAGGCCTTCGACCGCGCCTGGCGCCGCGTCGGCCTGGCGCTCGACCGCGTCGGCTTCGCGGTCGAGGACCGCGACCGTTCGCGCGGCACCTACTACGTGCGTTACATCGACCCGCAGATCGACAACGCGACCAAGCGCGACGAAGGCCTGTTCGCCAAGTTCGCCTTCTGGCGCGGCAAGCCGGAGCAGACGACGCCGCAGCTGCAGATCAAGGTCGCCGAGGAGGCCGGCAAGACGCGTGTTTCCGTGGAGGGCGGCGAAGGCAAGGCGGTCGACCCCAATACCCGCAAGCGGATCATCAATCTGCTGTACAAGGAACTGAAGTAAGCGCCGCCGGATGCCTTTCAGATTCGCGAGTCTCGGCAGCGGCAGCGAAGGCAACGGCTTGCTTGTCGAGGCGGGGGCGACGCGGGTGCTGATGGATTGCGGGTTTTCGCTGGCGGAAACCCGCGCGCGCCTGGCGCGGCTGGGACTGGCGCCGGAAGACCTGGACGCCGTGATCGTGACGCACGAGCACAGCGACCACATCGGCGGCGTGGCCAGGCTGGCGGCGAAGCACGAACTGCCGGTGTGGTGCACGCACGGCACCTGGATCAACTGGCGCGCCCAGGCGGACGTGGTGCCGTGGCTGGAAACGATCGATCCGCATCGGCCGTTCACCGTCGGCGAACTGGAAATCCAGCCCTTCGCCGTGCCGCACGACGCGCGCGAGCCGGTGCAGTTCGTGTTCCGCGGGAGCGGAAAGATGCTGGGCGTGCTGACCGACGCCGGCCACATCACCCCGCACATCGCCGCCATGCTGGGCGGCGTGCAGGCGCTGGTGCTGGAATGCAACCACGATGCGGACATGCTGGCCAGGGGTCCGTATCCGCCCAGCCTGAAAAGGCGGGTGGGCGGGCGCTACGGCCACCTGGAAAACGGCCAGGCGGCCGCGCTGCTGAAGCGGATGGACGTTTCCGGATTGCGCCACGTGATCGCGGCGCATCTTTCGCAAAAGAACAACACGCCCGAACTGGCGAAAGCGGCGCTGGCCCAGGCGCTGAATTGCGGGACGGAATGGATAGAAGTGGCCTGTCAGGATGGTGGGTTTGACTGGCGCCTCATTGAATAGGACAAGATGGCATTTACCGACCTGGGGCTGCGCCCCGAAATACTCAACGCGCTGACCGACCTTGGCTACAAGGAACCGTCGCCGATCCAGTCCGCCGTGATTCCCGTCGCGCTCGCCGGCCATGACGTGCTCGCCGCCGCGCAAACCGGCACCGGCAAGACCGCGGGCTTTGCCCTGCCCATCATCGAGAAGCTCGCGCCCATGGCCAGCACCAGCACCTCGCCGGCGCGCCATCCCATCCGCGCGCTGATTCTCGCGCCCACGCGCGAGCTGGCGATCCAGGTCGAGGAAAGCATCAAGGCCTACACCAAATACCTGCCGCTCAGGTCCTTGTGCGTGTACGGCGGCGTCAACATCGACACCCAGATTCCCGCGCTCAAAACCGGCGTGGAAATCCTCGTCGCCACCCCCGGGCGCCTGCTCGACCACGTGCAGAACCGGACGCTGTCGCTGTCGCAGGTGTCCATGCTGGTGCTGGACGAGGCCGACCGCATGCTCGACATGGGCTTCATGCCCGACTTGAAGCGCATCATCGGCCTCTTGCCGGCGCAGCGCCAGAACCTGATGTTCTCGGCCACCTTCCCGCAGGAGATCGAGTCGCTGGCGCGCTCGTTTCTGAAGAACCCGCAGCGCATCGAGGTCGCGCGCCGCAATGCCACCGGCGAAAACATCACCCAGGTGCTGCATCCGGTGAGCCACGAGAAGAAGCGGTCCCTGCTGGTTCACCTCATCCGCAGCCGCAAGCTCAACCAGGTGCTGGTGTTCACCGGCACCAAGCTCGGCGCCAACCGGCTCGCCAACGAACTCAACAAGTCCGGCATCCACGCCGCCGCCATCCATGGCGACAAGACCCAGGGCGAGCGCATCAAGGCGCTGGACGATTTCAAGTCGGGCGAGGTCGGCGTGCTGGTGGCGACCGACGTCGCCGCGCGCGGCCTCGACATTTCCGCGCTGCCCTATGTCATCAACTACGACCTGCCGCACAACGCCGAGGACTACGTGCACCGCATCGGCCGCACCGGCCGCGCCGGCGCATCCGGCGAGGCCATTTCGCTGATGACCGAGGACGAGGCGCGCTACCTCAAGGACATCGAGAAGCTCATCGGCAAGAGCGTCGACCAGGTGCTGGTGCCGGGCTATTCGCCGGGTGCTGCGCAAGTGCCGGACTACCGGCCGCCGGCCGCGCCGGCGCCGGTCATCCCGCGCCCGGTGCCGGTGACTTCTTCCGCGCCGTCGAAGCGGCCGGCCAAGCAGATCGCCGCGCTGTTCCGCAGGCCCGCGCCGCCGCAGGAATAAATTCGGCAAGTTGCAGGATGCAAGTTTCAAGAGCGGCGCTTCGCGCCTTCAAGAAAGAACCTTGTATCTTGCAACTTGAATCTTGCGCCTGATTTTTTCATGACCGAACTCATCGTCCTCCTGTTGCTGGGCGCGGCCGCCTGGTTCGTCTTGGCCGGCCTCCAGGCGCGCGAAACCGCGTATGCCGCCGCGCGCAGGGCATGCGAGGAGGCGGGGGTGCAGTTTCTCGACGACACCGTCGGGCAGTCCGGCCTGCGCCTTGCGCGCGATGCCGAAGGACGGGCGGTGTTCGAGCGCCAGTTCCGCTTCGAGTTCAGCACCACCGGCGACGACCGCCAGCAGGGCAGGGTGCGCCTGCTCGGCGGCCGGGTGCAGGACGTCAAGCTGGCGCATTTGTGGTTGGTGGAATAGGCGCTTCGCCGGGGCCGTCGGCCCGCGGCGATCGCAGTGAGGCTTAGCGCATGCTGGCGAGATAGGCCGCCAGGTTGGCGATGTCGGCATCCTCGAGGTTGCGGGTGTAGGCCGCCATCAGCGGGTCGATGCGCTCGCCGCTGCCGTTGCGGTAGCGCGTGATGGAATCTCTCAGGTAGCCCGGCTGCTGGCTTGCGAGGCGCGGCACCTTCTCCGTGCCGTAGGCATTGGCGCCGTGGCAGTTGATGCACACGCTCTCGTAAAGCTTCTTGCCCGCGGCGGCCTGGGCCGAGCCGGCGGTGGGCTTGACGACGACCGCCTGCCGGGAAAAATACAGCGCGATGTTCTTGCGCTCTTCGGGCGTCAGCGCCTTGATCAGGCCCTCCATGAATTCGTTCTTGCGTTTTCCGGTCACGAATTTTTCCATCTGCACGAGCAGATAGGCCTCGTTCTGGCCCGCCAGGTTGGGGGTGTCGTCGCGCACGCTGCTGCCGCCCACGCCGTGGCAATGGCGGCAGAACTGGGCGCTTTTCTGCCCGTTCCTGAGCGCGGTTTCGTCGAGGGAAGTCTTGGGATCGGCCGCCTGCGCGGAAGCAGTCAACAGCAGTCCGGCCAGTGCGGCAAGGGTCGGCTTTTTCATGGTTGTTTATGTTGTTTAAGACAAGGGAAGCGCATTTCCGTTAACGGCTGCGGGTGCGAAAGCCTGTGGCGGCGTTTGTCCGGCGTTACCACCACTTCTCGAAGATGATCCGGCTCGGCGGCACGCCCAGGTCGCGCAGGAACTGCTCCATGTCGTCGACCATGCCCGCCGGCCCGCACAGGTAGAACAGCGCGTCCGGCGCGGCGTTGAGCGCGGCCAGCTTGTGCTTGTTGATGCGTCCGGTTTCTCCGCGCCAGCCTTCGCTGGGCTGGGTCACGGTGACGATCAGGCTGAGATTGTTGTGCCGGCGCGCGGCCTGTTCGAGTTCCTCGCGGAACAGGATTTCTTCGGGACGGCTCACGCTGTAGTAGAGCGTGGCATGGGTTTCCGGCGAAGCGTCGCGCACATAGCGGAAAATGGACAGCAGCGGGGTCACGCCCACGCCGCCGCCGATCAGCACGATGTCCTCGCCCATGTCGGGCAGAAACACGAACGGCCCCTGGCCGCGCGTGATGTTGACGACATCGCCTTCCTTCGCCTCGTGCAGCCAGCGCGTCACCGGGTGCGTGGAACTGGTCTTGATGGCAAGGCCGACCACGCCCGGCTGGGCGGGGGAGGTGGTGATCGAATAGCCGCTGGTCTTGATGTCGCCGTCGATGATTACCGACACCTCGACCCATTGCCCCGGCAGGTATTTGAATGCCGGCTCGTCGACGGCCAGTTCGAATGCCTTGATGGTGGGCGTGGCCTGCCAGATGCGCGCGATGCGCGCGGGGAAAATCCGAACGGTCATTTAGTCTTTCTTTTCGAAGTTCAGCGACGCCGAGTTGATGCAATAGCGCAGCCCGGTGGGACGCGGGCCGTCCGGGAACACGTGACCGAGGTGGGCGCCGCAGGCCCGGCACATGGCCTCGGTGCGCACCATGCCGTGGCCGCGGTCGATTTCCTCCTCGATGGCCTCGTTGCCGACGGGCTGGTAGAAACTGGGCCAGCCGGTGCCGGAATCGAACTTGGCGCCGGCGTCGAACAGCGGCTCGCCGCAGCAGGCGCAGCGGTACAGGCCTTTTTCGTGGTGGTTCCAGTACTTGCCGGTAAAGGCGCGCTCGGTGCCCTTCATGCGGCAGACATGATATTGCTCGGGCGCGAGTTCGGTTTGCCATTCGGCATCGCTTTTCTCGATTTTGCGTGGCATGGCGTGCTCCTCATGCGGGAAGGTTCCGTCGTTTCCCGCTTCGATCGTTTCATTCTGCCTGCATTCCCGCCCCGGATGACTATTATGAAACGAGGCCTGGCGCGCCGGGTGCGCGCCGATGGCGCCGTGTTCTTTTGGGGTGTGGCCGGTGCAGGCGGCTGGCTGTTGACATGCCAATTTTACCAGTCTATAGTCCGTACAGGTTTTAGACTTAGTCTAAATATAACCTCGCGACGCCTGATGAAGGACCGGGCGCCGGAGATCCTTTTGTCCTTCTTGCTTTGATCAAAGGAGAAAACCATGGCAGCACTGAAAGGCTCCAAAACCGAAGACAACCTGAAAGCCGCGTTCGCCGGCGAGTCCCAGGCCAACCGCCGTTACCTGTATTTCGCAGCCAAGGCCGACGTTGAAGGCTACAACGACGTGGCTGCCGTGTTCCGCTCCACCGCCGAAGGCGAGACCGGCCACGCCCACGGCCACCTGGAATACCTGGAAACCTGCGGCGACCCCGCCACCGGCATGAGCTTCGGCCCCACCGCAGACAACCTCAAGACCGCGATCGCCGGCGAAACCCACGAGTACACCGACATGTACCCGGGCATGGCCAAGACCGCGCGTGACGAAGGCTTCGACGAGATCGCCGACTGGTTCGAAACCCTGGCGAAAGCCGAGCGTTCCCACGCCAACAAGTTCCAGAAGACCCTGGACGCCCTCGGTTCCTAAGCAACTGAGTTGTGCGTGTGCCGGGCTGGCGACAGCCCGGCATGCAGACCGCTTGGCAACGCAAAAATACTGGAGAGGAAAAACATGACCCGCGAAGGCAGCCTCGAAGCCCCCACGCGTCACGCGCTGGACTGGAAGAACCCGGATTTCTACGATGAAGGCAAGCTCATGCACGAGCTTGAGCGCGTCTACGACATCTGCCACGGCTGCCGCCGCTGCATCTCGCTGTGCACCGCCTTCCCCACGCTGTTCGACCTGGTCGACGAATCCTCCACCATGGAAGTCGACGGCGTCGACAAGCAGGACTACTGGAAGGTGGTCGACCAGTGCTACCTGTGCGACCTGTGCTACATGACCAAGTGCCCCTACGTGCCGCCGCACCCGTGGAACCTGGACTTCCCGCACACCATGCTGCGCGCCAAGGCCATCAAGTTCAGGAAGGGCGAGGTCGGCTTCCGCGACAAGCTGCTGTCCTCCACCGACGCCATGGGCAAGCTCGCCACCATCCCGGTGGTGGTGCAGACCGTCAACGCCTCGCTCGAGATCAAGCCCATCCGCAAGCTGATCGACAGCGTCATGGGCATCCACCAGGACCGCAAGCTGCCGCATTACGACAGCGCCAAGTTTCGCTCCACCGCGCGCCCCGACGCGAGCTTCAAGGTCGCGGACGGCGAGCGCACGCCGGGCAAGGTGGCGATCTACTCGACCTGCTACGTCAACTACAACGAGCCTGGCATCGGCCACGATCTGCTCGCCATCCTCAAGCACAACGAGGTGCCGACCGTGCTGGTGGACAAGGAGGCCTGCTGCGGCATGCCCAAGCTCGAACTGGGCGACCTCGACCAAGTCGAAAAGCTGAAGAACATCAACATCCCGCATCTGGCGAAACTGGCGCGCGAAGGCTACGCCATCCTCACCGCGGTGCCGTCCTGCACCCTGATGTACAAGCAGGAGCTGCCGCTGATGTTCCCCGACGACGCCGACGTGCAGGCCGTCAAGCAAGCCATGTGGGACCCGTTCGAATACCTGATGGCGCGCAAGGCCGACGGCCTGTTGAAGACCGACTTCAAGAAGCCGCTGGGCAAGGTCGCCTACCACGCGCCCTGCCACCAGCGCGTGCAGAACGTCGGTCCCAAGACCAAGGAGGCGCTGCAGCTCGCCGGCGCCGAGGTCACCAACATCGAGCGCTGCTCGGGCCACGACGGCACCTGGGGCGTGAAAAGCGAATATTTCGCCAACTCCATGAAGATCGTGAAGCCGGTGGCGCGCATGGCCAGCGAGGCGCAGCCCAACTACATCAGCTCGGACTGCGCCATCGCCGGCCGCCACATCCTGCAGGGCATGGGCGAGGGCGCCACCGCCGAGAAGCGGCACCCGCTCACGCTCATGCGCATCGCTTACGGACTTTAAGGAGAACAACATGTCCAACGAGGGCTATCACGAACCCGTTGAAAAGCTCAGCAAGGAAACCATGGACATGCACCGCGCCATCGTCTCGCTGATGGAGGAACTGGAGGCGGTGGACTGGTACAACCAGCGCGTCGACGCCTGTTCCGACCCCGAGCTCAAGGCCATCCTCGCGCACAACCGCGACGAGGAGAAGGAACACGCCGCCATGGTGCTGGAGTGGATCCGCCGCCGCGACCCCGTGTTCGATCACGAGTTGAAAGACACCCTGTTCAAGCAAGGCCCCATCACCGGCCAGCATCACGACTAAGCATGGAGAGTTTGAATATGCCGCAGATCACCCGCGAATCCCTCATGTCGCTGGAGGCCTATGCCAAGGCCCGGCCCGAGTTCCGCACCCGGGTCATGGCGCACAAGAAGAACCGTACGGTTCAGCTCGGCGATAACGTCACGCTCATCTTCGAGGACGAGCTCACCATCCGCTACCAGATCCAGGAAATGCTGCGCATCGAAAAAACCTTCGAGGAAGCCGGCATCCTCGACGAGCTGGAAGCCTACGGCCCGCTGGTGCCGGACGGCAGCAACTGGAAGGCGACCATGATGATCGAGTACCCGGACGAGGCCGAGCGCCGCGCCATGCTCGCCAAGCTGAAGGGCATCGAGGAGCGCGTCTGGGTGCAGGTCGCGGACTGCGCCCGCGTCTACGCCATTGCCGACGAGGACCTCGAGCGCGAGAACGAGGAAAAGACCTCCTCGGTGCATTTCCTGCGCTTCGAACTCGCGCCGGAAATGGTCAAGGCCGCCAAGTCCGGCGCCGCCATCGCCATGGGCGTCGACCACGCGCTGTACCTGCAGGAAGCCGTGCCGCCGCAGAGCGTGCGCGACAGCCTGGCGAGCGACCTCAAGTAGTGGGGGTAATCGTCACTGCGAGGAGACGCAGCCGACGCGGCCTGCGGCCCTCGCGATGACGGCAGGCGCCAAGGCTGCCGCGCTTGGCGCCACCGCGGAGAAGTACCTATACTAAAAAAACTTGATGGCAGTAGTGGGCGAGTAACCTAGGGCCGGGTTGACGGTGCAATGCTGCGCCCGGCATGACGGCCGGCGAAGACCGGTCAGAGCAATAGGGGGAAGCACATGCTGGAGTCGGTTTTCACCAAGCAGCTGCAGGCGCGCATCGAAGGCCTGCCGGTTCATGTCACGCTGTGGAACGGGCTGGAGGCGGGCGACCCGTCCGCGCCCAAGGTCAGGCTCAAGGTCAACGAACCAAAGCTCGTCAAATCCCTCATCCATCCCTCGCTCGGCAAGCTGGCGCGCGCCTATGTCGAAGGCGGCCTCGACATCCACGGCCACCCGCGCGACATCCTCGCCCTCGGCGACCGCCTGTGCGAGGGCGACGCCTGCCGCGACAGGAAGGGCTCGGAATCCTGGAAATGGTGGCGCCACACCCGCAGCCGCGACCGCAAGAACATCCAGTACCACTACGACGTCTCCAACGAGTTCTACGGCCTGTGGCTGGATGCGCGGCGCGTGTATTCCTGCGCCTATTTCCGCGACGCCGACATGAGCCTGGAACAGGCGCAGGAAGCCAAGCTCGATCACATCTGCAGAAAGCTCGCGCTGAAACCCGGCGAGCGCTTCCTCGACATCGGCTGCGGCTGGGGCGGCCTCATCCTGTGGGCGGCCGAGCACTACGGCGTCAACGCCGTCGGCATCACCCTTTCAGAGAACCAGCACGAGCATGTCCAGGCCGAGATCAAACGGCGCGGCCTCGAAGGCCGCGTGGAGGCGCGCCTCACGGACTACCGCGACGTGCCCGAGTCGAGCACCTTCGATAAAATCGCCTCGGTCGGCATGTTCGAGCACGTCGGGCGCAAGCAGCTCACCGCCTACTTCGGCAAGATCCACGATCTCCTCAAGCCCGGCGGCCTGGTGCTGAACCACGGCATCACCGCCGCCGCGCTGGCCTCGCAGGGCCTGGGCAGCGGCATTTCCGAGTTCGTCGACGATTACGTCTTCCCCGGCGGCGAGCTGCCGCACGCCTCCGAAGTGCTGCACCACGCCACCGCCGGCGGACTGGAATGCCTGGACGCGGAGAATCTGCGCCCGCACTACGGCCGCACTTTGTGGGAGTGGGTCGCCCGTCTCGAATCCCACAGCGACAAGGCGCGCCAACTCATCGGCGAACGCAAATACCGCATCTGGCGCATCTACATGGCCGGCTCCGCCTATGCCTTCGACAACGGCTGGCTGGAACTGTGGCAGGTGCTGGCCGGCAAGGCCGTGGCCGGCGAACAGCCCAACTACCCGTATGCGCGCAACTACATGTACGGCGCGAAATGAGCGGCGCGCTGCCCTGGCCGAAACATGAAATCCCGGCCTGGGCCGCGTTCCTCGCCCAGGACGCCGACGGCACCTGGTGGGCCTACGAAGCCCATCCCAACGAGATGCACAACGGCTGGTACGAGAACGAGGTCGGGCGCATCCAGCGCCTCGGCCAGAGCGCGCCGCCGCTCGACTGCCATGCCACCCTGGTCAGGCTGGCCGGCGGACCCTAGCGTGTACGGCACGCCCTGATCTCGAGAGCGGAGGCCGCCATCGCCGCGCCAGCCGAATACTGGAGCCGCCCCGCCGCGGAGCTGCTCGCCGTTGCGGGCAGCAGCGCCCAGGGGCTGGCCTCGGCGGAAGCCGCGCGGCGTCTGGATCGCTACGGCCCCAATGCGGTCGAGGCGCAAGCCCAGGGCGCCGGCATCAGGATTTTGCTGCGCCAGTTCGCCAGCCCCCTGGTGCTGGTGCTGGTGTTCGGCGCCGTGGTCTCGCTCGCGCTGCAATCCTGGGTCGATGCCGCGATCATCCTCGCCATCATCCTCGGCAGCGCGCTGCTCGGCTTCGCCCAGGAATACCGCGCCTCGCTGGCGGTGGCCAAGCTGCGCCGCCGATTGGCGCTGAAGGCCAGGGCGCTGCGCGACGGCGCCAGCGAAACCCTGCCGGCGTCCGCCATCGTGCCGGGCGACGTGGTGCTGCTCGCCGCCGGCAATCTGGTGCCCGCCGACGGCGTCGTGCTCGAAGCCAAAGACTTCCTGGTGGCGGAGGCGAGCCTCACCGGCGAATCCTTCCCGGTCGAGAAGCAGCCGGGGGTGCTGCCGCCTTCGACCCCGCTCGCCGGGCGCAGCAACTGCGTCTTCCTCGGCACCTCGGTGCAAAGCGGCACCGCCAGCGTGCTCATCCTGCGCACCGGGCGCGACACCGCCTTTGGCGCGGTGGCCGAAAGGCTCAGGCGCCAGCCGCAGGAAACCGATTTCGCGCGCGGCATCCGCCAGTTCGGCTACCTGCTGGTGCGCGTGATGATTTTCACCGTGCTGTTCGTGCTCGCCACCAACCAGTTCCTCGGGCGGCCGGTGATCGAGTCGCTGCTGTTCGCGGTGGCGCTCGCCGTCGGGCTGTCGCCCGAGCTGCTGCCGGCGATCCTGCGCGTGACCCTGTCGCACGGCGCACGCGCCATGGCCCGCCGCGGCGTCATCGTGCGCCGCCCCGAAGCCATCGAGAACCTCGGCAGCATGGACATCCTCTGCACCGACAAGACCGGCACCCTCACCGAAGGCGTGCTGGTGCTCGATGGCGCGGTCGACGCGCAAGCAACGGAATCGACGCGGGTGCTGCAGCTCGCCCATCTCAATGCGGCCTTCGAAACCGGCATCGACAATCCGCTCGACGCCGCCATCGTCGCCGCGGGCAAGGCGCAAAAGCTCGACACCGCGGGGTTTGCCAAGATCGACGAGATTCCCTACGACTTCCTCCGCAAGCGCCTCACCATCGTGGTGGAAGAAACCGGCGCGCCCGGCCACCTCATCATCACCAAGGGCGCGTTCTCCAGCGTGCTGGACATCTGCAGCGGCATGCTCGTCGACGGCGCGGAACAGCCGCTGGACGCGGCCGCGCGCCTGCGCCTGGAGGCGTTTTACCGCGCCAAGGGAAGCGAGGGCTTTCGCGTGCTGGCGCTGGCGACCCGGCGCGTGCCCGCCGCGCGCCCGCATTACGGCCGCGCGGACGAGGCGGGCATGACTTTCGCCGGCTGCCTGCTGTTCTTCGACCCGCCCAAGCCCGATGCCGGCAAGGCCATCCATCACCTCGCCCGGCTTGGCGTCTCCATCAAGGTCATCAGCGGCGACAACCGCTTTGTGGCGATGCACGTCGCCCGGGCGGTCGGGCTCGACCCCAAGGCCCTGCTCACCGGCGCGGAAATCGCCGCCCTGCGCGATGAGGCGCTGTGGCAGCGGGCCGGCGAGACCGACCTTTTCGTCGAGGTCGACCCGCAGCAGAAAGAGCGCATCGTGCGCGCGCTGCAGCGCAGCGGCCATGCCGTCGGCTACATCGGCGACGGCATCAACGACGCCCCCGCGCTGCATGTCGCCGACGTCGGCATCTCGGTCGACCAGGCCGTCGACGTGGCGCGCGAAAGCGCCGACATCGTGCTGCTCAGGCCGAGCCTCGACGTGCTGCGCGGCGGCGTCGAGGAGGGGCGGCGCACCTTCGCCAACACCATGAAGTACATCTGCATCACCACCAGCGCCAACTTCGGCAACATGATGAGCATGGCGCTGATGACGCCGCTCTTGCCCTTCCTGCCGCTGGCCGCCAAGCAGATCCTGCTCAACAATTTCCTGTCCGATCTGCCGTCGGTCGCCATTTCCACCGACAACGTCGACGCCGCCGCCATCGAGCGCGTGCAGCGCTGGGACATGCGCGAAGTGCGGCGCTTCATGATCGTGTTCGGGCTGGTCAGCTCCGTCTTCGACCTGCTGACCTTCGCCCTGCTGCTCGAGGTCTTCGATGCCGGCGAGGCGACCTTCCAGACCGCCTGGTTCGCGGTCTCGCTGCTCACCGAACTCGCGGTGGTGCTGGCGCTGCGCACGCGCCGCCCCATGTTCCAGAGCCGCGCCAGCGGCCTGCTGCTGTGGACCACGCTCGCGGTCGCCCTGCTCACCCTGGGCATCCCTTATTTCTCGCCGCTGGCGGAGATTTTCGATTTCGTGCCGCTGCCCTGGCATCTGTTCGCCGCCATGCTGGCCGTCGTCGCCGCCTACATCGCCGCGACCGAGGCCGCGAAAGCCGCGTTCTACCGCAGGCAGGCGGGGACCGCGACCCGGCGCGCCGCCGCGCGGCGATCCAGCTGAACATGGCCGCGCCTTGTCGGGCTGGACTGCCGCGCCCTGCGCGGTTCGCGTCTAGGCGGCCAGCGCCTGCCGCAGCGCAGCGATCACCAGGCGGCGCAGCGCCGGCCAGGCCTTGTCGCCGACCCGCTGCTGGTTGATCTCCAGTTCGACGCCGGCGTAATCCCCTTGCGCGAAACGCTGGCGCAGCCAGGCCGTAAAGCCGTCCGAGGTGCCGCGATAAGGGTAGTTGCGGCGCACCCGCAGATGCGGCGCCAGCGCCTTCAGCGCAGCCTGCCAGCGCAGGCACAGCGCCAGTTCGTCGGGCCGCGCCGGATCATAAAGCAGGCCGATGTCGGCGTTGCGCGCCTTGCCGTCCAAAACCGGCGTGAAGCTGTGCGAGGAAATGTGCACGACGCGCCGCCCCCGGGTGATTTCCTGCGCGATGGCGGCCTCGACCCGGCTGCGGTAGGGCAGGTAGTGCAGTTCCAGCATCTCGCGCCGCAGCGCTTGGGCCGCGGCGCGCGTGATCTCGGAATAGAGCCGCGGATGGCCAGGGGAGCGGTTGAGGTCGACGAGCAGCCGGCTCGTGGAGGACACGAAAAGCGGTGCTGCGAAGGCCGCGGCCAGTTCCTCGGCCATGACGAGCGCGCCGGCGTCCTGGCCGCGATGACTTTGCAGCAGCGCATCGCGGCCCTTGAACAAGGGCCGGTAGCGCGCGGGAATCCGGTTGCCGCCATGCTCGCAGCTGACGAGCAGGCTAGCCATGTCCGCCCTCGAACATGCGGCCTTCGCGCAGGCAGCCGCACAGCTCGCCGTACACGCCCCATAGCCGCGCAGGCGCGGGCTCGCGCCCGGCGGCCTTGAGGATGCGCCGCGCCAGCGGGCCTTGTTCGAGCATGATTCGCAGCGGCTGCTGCCAGTGGGTGGGGTAGGCGGGATCGGGCTGCAGATGGGCTTCGATGAGGAAGCGCCACAGCTCGGCGGCGGACACGCGGGCTGCCGGGCAGCCGAGTCGCGCCAGGTAGGCGGCATCGTCGATGCGCGCCTCTTCGCCGTCGCGGATGCATTTCAGGAATATCGCCGCGAGCCGCCCGGTGCCCAGCGTCAGTTCGCCTGCCGATTCGTACAGCGCCCTCAGCACGGCGCTCGCGGCGGCGGCGATGGCGAGATCCGCGCGCGGGCACTCCTGCATGTCGAACACGCGGATTTCCAGGGCGTTGCGCTCGAAGCGCGGGATGACTCCGCGCGCGTTGAGCCATTCGTGACGCAGGAGGTTTTGCGGATCGAACGGCGCGATGGCCCGGTACATGCGCTCCAGCACCTTCACCCGGTAGTCGGCGATGCCGGCGGCGGCATCCGGGATCACGCCGCCGATGGTGCGCGGCACCTTGATCTGATGGGTGCGGTAGTTTTGCATGCGGGTGTCGAGCAGGCCGGTGAACTTGCCGTCCTGGAACGGCGAGCTTGCGGCCAGCGCCGGCAGGATGGGCAGCAGCAGGCGGATTGCCGCATGCAGGCGCGTGAATTCGGCGTCGTTCGCGAACGCCAGGTTGAGATGCATGCTCTGCAAATTGGCCCAGCCGTGGCGCCGGCAGTCGAAGATGCGGTCGTAGGTGCGGTAGATCTCCGCGTGCCGATGCGGCCACAGCCGGGTTTCCGTGGCGGGGTCCATCCACGGGTGCATGGCGCTCGGCATCAGGCAGGCATTCAAGGGCGCCAGTGCCGCATTGACCGCCGCCACCTCTGCATGTAGGTCGGCGGCGAGCGGCGCCAGCGCGGCATCCGGCTGCGCGTTCTTCAGCTCGATCTGGTGCAGCGCCACTTCGTTGGACCAGGCGTAATGCCCGCGCGGCGTTTCGCCGCCTTTCCCCAGCAGGCGGTCGGCGATCGGCCGCACCGACAAGGTCTCGCGATCGACGATCATGTATTCCAGCTCGATGCCGTAGCCGGCAAAGGCGGAGAGGGGCGGGGCGCTCATCCCGAAACCCGCCTTGAGCCGCACGGCCGATCGAAAAAATCTCCACCGCAGAGTTCGCGGAGGCAACTCATCGACACAGGGGAAGCAGAGGGAACAGAGAAAATCAAGCCAACCTCCGTGTTCCGCTGTTGCCTCTGATAGCGCTGTGTTTCCTTTGTGTGACAGATGTTCCAGGCTTCATCCCGCCTTCCCCCGCTTGCGCGCCTCGATGCGCTGCCGGAACACGCCCATGATTTCGCGGTAGAGCGCGTCCTTCAGCACGCCGTCCTCGTTGCCGGCGTCGATGTTGGGGTTGTCGTTGATCTCGATGATGCAGCAGCGGCTGCCGATCTGCTTCAGGTCCACGCCGTAGAGGCCGTCGCCGATGAGATTGGCGGCCTTGAGCGCGGTTCGCACCACTTTCGCCGGCGCCTCGCTCACCGCCACCGCCTGCGTGGGGCCTTCTTCATAGGTGCCGCGCTCGGCATCGCGGCGGATGATCTGCCAGTGGCCCTTGGGGAACAGGTACTTGGCCACGAACAGCACGCGCCGGTCGAGGACGCCCACGCGCCAGTCGAACGCCGAGGGCAGCCATTCCTGGGCGATGACGAGGTCGGATTCATTGAGCAGCGCCCCGACCTTGGGCGCGAGCTCGGCCGCCGTCTCCACCTTCACCACGCCGCGCGAGAAGGAGCTGTCCGGCTGCTTCAGCACGCAGGGCAGGCCCAAATTCGGAATGATGTCGGCGACGTTGCCCTTGTGCACCACCAGCGTTTTCGGCGCGGGCAGATGATGCCGCGCCAGCAGCTCGGCCAGGTAGACCTTGTTGTTGCACCTGAGGATGGAGTCGGGGTCGTCGATCACCACCAGGCCCTCGGCCGCGGCGCGGCGCGAGAAGCGCCAGGTGTAGTGGTTGGCGTAGGTGGTGTCGCGGATGAAGAGGGCGTCGAACTCCGGCAGGCGGTTGATGTCGGCCGGGGTGATGAAGTCCACGTGCATGCCCAAAGCCTCCGCCGCCTTCTGGAATTTCTGCATCGCGCGTGCATTCGACGGCGGCTCGGGGTTGGCCGGGTCGTGCAGGATGGCGAGGAAGAAGCGCGGCGGCTGGTGCTTGCGCGCCGGCTTCGCGCGCCCGGAAAAATAGTCCGTGGCCGCCTCCACCGCGAATGCGCGGTGCGCGGGCGGGATGTCGCTGGCCGCGATGGCGCGCACGCCGCGGATGCGCCAGCGCTCCCGTTTGCGCTCGAAGGCGACGCGCAGCAGCGGCGCCTGCAGCAGGCCGAACAGTTTTCGGCTGAGCGCGTCGTAGCGGCTCGCCACGTTGCGCCCGAAGTAGATGCTCAGCTCGAAGCTGTCCGACTTGATCGGCGCCAGCAGCTTCTGGATCGGCTCGTCCAGATCCTCGGTCAAAAGCCGCACCAGGTTGCGGCTTTGCAGTTCCTCCAGGGTGCCGACCCGCGGCAGCGGCCTGTGCTTGCGCGCCTCGGCCAGGAGCGACACGTAATAGCCCAGGCTCTGGTAGCGGTAGGACTTGCACAGGTTGAACACCTTGGCCGCGTGGTCCTCGCCATATGCGGGATCGGTGAGATAGGCGCGCGCCGACACCACGGCCACGCCGGGGATGGCGAGCGGCCAGTCTTTCGGGTTGTCGACGACGATGAGCGTGCTCATGGAGGGCTCCTTCAGCGGTTCCCTATCTTGGGCGGATGGATCACCAGCAGGTTGGCGTCGTGGGTGACGATGCCGAGCAGCACCGCGTTAAGCACGCGGTCGATGTTGATCCAGTACTCGCGGCTTTCGCCGTAGGGGTGGGGGCCGTAGGGGTCGGCGATCAGCACCTGGCGGCGCTTGCGGTCGTAGCCCGCCAGCACCACGAAATGCCCGCCCGGCTTGCCGCGCACGTCGTCGGGAGTGTCGTCGGGCCCGTATTCGCGCGCCGTGCGGTAAAGATAGGTGGAGCTGAGGCCGCTGAGGATGGGCAGGTTGCGGCGCAATAGGCCGCGGATCAGGGTGCGCGACAGGTCGGTGAAGCGCAGCCGCCCGCCCAGGCTCAAAAATTCCAGGTAGCCCTCGGTGGCGTGCTGCAGGCGCGAGTCGTCGTGCTTGGCCGCGGCCTGCCGGCGCAGTTTCCCGGCGATGTCCACGCCGGGCAGAAACCAGGTGGGGTCGAACACCGTCACGTTGTAGGTGTAGATCGTCGCCGCGAAGCCCTGGCGCAGCGCATCGCAGGCGAGGAACACGGCAAAGGTGCCGCCGCCGTCGCCGAGCTTGCGCGTGCGCCCGATGACGCGCGCCAGCGCCTCGTCCCGGCCCCAGTAGCGGTACACCGCATGCAGGCAGGTCGGGCCGCAGGTGGTCTCGTCCGGCTGCGGCAGCATCTGCACCGGCAGGGTGTGGGTCAAGGGCAGCATGATGGGGGTCCCGAGCGACGGCTCCTGGTTTCATTATGGCCAAGGTTGCGGGAGCGGCAATGGCGCGGCCCGCAGCCGCGGCGGTTATTTCAAAAGCCGCGCCCATTCCTCGATGGGGGCGGGCGTGCAGAACAAAAGCCCCTGGTAGGCGGTGCAGCCGTGGCGCAGCAGGAAGGCGTGCTGCGCCGCGGTCTCCACGCCTTCGGCCACCACCTGCAGGCCCAGCGAACGGCTCATGGCGAGGATGGCCAGCACGATGGCGGCATCGTTGGGGTCGTCGGGCACGTCGCGCACGAAGGAGCGGTCGATCTTGACCTGGTCGAGCGGCAGGCGCTTGAGGTAGGACAGCGAGGAGTAGCCGGTGCCGAAATCGTCCAGGCAGAAGCTCACGCCCAGATCGGCCAGCTGCTGCATGCGGCTCACCACGGCGTCGATGCTTTCCAGCACCACGCTCTCGGTCAGTTCCAGCTTGAGGCGCGCGGGGTCGATGCCGCTGGCTTCGATATGGCGGCGCACGCTGTCGACGAAGTCGGGCTGATGGAACTGGCGCGCGCTGACATTGACCGACATCTTCAGTTGCCGCGTGCGCGGATCGGCCTCCCAGGCCTTGAGTTGGGCGCAGGCGGTGGCCAGCACCCATTTGCCGATGGGCAGGATGAGCCCGGTGTCCTCGGCCAGCGGGATGAACTCGATGGGCAGCACCGGCTCGCGCCCGGGCGGGAGCCAGCGCAGCAGGGCCTCGGCGCCGATCAGCGCGCCCTCGTGGTCGATCTGCGACTGGTAGTGGAGGCGGAACTCGCCGCGTTCGAGCGCCAGGCGCAGCGCGGCTTCCAGGGCCATGCGCGACTCGATGGCCGCCTGCATGGCGGGGTTGAAGAAGCGCACCAGGTTGCGGCCGGCGTCCTTGGCCTGGTAGAGGGCGACGTCGGCCTGCTTCAGCAGCAGGTCGACCGAGGCCGCCTCCCCGCGGAACAGGGTGAGGCCGATGCTGGTGGTGCTGTGGAAGCGGCCGCCGGGGATGTTGAGCAGGTAGGGCTGGTTGAGCGCGCTACGCACCTTTTCCGCGATGAGCTCGACCTGGCTCGCGGTGTGCCGCTCGTCCGCGCCCAGGCCTTCCAGCATGACCACGAACTCGTCGCCGCCCAGGCGGCAGACGCTGTCCTCCTGGCGCACGCAGGACGTGAGGCGCCGCGCCACCTCGACCAGCAGCTGGTCGCCGACGTCGTGACCCTGGGTGTCGTTGAGGGTCTTGAAGTGGTCGAGATCGAGGATCATCAGCGCGCCGTATTCGCCGGAGCGCGCGCTGGCGGACAGGGCATGGGCCAGGCGGTCCATCAGCATGCGCCGGTTGGGCAGGCGGGTGAGCACGTCATAGTAGGCGAGAACGCGGATCCGTTCCTCAACCTGCTTGCGCTCGGTGATGTCGCGCACCAGGCCGAGCACGTAGGGCCGGCCGCCGAATTCGAAATAGTTGGCGTTGATCTCGACCGGGAACACCTTGCCGTCGAAGGCCTTGTGGCGGCTTTCGAAGATCACGGTCTTGCGGGTCTTGATCTGCTCCCAGGATGCGCGCCATTGCTCCGGCTGGGTGGTGTCGCTGTCGACGTCGATCACGCGCAGCTTCAGCAACTCTTCCCGGTCATAGCCCATGACCCTGCAGGCCTCGTCGTTGACGTAATGGAAGCGGCCCTCCTCGTCGGCGAGGTAGGCGGATTCCTTGACGTGGTTGAGCGCGAAATCGACCAGCGTCAGCCGCTGGTTCGCGCGCTCGCGCTCGGTGATGTCGCGCGCGATGCCGAGCACGCCCAGCACCTTGCCGTCGCGGTCGCGCAGGGGCGTCTTGGCCGTTTCGAGCAGAACCCGGTGGCCGTCGCTGGCGAATGTCACCCATTCCTCGTTCCTGAGCGTGGTTCCCGCCGCCATTGCCGCCTGGTCGTGCTCGCGAAAGAAACGCGCCAGCTCCGCCTCGACAAAGTCGAAGTCGGTCTTGCCCACGATTTCGGATTCGGGCGCGCCGAAAAAACGCTCGAAAGCGGGGTTGCACATCTGATAGGCGCCGCTCACGTCCTTGAACCAGACCAGGTCGGGGACGGCCTGCAGGATCAGGCTTTTTTGATGCTCGCTGACTTCCAGCTTGCGGGAGACGGCCTTCAGCTCGTCGTAATCCCGCAGCAGCATGCCCTGCCTGATCATCGACAGGATGATCACCACCAGGGCGCCGAAGTCGACCACGGCGGCGACCTCCGCGGACGCCCCGCCGTGGACGCCCGACAGGATCACCGCCATGCTCGCCGTCACCACCGCCATCAGCGGCAGCAGGCGCAGCATGCCTTCGCACCAGCGCTCCCAGCGCGGATCCGTCGAGCGCTCGATTTGCCAGCCGAGCGTCGCAAAGCCCATGCCCAGCGCCGAGATCGAGAACAGGCCGTTGAACCACAGGCCGTCGAGCCTGGCGCCTTCCAGCGCCAGGGCGTTCCAGGCCATCCAGCACACGCCGGTGACGGTGAGCGAAGCCAGGAACAGCCAGTAGCGCCAGGACAACTTGAGGCGCAGGGTGGGCACGGCGATGAGGCCGATGCTTGCCGCCGCCAGCAGGCTGATCGGGTAGGCGGCCATCACGGTGAGCGGCAGCCAGGCCAGGTCGCCGCGCCGCGGCAGGTACAGCGCCAGCACCAGGGTGGAGACGGCAATGGTGAGGATGGCGACATCGAACAGCAGCGGCTTGCGCTGGAGGCGGTCGGCCAGGCGGAACGCTTCGAGCAACAGGCCGGCGGCCACGCAAGGGCCCAGCCACAGGTAGAACAGATCGGAGGGGGAGGGGAAACGGTGATAGCCGGCCAGCATCTGCGCGCCCCAGATCAACTGGCCCGCCGCGTAGGCGGTGAGGCCGGTCGCGATCCAGCGCAGGCTGCGCACGCTGTCGGGCTGCGCCGAGCGCAGGGCGAGCCAGCCCAGGACCGCCGCCGCGAGCATGCCCGCGGTCCAGTGAAGGTTGTCGAACAGGCGCGCGGTGCCGGCGTCCCGCGCCAGGATGGCGCCCGGCACGCCGGCCGCGATGCCGGCCGCGCCCAGGGCCAGCACGAAAAGCGGCGCCGAAAAGCGCCCGCTGCGGCGGTCATTCGTCACGGTCAAGCCCCCCTCGGGCTGTCAGCGATTGCGGGCAAGACACAGCCCCATATTCTTTTTATAGGCCTATTTATGCGGGCCGAAGCCGTTTGTGCGGGCGTGGCGGCGCGGCCATGGAAGAGCGCAATCTCGAGGGGCGCCGCCCTTGCATCCTGAAACTCGCTGCTGGAAACTGAGTCTCTATCCCAGCCCCCAACCCCTAGCCCCCAGCAATGTTCCCCGCCCGCATCGCCTTCATCGACCTGGAAACCACCGGCGCCAATCCCGAGCACGACCGCATCACCGAGATCGGCATCGTCGAGATCGACGGCGAGGCGGTCAGCCGCTGGAGCACCCTGGTCAACCCCGAGCGCAGCATCCCCGAGTTCATCCAGCGCATGACCGGCATCAGCAACGCCATGGTGGCCGACGCCCCCCGCTTCGAGGCCGTGGCCGAGGAGCTGAAAACCCGCCTCAAGGGGCGGCTCTTCGTGGCCCACAACGCGCGCTTCGACTACGGCTTCGTGCGCCAGGAGTTCAGGCGATTAGGGACATCTTTTCAAGCCGACGTGCTGTGCACCGTGCGCCTGTCGCGCGCGCTCTTCCCCGAGCACCCCAGGCACAACCTCGACAGCCTGATCGCGCGCCACAATCTGACGGCCAACGACCGCCACCGCGCGCTGGCCGACGCCGACCTCATCTGGCAGTTCTGGCAGACCCTGCGCCGCGAGTTGGAGGCCGAGCGCGTGCTCGAAGCCGTCGCGCAGCAGTTGAAACGCCCGACCCTGCCGCCGCATCTGCCCAAGGACGCCCTCGACGACCTGCCCGAGTCGCCCGGCGTCTACCTCTTCTATGGCGAAAACGACGCACTGCTCTACGTCGGCAAAAGCGTCAACCTGCGGAGCCGCGTGCTGTCCTACTTTGCCAAGGGCAGCAATGAAAACCGCGAACTGCGCATCACCCACGACATCCGCCGCATCGACTGGATCGAAACCGCCGGCGAACTCGGCGCCCTGCTCCTGGAATCGCGTCTGGTCAAGGAACGCCAGCCCGTGCACAACCGCCGCCTGCGCCACTCCAATGAACTGTGCGCCTGGCAGCTGGTGGAACACGCCGCCGGCGACTACCGCCCGCGCCTGGTCATGGGCGAAGACGCCGACCCCGGCAAGCGCCGCGAACTCTACGGCCTCTTCGCCAGCAAGCGCGAAGCCGCCAATACCCTGAAGAGCCTGGCCGAGGCCTACCAGCTGTGCCCCGCCGTGCTCGGCCTGGAAAAGACCGCCCGCCCGGGCCAGCCCTGCTTCGCCCGCCAGCTCAAGCAGTGCAAGGGCGCCTGCTGCGGCAAGGAAGCCATCGGCGCCCACAGCGCGCGCCTGATGACCGCACTGTCCAAACTGCGCATCAAGCCCTGGCCCTACAAAGGCCCCGTCGGCATCGTCGAAAAGAACGAATTCCAGGGCCGCGAAGACATCCACGTAATCGACGCCTGGCGCTACCTCGGCACCGCCCACAGCCAAGCCGACCTCGACCTGCTGCTGCAATCCACCGAGCGCGCGCCCTTCGACCTCGACACCTACAAGCTGCTGAAGGCGCAGATGGGGAAGAAGGGGAGGGAGGTTCGCAAGCTTTAGCGTCATCGCGAGGGCCGTAGGCCCGTGGCGATCCAGTTCAACCTGCCTGGCCACCCCTCTCTTAACCAACACTTCACCAATGGCCTAACGGGTACCCCATCCCGCCCGATCGTGCGAAAATCCGGTCCATAACAACTATAAAGGAGGCGTCTTGGCACCACAGCCAGAACAGCAAGCCAGAGAGAATATTAGTGTGCAGCTTCAAGCAGCGGCTTGCCACGTGTGCGATGCTGACTAAGCCAACATGCACGCCGTCAAACCCCGCGCCTTCTTCGGGCGGATGAAAGGTCGCGGCGTGCGCGTTATAGGACCCGTCGGCCTGCAAAGCGACACTCCCTACGCCAAGACCATGGACCACTTCATCATCGTCAATGCCATTGGCGTCTGCGAACTGGACAAGACCGACTCGCGCCCCAGTGGCCTGATCGTGAAAGAATTAAGCTGTTGTCCACTAATGAAATCCATCAATAGATGGGCAGTATTTGCGAATAAATGAAGAAGTGAAAATACTGATGGCGAAGACGAAAAAACCGGCACACCAACCAAGCAGCCCCTTTCCGCCGACAGCCGATGCCCTGCACCAGGACGGCAACTGGCTATGGATTCCGCTGCGTAAGGAATGGCGTGATGTTACGACCAAGCCAGAAGAAATCGTTCGGCAAAAATTCATTCGCACGCTGGTTGAGCATTACGGCTATGCCCTGGAGCAGATGGATCAGGAGCGGCGCACGCAACATGGGCACAAGAGCCCTCGCGCAGACATAGTGATCTGGCAGGCGGCCACGGATAAGGAAGCCGGGCGTACGCCGGTACTGGTCATCGAATGCAAGACTGACACCATCGAGATTCAGGAGCGCGACTACTACCAGGGCGAGTCGTACACTCGCGCGACCGGCTGCGAGTTCTTCATTGCCACCAATGCGCGGCACACGGCCGTGTTCAAACTGGTGCCCGGCCTGCCTGGCGGCTTCGTCGCCATCAACGAAATCCCCAAGGCTACGGATTGGGGTGATGCCAAGCGGCTGAAAGAAATCCGCGAATCCTTGCGAACGTTCAATCGCAAGGAGTTTCAGGACTTGCTGTTCGTCTGCCACAGCATCCTGCGTGACGTACACAAGATGGACCCGGGCCGCGCCTTCGACACCATCTCCAAAATACTGTTCATCAAGATGTACGTGGAGCGCTCCGGCCAGCACGGCACCTTCACCACCGACTACCTGGATCGCCGGGCCGCCGTGCGCCTGCCGACTGATCCGGCGGTGCATGATGGCCTGTTCGAACAGACGAAAACATACTACCGTACCGACGACCTATTCACCTCTGCCGACAAGCTTGACATCTCTGAGGAAACCTTCCGCCGCATCGTCAAGCAGCTGGAGCGCTTCGACCTTTCCAAGACCGGCGACGACATCAAGGGCCTGGCCTTCGAGAAGTTTCTCGGCACCACATTTCGTGGCGAACTGGGCCAGTTCTTTACGCCGCGCCCGGTCGTGGAGTTCATGGTTGATCTGCTCAATCCGCAAGAAAAGCAGCTCATCTGCGACCCGGCATCCGGCTCTGGCGGTTTCCTGATCCGTGCCTTCGAGCACATCCGCGCGCAGATTGTGGCCGATATCCAGCGGCAAAAGGATGAGGAGCGTGCCCGCATCGAAGCCCTGGCTCTGCCCGAGGAAGAGGAAGAACGTCAGATAGAGGAAGCCTTCTCGCGCCTGAACCGACAACTGCTGCCCAGCGACGACAACAACAAGCCCATCGATACCCGCGTCGGGCGTCTGGCCTGGCAATGCATCTACGGCACTGATGCCGAACCGCGGGCCGCCCGCACCGCCAAGATGAACATGATCATGCACGGCGACGGGCACGGTGGCATTCATTATCACGATGGCCTGCTCGACATCAACGGCATCTTCAATGGGCGCTTCGATCTTGTGCTGACCAATCCGCCGTTCGGTTCCAATGTGGGCAGCGACCAGAAAGTTGGCGGCAGCGATGAAACCCGCGTGCCCAATGACGAAGCCTATCTCACGCGCTGCCGCGAGCGCGGCTATGGGCCGGCTTGGGAAGAAAGCCATCAGAGTCTTCTTGATGCCGCTGCTGCCAAGACGCCCATCCTCGATTTGTTCGAGATCGGCAAGGCCAAGAACAACCGACCCACCGAGCTGATCTTCGTTGAACGCTGCCTCAATCTGCTCAAGCCCGGCGGCCGGATGGGCATTGTCCTGCCCGATGGCAATCTCAATAATCCCTCGCTGGCCTGGCTGCGGCGTTGGGCTGAAGGCAAGGCCAAGTTGCTGGCCGTGGTGAGCCTGCCGGAAGAAACCTTCCGCTCCAGCAATGCCACAGTCAAGGCCTCGCTGGTCTTCCTGCGCAAATTCACCGAGGCAGAGACTGAGCAATGGGAAGCTGCGTGGACGCAGGCCCACGCCGAACTAGATGCGGGTTTTGCCGCGCAGCGCAATGCCCAGCACGCGGAATACGCGCCGCGCATTGTCTCCAGTGAGGATGCCGAAGTACAACGCCTATTGGATGAGCTCGCCGCCCTGGGTGTCAGCCGCACGCTGCCGGCGTGGCAAAGTGGGGAAGTCCCGGCCTACCCGCGCCAGGCCAAGCCCACCCTTCAAGGCAAACCGGTCTGGCAGAGCGAGGTTGCCAAGGAGCACAAGAAGGCTGCCGCCGAATTCAAAAAGCAGGCCGCCGCCGCGCTGGCCACGGTGCAGAAGCGCAGCGACACCCTGCTGTCGGAGCTGAAAGCAAAGTACCGTGCCATCGACGAAGCCCACACCGCCGCCCTCTGGGCGCGGGTGCGCGAGTTGTTCGACTATCCCGTATTCGTCGCTGCACCCAAGACCGTCGGCATCACCTCCACCGGGGAAACCGGCGAGGCTGTGCCGAGCGAGCTGCCTGATCTGCTCAAAGCGTATCGCGATTTCGAGAACTGGTTAGCGCAAGGCGCGCAGCCGGAGGCTACGCCAAATTTTCAGGTGCCCTCCACTGCGTAATCCGGCGGTGGAGGGAGATAGAACGCTGGATTGAAAATGGAGCTGGTGTAGCGCGGGCAAGCAGTTTCCCGTTGGTGCCGCTGAGCGATGTGATCGTTCCGCGTCATGAGCCGTTGCGCGTTAATGGTGCGCTCGGCGACTGGCAGGCCATCACCATCAAGTTCTCGGGCGAGGTACTACCCCGTGAGCGCGCCGAGGCATTCAAGGGGGCGATGTTCGCGGCCTATCCGGGCGACATCGCATTCTCGAAGATCGACGCACGCAATGGCGCGGTCGGACTGATTCCGGACAATATCCCCAAGGCGGTAGTCACCAGCGAGTACCCGGTGTTTACGCCGAAGGCAGATAAGCTGCGGGCAGGCTACCTTCACCATCTGCTGCGCGCGGATCACTTCAAAGCTGATCTACAGCGCAAGGCGTCGGGCACCAGCGGCCGCAAGCGTGTCACGCCGGAGGGTTTTCTGAGCCTTGAGATTCCTGTCCCCTCGCTGGATGAGCAGGATGCATTGATCGCCGCCTACACCGACGCGCTTACCCGCGCCGCACAACTGGAGCAGGAGGCCGAGACCATCGAACGGGCCGGATGGCAGGCCTTCGAAGCCGCGCTGGGCGTTGCCCCACCGCCACAGTTACCGGATCGGCCGGTGTTCGTGGCACGTTACAAGGATGTAGAGCGGTGGAGCCACGAGAGCGTTTTGCGGAACTCAGTCAGTGGGCCGGAACAGCAGCATTCGTGGCCGCTGACTCGCCTCGGTGATTTGGTGGCTGATCTTGAAAACGGCTGGAGTCCAAAATGCCACGACCATCCTGCCCGCGAAGGGAAGTGGGGGGTACTCAAGCTCGGCGCAGTATCCTTTGGCACCTTCAATGCCGCAGAGAACAAAGAGTTGCCTGCGAATCTGAAGCCTCGCCCTGAATACGAGGTCAAGACAGATGACGTGCTGATCAGTCGCGCGAATGTGGTGCGCTACGTTGGCGCGTGTGCCTACGTTGATACGACGCCATCCCAATTGCTCTTGTGCGACAAGATTTTTCGGGTTCGCTTTCGTTCCAATAGTCAATTACTGCCGCGCTTTTTGGCAGAAGCGATGAAGTTACGTTCCGTGCGCGAGCACATTGAATCCCGATTGACGGGCACGTCGCCCACGATGAAGAACATCTCGAAACCTGCGCTGCGGGACATCTGCTTTCCCTTGCCTGATCTGGTCATGCAGCAGCGCATTGTTGATGACATCGGCACGTCACGCACGAATGCCGCCGCCAAGCGCAGTGAAGCCGCCACCTTGCGACGGTCCGCCTGGGGAACTTTCGAATCCGCACTATTCACCGCATCCGAGGAAAGCGCCGCATGAGCGACTTCCAGAAACAAAAAATAAATGGGGTCACAAATAAATGGGGCCAGACCCAATTTATTTGTAAGTGATTTTGAATTTGCTTAAGCAAAGGGAAATGCATAATGGCTATACCCGATTACCAGTCGATCATGCTGCCTTTTCTCGTGCAGTTGCGTGATGGCAAGGAGCACACTCTTGGAGAGGTAAGGGAGGCTTTGGCGTCTCATTTCGGCCTTAGCCCTGAAGAGCGGGGCCGTCTACTCCCAAGCGGAAACCAGAGTGTATTTGAGAACCGGGTAGGTTGGGCACGCACCTACATGAAGATGGCCGGTCTACTGGAGTATGCCAAGCGTGCTGTATTCCGTATAACCCCGCGCGGACTCAATGTTCTGGCAGAGGGGCTTCCCGAGCTTAATGTGAGGTACTTGGAAAAATTCCCGGAGTTTCTCGAGTTTAGACACGTCAAGAAGGAATCGACAGCATCTGGGCTGAGTGAGTCACCCAGTTCTGTGACCCTGGACGAAGCCATCGAATCTGCATACCAGCAGTTGAAGGACCAGCTAACGGGCGACCTCCTGGATCAGGTCCGTGGTATGTCTTGGCGCTTTTTTGAGCGCCTTGTCGTAGACCTGCTATTGCAGATGGGTTATGGCGGATCGCGCAAGGAGGCTGGTCAAGCATTCCAACAGGGGGGCGATGAGGGGATAGACGGCATCATCAAGGAAGACCGTTTGGGCTTGGACATTATTTACGTCCAAGCAAAGCGCTGGAAAGATGGTGCGACAGTGGGGCGGCCTGAGATACAGAAATTTGCCGGCGCCCTGCAGGGTAAGCGTGCAAAGAAGGGTGTATTTATCACCACGTCAAACTTCAGCAGAGAAGCCATTGAGTATGCCGGCATGATTGATAGCAAGATCATTTTGATCGATGGCGAACGCCTTACAGACCTTATGCTCGAACACGGTGTCGGCGTCACGACGACGACATCCTATGAAATCAAAAAGATTGATCTGGACTATTTTGCTGAGGAGTAAGGATGTACGCGATAAATGAGGTCCATCCCAAATAAATCCGGTGCCAGAATAATGATTGCAGGCCTCACCTATTTAATACCTTCCGTTATCCTCTTCTTGGCAATCTGGATACCAGTCTTTTGGATTGAGCGCTGGCGAGATCTTAATGAACGAACAAAGCGCTCGCCCCTGACCACACAACTTTTACGCAGCCCCGGCGAATCATTGCGAAAAGAGCTTGATGATTTAAATATCGATTTCGCGCTCTTTTTGGCGCTCACGCCTGGAATGGTTTTGACTGTTTACGGTGCGCATATCTCAGGCTCATACCTTGGGGGCACTCCCGAGTCAGTCTCTAGGCTTGTGGTCTCATTAATTCTTGGTTTAGCAGCCTTCGGGTACGGACTGTATAAAATCATTGGCTTGGCTCGACGGCGTGTCAAGCTTCGTCTTGGCTATATGGGTGAGCTGGCTGTAGCCCAGGAGCTTAATCAGCTAATGCGCCAAGGTGCGGCCGTATACCACGATATACCAGGGGATAGCTTCAATATTGACCATGTGCTCGTTGGGCCAAAAGGTGTTTATGCAATTGAAACAAAGGCCCGCACAAAACCTAAGCGTGACAAAGGCAAAGAAGATGCCAAAGTAGTATTCGATGGCAAAACTCTTAATTTCCCAACTTGGAAAGAAACAGAGCCACTCGAACAGGCGGCCAGGCAAGCCAAGTGGTTAGCAAAGTGGTTAAGTAGCGCAATCGGCGAACCTTGCAGCGTTAAAGGTGCAATTGCATTACCCGGCTGGTATGTGGAGCGTACGGGTCGTGCTGATGTGGCAGTATTCAATCCCAAAAGTACTCAATTTCTGATAGACGGCTGGCTTAATGAGCCCATGTCTGAATCGAAAATTCAACGCATTGTGCATCAGCTTGATCAGCGCTGCCGCGATGTAGAGCCGGCGCTCTATAGGAAGAATAAATAGTTTTCTGAATACATTACAGGTTAGTAATGAGCGATCACCCGGACGAACTTAGAAACCCCAATAATGTTTGTCGACCAGACTGGCGAAATCTTAATACGGCATTTGAAATGCTGGAGGGCCGAAGAAAGACTATAGGGGACCACCATGCCGAGATTTCATCGATTTCTCTTAGCAATGTTGTGCCTGAAAATGTCCGTTTGCAGTTTGAGACAACCAAAAACCTCTATTTATATGCGTGGTTTGTGTATCGTTTTTACCCGGTAGCACAACTGCATGCGTATACCTGCCTTGAATTGGCATTGCGAAAACGACTTGGCAACGAGTTGAAAAAGTCAGAAAAGCGGATTTATCTCAGTGATTTATTAAGGTATGCAGTACAGAATGGGTATTTGAAGAATGAAAATTTTGATGTGTGGCAGCGGATCACCAAGATACGCGCTGTAGAACGAACTCAAACAGAACTAATAACAGAAATGGACAGGTTGGGTCTGAGTGAAATGGAATTTGACGAGTCTCGTGTTGTTATTAAAGATGAAGAGCGCGACCATGATTACGTGGAAACCCTAGCCAAAACCATACCTGAAATTCGAAACCATTATGCGCATGGCAATCCTGGCTTACATAATCAAGTCATTGGCTCTCTAAGAAACGTGCAAGAAATCATCAATCAGCTTTGGCCATCAACTGCTAATGCTGGCTAAAAAAAGAAAAAGCCACCCGGTTGGGTGGCTTTTTCTTTTGTTGGCGTCCCCACGGCGATCCCCACAAATCCCCGCCTTGCGCATCGTGCGCGCCATGCTGCTGGCCGCCTGACCGGCTAGACGCTTCCCCCTGGGGCGGTTTCGCCCCATCACCACCCATACCCACTATTACCATGTCCCGGTGGCCACCACCGGCAAGGACATGGCCACGCTGGCGATCGAGATCCCGCGACATGATTCACGTGCGTGCATGGGCGCGCGTGCGCACGTAAGCGGACAAAATTGCAGGCCTTCGGAAAAGGGTAACAAAGGTAATCTCGACCATGAAAACAGCTTTAATCCAATGCGGCACAAGGCTTTCGGCAAACATTGGAAAAGGTGATATTTAGGTAATTTATAGGTAACCATATTACCTTTATGGACGGTGATTTTTATTCTTTGCAGACTCGTTATAAATCAATGGGTTAAAAAAATATTACCTTTTTGATTACCTCAAATTACCCTATCCGGGTAACCTAAAAACAGATTAAAGAACAGGCACTTATCATAAGTTGCTGCTTCGGATTACCATGATTACCATTTTCCGAAGTCGAAACTTAAAACAGCCAGGACCAGGCATATCCCCATCGTGTTTGCTGCACCACCCACCAGGTGCATGCCTAGGGCGCATCGGTTCGCACGGCCGCCAGGCAACGACAGAAGGCCATCCGGGCCAGCAGCGGCGGCGCGCTGCTCTCCACTTGCACCTGCATTTTTTTTGCCCCATAAAGCGGGCAGGCGGGGCGGGGTCCCGACCGCGCGCGAGGGGGTGAGGGGGTGGGGTTTTTGCACCAATATGGGGCGAGGACGGCGAGGGGGAGCCTTGTCGGCATGGGCAGCGGACGGCTGGCGCTGGCGTAGGGCTGCTGGCGCGTGTGGCCGGAGGCCGGTGGCCGATGGGCAGTGGTAGGGCGGGGCGGGCGACCAGCTGGTCGACCCGGGTGATGAACAGGCCGGCTGCTGCCGGCCTGGGGGATCAGGTGCGGGGGAGGTTGGTGATGATGAGTTCGCCGGACTTGCCTGCCCGGCTGGCGCCGCCTACGGTGTAGCGGATCTCGGTGGACTCGATCTGCAGGCCTGCGAAGGCCCGGCGCATTTCCGGGATGTCGTTGACGCTGATGATCATCTTGCCCTGAATGGTGCGGGCGAGCTCGGCCATGCGGTCGTATTGCTCCAGGCCGAAGGCGACGTCGTAGCCCTCGGTCCCCCAGTAGGGCGGGTCGCAATAGAACAGGGTGTGCGGGCGGTCATAGCGGAGAATGCATTCCTCCCAGGGCAGGTGCTCGATCGCGGCCTGGGCCAGCCGAAGGTGGGCAAGGCTGAGATCCTCCTCGATGCGCAGGAGGTTCAGCTTCGGCGGTGAGGTGGTCGCGGTGCCGAAGGTGCGGCCCTCGACCTTGCCGCCGAATCCCTGCCGCTGCAAGTAGTAAAAGCGCGCGGCCCGCTGCACGTCGGTCAGCGTTTCGGGCCGGGTGGTGTTGAGCCAGGCATACATCTGCCGGCTGACCAGCGACCACTTGAACTGCCTGATGAACTCCTCGAGGTGATGCTGGACGACCCGGTACAGGTTGACCAGGTCGCCGTTGATGTCGTTGAGCACTTCCGACTTGGCCGGTTCCTTGCGGAAGAACAGCGCGGCGCCGCCGGCGAAGGCCTCGACGTAACAGGTGTGTTCAGGGAAGAGCGGCAGGATATGCTTGGCCATCCGGCTTTTGCCGCCGATCCAGGGGACGAGGGGGGTTGCTTTCATGTGTAACACTTGCTCCATTCGTGGTAGCCTCTGGCCCGCCGTCGCGACGGTGGCGGTGCCTTGGCCGAATGCAGCCTAGTCCTGCAGGAGGTGGCCGCGCCGGGTGTTAGCGCACCTGGCGCGGTCGCACCGTCTTTTATTTCACCGGGCGCGGCGCGTCCCCCAGCTGCTTGGCCAGGGTGTAGGGCCGGAAGCGCACGACTTCCTCGCCGATCCATTCGTTCAACTCCTGGAAGCGCGCCTGCAGCGGCTGGATCTCGTTGGCATCGAACACCATGGCTGCCTTCTCGGCATCGCCGAACGGACTGTTCTGTCCGGGCATGATGCCCATGAGCTGCGGGGGCACGCGGTGCGCCGCCAGCTGGTCGTCGCGGGTGACGTTCTTGATGTTGAGGAATTCGTCCTTCGCCGCGACCTCGGCCACCGGGATCAACTGGATGCCGTCCTTCTTTCCGTTCGGCGCGTACATGAACAGGTTGCGGAAATTGCCCGGCCCCTTGGCTTCCTTCAAGGCCGTGCGCAGCGCGTCGACGTCTTTCTGCTCATGGGCGGCGTCGGTCATGTAGAGGATGAAGCCGGCGTGGCTGCCGTTCTTGTAGTAGCGGCGGCGGAATAGCGTGGCCGACTCGTTGAGCCAAGCCGAATGCAGTGCCGGGATATAGTCTGGCAGGCCGTAAATTTCCTGGTTGATGTCCGGCTCGCGCAGGTGGAAGACCTTTCCCTTCGGGAACTGATGCTCCTGTTTCAAGCCTTGCACGAACCAGTAGGTGTCCAGATCCTTGCCGCGCCGGGTGTACTTGGCCAGCGCAGGCTCCAGCGATATCACCACGCCGCTGCGTGCGTCGCGGCGCTCGATGTAGCCATTGCCAAAAATCAGGTAATCGAAGCACCAGGAGGCGAAGGTCGTGCGCGACAGCAGCGGATGCGGCTCGAAAGTCGAGACCAGGATGTTGCGCTTCACGGTGATCGCGCTGGCATGGTGGACGGCCGAGCGGTAGCTCCTGGCCAGCCCGTCCATGCTGATCGGCGGCTCGTACCACTTGCCACCGAATCCCAGCGTGGCCTCCAGATAGTCGAGGATCTCGCGCCGGTCGAGCACGCCCTCCGGGTCGCCGAAGGTGAAGGCCTCGGCCCTTGCCTGGTCCGTGCCCTCGATGGCTGGCGCGGCTGCTTCGGCGGCGGAGAAAGCCGCGGCTTGATTGGGGTGGTGGCGACGCTTTTTCATTAGTAGATCTCCAATATGCTGGTGTTGCCTGCTGTCTGGCCTTCTAGCGGCTCGTTGGCCAGCGCGTGCATGGTTGCCCACGCCAGATCGGCGTGGCTGATTTCCTTCGACCTTCCGGCCTCGAACGTCACCTGCCGGCCGCTGGCCGTGGTGGTTTTCTTGATTGCCATGAACGACGCAGCCACATCCGTCCAGCCGGCGTCGAATTCGAGCCGGCCCTTGTTGACCACGTCCAGCGCCTTCAGCACCAGGCGCACCTTCACGTCAGGGCTGTAGTTGAATGAGCGGGCGCCGGGGAAGAACTGCGTCACCAGCTGGTAGACCCCCTGGCCGACGCCGGTGGTATCGATGCCGATGTAGGTGACGTTGTAGCACTCGGTCACCTTCTTGATCCGGTTGGCCTGCTCCTCGAAGTCCATGCCCTTGAACTGCACGCGATCGAGAATGCGGAACTTCCCGCCCTGCACCAGGGGCGGCGCGATCACCACCATCGCGGCGCTGTCTCCGGTGTGCGACGGGTCGTAGCCGATCCACACCTCGCGGTTGCCGAGCGGGCGCAGCGCGAACGGCTTGAAGTCATCCCACACCACCCACGAATCCACCATGCAGCGCTGCATCAGTGCCAGCGGGAAAATGCTCTGCCCGTCGTCGATGAACTGGCACATCAGCAGGTTCAGGAATTCTTCCGGGCTGTACTCCCGGCGCAGCTCGTCGATATCGAACAGATTGCAGCCGCCGGCCACCGCGTCCAGCACCGTCACCAGCTGCCGCCACTGCCCGTCCTCGCACAGGCGGCCATCCTTCAACGCCTGGTGGCTGATGTCGATCATTACCTGCTCGGCCTTCGGCTTGCCCTTGTTCGCCCACGAGCCAGACCAGAACGGATAGGCCTCATGGCTCAGGCTGGAAGGCGTCGAGAAGTAAGTCTTGCGCCAATGCTTGTGCATCGACATGCCGGAAGTGACCTTGCGGAACTCCTCGAATTTCGGAATCCAGAAATACTCGTCGGTGTAGGTGTTACCGTGGTAGCTCTGCGCCGTGCGCACATTGGTGCCCAGGAAATACAGCTCCGCGCCGTTGGGCAGGATGATCGGGTCGCCCTGCAGCTCGATGTCCGCCGCCTCCCGCGCGAACTGCTTGATGTAGTTCTTGAACACGTGCGCCTGCGCCTTCGATGCCGACAGGAATATCTGGTTGCGGCCCGTCTCCATCGCATCGTCCAGCGCCTCGCGCGCGAAGTACCAGGTCGCGCCGATCTGTCGGCTCTTCAGGATATTGCGCGTGCGGTTCAATAACCCGGCGCTGTGCCAGTTCTCCTGGTAGACGAACAGCGAATCGATGAAGGCTTCGTGCAGCCTCTCCTGTTGTTCTTCGCTGTAGTCGTTGCGCGTCGCTACCTTCTTCGGTCCCTTGTTGCGGTTGGCCACCTTCGGGTTCAGATCGGCCTCGTTGCCGCCGTTGCTGTACTTGCGCACCCTGGCCGCGCGCTCTAATTGGCGGCCCAGCAGGTCGATTTCCTTGAAGTCCGATCCGCTCTTGTGTTCCTTGGCGACTAGCCTTATAAGCCTAGCCTCGATCGCGTCCTCGCAGCGGTCGAGCGGCGAAGTGTCGTCCCACTTGTCGCGGCGCTTCCAGCTGTGCACCGTGCTGCGTCTTTCGCCCAGCTGGTCAGCGATCCAGGCGATCGCATAGCCCTGCCAGTACAGCGAGCGAGCCCGCTTGCGCGGGTTTTGGGCTTCGGCGATTTCGGCGTTGACTTGCATATCCATGCGCGGAGTCTGCCGACCTCAATGCGCCATCAACAGCCGCCCACGTTGTAAAACGCCAAGCTACATCTGCAAACGATTGCCGCCCGTCGCGCGCGGCAAGACCATGCGCCTGTCATTCCGCACATCATCACGAGGGACAGGACATGCCGAAGAAAATCTCCAAGCCGTTTGTCATCGCCACCGAAGGCGCGACCGTCGACGGCCGCAACATCAGCCGCGACTGGATCACGCAGATGGCTGGCAACTACGACCCCAAGGTCTACACCGCCGTCGCCAACATCGAACACCTTCTGTCGCTGGCCGCTGACGGCATGTTCAGCGCCCAGGGCAGGGTGCTGTCGCTCTCGACCCAGGAGGCCGACATCATGGGCGAGAAGAAGCTGCAGCTCCTGGCCGTGGTCGAGGTCGACGAAGCCGTGGCCGCCATGCAGGCCGCTGGCAAGAAAATGTTTTCCTCGATGGAGGTGGTCGCCAACTTCGTCGGCAAGGGGATCGCCTACCTCACCGGGCTGGCCTTCACCGACAAACCCGCCAGCCTCGGCACCGAGCCGATGAAGTTCTCCGCCGGCAAGGAAAACGTCTACAGCTTCGGCGGCGACGGCGTCGAGATCCAATTCGAGGACGAAAAGGAAACCTCCGGGCAGTCCCTGTTCGCCAAGGTCATGGGCTACCTCACCGGCAAGGACAAACAAGACGAAGACCGCTTTGCCGACACCGGCAAGGCCGTCGAGGCCATCGCCGAATCGCAGCGCAGCGTGCTCGACGGCTACGCCGCCCTGCAGGATGAGGTCAAGCGCCTGGGCGACCAGGTCAAGGCCGCCGAGACGGCAGCCGCCGAAGACCGCGCCGCCTTCACCGCGCTGAAGGCCACGCTCGACAAAGACCCGGCCGACCCGGCCCGTCCGCCTGCCTCCGGCGGCGACGGAGCCACCGTCACCAACTGCTAACCCATCCACGCCACCCACAGATCCCAGGACAAACACGGAGCCAACACCATGCAAAACGAAACCCGCAACGCCTTCGATGCCTACTCCGCTCAAGTCGCCAAGCTCAACGGCGTGGGCGATGCCAGCAAGAAATTCGCCGTCGACCCCAGCGTCGAACAGACCTTGGAAACCGTGGTGCAGGAAAGCAGCAGCTTCCTGCAGCTGGTCAACTCCTACGGCGTGGACCAGCAAAAAGGCGAAAAGATCGGCCTGTCGATCTCCACCACCATCGCCGGTCGCACCGACACCACGGTCAACGACCGCGTGCCCACCGACCCCAGCGACATGAACGGCCTGCAGTACGACTGCAAAAAGACCGACTTCGACACTGCCATCCGCTACTCCAAGCTGGACGCCTGGGCCAAGTTCCCCGACTTCCAGACCCGCATGCGCGACGCCGTCGCCAAGCAAATCGGCCGCGACCGCCTGATGATCGGCTGGAACGGCACCTCGGCAGCCGCGGCCACCGACCGTGTCGCCAACCCCCTGCTGCAGGACGTCAACATCGGCTGGCTGAAGAAACTGCAGACCAATGCGGCCGCCCGCTACATGACCGAGGGCGCCAATGCCGGGCAGATCCGCGTCGGCGCCGGCGGCGACTACGCCAACATGGACGAGCTGGTCTACGACATGCGCTCCAACCTGCTGGCCCCCTGGTTCGCGCGCGACAACAGCTTCATCGTCTGCCTGACCGCCGATCTGCTGGACGAGAAGTACTTCCCGCTCGTCGCCACCCACGGCGGCACGCCCACCGAAGTCAACGCCCTCGACCAGATGCTGAGCGCCAAGAAGCTGGGCGGTCTGCGCCCGGCCGAGATCCCGTTCTTCCCAGCCCGCACCGTGTTCATCACCGCGCTGGCCCCCAGCGACGACTCAAACCTGTCTGTCTACTGGCAGAAAGGCTCGCGCCGCCGCCATATCATCGACAACCCCGTACGCGACCGCATCGAGGACTTCCAGTCCGTCAACGAGTCCTACGAGATCGAGGACTACAGCGCTGCCTGCGCCGCGGTCAACATCAAGTTCCCCGACGGCCTGGGCGGCTGGGCCTGATAAGCAGGGACTGACCAGCACAGCATCCGCCCGGCCAAGCCGGGCGGATTGTCGAAACGAACACGGAGCACCCCATGCCCAAAAGCCCCGCCAAGTCGCACTTCGAGCGCGCCCACGCCGCCCAGCGGCAGACCGCAGACACCACGGTCCGCCCCGGCGCCAATGCCTACGAACTCATGCTCGCCAAGCTCACCGAAGACAAGCGCCGGCTGCACGACATCCAGTCGCTCGATCGCCGCGCCGACGTCAAGCGCGAGATCCTTCCCGACTACGCCGCCTGGGTGGATGGCGCCCTGCAAGGCGACCATGGCGTGCAGGACGACGTGCTCATGACCGTCATGGTCTGGCGTATCGATGCCGGCGACTTCGCCGGCGCCTTGCAGATTGCCGCCTACGCCATCCAGCACAAGCTGGCCATGCCCGACCAGTACAAGCGCAGCACCGGCTGCCTCGTCGCCGAAGAGTTCGCCGACCACGCCCTGCGCCTGGAGACCATCAGCCCCGAAGTCACCGAGCAGCTGCAGGCCGCCAACGAGCTGACGGCCGAGGAAGACATGCCCGACGAGGTCCGCGCCAAGCTGCTCAAGGCCATCGGCTACGGTATGTCCCAGGCTGGCGACCAAAGCAATCCAGAGGCGCGGCCTGTCCTGCTGGCCCGTGCGCTGGACATGCTCAAGCGCGCCCTCGGCCTGCACGACAAGGCCGGGGTGAAAAAGGACATCGAGCGCCTGGAGCGCGAGATCAAGAACTCCGGCGCCGCTACCGGCGGCGCCTGACAAAGAGCGGACCCCGCACCTGGGCGGCTCTGGGGCGAATCCGGTTACTCCTTCCCGGTGCAGCCCCAGACCACCGCCCACCTACAGGACGGATGGAGCAGAAGTGACTGACGTTTTCGACCGGGCAACAGAAATTGAAGAAGCCACGCGCGAGGATGCGCTTAACCGGCAGCGCCGTCGCGCCGGTCTGGACGGAAAAATTCCGGATGACTCGGCCACCGTATGCAGCGAGTGCGACGGCCCCATTCCAGAAGCGCGCCGCCAGGCCCTGCCGGGCGTGCAGACCTGCATCGACTGCCAAACCCTGCTTGAGGCCGCGCGATGAGCTTCGTCGTCACCTCGCCCGCCCCCGATCCGGTCGAACCCGAAATCACGAGCGGGGATTTCTGGCCGGCCATCGACCCGGTCAAGCTGCGTGCCGCCCAGCGCATCGACAGCTCCATCACGCCCGACAGGCTGCGCGCCGCCCTGATCGAGGCCATTGCGTCCGTTAATGACGAACTGGACACCTGGAAGCAAACCCAGATCCTCGCCGGCCACGCCACGCTCGCCGCCGTGCCGGCCGACACGATCGACGAAGTTTCCATACAGGTGCACCGCTACCAGCGCGCCGTCGGCTGCATGGCCAAGGCCGACGTTACCGAGCGCATGCGCGACTTCGACACCACCAACGAAGGCCACCGCCAGGCCGATGCGCTCAACCCGGTCATCGACGAATTGCGCCGCGATGCGCGCTGGGCGATCAGCGCCATTCTCGGCATTTCCCGCACCACGGTGGAGCTGATATGAAAGTCGCCGCGCACCAGGGAGACACCGTTGACCTGCTCTGCCACCGGCACTTGCGCCGCACCGACATCGTGGTCAGCGTGCTGGAGGCCAACCCCGGCCTCGCCGCGCTTGGCCCCGTGCTGCCGATGGGCACCGAAGTCGAGCTGCCAGATCGCACCGCCACGGTACTCACGGCGGCGGAAACAAAAACACTTGTGCAACTCTGGGACTAGACCATGGCCGAACCCGCTGCATCCACCATCCACGGCACGCTGATCGCAACCGCCGCGGCACTGTCCGTGATCCCCGGCCTCGATGCCGCCATGGTGCTCGGCGCGTTCGCCGGCAGCGTCGTGTTCGTGCTGGCCGACGAAGACATCTCCACGGCCAAGAAGCTCGGCTACCTGGTCGTCGCCTTCATTGCAGGCCTGCTGCTGGCCGGGTTCGTTTCGTCCCTGCTTACCGCAGTGCTTGCCAAACTCATCGCGGTGGACCTCGCCATCAACCACGGCGTCGGTGCGCTGCTCGCCTCCACGCTCACGGTCAAGAACCTGCGTTGGCTATTGGCGCGCGACATCGGCCAGCTCGTCAACATCTTCCGGGGAAAGACGCCATGACCATCCTGCTCAGCCTCAAGCTGCTGCTATGCACCGCCATCGTCCTGCGCGTGCTGCTGTATCGAAAGGGTGACTCCACACACCGGCCCATCGCGGCCGGTATCGCTTACCTGCTCATCCTCGCCGCCGGCTGGATGGCGATCGACGCGGCTTATGCACTGGCCGGCGGCAAAGGCGATACCAACCTTGCCGAACTTTTCATGCTCGCCATCCTGCTGGCCGCGCTGATTGCCGGCCGCGGCAATGTCGTCTCCCTGTTCTGGACAGGCGACGGAGGGCGGCTTTACCGATTCATCACCAGGAGCAGAGACCATGCGGAAACTCGTTAATGGCGATACAGGCGCCGACGTGCGCGAACTGCAAATGCGCTTGACCAGCGCCGGCCACGCCGTCGAGCGCGACGGCTGGTTCGGCGAAAACACCGAGGCCGCCGTGCGTGCCTTCCAGCGCCGCGTCGGCCTGGTGGCAGACGGCATCGCCGGCCCCAAAACCATGGCCGCCCTGCATATCGGGCAGCGGCCATCGTTCCTGCTCTCCCAGGCCGACATCGATGCCGCCGCCGAAACCCTCGGTGTGCAGGTGCCTGCGCTCATGGCCGTCAACGAAATCGAGAGCCGAGGGGAAGGCTTCCTGCCCGGCGGCCAGCCCGTGGTGCTGTTCGAACGCCACGTCATGCACCAGCGCCTGGCCGATGCCGGCAAGGATGCTGAGGCCCTGGCTGCCCGCTACCCGGATCTCGTCAACACAAAGCGCGGCGGCTACAAGGGCGGCGCCCAGGAGTGGTACCGGCTCAACCTCGCCCGCCAGATCGACCAGGACATCGCCAGCGAATCCGCCTCCTGGGGTGCCTTCCAGATCATGGGCTACCACTGGCACGCCCTGGGCTATGCCAGCATCGGCGATTTCGTTGAGACCGTGTCGCGCAACGAGGCCGCGCAGCTCGATGCCTTCGTGCGCTTCATCCTGGCCGACGAGGCCCTGCACAAGGCGCTCAAGACCCGCAAGTGGGCCGACTTCGCCAAGGGCTACAACGGCCCCGCCTACAAGGCAAACATGTACGACACCCGGCTGCAGCGCGCCTACGAGCGCCATGCCGCCGCCGAGGCGGTGCCGGCATGAACAGGCAGCGCGGCACCATCCTGCTATACGGACTGCTTGCCCTCGCCATCCTCGGCCTGATCTCCGGCATCGCCTGGAAGATATACAGCGCCGGGCAGACCTCAAAGCAAACCGAGTGGGACAAGGCCTCCATGCAGCAGGCCAAAAAGGAAACCGCCCAGTCAACCACCGCAGCCACCCAACTGGAGGCCAAAAATGCCGAAGCAAAAGTTGTCTACAAAACCATCACGCGCACGGTGGACAAATACATCGACCGCCCTGTGTATCGCGCTGAGTGCTTCGATGCTGACGGCCTGCGCGACGCCAATGCCGCCCTCGTCGGACAGGCAGCCGCTCCCCCCAAACCTGACTACAGCGTGCCCAAACCTGACCCCGCTGGAAGACGCCAAGGCTGGCTCGGTACTGCGCAAACTGATTGAAGTGAGCGAGGCGTACTACGAGTGCCAGCGCAAGCACCGCGCGCTGGCCGCTGCCGTTGAACTGGGTCCCGCAAAGTGAAAAAAGCCGAAGCCCTGCGCGCCCATCTCGTCCAGCATGTGCCGCACCTGCGCAAAGAGCCGCAGAACCTGCTCGTCTTCATCGAGCGCGGCGGCATCGGCTGCCGGCTGGGCGGCGGCCTGTCGTTCGACTACCGCTACGAAATCAACCTCGTCGTGCTGGATTTCGCCGCGCACGCCGACACCCTCATCGTGCCGCTGCTGGCGTGGGTCGCCGTCAACGAACCCGCCCTCATGCAAGCGCCCGGCACCCTCGAACAGGTGGTGCGCTTCGAGGCCGAGATCATCGACAACGACCGCGCCGATCTTAGCCTCACCATCCCCGTCAGCGAGCGCGTCATCGTCACGCCGGACGGCACCGGCTACCTGGCCACCCATGCCGACGAGCCGCCCATCGACGAACTGTTGGGCGCTTCGCCCTGGCAGCTCTTCCTGAACAACGTGCTGGTGGTACCGGGCGATGGCGGCTGAGTTGGGCGATGGGTTGGGCACCGAGTTAAGCGGAGGAACGAATGGGACAGGCAAAGCAACGCGGGACACACGAGCAGCGTAAAGCGGCAGCAGTAGAACGGAAGCGCAACGAGCAGATGGTAAAGGCGCAACTGGCACAGCGCAGGCCATCACCGAAGCACGTTGCCTTGATGGGCATGATTGCGGCACTGAGCAAGGTGCCTAACCTCCCATGAACGAACTCGCCCCCCTCGATGCCTGGTGCGCAGGCCTGCTGCAAAGCCTGCAGCCCGCCCAGCGCCGTGCACTGGCGCGCGAGCTGGCACGCCGCCTGCGCGAGAGCAACGCCAAGCGCATCGCCGCCCAGCTCAACCCGGACGGCAGCGCCTTCGAGCCGAGGAAGACCCAGGCCCGCGGCAAGCGCGGCGCCATCCGCAGGAAGATGTTCAACAAGATCCGCACCAGCAAATGGATGAAGATGGAGTCCAGCCCGGACAGCGCCGTCGTCACCTTCGCCGCCAGCGTGCAGACCATGGCAAAGGTACACCAGCACGGCCTGCGTGATCGCGTGAACAAACGCCGCGATAAATACGGCGGCAAAGGCCCCGAAGTCACCTACCCGGTGCGCCAGCTGCTGGGCTTCACGCCGGGCGATGTGGACATGGTCGGCAGCCTGGTGATCGACCACATGGCAGGCGGCACGCGGTGATGCTGTATCGCCCCGGCTTACAACCCCACAGCCGCGCCTTCGCGCGCGCGTTGGCTTAACGTTGCCGGCATGGAAATCGAACGCCAACTCGCCGACCTCGCGCGCCGCGTCGCCAACATGATCCGCACCGGCCGCGTGGCCGAAGTGGACCATGCCGCCGCCCGCGTGCGCGTGAAAAGCGGCGATTTGCTCACCGAATGGCTGCCCTGGCAAACCCGCCGCGCCGGCAACACCCGCACCTGGAGCCCGCCCACCGTCGGCGAGCAGGTGACGATCCTCTCTCCCTCCGGAGAGCCGGCCGCCGGCATGGTGATCCCGGCCCTGTATTGCCAGGACCACCCCGCCCCGGACGATAGCGCAGACACGCATGTGATCGACTTCCCGGACGGCGCACGCATCACCTACGACCATGCCGCACACGCGCTAGATATCACCGGCGTTGCTACCGTGCGCGTCGTGGCTGCGGAGTCCGTTACGCTGGACACGCCCTACACCCACATCACCGGACAGCTCGAAGTGGACGACCTCATCACCTACCACAAAGGCATGGTGGGCGAGGGTGGCGGAGGCAACGCCGTCACCCTCACCGGCGATCTTGTCCACAGCGATGGCGTGCTGCAAAGCAATGGCATCGTGCTGCACACCCACACCCACCCTGGTGACTCGGGCGGCACGACAGGAGCCCCGCAATGAGCGGCATGAACGCCACCACCGGCCGCGCCATCGACGGCATGGACCATATTCGCCAGTCGATTAAGGACATCCTCACCACGCGCATCGGCAGCCGCGTCATGCGCCGCGACTACGGCTCGCTGCTGCCCGAGCTGATCGACCACCCGGCCAACCCGGCCAACCTGCTGCGCCTGCAGGCCGCCAGCATCATGGCCATCCTGCGCTGGGAACCGCGCGTGCGCATCACCCGCACCGCCTTCCAGATCGGCATGGACGGCGCCGCCACGCTGGATCTTGAAGGCGAGCGCCGCGACGGCCAGCGCGCCGGCCAACCGATCAACCTTGCTGTGCAGGTGATCTGATGCCAACCGTCGACCTCTCTAGCCTGGCCGCGCCGGAAATCATCGAATCCCTGTCCTTCGAGGACATCCTGGCTGATTGCAAGGCCGATTTCATCGAGCGCCATCCCGCTGCCGCCGATGTCATCGACCTGGAGTCCGAGCCGATCGTCAAGCTTCTGGAGGAAACCGCCTACCGCGAGCTGTTGCTGCGCGCCCGCTACAACGACGAAGCGCAAGCCCTGCTGCTGGCCTTCTCGTCCGGTGCGGATCTCGACCACATCGGCGCCACCTACTATCGCGGCGAGGCGCGACTCCTGATCACACCCGCGAATCCTGCTGCCATACCGCCGGTCGAGGCGGTGTACGAAACAGACGACGCTTTCCGCTACCGTCTGTCGCTCAAGCCCACCAGCTATTCCGTCGCAGGCCCGCGCGACGCCTTCAAGTTCCACGCGCTGTCGGCCGACGGCCAGGTCAAGGACGCCAGCCCGACTACCCCCTACGGCGGCACCACAGAGGTGTTCGTACTCTCTCGCATCGGCGACGGCACCCCGGAACCGGCGCTGCTCGCCACGGTGCTGGCTGCGCTGAATGTCGAGACGGTGCGTCCGCTATCCGAGGAAGTGCTCGTCAGCCCCGCCGCCATCGTCAATTACGAGATCGAGCTCCAGCTCACGATTTTTCCTGGCCCGGCCGAAGAAGTCGTGCTCAATACGGTCAACGCCAATCTGGCCGCGTTCGTCGAGGCGCACCACAAGCTTGGCGCAGACATCATCCACTCCGCCATCGACGCCGCAGCGCACGTGGCAGGTGTCAAGAAAGTCACCATCGTCAGCCCCGCTGAAGACGTCGTTTGCTCCGCCGGACAGGCCCCGTACTGCACCGGAATCACCGTCACCGTCGCGGGGGTTGAGGCATGACGGACTCGCTGCTGCCAGCCAACTCGACCCCGTTGGAACGGGCGATGTCGCTCGCCTCCGCTCGGTTCTCCCCCCCCCGCGTCCTGCCGACGATCTGGAACCCGGTCACGTGCCCTGCGGCGCTGCTGCCATGGCTCGCCTGGGCGCTGGCCGTGGACGAATGGGACTACGGCTGGTCGGTCGCAAAGAAGCGCGCCGTGATCGCCGCCGCTATCGCTGTGCACGAAAAGAAAGGCACGCCGGCGGCAATCCGCACATCGCTGGCCGCGCTGGGCCAGCCAGACGCCGACATCATCGAGCGCGCCGACAGCATCCGCCGAAACGGCGCTGCGCTGCGCAATGGACTGCACCGCCGGCGCGGGTTGGGCGGCTGGCCGACCTTCCGCGTCGTCCTTCACCGCCCGGTCACCGTCGACCAGGCCTTCCAGATCAAGCGCCTGCTCAATGCCACAAAACGCAACTGCGTCGAGCTGCTCGCCATCGACTTCGCGCAGGCCGCGCTCCGGCGCAATGGCCTCTATACAAGAAACGGCGCCTATACGCGCGGTACCGTCAACACGCAAATCAACTAAGGACGCATCATGGCCGACTTAATGGAAACCATAGCAAACGTAGACGTCAACAACGATTGGATCGGCGGCATCTACCAGCTTGAACAGGAAGACCTGGTGCTCGGCGGCGCCGATGGCATCGACAACCTGCAGGCCAAGCAGCTCCAGGCGCGCATCAACTATCTAAAGTCTGAACTTATAGGCCTCGGCGTCTCGGCATTCATCCGCACGCTGCTCGACGATATCGACGCCGCCACCGCGCGCGCCACCCTGGGCGCCGTCACGCAGGCCGACATCGAGACGGCGATTGCCAACCTCGTTGCCTCGTCTCCCGCCGCGCTCGACACCCTGAATGAACTGGCGGCGGCCCTGGGTAACGACCCCAACTTCGCCGCCACCATCACCAACGCGCTGGCGCTCAAGGCCCCGCTTGCCAGCCCGGATTTGACCGGAGTGCCGACCGCACCAACAGCCGCGCCAGGAACAAATAACACCCAGTTGGCAAACACCGAGTTCGTACAGAGCTCGATCGCCGCCGCTAACAAGGCAGTCTTCGTTGATGGCGCCACCTTCGAAGCCAGCGTGGCAGATGGTGAGGCTGTGCGCTGGGACGCTGCCAATAACCGTTTCGATGAAGCCGTGGCCGACGGCACGACGAACAACCGAGCTGTCGGCGTCGCTGACGTAACGAACAGCAAGGTCTACCTGTATGGTGAATGCCCGCTGTTCGCTGGCTTGACGCCCGGCGCCCGCTACTACCTCGACGCCGCCACGCCTGGTGCGATCACCGACGTTGTCCCCGCCGATGCTGTTTCGGTCGGCATCGCCAAATCTGCCACGACGCTGTTCGTGGATATTGACTCCGGTGTTCTTCCAGAGGCAAGCGAAACGGTCAAAGGCATCATCGAGCTAGCCACTGCTGCTGAGGCGCAGGCGCTTACCGATGCGCTTCGAGCCATCACGCCGTCGACACTAAACAACGCGCTAAAAGGTTCCAATCAGTCTCTGGCTCAAAATGGCTATCAGAAGCTGCCGGGCGGGCTGATCATCCAGTGGGGAAACCAATCCGTCACCAATATAAGCTCAGGAACCATCACTTTTCCCGTGGCATTTCCGACCGCATGCAGGTTGGTGACCATGACGAGGGGCGGCGTGACGAATAGCGCAGTGTCTTTTTCGGTCAACCCGATTGCTTCTAGCTTTGATTGGACGTCGTCTTCAACACCTGCGAATTACTTCTGGATCGCGCTTGGTTACTAAGGAGAAATCATGTTCTATTCCGCACAAACCGGCGGCTTTTACGACCCGGCAATTCATGGGGCCAACATCCCGGCCGATGTCGTCGAGGTCACATCAGATGACTACGCTGCGCTGCTCGCTGCGCAGTCGTCCGGCAAGCTGATCCAGCCAGCCGCCAACGGCTACCCGGTCGCAGTTGATCCGCCGCCGCCGTCGCTGGCAGACGCCAAGGCTGCCGCGGCCGCCACTATCGACGCCGCAGCAGGGGGTGCCAGGGCGCGATACATCACCGTGGCACCTGGGCAGGAAGCCACCTACCTGCTTAAAGAGGCACAGGCGCGTGCCTACAAGATTGCAGGCTATCCGTCCGCAAGCGTGGCCGACTACCAGATGGTCAATGCCGAGTCGCAGGCTGTGTACGGAGCAACACCTACGGCTGCTGAGATACAGACCGCAACCGACACCATCATCGCCCAGGCCGATGCCTGGATTGGTAAGGCCGCGCAGATCGAGCAGGCGCGCATCGGCGGCAAGCGTGATGTATCCAATGCCGCCGATCTGACGGATGTCGAGGCTGCGCTCGCCGCAGCCATCGCGGAACTTGGTGCGCTGTGAAGCAGCTGCTCATCGCGTTCGACCAGTTCCTCAACTGCCTGGTCTGGATCGCGCGCGATGGCTTTGGCTTTGCCGACGAAACCTTGTCCGCCCGGCTGTTCCGCTGCCACCTGCAAGGGCTTGTCTCGGACGTGCCGTACCGCCTTGTTGACGCGCTGTTTTTCTGGCAGCCGGCGCACTGCCATGGGAGCTGGCGCAACGAGATAGAGCGCCGGCAGCTGCCGAGTTTCTATCGACCGGAGTAATTATGACGACCATTCCATTACTGATTTTCCTCGCCGGCATGTGTGACCGCCTGCGCGGCGCTGGCTTCGACTTCGGTCTGCGCCTGATCGACCAGCTGGTCTACGGCTGGGTTATCGCCGCCGTTCTGGGGCATCCGTTCGACCCGCTGACGCCTGCGATCGCCGCGGCCTTCGCGCTGGGATCAGCGCCCGGCTGGGGTGATACGTCTGCCGCCATCATGCAGCGCCGGGATCTCGACCCGCTCGAACTCAACCGCTGGCAGGTTGGCATCCTGGCCAAGAACAAGTGGCTGTCGGCAACCGCGCGCGGCCTGATCTGGGGCCTGCCCGTCGCGCTGCTTGGCTGGTTTGACCCGAGATTGATCGCAGCCGCGGTGGTGATGCCGGCGGCCTACATCGGCGCCGCGTGGCTGGCTGGATTTCATCCAGGCAAACAAGCCGGAAAGATCGGCTCGCCGTGGGAATGGATGGAGGCGATGCGTGGATGGATGGCAGCTGGGTTGTTTTCGCTTATCTGAATGGAGAGACACCATGAACAAAGACGAATTGAAGGCTAAGTACGACAAAGCCGAATCGGCGACCGATGCATTTCTTTCCTGGCTCGCGGCCAACAAGTTCTCGGCGGCGATCTTCGGGGCGGTGGTGCTGGTCATCATCCTGCTGGTGCTGTTTGCCTAGCAGATACAACCTCATTCGCTGCCCACGCGCGCGAGTAGCGTTCATCATCGCAGCACTCACTAGCTAGGAGAACATCATGCCTGTTGATTACCACCACGGCGTCCGCGTCATCGAAGCTTCCGACGGCATCCGCCCGATCCGCACCGTTTCCACCGCCGTCATCGGCATTGTCGCCACCGCGTCCGATGCCGATGCCGCCGCCTTCCCGCTCGACACGCCCGTGCTGGTAACCAGCATCAACGCCGCCATCGGCAAGGCCGGCCTGCTGGGCACGCTGAAACCCACGCTCGAAGCCATCGCCGGCGAAGGCAACGCCATGTGCGTGATCGTCCGCGTGGCCGACGGGGAAGGCGTCGACGACGCCGCCAAGCAGGCCGACCAGGACGCCAAGGTCGTCGGCACCGTCACCGCCGGCGGCGCCTACACCGGCATGAAGGCGCTGCTCACCGCCAAGGCCAGCCTCAACATCAAGCCGCGCATCCTGGCCTGCCCCGGCCTCGACACCCTGGTGGTGGCTACCGCGCTCGCTGGCATCGCACAGCAGCTGCGCGGGTTCGCCTACGTGCACGCCAACGGCGCCGCCACCAAGGAAGACGCCACCACCTACCGGGAGAACTTCGGCCAGCGCGAAATCATGGTGATCTGGCCCGAGTTCAAGAACGGCGCCAACATCGTCACCGCCACCGCCAAGGCCATCGGCCTGCGCGCCAAGATCGACGAGCAGATCGGCTGGCACAAGACCCTGTCCAACATGCCCATCAACGGCGTCACCGGCATCAGCAAGGACGTGTTCTGGGATCTGCAGGACCCCGCCACCGACGCCGGCTACCTCAACAGCAACGAAGTCACCACCCTCATCCGCGAGGGCGGCTTCCGCTTCTGGGGCAGCCGCACCTGCTCGATCGATCCGCTGTTCGCCTTCGAAAACTACGTCCGCACCGCACAGGTGCTGGCCGACACCATGGCCGAGGCGCACATGTGGGCGGTGGACAAGCCGCTGACCCCCGGCCTCGCGCGCGACATCCTCGAGGGAATGAAAGCCAAGGGCCGTGAGCTGGTGCGACTCGGCTACCTGATCGGCTTCGACGCCTGGGTAGACCCGGACCTCAACGACCCGACAGTTCTAAAAGCCGGCAAGTTCTATGTCGACTACGACTACACGCCCGTGCCGCCGCTGGAAAACCTGCTCTTCACGCAGAAGATCACCGATCGCTACCTGGTCGACTTCGCCGCCGCCATCGGGGTTTGACGCTTAACTTCATCAGGAGAACGACATGGCCCTGCCCAGCACCCTCAAAAACTTCAACCTCTTCAACGACGGCCACAGCTACATGGGCGTCGCCGAAGAGGTCAAACTGCCCAAGCTCACCCGCAAGACGGACGAGTTCCGCGGCGGTGGCATGAACGGCCCCGTCAGCGTCGACCTCGGCCAGGAAAAGCTCGAACTCGAATTCACCTGTGGCGGCATCATGCGCCAGGTGTTCGAGCAATACGCCGTCACCAAGGTGGACGGCGTCATGCTGCGCTTTGCCGGCGCCTACCAGCGCGACGACACCGCCGACGTGCAGGCCGTCGAAGTCGTGATGCGCGGCCGCCACACCGAGATCGACCCCGGCGACAGCAAGGCCGGCGACCGCAGCAAGATCGTGACCAAAAGCGCCCTTAGCTACTACAAGCTCAGCATCGACGGCAACGCCGTGATCGAGATCGACCTGCTCAACATGGTCGAAATCATCAACGGCGTCGACATGCTGGCCGAACAGCGCAAGGCCATCGGCCTGGCTTGACGGATACACCCCGAGAGCGCGTTGAACCGGGCGGGGGAGTAGACCCCGCCCGGATGAATTACCGAAGGAGAGACCATGAACAAAACCATCACCCTGGACACCCCCATCAAGCGCGGCGACAACGACATCACCTCGATTTCCCTGCGCAAGCCCGCCGCCGGCGAGCTGCGCGGCATCACGCTGACCGATCTGCTGCAGATGGACGTAACCGCGCTGACCAAGGTCGTGCCGCGCATCAGCGACCCGAACCTGACCGAAGCCGAGGTCGCCAGGATGGACCCCGCCGACCTGGTGCAGATCGGAGGGGTGCTTGCGGGTTTTTTGCTGCCGAAGGCGGTGCAGGCGGAGGCCGGCCTGCAGGCGGAGTAGCCCTGCCGGACAGGGTGGAAAGCGCCATGGCGGACATCGCCGCCGTTTTCCACTGGCCGCCCCAGGCAATGGACGGCATGGCCATCGAAGACCTGGCCATGTGGCGCGAAGAGGCACGCAAGCGCAGCGGAGCCGAGGATTAACAGCGAGGACTGACAGAAAGCCATGAGCGACAAACTCAAACTCGAAGTCCTGCTGGGCATGGTGGAAAAGATCACCGGCCCGCTCAAGAACATCACCAAGGGCAGCGGCCAGACCGCAAAGGCCCTCAAGGCCGCCAAGGACGAGCTGAAGCAGCTCAACGACGCGCAGAAACGCATCGACGGCTTCCGCAAGCTCGACAAGGACCTGGCCATCGTCAAGAACGGGATGAAGGGCGCGCAGGACCGCATCAAATCCCTCAAGCAGGAAATTGCCAAACTCCCGGCCCCCACCAAGGACATGGCCCGCGCGCTCAAGGAAGCGCAGAGCGAGGCTGCGCACCTCAAAGGCCGCTACACCACCCTGATCGAGAAACAGCAGCGCCTGCGCACCGAACTCAACGCCAGCGGCATGAGCACCACCCAGCTGGCCACGCACCAGCGCGAGCTGGCCGGCAAGATCAACCTGGCCACCGCCGCCGTCGACAAGCAGGTGGCCGCCATGCAGCGGCAAAACGCCCAGGCGGCGCGCATGCATGCCGCGCAGGCCAATTACCAGAAGGCCATGGGCATGCACGGCCGGTTGACAAACGCGGGGCGCATGACCATTGGCGCAGGTGTTGCGGCTGGTCTGCCCATGGTGCTGGCCGTCAAGCAGTACGCCAGCTTCGAGGATGCCATGATGGGCGTGGCGCGCCAGGTGGAGGGCGCGCGCGACGCAAATGGCAAGCTCACCGCCACGTACTACGAAATCGGCGAGGCCATCAAGAACATGTCGGAGCGCGTGCCGCTGGCCACCACCGAGCTGGCCGAGATCCTGGCCATGGGTGCGCGCATGGGCATCAAGGGCAAGCGCGACCTGCTGGTGTTTACCGAAACCTCTGCCGTCATGGCGGCCGCCTTCGATATTTCCGCCGGCGAGATCGGCGAGAGCATGGGCCGGCTGTCGCAGCTGTACAAGGTGCCGATCAAGTATATCGGCCAGCTGGGCGACGCCATCAACTGGCTGGACGACAACGCGCTCTCGCAGGGCGGCGACATCATCGAGGTCATGCAGCGCATCGCCGGCTCGGCAGCCATGGCGAAGATGAACTTCAAGGAAGCGGCAGCGCTGGGCAGCACCTTCCTGAGCCTGGGCGCAGGCAGCGAAGTCGCGGCCAGCGCCAGCAACGCGATGATCCGCGAGCTGTCCATCGCCACCATGCAGACCAAGCGATTCCGGGGCGGCCTGGCCATGCTGAAGCTGGACGCCAAGGCGATCCAGCTTGGCATGTCCAAGGACGCCACCGGGACCATTCTCAAGGTGCTGGAGGCGATCCGCGCGCTGCCGCAAGAACAGCAGCTCGAAGCCGCCACCCGCATGTTCGGCAAGGAGTTCGGCGACGATGCTGCCAAACTGGCGGCGAACATCGGCGAATACCGCCGCCAGCTCGAGCTGGTAAATCAGGCGCAATCCAGGGGTTCCATGGACCGCGAAGCGAAGGCGCGGCTGGATGCGCTCAATGCGCAGTACCAGCTTGCGAAAAACAGCCTGTTCGCCGTCGCCACCGAAATCGGCTCCAGCCTCAAGCCTGCGCTGGTTGAACTGATGCAGTCCGGCGCCGCGGTGCTGAAAAACGTGCGCGAGTGGATGAAGGAGAATCCCGGCCTCACCTCTGCACTGGTCAAGATCGCCGCCGTGGGTGCCGTGCTGGTGACGGTGATCGGCGCGATCGTGTTCGCCGTCGGCGCACTGATCGCACCCATCGCCATGCTCAAGTTCGGCATGACCTGGCTCGGGGTCAGCGCCGGCGGCGCCGTGGCCAAGCTGCTGGCATTCATCGGCCCAGTGGCCAAGCTGGCAGCGGCCTTTGCCGCAGGCTACGCGATCGGCACGCTGGTCAACGGCTGGCTCAACGACTTCATCAGCAAGATATTCGGCTACAAGACCACCTTGGGCGGTGCCATCTTCGACATCGTCGAGATGTTCAAAAACGGCAACTGGTCGCAGATTGGCATGCTGATGCTGCGCGGCATCGAGGCAGGCCTCGACTTCCTGACCCTGGGCCTGTACAGCAAGATGAAGAACATCGCCGGCGGCCTGATCGACGCGGCCAAGAAAAAGTTCGGCATCAAGTCGCCTTCCACGGTGTTCAATGTCATCGGCCGCTACACCATGGCCGGCCTCACCGGCGGAATCGATGCCGGACGGCAGAGCGCCGTCAATGCCGTGTCCAACGCCGCGCGCAAAGTGGCGGCTGCAGGCGCCGGACTGATGATCGGCGGCGCGGCCATGGCCGGCCCTGCGATCGACACCCGGCCGCCGCTGGCAGGGCATGGTGCGGGCGGATACGCTGCCGCACCCATCACCATCAACGTCTACGGCGTGCCAGGGCAATCCGCCCAGGACATCGCCACGACCGTGCGCATGGAATTCGAGAAGCTGGAACGCCAACGCAGCGCGCGCGGCCGCAGCCGCCTGAGCGACAAGGAATAACACCATGATGATGGCGCTCGGCCTCTTCGTTTTCGCCACCCAGACCCTGCCTTACCAGCAGATGCAGCGGCAGACCAGCTGGCGGCACCCTTCCAACAGCCGCCTGGGCAAACGCCCGTCGCGGCAGTTTGTGGGTCCGGGCGAGGACGGCATTACCCTGTCCGGCACGCTGTATCCGGAGCTGACCGGCGGCAGTATCTCGCTGGCGCTGGTGCGCGCCATGGCGGAAACCGGGATGGCCTGGCCGCTGATCGAGGGCAGCGGCAGGTTCTACGGCCTGTGGGTGATCGAATCCATCGACGAAACCGGCAGCGTCTTCTTTGCCGACGGCAGCGCCCGCAAGATCGACTTCAGCCTCAAGCTTGCCCGCGTCGACGACGAGCAGGTGGACATGCTGGGCAGCTTCACCAGCAGCCTGCTGGCACTGCTGTAAGACATGGAAGGCAACGCCAAACCGCTCTGGCGCATCCGCGTGGACGGCGTCGACATCACCGCATCGATCGATGCCCGCCTGATCTCGCTGAGCCTGACCGACACCCGCGGCATGGAAGCCGACCAGCTCGACCTTACCCTGGACGATGCGGACGGCCGCATGATGCTGCCGCCGCGCGGCGCGGTGCTGGCCCTGGCACTGGGAGGGGAAGGGGAGGGGCTCACCGACAAGGGCACCTTCACCGTGGACGAAGTCGAGCACAGCGGCGCGCCCGACGTGGTCACCATCCGCGCCCGCAGCGCGGATCTGCGCGCCGGGCTCAGCACCCAGCGCACGCGCAGCTTCCACCAGCTCAGCGTGGCCAGCATCCTCAACGACATCGCCGCCGCCCACGGACTTAAAGCCGCCATCGCCGCCCGGCTCGCCGGCGAGATCATCGACCACCTGGACCAGACCAACGAGAGCGACGCCAACCTGCTCACGCGCCTGGCCGGCATGTTCGACGCCATCGCCACCATCAAGGCCGGGCGCCTGGTGTTCATGCCTGCCGGCGCCGGCCTATCGGCCTCCGGCAAGCCGCTGCCGGTGATGGCCATTACCCGGCAGGATGGAGATCAGCACCGCTTCAGCATCGCCGAGCGTGACACCTACACCGCCGTCAAGGCGCTATACAACGACATCGAGCTGGGCCAGCAGGGGGAGGTTATCTGGGGCAAGGAAGAAGACGCCGCCGAAGCCAACAGGCCGGACGCGCCGGAACCCGTGCCGGCAACGGGCGAATACAAAACGCTGGGCACAAAGCCCTATCCCACGCGCGCCAAGGCACTGCGCGCTGCCCGCAAGGCCTGGGAACAGGTCAAGAAAAGCCCCGCGCTGCGCGCGAAGTACGTCGGCGTCACCGCGCAGTACCACGACAAGGCGCTCAACGTGCAGGGCGAGGTGCGCTACGGTCGCGCCGACGATGAAAAGCGGAAAACGGCCGCCGCGAAAACGGCGGCCAGCGATGCCGCCAAAGCAAAGCCAACCGTCGACGAGGCCATCGAGCCCAGCGCCGACAACATGAAGACCCTGCGCCACACCTACAGCAGCCAGGCCAATGCCAAGCGCGCCGCCCGCACGGAATGGCGGCGCATCCAGCGCGGCATGGCGCTGTTCAGCCTGACCCTGGCACGCGGCCGGCCGGATCTGTTCCCGGATCTGCGCACGGCCGTCAGCGGCTGGAAGCCGGAGATCGACGGCACCGAGTGGGTGATCACCAAGGCCACCCACAACCTCAACGACAGCGGCCTCACCACTGTGCTGGAGCTGGAAGTCAAGGCAACGGAAGTGCCGGGCTAAAAACCGGCTTGCGAGAATCGCCGTGGTGAGGCGATCTCGGCTTGGCCTATGTGTTGACATGTACGTGGCATAATTGGCTTCCACACAACAGAAGGAGAGGACATGAAAAAAGCATTCAAGTGGATCGGCATCGGGTTCCTGGCGCTGATTATCATCGGCATCATCGCCGGGCCCGACGAGAACGTTGCCAGCGTGGCCGAAGCACCCGCGAAGCCTGCAGAAGTCGTCAAGGTTACAGCGGTGGAATTGTTCAACGCCTACGAGGCCAACGAGGTGGCCACCGACGAGCGGCTCAAGGGCAAGCAGGTCGAGGTAACCGGCACCGTGCAATCCATCGACAAGGACGCTTTCGACAACATCGTGATCCGCCTGAGAACGCCCAACGAGTTCATGTCTGCAGCGCTCGAGGTGGTCGAATCCGAAAAGGGGAAAGCCATTGCGCTGAACAAGGGCGCGAAGGTAACCATCCGCTGCGACAGAATGATGCGTATCGTGGGGTCGCCAGCAGGTAGCGACTGCGTCTTCGCATCGAATTGAAGAGGACAATCCACCCAAGCCAGGCCGCATCAGCGGCCTTTTTTTCGCCTCCCTATTTATTCATCACGGACGTGACGATGGTGTTGTTTCCATCGCCATGCGGCGGTGGCCCGCGCAGTGTCTGCAATGAAAGGCCTGCGCTGTCCATCTAAAAAGAAGGAGGTATTTATGACGTACAGGGTCCAGGTTAAGGTTAACGACGCAATTAATGGCTATGCCAGGGTAACGAGGTCAATGGGGGTGCTGGTCAAGCTGCTCGATGCCGCCAATGAAGACATCGTTGAGATTGCGCCGCGCGACTTCGCCGATCTGCTGGGCATGATTCACGAAAACCTGGAACGGCAGGACAAGCTGGTGGCTGAGTTGACAGGAGGGAATAACGCCAGATAGCCCTGCCCAGGCTGGTCGCATCAGCGGCCGGCCAGTCGTCTTGCCAGAGCCAGCACCAGGTCGGCATCTTCCTCGGACAGCGTCAGGCCGATCATGGCAGCAGCCAGATTCGATGCCGGCGGCGCCTCGTCACCCTCTTCGATAGGTCCTCTCTCGCCGGTCAGGATATACAGGATGTCGGCACCGATACCCCAGAAAAGCAGAAGCTTCGGCACTTTCGGCGGGGTCTTGGAGGATTCATAGTCAATCAACGTCCGCTCGGTCGTGGCCAGCCGGGTGGCCAGCTGCCCTTGGGTATAGCCCAGCCGCTCGCGCTCTTCGGCGAATCTTGGGCCTATACCGAAAATAATTTCATCTAAATCGCTTGACATGTGAAGTTTTCTTCACCAATAATGTGTAACACTTGTTCAAGAACTTTATACAGCATGACGCGTAAGCAGGGTAAAAAAGAGCGCAACCCATCCGGCCTCGCCACGAAGAAGCCTATCGCCCTTCGCCTGATGCCGAACGAGCTTGAGCAGGCGGCCACCCTGGCAAAAGAGAGCGGGGTCAGCAAGTCCGCCCATGCGCGCCAGTGCTACCTCAAGGGCCGTGAAATGCTTTATCCCGAATTCGACCCGTCCTCCAAGCCTCGCGCCAAGCGGGGCATTTCGCGCGGCGGTGCGGCCAAATCCCGTGCCGCCGCCTCTTTGTCGAAATAATGGGCAAACAGGGTCATCAAGTCATGCAGCGCGATACGCACAAACCGACCACGGCCATCACCATCCTGCGCGATGCGGTGGACGGCTGGCGGCGCGGCAATTACTGGAGCCGTGAAACGGTGGCCCAGGAGATCGTCGAGGCGCACCAGCGCATCGACGCGCACCTGGTTACCGGCGTGGCATTCGACCCGCCCACTCGCGACCACTTCGAGCGCATGCGCGTCAACGCGGACCGCATCTTTCGCTGGTTGGATGACGTGAGCAAAGACCGCAACCACCTGCCGCTCAATATGCTGCCCAGCGTGCTGGCCGCGCTGCCGGTCGGGCTGCGCGTGCAGACCGCCAGCCGCGTGCTGCGGCCTGCCGGAATGACGGCCAGCGCCATGTCCACAGAGGCGCAGCCCTTGGTCGATTCCGTATTGAAGCTGTTGCAGCGCGACATGGTCGAGACCGCCGAAGCCAACGCCGCGCTGGCGCAGCTGGTTGACGGCATCGAGGCCGGCGAGCTGGAAAACGCCCAGCGCCAGGTGGCCGAGGCCATCGATGCGCTGCGCACGACGCAGGAGGCCATCGAGGCCGCGATGACTGCAAGGAGGGGCGCATGATCGAAATGTTCCTGGCCGTGACCATCGTGCTGGTGCTGATTTGTGCCGCCGTGCTGGTGCTGTTCTCAGCACCTTGGTGGGTGGCTGTACTGGCCGTCTCCGGCATCGTGTGGCTGCTCAACTGGATGGTCAACGGCAAAGGCCAAGGCACTGACGAGGAGGCCGACTGATGCGCATCAAGTGCCCTCACTGCGGCAGCGCCGCCAGAATCCGCACCAGCCGCAGGATAAGCGACCTCACCGTCGAGCACAGCCTGCAGTGCCAGAACCTCGACTGCGCCCACACCTGGGTGGCGCTGACCAGCGCGGTGCGCACCATCGCGCCGTCGATGACGCCCAACCCCAAGGTCTACATCCCCCTCTCGCCACGCTCGCCGGCAGCGAACAACGCCCAGGACAAACAGACGGCGCTGGCATTGGACGAGCCCCCGCACCCGCGCGCCATGGCTATCCACGACACAGGCTAAGCGCCTGACCTAACTCCCCCACACGTTTTTTTGAGCAGGACCGGTCATGTATCTGGCCCGGCCCAAGGGATTTTTTTACCCAAATTTCAGGAGAAAAGCATGGCTGTACAACGCACCGACGCCCAGGCCTGGAAGGAAGCACAGCAGTTCTGCAGGGATTACAACATGTTCATTTCCGAGAAGGGCGGCAAGTACCACCTCTACCGCAAGATGCCGACCAGGCCGGTTTACCTGGGCTCGCGCGGGTCGGTTTCCGGCATCCGCCAGCTGGTCGAGAGGTGCGCCGGATCCAAAGCAGAGAAGGCGGCCGCCTGACAATGCGCACAGATCTACTGCGCGAGATCCTGCCCAGGCTGGACCGCGACTACGCTTTCAAGACCGCGCCAGGCGGCTGGCTGCGCCAGGGCAAGTGCCCGAGCTGCGGCAAGAAGGAGCTGTACACCAACGCCGACAAGCCCTGGGTGCTGCGCTGCGGCCGGCTCAACAAGTGCGGCGCGGAGATCCACGTCAAGGACCAGTACCCGGATCTGTTCGATAACTGGAGCAACCGCTTCGAGAAGACGGCGGAGGCGCCCAACGCGGCCGCCGACGCCTACCTGCAATACACCCGCGGTTTCGACCTGGACAAGATCAAGGGCTGGTACACGCAGGAGTACTACCACGACCGCAAGCTGGGCATCGGCTCGGCGACGGTGCGTTTTCCCATCGCCAATGGCGGCTACTGGGAGCGCATCATCGACCAGCCGCACCGCTTCGGCGACAAGAAGGCGCACTTCAACTACGGCGCCAACTACCGGGGCACCTGCTGGGTGCCGCCGGCGGTGCCCATGCCGGAAGGCGAGATCTGGATAGTCGAGGGCATCTTCAAGGCCATCGGCCTGCTGCACCACGACATCTGGGCGGCCTCGGCGCTGACCTGCAACAACTACCCCAACCTGTTCCTGGAAGGCATCGCCAAGCAGTGCGAAGCCAACGACAAGCCGCGCCCGCGCCTGGTGTGGGCGCTGGACGACGACCCGGCCGGCCGGCGCTTCATGCGCCAGTTCGTCGACCGCAGCCGCGAGGAGGGCTGGGAAGCCAGCGCCGCCTTCGTACCGCGCAAGGGCAAACAAAAGCTGGACTGGGACGACATGCACCAGCGCGACCGGCTGGGGCAAAAGGACATCGAGGAGTACCGCTACTACGGCAGCCTGCTGACGGCCAAGAGCGCATCGGAAAAGGCCCTGCTGATCTACAACCGCAAGAACATGGCGTCGTTCTTCTTCGACCACGAGAACTGCCTGTACTGGTTCGAGATCGACTTCGGCGCCTACAACAAGGCCAGGGAGGCGCTGGCCGACCGCTTCAAGGATCTGAGCGAAGACGAGCTGCGCGAAATGGCGCTGGCCGAATCGCACAGCGTGCGGCAGATCGCCAACTGCAACCCGACCGCGCTGTATTACCAGGCCAATGCCCTCACCGACGAGAGCTGGTACTACCTGCGCGTCGATTTCCCGCACGATGGCGCGCCCATCAAGAACACCTTCACCGGCAGCCAGCTTTCCAGCTCGAGCGAATTCAAGAAGCGCCTGCTGGGCATTGCCCCCGGCGCGGTGTACACCGGCAGCGCCGGGCAGCTCGATACCTGGCTGAAGGACCAGCTCTACGACATCAAGACCGTGCAGACGGTGGATTTCATCGGCTACGCCAAGGAACACGGCGCCTGGGTATTCAACGACCTGGCCGTCGCCGGGGGCAAGGTGGTCGAGATCAACGACGAGGACTTCTTCGACATCGGCAAGCTCTCCATCAAGAGCCTGAATCAATCTGTCACCCTGGCCATCAACGCCGACGAGTCCGACTACACGAGCGAATGGGTCGAGCTGCTGTGGACGGCTTTCGGCGCCAAGGGCATTGCGGCGCTGGCCTTCTGGCTTGGCAGCCTTTACGCCGAGCAGATCCGCGCGGACCAGAAGAGCTACCCGTTTCTTGAGGTGGTGGGCGAGCCGGGCGCCGGCAAGTCCACCCTGATCGAGTTCATGTGGAAGCTGCTGGGCCGGCGCGATTACGAGGGCTTTGACCCGAGCAAATCCACCCTGGCGGCGCGCGCGCGCAACTTCGCCCAGGTGGCCAACCTGCCCGTGGTGCTGATCGAATCCGACCGCGACAGCGGCGACGACCGCAACAAGCAAAAGGGCTTCGACTGGGACGAGCTCAAGACCGCCTACAACGGCCGCTCGGTGCGCAGCACCGGCGTGAAGAACGGCGGCAACGACACCCGCGAGCCGCCCTTCCGCGGCGCCATCGTGATCTGCCAGAACGCCGAGGTCTCGGCCTCCGACGCGGTGCTGCAGCGCATCGTGCACATCTACTTCGACGTGGCCAGCCACAGCCCAAAAACCAAGGCAGCGTCCGAGCAGCTGGAGCGCCTGCCGGTCGAGCAGGTTTCCGGCTTCATCCTGCGCGCCTGCAAGGCCGAGGCGGCGGTGATGCAGACCTTCAAGGACAAGTGCCCGGTCTACGAGCAGATCATGTCGTCCAGCAAGGAAATCAAGAACCTGCGCATCATCAAGAACCACGCCCAGCTCATGGCCCTGGTCGATGCCCTGGCCGCCATCGTGCCGATCGGCGACGAGCGCAGGGACCTGGTCCACGACGAGCTGGTCGAAATGGCCAAGGGACGGCAGCAGGCCATCAACGCCGACCACCCGCTGGTGCAGGAATTCTGGGAGATCGTCGATTTCCTGGACGGCGAAGACGAGCCGATCCTCAACCACGCCAGGGACGCCAACGAGATCGCCATCAACCTCAACCACTTCGTCCAGGTGGCGGCCGACAAGCGCCAGCAGATCCCGGACATCAGCCGGCTAAAGAAAGTGCTGCGCACCAGCCGGTTCCGCAAGTTCATCGACATCAAGCCGGTCAACTCCGGCATTCACGCCCGCTACAACAGCCGCAAACACGACGGCGTGCCCGACAGGCCGACGACGGTGAAGTGCTGGGTTTTCAAACGCAGTTGAAGCAACAACCAAAAGGAGAGTGGCCATGTGCCTGATCGTAATACCGAGCAACACCCTGACCAGGCTGGCGGCGGCGGCGCAAGCCGTGCAGTCGCTGGTCGATGACGAAACCCTGTCGAAAGCCTACGTGCACAGCGACGACGAGGCGCAGGCCCAAGCCGTCGCCGCCTTCGACAAGCTGGCGGAATGCGCGGCCTTTGCCCTGGCAGAGCACAAGACCGTCAGCCCCTTCATCCGATACAAAAAAGAGGCGCTGGACGAAAGCAATCTCACCGCCAGGAGCCTGCGCCGCCTGGTGCTCAACCTGTACGACGGCAAGACGGGAATCGACTTGTCCGAATTCTTTCTGAACGCCGACCCACTCTATAACCGCATCGGGTTGGAAATGATCGCCAACTATAGCCAGCGGGGCTACAAGGACGCGGCATACATAGGCCTCCTGGCCGACGAGATCAAGGCCAGGTTCTGGCACGAGTTCGGAGATGAGGCATGAGCGCCGCCGTCATGAACCTGCCCACCATCATCCCCGACGGCGCCACCGTCATCGCCGCCGCGCAACAGGCCGAAGCCAGCCACCTGCACCTGGTGATCGACCGCGACGGCCAGACCAAACTCACCCCCGTCATCCGCCCCGGCATGCAGAAGATATCGCTCCTCATCGGAGGGAGAAACGGCCAGAGCATTGTGATTGTGCATGGCCCGCAAGGATCAGGAAAAACGCGCCTCGGGCAGCAACTGATGAAGCGCTACGGTTGCACACGCATGGTCGATGACTGGGACGGGAAGACGCCGCTCAAAGAAGGTGACCTGGCACTGACGAATATGACGCCGCCGTTCGCTGTATCTGGCGCCATCCTGGTCAAGTGGCACGGCCATAGGCAGGAGGGCAAGTCGGCATGAAAGCGACCGAAGAAATTATCCAGGCCGAACTGAAACCCGACGCCATCGAGGAGCACGAGCACGATCCGGGCATGGTGAAGCTGACCGTCACCATCGAGCGCGACAAGGTCGAGAAGCTCATGGCCTTCATGAATGGCAATGCATGGGAGGAATCCCAGGCCATCCGCAAGCGGGATCTGAATGGCTGCCGGGATAGTCTGGCGTGGTGCGTGGATCTCGCCCTCAACCAGAACTACAGCACGGCGGTGCGCATCGCGGCCTTCCTGACCAGCCTGTACAACGGCGACAGGGTGCAGGTGGCCGTCAGCGGGATCGGCAACTTCGACGACGAGCACTTCGAGCACCTGATGAACGTGCTGCGCCTATGCCACGAAACCCACCGCGAGCCGCACACCTTCTTCAAGGAAGGCAACCGGATATTCGAGCAGATCATCGCCCGCCACGGCCTGGAAAAGCGGAGGCGCAAATGAGCACCCCCGACCTCATCAACGGCTGCTTCGAGGCCGTGGCCGCGCTGATGACGCTGAACCACAGCCGCGTGCTGCTGCGCGACAAGGCCGTGGCCGGCGTCTCGGTCGCCAGCATGGCCTTCTTCACCCTGTGGGGCGTGTGGAACCTGTGGTTCTACCCGCACCTGGGCCAGCCCTGGAGCTTCGCCGGCGGCGTGCTGCTGGTGGTGGCCAACGCGCTCTACGTCGCGCTGCTGTGCCGGTATTCGGGCGTATGGACGTGGCTGCGCCACGCCGCTGGCGGGGTGGTATGCCGGTTCAAGGGCTGCCACTTCGACACCCCGTTTTTCAGCACCAACGCCCTGTACTTCTGCACCCGCTGCGGCAAGGAAATCACCGGGAGAACTTTCGCCGACCTCCAGCCGATGTCGGACGAGGATCTGGAGCACATCCACCGCCTGCACGAAATCTACGAGGAGGACCATGCCCATGGTTAATCAATTACCGCCCGAGCAGCTCGAAGCCGAGCTGGCCTCGCTGTTTGAATCCGTTGAGGCCTTTGCCGTCGCCATGAAGGCCAAGCTGGCCAACATGGTGCGCGAAGAAAACCGCACCGGCTGGAACGACCCGGCCAACGCCGAGGATTACTACAAGAAGCTGCTCGCCCACGCCGCCGGCGTCCCCCTGGCCGCCGGGCAGGAAATCGACATCGCCAACTTCGCCATGTTCCTGTGGCGCCAGCGGATGCTGGCCAAGCTGAACGGAGGGCAGTCATGAGTGAGCACAAAGACTTCGCCAAGATCGTCCGCGCCACCGATGGCCGGCAGGTCTTGTTTTATGTCGAACCTGAGGGGGGCGACTACCGACTCCATCAGATCGTCAACTACAACGGCATGCAGGCAAATCTGAAAATTGGTTTCACCTCGGAGGATGAGGACGAAAACGAACGTGGTGCGATGGCCATGTTCGCCAGTTCAAACCAGGAACGCGCCGACAACGTGGTCAAGGTTATTGCGGAAATGATGGAAGGCGGTGAGGCATGATGAAAACCCCTCCCACCTGGCAGGAAAAGCTGGAGACCACCGGCGGCGTGATCGCCCTGCTCATTGTGCTCGGGCTGTTCGTTCTCTTTGTCATGGCATACGTGGCACTGAACGGAGCGCCGCTATGATCGAAACCCGCGAAATCCGCCACTTTCACCTGTTCGCCGGACTCGGCGGCGGCGCCAAGGGCTTCAACCAGGCATCGCCACGCGTCGGCAACATGGTCGGCAAGTTCCGCTGCATCGGGGGCGTGGACGTTGACGCCGCCGCCATGCGCGACTTTGAGCGCCTGACCGGCACGCGCGGCACTGTGCTGGACCTGTTCGACCGCAGCCAGTATCAGGACTTCCACGGCAGCGAGCCGCCGGCAGGATGGCGCGAGGCCATGCCCGCAGACATCCAGGCCGCCGCCGGCAACGAGCGCCCGCACATCGTGTTCCTAAGCGCTCCCTGCAAGGGATTCTCCGGCCTGCTGTCCGAGAACCGCAGCCGCACGCACAAGTATCAGGCGCTCAACCGCCTTACCGTGCGCGGCGTCTGGCTGATGCTGGAGGCATGGCGCGATGCCCCGCCCGAGCTGATCGTGTTCGAGAACGTGCCGCGCATCGCCAACCGTGGCCGGCACCTGCTGGACCAGATCGGCGACCTGCTGCGCGCCTATGGCTATGCCGTGTCCGAGACGACGCACGACTGCGGCGAGCTTGGAGGTCTCGCGCAAAGCCGCAAGCGCTTCCTGCTGGTGGCGCGCCACGTCGAGAAAGTGCCGCCATTCCTGTACGAGCCCGAGAAGAAGCGCCTGGCTGCCGTGGGCACGGTGCTGGACCGCATGCCGCTGCCGGGCGATGCCGCCGGCGGCCCCATGCACCGCGTGCCCAGCCTGCAGTGGAAGACCTGGGTGCGGCTGGCCTTCGTCGAGGCTGGCAGTGACTGGCGCAGCCTGAACAAGCTGGCCGTCGAGGATGGCATGCTGCGCGACTACCTCATCGTGCCCGCCATGCACAACGGCGTGCTGGGCGTGCAGCGCTGGGATGAACCAACCGGCACCGTGGCCGGCGCATCGAGGCCGGGCAACGGCGCATTCTCGATCGCAGATCCTCGCTTCCCTGCCGGCGGCGAATATGGCCAGCTGGGCGTGCGCGCCTGGGACGAGCCGACCGGAACCATCACCGGCCAGCGTTCGCCCATCCAGGGCGGGTTTTCCGTGGCAGATCCTCGGCACCTTGGCCCGGCCAAGCACAGCAACGAGTTCCGCATCGTGCCGTGGGATCGTGCCGCCCAGGCAGTGACCGGCGCGCATGGCTCTGGCCAGTGCGTGGCCGATCCGCGCCGCGCTGGCGAGGGCTTCGGCAAGTACATGGTCACCAGCTGGGGCGAGACCGCCGGCACCGTGATTTCAGGCAGCACCACCGGGCAGGGCGCCTATGCCGTCGCAGACCCGCGCCCCGGCCTCGATCGCGGCAAGGGCGACCACTACCTGACCGCAGGCCACTACGGCGTCGTGCCGTGGACGGAACAGGCGGGCGCCGTGTCCGCAGCTGCTGGCCACGACAACGGCCGCTGGTCTGTCGCCGACCCGCGCATGCCGGCAGCCAACGACAAGCTGGTGGCGGTCATCCGCGCCCTGGACGGCACCTGGCACCGGCCATTCACCACGCTGGAACTGGCCGCCCTGCAGAGCCTGATCGACCCAGAGGAATACCTCGAGCTGGACGGCCTCAGCGACAGCGACTGGCGCGAGCGCATCGGCAACGCCGTGCCGCCCGATGCCGCCGCGGCCATCGCCGGGGAAATGGGCCGCACCCTGCTGCTGGCATGGAGCGGCGAAACCTTCGCCCTGGGCAGCACGCCGATATGGGTGCGTCCGGTAGCGGTGGCGCTCAGTGTGGCGCAGGGAGGTGCGTGATGGCCATCGCAGCCTACCCCCTCACCTGGCCGCCCACGTTCCCGCGTGCCAAATACCGTGAAGCCGGGCGTTTCAAGACGGCATTGCCCAATGCGATCAAGAACGTGCAGGCAAGCCTGCGCGGTTTCGCTTCCGATTCCGGCAAGACGCTCAAGGACCTGGTCATCAGCAGCAACGTGACGCTGGGCGCTGACTCGCCGGCCGATCCAGGCGTAGCTGTGTGGTTCATGTGGGACGGCATGCAGGTATGCATCCCCGTGGATCGCTACAGCAGCGTGGCCTCAAACCTGCAGGCCATTCACCACATCCTGGAGGCGCGCCGCGTGGAGCTGCGCCACGGCACGCTGGCGCTGGTGCGCGCCACCTTCCAGGGATTCATCGCGCTACCGGCGCCCGCTGGCGGCATGTGGTGGGAAGTGCTGGGCGTTTCTCAAACCGCAAGCCTCGAAGAGGCGCGCGCGGCCTGGAAGAAGCTGGCCAGCGAAAACCATCCGGACAAGGGCGGCGACCCGGACCGCATGGCCCAGATCAACAAGGCTTTCGCGGATGCTGAAAAGGAGATTACTCATGGCTGACAAAACCGAGATCGCCTGGTGCGATTCAACCTTCAACCCCTGGATTGGCTGCGCCAAGGTCGGGCCCGGCTGCGACAATTGCTATGCCGAGGCCGACTTCGACCACCGCAAGCACCGGGTCAAGTGGGGGGCTGGTCAGGAGCGCAGCCGCACGTCGGCGGCAAACTGGAAGAAGCCGCTGCAGTGGAACCGCAAGTCGTTCTATGAATGCACCGCCTGTGGCTGGCGTGGAGAAGAAAAGATCGTTTGCAGCTTCCCAACCTGCCAGCACTGCCATAGCCGGGCCGTAAAGCCTGCCCGCCGTCGCGTTTTCTGCGCCAGCCTGGCCGACGTGTTCGATAACGAAGTGCCGGTCGAGTGGCGGAGAAACCTGTTCGAGCTGATCAAGAACACGCCCAACCTAGACTGGCTGCTGCTCACCAAGCGCATCGGCAACGCGGCCAGGATGATCGAGGAAGCGATCAGCGAGCTCGACATCGGCTATGACCCGGACTATGCGCTGTGGCCGTGGCCGAATGTCTGGTTGGGGGCGACGGTGGTCAACCAGGAGGAAGCCGACCGGGATATTCCCAAGCTGCTGGCCACGCCGGCTGCTGTCCGCTGGATCAGTGCGGAGCCATTGCTGCGGAATATCGATCTAACTCACATCAGCCAGAGCGAAGACGATGGCGATGACATCGGAGGATGGAAACACTGCGACGCGATCGCCAGCTGGGGTAACGCTCTAACTGGCGAGTGGTTTAGTGCTGAACGCAGAGGTTACACGCTGAGCGGGCACGAAAGATCATTTACAACAGCCAAGGTAGATTGGGTCATCGTCGGCGGTGAGTCTGGCCAGAACTCACGCCCCATGCACCCTGATTGGGTGCGAAGTCTGCGCGATCAGTGCGCGGATGCTGGCGTGCCGTTCCTGTTCAAGCAGTGGGGCGAATATCTTCCTGCCGAGGACGGGGAGCCTCCTAGTTATTTCCGCGATGCATTTGGGCGGGTTCCAGAGATATGGCCAAAGGACATGCCGGGTGTTCATACCTTGTTTCGCGTCGGTAAAAAGCGCGCCGGCCGCATGCTCGATGGCCACCTCCACAACGACTATCCGGGAGGCGCATCATGAGAAAGCGCGGCGCCCACTTCAAACGCCGGATCGACCCGCACGCCGGTCTGCAGGCCATCGCCATGCAGCACCAGCTCGACCATTCGCAAAAGCAAACCATCGGCCTGGCGCTGCGCACCCTGCTGGAGGCCTTGCGCCTGGGCAAGGCCGACGAGCACGCCTTTCACAACCTGGCTGCAGCGGTGAATGTTTCGCTGGTTCTGTGCGAGCGCGGTATCGGGGAGGAGTACCTCGACCTGGTCAAGCGCGCCCAGGATGCGCTGCTGCGCCTGTACCAGCGCGGCCGGCAAAGCGGCCGCTGGGTGATGGATGGGCCAGGGCTCAACGATCTGCGCGAAGCCATCGACCTGCACGAGCAGCATCTGGCGCTGGTGTCGCGCGCCGAGGCCGCCAATGCCATGCGCGAGGTAATGCGCAGGATCAACCGCGGCGACGTGTTCGAAGGAGCAAAGGCATGAGAATCGCGCTCTCCATCCGCCAGCCCTGGGCCTGGCTCATCGTCAACGGCCACAAGCCTGTGGAAAACCGCAGCTGGCAGACCAACTACCGGGGGCCGGTACTAATCCACGCCGGCAAAACCAAGGACCCGGAAAACTACGCGGCCATGCAGATCTGCGAGCTGCTCGGCATCGAACTGCCGCCCCTGGACGATCTGCCGCGCGGCGGCATCGTCGGCGAGGCCACCCTGTACGACTGCGTCACCGAGTACGACAGCCCCTGGTTCTTCGGCGAGCACGGCTTCCTGCTGCGCGACGCCCGGCCGCTTCCCTTCGTTCCACTTCGCGGCTGGCTGAACTTCTTCAACGTCGATCCGGCAGTGCTGAAATGAGCGACGTGCCGCGCCCGGTCATCCGCTACCACGGAGGCAAGTTCCGCATGGCGAAGTGGGTCATGGCCCACTTCCCGCCGCACCGGATCTACACCGAGGCATTCGGCGGCGCTGCAGGCGTGCTGATCCAGAAGCCGCGCGCCTATTCGGAGGTCTACAACGATCTGGACGGTGACGTGGTCAACCTGTTCGAGGTGATCCGCGACCCGGAGCGGCGCGCGCGCCTGGTGCACGACCTGGTGATGACGCCTTATGCGCGTGGCGAGTTCGAGCGGGCATGGAAGCCCACGGATGACCCTGTCGAGCAGGCCCGTCGTCTGGTGATCCGGGCGATGATGGGGTTCGGCTCTGCCGGCGCGACCAAGGGTTCGACCGGCTTCCGCATCGACACGAAGCGGGAGTACGAAACCGCCCAGCACACCTGGGCCATGTACCCGGCCAACCTGGCTGCGGTCGGCCAGCGCCTGACCGGAGTGCTGATCGAGAACCGCCCGGCGATCGAGGTGATCAAAGCCCACGACACCCCAGAGACACTGCACTACGTCGACCCGCCCTATCTGCACGAAACGCGCTGCAGGGTGAACGGCAAGGGCGGCGCGCGCGGATACCGGCACGAGATGGACACCGACGACCACCTGGCGCTGCTCGATGCGCTGCGGGGGGGGGTAGAGGGAATGGTGGTGCTGTCAGGCTACGCCTCGGACCTATACGACCAGGCCCTGCCCGGCTGGGAGAAGCGCACGACCAAGGCGCGGATATCCGGCGGCCGCGGCACGTCCACGCGCGAAGAGGTGGTCTGGCTCAACCCGGCATGCATCGATGCCCTGCACGGTGCTCGCGGACTGTTCGCCGTTGCCTGACATGAAACCGAAGGCCACCACCATCACCATGCTGCCGTCCGTAGGGTCGCCCGACTCGAAGGTGGCGGCTAGGCTGTTGGCGCCCATTATTGTTACACTTTGGGAGAGCGGTGCTGTGCGCCGCGAAAGGGGAGTTGAATGTTCAGACTTCCAGCAAGAGTTGCAAGGATGCCCCGCCGGGGACTGGTTGGGCAAAGGAGATTGAATATGCGAGAACTATCGGCAAATGAAATAGACCTGTTTGTTGACCAACTTGAGCGCACGGCAGCGATGCTGGCTGTACTGATGCAAGATGTGGACGAATACGCAACAGAGCAAACGAAGGACAGAATCAGGATAGAGTTGCGCGATATATTCAAAATATTACGCGATGCTGAAAAAGGCGATCTGTGCAACCAAGAAGAGTATTGGTCGAGGCTTGATGAGTACCGGACTAGGCATGCGTTGACGCCCAACGCGTAACCATCAACATCGGGAAGCTGGCACCCTAACCAATGGACCGCGCAGCCATCTACCTCCGCAGCTCGAAGGACCGCCACGACGTGGCGCCGGATGCTCAACGCCGGGAGTTGATGGATCTGGCGAAGGCCCGCGGCCTGACGGTCGTTGAAACCTTCCAGGACGCAGTAGAGCGCGCCGACGACGAAACCCGCCCAGGCTTCCAGGCCCTGTTGCGCAGCCTGAAAAGCGAAGGCCGGCAGTGGGACAACCTGCTGGTCATGGACACCGCGCGCATCGCCAGAAACAACCAGCACCTCGCGGCCGCATTCAACTACGAGTGCGAGAAGCGCGGGGTCAAGCTCATCTATTCCAAGCTGCCCGAGACCAACACCATCATGGACGTGGTGTTTCGTCAGGTCGCCCGCGCCTTCGACCAGCTGCACAGCCTGATGAGCAAGGAAAAGGGCCTCGGCGGCATGGCCGAGAACGTCCGCCAGGGCTGGCGTGCCGGCGGCCGCGCGCCGCTGGGTTACAAGCTCGAGCATATCCCGACCGGCGCGATCCGCGACGGCGCCGAAGTGACGAAGTCGCGCCTGGTGCGTGGCGAGCGCGTCGACCAGGTGCAGGCCTACATGAAGGCGCGCGTGGATGGCATGAGCCGTCCAGCTGCTGTCGAGGAATCCGGGCTCACCGGGCTGTCGCCGTCTACCCTGGTCGGCATGGAATGGAACGCGCTCACCTACGCCGGGCACACCGTCTGGAATGTCCACGCCGAGCGCGTCAACGGCGGCGGCTACAAGGGGGGCACCAAGCGCCGGCCGCGCGCGGAATGGGTCATCAACTACGACACCCACGACGCGCTGATCAGCACCGAGGAAGCCGAAGCGCTCGTGGCAAGGCTGGAGGCCGGCCGGCCAAATACCTACCGCACGAAATCTGACTATCTCCTATCCGGGCTGCTGATGACGCCGGATGGGAAGATGTGGCACGGCGACGGCGAAGGCTTCTACCGGGCAGGGAAGAAGAGCCGCAGGATTCGACAGGACCTCATCGAGCGCGCCGTGGTGAAAGCCCTCGGCCAGGACCTCGTGTCCAGCAGCTTCGTGCGCGAGCTGGTCGCTGAAGCAAGGCGCATCAGCTCGCCGCCGCCGGAATCAAAACTCAAGGCCCTGCGCAAGCAGATCACCGACCTCACGATCAAGATCGACCGCCTCGCCAGCCTGGCTGCCGAGACCGACACCCCGAGGCCCTTCCTCGATCAGATAGAAGCCAATGAACGCATCCGCACAAAGCTCGTGGACGAGCTGGCCAGTCTTGAGCTGGACCAGGAATCCGCCGAAGTCCTGCGCGCGATCGGAGAGAGCGACGTCAAAGCCATGCTCGCCGTCATGGCCGAACACCTGGCCATGGTCGACCGCGAAGCGATGAAGGAAATGCTGGGAGGGCTGTTGGAGAAGGTCGAGCTATGCCCGACCTCCTTCAACTCCCGGTTGCACTATAGATTTGCAACCGGGGATTTGTTGGCGTCCCCACGGCGATCCCCACAAATCCCCGCCTTGCGCATCGTGCGCGCCATGCTGCTGGCCGCCTGACCGGCTAGACGCTTCCCCCT
>JANJWO010000063.1 GCA_024709485.1 Hydrogenophilaceae bacterium | reverse complement strand
GTAGCTGGTTTCCACCTGCAGCGAGATCGGCTTGCCGATGAAGTCCGAGAGCTGCGCCAGGCTTTGCGATTCCTCGTCGAGGAACAGGTCCACCACGGTTTGCGAGGCGAGGATGCGGTATTCGCGCGCCTCGAACTGGCGCGCTTCGCGCAGGATTTCGCGCAGGGCCTCGTAGCACACGGTGCGCGCGGTCTTGATCTCGCCGCGGCCCTGGCAGGTGGGGCAGGGCTCGCACAGCACGTGGGCGAGCGATTCGCGGGTGCGCTTGCGGGTCATCTCGACCAGGCCCAGCGTGGAGAAGCCGCTGATCGAAACCCGCGTGGAGTCGCGCGCCAGCGACTTCTTCAATTCGCCCAGCACGGTCTCGCGGTGCTCGGCATTGTCCATGTCGATGAAGTCGATGATGATGATGCCGCCGAGGTTGCGCAGCCTGAGCTGGCGCGCGATGGTCTGCGCGGCTTCGAGGTTGGTCTTGAAGATGGTGTCGTCGAAGTTGCGCGCGCCGACGAAACCGCCGGTGTTGACGTCGATGGTGGTGAGCGCCTCGGTCTGGTCGATGATGAGGTAGCCGCCGGACTTGAGATCGACGCGGCGCGCCAGCGCCTTCTCGATTTCCTCCTCGATGGCGTAGAGGTCGAACAGCGGGCGGTCGGCGCTGTAGTGCTGCAGCTTTTCCGTCACGCCCCAGGTGTAGTTGTGCGCGAACTCGTACATGCGCTGGTAGGTTTCGCGCGAGTCCACCAGGATGCGCGAGGTCTCGGTGTTGACGAAGTCGCGCAGCACCCTGAGCGAGAGGTCGAGGTCCTGGTAGAGCGGCGCGGGCGCGCTCGAGACGCGGGATTTTTCCTGGATGTTCTGCCACAGCTTGCACAGGTAGGCGACGTCGGCCTTGAGGTCCTCCCCGCTGGCGGACTCGGCCATGGTGCGCATGATGAAGCCGCCATGGACATCGGGGTTGAGCACGGCCTGCAGCATCTGGCGCAGGTGCTCGCGCTCCTCCTCGCCCTCGATGCGCTGCGAGATGCCGATGTGCGATTCCTGCGGCAGGTAGACGAGATAGCGGCCGGCGAAGCTGATCTGGGTGGAGAGACGCGCGCCCTTGGTGCCGATGGGGTCCTTGATGACCTGCACCACCAGCGACTGGCCTTCATGCACCGCCTGTTCGATGCGGCGCTCGGACTCGTCGCCGTTGCGGCGCTCCTGCCAGATGTCGGCCACGTGCAGGAAGGCCGCGCGTTCGAGGCCGATGTCGATGAAGGCCGACTGCATGCCCGGCAGCACGCGCGCCACCCGGCCCAGGTAGACGTTGCCGACCAGGCCGCGGCTGCCGGCGCGCTCGATGTGCAGTTCCTGGACCGCGCCCAGGTGCATGACCGCCACCCGCGTCTCCTGCGGGGTGACGTTGACCAGCATTTCCTCGCTCATGGCGAACTCCGAATTTTCAATCAGCGCAACACGCTGCTGCATGCTGCGTTGATTGAAAATCCCGGACAGGCAGGGCATGAGGACAGGAGCAGAAATCCTTGTTCCTCGCCTCTTATCCGCTGTCCTCTGGGTGGGTTTTTTGGAAAACTAAACCCTGATTCTGGCCCAATTCAGCAATTCTGCGGTTTCGAACAGCGGCAGGCCCATGATACCCGTATAGCTGCCCTCGATGCGCGAAACGAAGGCGCCGGCCCGGCCCTGGATGCCGTAGGCGCCGGCCTTGTCCAGCGCCTCGCCGCTGTCCAGGTAGCGCGCGATCGCTGCGGAAGTGAGCGGCGCAAATTGCACCTTGCTGGAGGACAGGCGCGATTCCAGACGTCCGCCGTCGGAGATGGCCACCCCCGTGTGCACCCAATGCGTGCGCCCGGACAGGCGCTGCAGGATTTCCCCGGCCTGGGCGAGGTCGCGCGGCTTGCCGATGATGTCGCCGTCGAGGTCGACCACGGTATCCGCCCCCAGCACCGGCCGCGCGATGAGCTGGCGCAGCGCGGCTGCCTGCGCGCCCTTTTCGGATTTTTCCTCGGCCATGCGCAGGGCGAACGCTTCGGGCGCTTCGCCGTCCAGCGGGATCTCGCGCACGTCCTCGCGGCCCAGGCTGGTGCGCAGCACCAGGACGTCGAAGCTCACCCCGATCTGCTTCAGCAGTTCGCGGCGGCGCGGCGATTGGGAGGCGAGATAAATGCGGTCGGCGGCTTGGGGCACGGTCGTGTTTTCGGTGGTTTTATTCGCGGTGGTAGGGATGCCCCTTGAGCAGGGACACTGCCCGATAGAGCTGCTCCGCCAGCAGCACCCGCACCAGCCCATGCGGCAGGGTCAGTCGGGAGACGCCCAATAATAAAGGCGAACGCTCCTTGACAGAAGTGTCCAGGCCGTCGGCGCCGCCGATGACGAAGCAGGGCTGGGCGCCTTCCTGCATCCAGCGCGCGAGGTGCGCGGACAATTCGAGCGTCGTGAGCTGCCTGCCGCGCTCGTCCAGCGCCAGCAGCAGGGCCTGCGGCGGCAGGGCGGCGAGAATGCGCTCGGCTTCCAGCTTCTGGATGCGCGCGGTGGAGGCGCCGGCGGCGCGCTTTTCGGGCTTGATCTCGACGAGCTCCAGCCCGGCGTCGGGCGGCATGCGCCTGGCGTACTCGCGGTAGCCGGCCTCGATCCAGGCCGGCATCTTGTGGCCTACGGCAAGGATGCGCAGCTTCACCGCGCGGCGCGTCTTGCTGCGCGGGCGGCATCCCAAGCCCGCCCCGCCACAGGGGTGAAATCAGGGTTAACGCGCCCTGGCATCCCAGAGCTCTTCCAGGTTGTAATGCGCGCGCACGGCGGGGTGCATGATGTGCACGACGATGTCGCCGAGGTCGACCAGCACCCATTCGCCGACTGCCTCGCCCTCCATGCCGATGACGTGCTCGCCCAGTTCCTTCATCCGGTCGCGCACGCTGGCGGCGAGCGCCTTGGTCTGGCGCGTGGAGTCGGCGCTGGCGATGACGACGCGCTCGAACAGCGAGGTCAGTTGCGCGGTGTCGAGCACGGTGATGTCCTTGGCCTTGATGTCTTCCAGGGCGGCCACGACGGCGGCGGTTTTTTCTTCAATGTTCATGCAGGTGAGTAGAGCTTGTTTCTCTGAATATAGTTGAGCACCCCGTCCGGCAGCAGGTAGCGCACGCTGCGGCCGTCTTGCAGGCGATCGCGGATGTCGGTGGCGGCGATGTCGAGCTGGGAGATGGGCATGAGCCTGATATCGCCGGCAACGGCGCGCGTCTCCCCGGTTGCCTGGCGGCGCGCCAGTTCCTGCCGCAGTTCGGCATTCAGCGCGTCGGCTTGCGGCAGCGCATAGCCCGGGCGGTGCGCGACGGCGAGGTTGGCGAGATCGAACAGGCGCCGCCATTCCTTCCAGGTCGGCAAACCCAGGAAGGCGTCGGCGCCCATGAACAGCCAGATTGCTTGCCCGGCGCCGAGTTCGGCGCGCAGGTCGGCGAGGGTGTCGACGGTGTAGCTCGCGCGCGCCAGCCGCACTTCGCGCTCATCCAGGATGAAACGGGGATTGCCGGCGACGGCGAGCCGCGCCATCTCCAGGCGGTGGGCGGCGGCCGTGCGCGGCGCGCCGCGGTGCGGCGGCTGGCCGGCGGGGATGATGCGCACTTCCGCGAGATCGAGCGCCTCGGCCAGTTCCTCGGCCAGGCGCAGATGGCCGAAGTGGATGGGGTCGAAGGTGCCGCCGAAAACGCCGATAGGCGCGTGAGGCGTGAGGCGTGAGGCGTGAGGCGTAAGAGAGATCAAGGTTACCGCGTTGTGGAGGGTTTATCGGAAAACGTGGTTGCGGTTTTGCATAGCGCGCATTGTCCGCACACTGCTGTCCCGCGCCTCACGCCTCACCGGCATAGCTCTCAGCCGCGCACATGCCCGTCGCCCAGCACCACCCACTTCTCGCTCGTCAATCCTTCCAGCCCGACCGGGCCGCGGGCGTGGATCTTGTCGGTGGAAATGCCGATTTCCGCACCGAGGCCGTATTCGAAGCCGTCGGCGAAACGAGTCGAGGCATTGACCATGACCGAGGCGGAGTCCACCTCGCGGATGAATCTTCGCGCGCGGCTGTAGTCCTCGGTGACGATGGCGTCGGTGTGCTGCGAGCCGTACTGGGCGATGTGCGCCATGGCCGCATCCATGCCGTCCACCACGCGGATGCTGATGACGGGCGCGAGGTATTCTTCGTGCCAGTCGGCCTCGACGGCCGTCTTCATGGCGGGCACGATGCGGCGCGATTCGGCGCAGCCGCGCATTTCCACGTTCTTGCTGGAGTAGATGGCGGCGATCTGCGGCAGGAAGGCCTCCGCCGCGGCGCGATGCACGAGCAGGGTCTCCATGGTGTTGCAGGTGCCGTAGCGGCTGGTCTTGGCGTTGTCGGCGATCTTCAGCGCCTTGCCGAGATCGGCGCGGTCGTCGACGTAGACGTGGCAGACGCCGTGCAGGTGCTTGATCACGGGAATGCGCGCATCGTTCATCAGGCGCTCGATCAGGCCCTTGCCGCCGCGCGGCACGATCACATCCACATACTCGCGCATGGTGATGAGCTCGCCCACGGCGGCGCGGTCGGTGGTTTCGAGCACCTGCACGCAGGCTTCCGGCAGGCCGGCGGCCTTGAGGCCTTCCTGCACGCAGGCGGCGATGGCCTGGTTGGAACGGATGGCCTCGCTGCCGCCGCGCAGGATCGCGGCGTTGCCGGATTTCAGGCACAGCCCGGCGGCGTCGGCGGTGACGTTGGGGCGCGCTTCATAGATGATGCCGACCACGCCGAGCGGCACGCGCATCTTGCCGACCTGGATGCCGGAAGGGCGGTAGTTCATGTCGCTGATCCCGCCGACCGGATCGGGCAGCGCGGCGATCTGCTCGAGGCCCTCGGCCATGCCGGCCACGGTTTTTTCGTTCAGTGACAAACGATCCAGCAGCGCGGCGTCGAGGCCGGCGGCCTGGGCCGCCGCCACATCCTCGGCATTGGCGGCGAGCAGCTTTTCGGCGTCGCGGCGGATGGCCGCGGCCATGGCCAGGAGCGCGGCGTTCTTGGCGCGGGTTTCCGCCGCGGCCACCGCGCGCGAGGCTTCGCGGGCGGTGCGGCCCACGGTTTGCATGTAGGTTTTGATGTCCATCTTGTTTCTGACTCTTAAAAATCAAGCCACAGAGGGCACAGAGTACACAGAGGGCAAAGGCAAAACCAGGGTTTTCTCTGTGTCCTCTGTGGCTAGGTTCTTGCCGCTCCCAAATTCAGGCACAGCCGCAGCAGGTCGTCCCAGGGGTCGCCGCCGGCCAGGCCCTTGGCCTGGCGGTCGATCTGCTCGGCGTCCTGCAGCGCGCTTTCCAGCCTTTCGTCGCTGACCCGCTTCAGCGCCGTCTGCACCAGCGCCTGGCGCCGGTCCCAGATGCGATTGGCCTTGAGCGCCGCGGCCAGCGGCTGGCCCTGGCGCACAGCCGATTTTAACTTGTACAGGAGCCGCAGCGTGGCGCCGACCTGCCACATGATCCTGGGCACGGCCTCGCCCTCCTGCCTGAGGCTGTCGAGGATGCGCGCGCAGCGGCCGGCGTCGCCGGCCAGCAGGGCGTCCTGGAGGTCGGCCACCTCGAAGCGCGAAACGTCCGTCACCGCCTGCTCCACATCCTCCAGGCCGAGCTTGCCCGGCGGCAGCAGCAGCGACAGCTTGTCGATTTCCTGGCGGGCGGCGAGCAGGTTGCCTTCCAGGCGACCGGCCAGGAATTCGAGCGCCTCGCGGCTCGCCTGCTGGCCGTTGGCGGCCAGGCGGCGCCCGATCCAGGCCGGCATCTGTTCCAGCGGCACTTCGCGGCTTTGGATCACGGCGGCTTGCGCCGAGAGCGTTTCGAACCACTTGCTCTTGGTCTGCTTCCATTCCAGGCCGGGCAGCGAGACGATGCTCACGGTGTCGGCGGGCAGGCTGCCGGCGTAGCGGGCGAGCGCGGCGCCGCCGTCCGCGCCGGGCTTGCCGCTGGGGATGCGGATTTCCACCAGTTTTTTCTGCGCGAACAGCGAGAAGCTGTCGGCATGGCCGAAGATCACGCTCCAGTCGAACCTGCCCTGCACGGTGAACACCGTGCGCTCGTGCCCGGCCTCGAGCGCGGCGGCGCGGAGGGCGTCCTCGGCTTCGAGCATGGCGAGCGGCTCGTCGCCCCAGATGACATAGAGCGGGGCCAGTCCGCGGCCAAGATGGGCGCCGAGGTCTTCCGGCCTGAGGTCCATCAGTTGGGCCGGGCGAGCCGGCGCAGGATGCGCTGTACCGCCTCGTCCTGCAGATCGCGGTAGAGGAAGCTTTCCTCGGCGGCCTTGGCGAGGTACTGATTGTCGTCGTAGGTGAAGTCGCGGCTCGACTGGATGGTGGCGGCGGGATAGATTTCGCGGCCTTCCTTGTCGGTCACGCTGTAGCCGAGGGTGTAGTTGAGCCGATACTCCCGCACCCGCCCGCCGCCGGACAGCGACAGGATGCTGCGGGATCTTTTTTCTTCCAGAAGCTTCAGCACCGCATCGGCTTCCTTGGCGCTGTCGGGCAGGGCGATTCCCTGGCTGCGCAAGGCCTTGGCCAAATCGCGCGCGGCCAGGCTGTCCTTGGGGGCGCTGAGGTAAATGCTGCGATAGGGGATGGCGTGCGCGCCGCGCAGCTGGAAGCCGCAGCCGCCCGCCGCCAGCAGCGCCGTGCCGCCCAGAATGAGCTTTATCGCCTTACGCCTCACGCCTCATGCCTCATGCCTCACTGAATTTACGCCACTATGTTAACCAAACGCCCGGGCACGACGACGATTTTTTTCGGGGCGGCGCCGTTGAGCTGCTTCTGCGCCGCTTCCGTGGCCAGCGCCGCGGCTTCGATCGCCGCCTTGTCGGCGCCCGCGGCCACGCGGATGCTGCCCCTGAGCTTGCCGTTGATCTGCACCACCAGCTCGATTTCGTCCACGGTCAGCGCGGCTGCGTCGGCCCTCGGCCAGGCCTGGTCCAGGAGCCGGGTGCCGGGCCTGAGCCCGCTCCACAGCGCTTCGCACACGTGCGGCACGATGGGCGCGAGCAGCAGGGTCACGGTTTCCAGCGCTTCCTGGCGCAGGGCGGGGGTGTTGGCGTCCTCCGGCAGCTTGGCCAGCGCGTTCATCAGTTCCATCACCGCGGCCACCGCGGTGTTGAACTGCTTGCGGCGGCCGTAGTCGTCGGTGACCTTGGCGATGGTCTGGTGCAACTGGCGGCGGAAATCCTTGAGCGGGGCCGGCAGTTCGCCGCTCGGGGCTGCGGCCCCGCCGCCGGCCTGCACGTGGTCGTACACCGCCTTCCACAGCCGCTTCAAGAAGCGGTGCGCGCCTTCCACGCCGGCGTCCGACCATTCCAACTGCAGGTCCGGGGGGGCGGCGAACATCATGAACAGGCGCGCGGTGTCGGCGCCGTAGCTGTCGATGAGCAGCTGCGGGTCGACGCCGTTGTTCTTGGACTTGGACATCTTCTCGGTGCCGCCGATGACGACCGGCTGGCCGTCGGCCTTGAGCGTGGCGCCCACGGGGCGGCCGCGCTCGTCGGTCGTCACGTCGACGTCGGCCGGATTGAGCCACTGCTTCTTGCCGTCCGCGCCGTCGCGGTAGAAGGTGGGCGCCACCACCATGCCCTGGGTGAGCAGGTTGGTGAAAGGCTCGTTAATCGATTTGGGCCCCGCGTTCGCCCCCTCCCCACTTGTGGGGAGGGTTGGGGTGGGGAGCGATTTGGGCCCCGCGTTCGCCCCCTCCCCCTTGACGGAAGAGGATTGGGCTGAGGCGGTTGCGCGGCCCTGAACCACGTGCTCCGCGCCGAAAAGCCCCTCGTCGCGCATCAGCTTGTGGAAGAAGCGCGAATACAGCAGATGCAGGATGGCGTGCTCGATGCCACCGACGTACTGGTCCACCGGCAGCCAGTGGTTGGCGCGTTCGTCCAGCATCTGGTCGGCGTCGGGGCAGGCATAGCGCGCGTAGTACCAGGACGACTCCACGAAGGTGTCCATGGTGTCGGTTTCGCGCCGCGCCGGCTTGCCGCACTTGGGACAGGCGCATTCGTAGAACGCGGGCATCTTAGCGAGCGGCGAACCGCGCCCGGTGATGGTGACGTCCTCCGGCAGTACCACGGGCAAATCCTGTTCCGGCACCGGCACGTCGCCGCAGGACTCGCAATGGATGATGGGGATGGGGCAGCCCCAGTAGCGCTGGCGCGAAATGCCCCAGTCGCGCAGGCGGAACTGCACCTGCTTGTCGCCAAGATTGAGCGCTTTCAGATCGGCGGCGATGGCGTCCACCGCGGCCTCGTAGGCGAGGCCGTCGTACTTGCCGGAGTTGACGCAGGCGCCGCGGGTCTTGTCGCCGTACCATTCCTGCCAGGCGTCGAGCGAGAATTCCTCGCCCGCGGCCGCGATCACCTGCCGGATCGGCAGGCCGTAGGCCTTGGCGAAATGGAAATCGCGCTCGTCGTGCGCCGGCACCGCCATCACCGCGCCTTCGCCGTAGCCCATGAGCACGTAGTTGCCGACCCACACCGGCACTTCCTCGCCGCTGAGCGGATGCACGACCTTGAGTCCGGTGTCCATGCCCTTCTTTTCCAGGGCCGCGAGGTCGGCCTCGGCCACGCCGCCCCGCTTGCATTCCTCGACGAAGGCGGCGAGCGCGGGGTTGTTGGCGGCGGCGCGGGCGGCGAGCGGATGCTCGGCCGCCACGGCGACGAAGCTCACGCCCATGATGGTGTCGGCGCGCGTGGTGTAGACCCACAGGAGATTGTCGGGCTCGCCGGCCAATCTGAAGGCGAAGCGCACCCCGTAGCTCTTGCCGATCCAGTTGCGCTGCATGGTCTTCACCTGCTCGGGCCAGCCGGGCAGCTGGTCGAGCTCGTTGAGCAGTTCTTCGGCGTACTGGGTGATGCGGAAGAAGTACATCGGGATCTCGCGCTTTTCCACCAGCGCGCCGGAGCGCCAGCCGCGGCCGTCGATGACCTGCTCGTTGGCGAGCACGGTTTCGTCCACCGGGTCCCAGTTCACCGTGGCGTTCTTGCGGTACACCAGGCCCTTTTCAAACAGCCGGGTGAACAGCCACTGCTCCCACTTGTAGTACCCCGGCTGGCAGGTGGCGATCTCGCGCTCCCAGTCGATGGCGAGACCGAGCGCCTTCAGCTGTCCGCGCATGTGGTCGATGTTGGCGTAGGTCCACTTCGCCGGCGCCACGTTGTTGGCCATGGCGGCATTTTCCGCCGGCAGACCAAAGGCGTCCCAGCCCATGGGCTGCAGCACGCTGTAGCCCTGCATCAGATGGAAGCGCGCCAGCACGTCGCCGATGGTGTAGTTGCGCACGTGGCCCATGTGCAGCTTGCCCGAGGGATAGGGGAACATGGACAGGCAGTAGTACTTGGGCTTGGCCGAGTCCTCGCGGGCCTTGAAGGCCCGGGTCTGTTCCCAGTTTTGCTGGGCGGCGCGCTCGATAAGGGAGGGATCGTATCTTTCCTGCATGGCGGCGAAAAGGCCAAAAGAATCAAAGCCCGCCATTATACCCGGCGGCATACCCGGCGGTGACAGGCACGGCCCGGCCGGGGTATACTCCCCCGGCTAAAAATTCGGTTTTTTTCCCCATATTCAGGAGGACACATGTCCAAGAAGCACCCCGTCATCGCCGTAACCGGCTCGTCCGGCGCCGGCACCACCTTCGTCAAGCGCGCGTTCGAGAACATCTTCCGCCACTACGACATCAATGCCGCCATCATCGAGGGCGACAGCCTGCATTCCCTGAACCGCATGGAGTTCCGCGAGGCGATGAAGGCGGCCGAAGCCCAGGGCAACAAGCATTTCTCGCATTTCGGGCCCGAGGCCAACCACTTCGACAAGATCGAGGAGACCTTCAAGGTCTACGGCGAAACCGGCGGCGGCAAGAAGCGCTACTACATCCACAGCGACGAGGAGGCGGCCGATCACAACAAGCGCCTCAACACCAGCCTCAAGCCCGGCGAGTTCACCCCCTGGGAAGACATCCAGGCCGGCACCGATGTGCTGTTCTACGAAGGCCTGCATGGCCTGGTGAAGACCGACGCCATCGACGCCGCGCGCTATATCGACCTGGGCATCGGCGTGGTGCCGGTGGTCAACCTGGAGTGGATCCAGAAGATCCACCGCGACCATGCCGAGCGCGGCTATTCCGCCGAAGCCACGGTGGACACCATCATGCGCCGCATGCCGGACTACATCAACTACATCACCCCGCAGTTCTCGCGCACCCACATCAATTTCCAGCGCGTGCCGACCGTGGACACCTCCAATCCCTTCATCGCGCGCGACATCCCGACGCCGGACGAGAGCTACGTCATCATCCGCTTCGCCGACGCCCGCGGCGTGGATTTCACCAATCTGCTCAACATGGTCCCCAACAGCTTCATGTCGCGCACCAACACCATCGTGGTGCCCGGCGGCAAGATGGGCTACGCCATGGAACTGATCCTCACGCCCATGATCGAGAAGATGATCGAGCAGAGCCGCAAGGCCTGAGGGACTTGCAGACCAGCCCCGTTAGGGGCGCGACAAAAAAACGGGGCAGTGTGCCCCGTTTTTTGTTGTAGCTCCCTCTCTCACCCCGGAAAGCTACAATCTCATCAGCGTTACGGAGGACGGCGCGTTGGTTGTAGCTCCCTCTCTCACCCCGGAAAGCTACAATGGCGCGGCCGTGTTCGCCAAGCTCAAGCAGGTTGTAGCTCCCTCTCTCACCCCGGAAAGCTACAATGAGAGTGACAAGCGACCGCCAATCTCGGCTGTTGTAGCTCCCTCTCTCACCCCGGAAAGCTACAATCTGCTGGCCGAGATCGCCGACGACCGCGCCGTTGTAGCTCCCTCTCTCACCCCGGAAAGCTACAATGCTCAAACAACCGGCAATGCGATCCGCTGTGTTGTAGCTCCCTCTCTCACCCCGGAAAGCTACAATCATGGTCATCTCCATGCAGAAATCGCCAACGTTGTAGCTCCCTCTCTCACCCCGGAAAGCTACAATAAGGTGGTCGACAAGCCGACCATGTTTGCCGTTGTAGCTCCCTCTCTCACCC
>JANJWO010000057.1 GCA_024709485.1 Hydrogenophilaceae bacterium | reverse complement strand
GCTGGTGCACGACTTCCGCATGGCGGAGGCGCTCGCCGACAAGGGGCCGTTCCCGGTGCGGCGCATCCCGCTCGCGGATTATCTCGACGACTTCTATTTCGACCAGTCCTACACCCACCTGATGGGCGCCTCGCGCGACGCCGGCAAGGGGCAGGTGATCAATCTCGACGCGCGCAGGAAAGTCGCCGACCTCGACCTTCCCGGCATGCCGCACCTCGGTTCAGGGATCACCTGGGAATACCGGGGCCGGCCGGTGATGGCGACGCCCAACCTCAAGTCCGGCGTGGTCAGCATCATCGACATGAAGAACTGGCAGGTGATCAAGCGCATCGACACCCTGGGGCCGGGATTCTTCATGCGCAGCCACGAGAACACCCCCTACGCCTGGACCGACAACTTCATGAGCCCCGCGAAGGACACGCTCAGCATCATCGACAAGCGCAGCCTGGAAGTGGTGCGCACGCTCACGCCGATGCCGGGCAAGACCGCGGCGCACGTCGAATTCACCCGCGACGGCCGCTACGCCCTGGTCAGCATCTGGGAGCTGGACGGCGCCCTGGTCATTTACGACGCGGCGACGTTCGCAGAGGTCAAGCGCCTGCCGATGAGCAAGCCCTCGGGCAAGTACAACGTCTACAACAAGACCACGCGCTCCGCCGGCACCAGCCACTGAGCCGCGCGCTCAGCCGTTGCCCGACACAAATCCCAGGCGCGCGGAAATCCGGCGCCCGGCTTCCTGCACCAGCGGAATCCACGCGTCGCGCCTGCGGTCGATGGGCGCGGACACCGACAGCCCGGCCACCACATGGTCGCCGCCGTCGCGGATCAGCACGCCGATGCAGCCCACGCCCAGTTCCGCCTCCTCGTTGTCGAGCGCATAGCCTTGCGCCAGATCCTGGCGCACCGCGCGCTTCAGGCTGTCCAGTTCGGTAAGGGTGTTGCGCGTGTAGCGCTCCAGGCCGGTGCGCGCCGCATAGTCCAGCAAGGCTTGGTCATTCATCTCGCCCAGCATGAGCTTGCCCACCGCGGTGACATGCAGCGGCGCGCGCGCGCCGATCACCTGCTCCACCCGGATCGAGCGCGCCGGCATCACGCGTTCGACATACACCACCTCGTCGCCTTCGCGCAGGGTGAGGTTGACCGATTCCTCGACCTCGTCGCGCAGCCATTCCATGACCGCGCGCGCCTCGCGCCGCACGTCGGTGCCGGCGCGCACGCGATGCCCCAACTGCAAGAGGCGCGTGCCCAGCACGTAGTTGCCGCCCTCGCTGCGCTCGACGAAGCCGTGCGCCACCAGCGCCTGCAGGATGCGGAACGCGGTCGAGGCGTGCAGGCCGGTGTCGGCGGTGAGGAATTTCAGCGGCACCGCTTCCGGGTAGCGCGAGAGCGCGTCGAGCAGGGCCACGGCGCGATCCAGCACCTGAATGGCGGTCGTCGTCTGTTTCATATTGTGAAAACGATTCTATATTGTGAAAAACCCAGTATTCCACTAAGGTAGCCCCAACGCAACTTTTTCTGATGATTGGAGCCCCCATGTCCGCCCAGCCCGCCCGCGAAGCCAGCCCCTATCCCGCCTATCTGGAAGGCATCGACTACTTCGGCCAGGCCTGGCCGCACTTCGACACCCTGGCTGCCAAGCCGGTGATCGGCGAGGGCGAGACCGCGATCGCCGACGCCGGCGATCCTGCCGCCGCCTACCAGACCCTGCTGGTGGCCGACGCCCTGCGCTACCTGACCCTGCAGATCACCGGCGCCAAGGCCTCGGGCCATCCCGGCGGCTTCGCCTCCAGCGCCGAAGCGGTGGCCGCGCTCACCCTGCTCGGCCACAAGAACCTCACCACCGAGGTGGGCCACCACGCCCCCGGCTACTACAGCGCCATGTTCCTCGACACTTCGCTCGAAGCCATGGGCATTTCCACCGTGCAGGACATGCGCGCGCGCTTCCGCGAGCGCCATGGCCTCTTGGGCCACCTGTCCGGCGCCATCCCCGGCCTTTTGGCCCCCGCCGGCCCGCTCGGCCAGGGCCAGCACTTCGCCATGGCCGGCGCCTATCTGCACCGCGACAAGCTGTTCCCGGTGACCATCGGCGACGGCGGCATGGGCGAGCCCTACATCCTGTCGTCCTTCCTGCACTTCATCACCGCTTACCCCGAGGTGAGCAACTTCCTGCCGGTGCTGGTGTGGAACGGCTACAGCCAGGAGCACCACTCCATGGTCTCGCTGTTCGACAACGAGGGCATGCAGCGCTACTGGCACGCGCACGGCTTCAAGCGCGTGATCCTGGTCGACGCCAAGGACTTTGATGACGCCATGCAGCACGGCGCCTACGTCGATTCCAGCCTGTTCTCCTTCAAGCAGCGTCTCGCCTTCGCCGCCGCCGTGCTGAAAGGCATCGACGACGCCGCCAGGAGCGCGCTCGCCGGCACCCCCACCGCCTTCATCATCAAGCAGTTGAAAGGCGCGGGCGTGCACAAGACCGGCGCCAAGGCGCACAACCTGTATCCGGCCGACACCCTGGACGCGCCGCACATTTCCGGCGCGCTCGAGCGCCGCGCGCTGTCGCCGGAAGCCTGGGAGCTGGTGCGCACCCTGTGCCTGCGCGCGGCCGGCGGCCCCGCCGCCAAGGTGGCGGTGACCGAAAGCGAACTGGCGCTGGCGCCGATCAAGGATCTGCCGCTGAAGGATTTCGCCGTCGGCGAGAAGGCCGTGCCTTCCACCGCGCTCGGCGCCCTCATCGCCCACGTCGGCAAGCACGACGCCAACTTCGTGGTGACCAACGCCGACGGCAACGAGGCTTCCGGCATGGCCAACATCAACGAGGCGCTGAAGATCCGCCACCCCTCGGAGGACGGCCTCTACCACCAGAAACCCGAAGGCCAGGTGTACGAGCCCTTGAACGAGGACGCCTGCGCCGGCCTCGCCGCCGGTCTCGCCCTGTTCGGCAGCCGCAGCATCTGGTTGAGCTATGAGAGCTTCGCCATCAACGGCTGGCCCATCTACCAGACCGTGGCCCAGGCCATGGCCGAACTTCGCCGCAAGACGCCGTCGGCCGTGTGCATGTTCACCGCTGGCGCGCTCGAGCAGGGCCGCAACGGCTGGACCCACCAGCGCCCGGAAATCGAGAACTACATCGCCGCGCAGATGAAGAACGGCAACAGCTTCGCGCTGTTCCCGGCCGACGCCAACATGATCCAGGCCTCTTACGAGTGGGCACTGTCCAGCCACAACCGAGCCATCGCCATCTTCGCCTCGAAGTCGCCGCTGCCGGTGTACACCACGCTGGAAGCCGCGCGCCAGGCCATCCGCGACGGCGCCATCACCCTGTATGAAACTGCCGGCATCGGTGAAATCGACGTGGTGCTGGCAGCGGCCGGCGACATGATCTTCCTGCCGGTGTTCGAGGCCAAGGACAAACTCGAAGCCGAAGGCAAACGTGTGCGCATCGTCGCCGTGGCCAACCCGCGCCGCCTGTATCGCGCCACCGACGTGGCCTGGGACACGGTGTCGGAGCCCGACGGCGGTTTCATGAATGATGCCGACTTCGACAAACTGTTCGACGGCAAGGCGCTGCTCGCAGTCAGCGGCGGCCCCAGCGCGCCGCTGGAGCCGGTGATCCTGCGAAGCCGCGCCGCGCGCCGCGACCTGATGTGCTGGAAGCGCGGCGAGACCACCGCCAGCCCCAACGAGGTCATGGCCCTCAACGGCCTCACCGGCGGCGACATCGCCGCGCGCGCGCGCGGCCTCCTGGGGTGAGGCGGTGGAAAACAAGATCATCGTCATCGACGACGACCCCACCGGCTCGCAGACGGTGCATGGCTGTCTGCTGCTGACGCGCTGGGATGTCGACACGCTCGTCGAGGGCCTCGCCGACGCCTCGCCGCTGTTCTTCGTGCTGTCCAATACGCGCGGCATGGACGCGGCGAGGGCGGCGGCGGTGACGCGCGCGATCTGCGTCAACCTGCGCGCGGCGCTCGACCGCCGCGCCGCGCAAGGCCGCGCGCTGCAGCCGATTCTGGTGAGCCGTTCGGATTCCACGCTGCGCGGCCACTACCCGGTGGAAACCGATGTCATCAGCGAGACGCTGGGGCCGTTCGACGCGCACTTTTTGGTGCCGGCCTTCTTCGAAGGCGGACGCGTGACGCGCGACAGCGTCCACTATCTGATGGTCGACGGCAAGCCGGTGCCGGTCGCCGAAACCGAGTTCGCCAAGGATTCGGTGTTCGGCTATCGCCATAGTTTTCTTCCCGACTACGTCGAGGAAAAGACCGCCGGCCGCATCAGGGCGGGCGAGGTCGAGCGCTTCGTGCTGGCTGACGTGCGTGGCGATGCGCTGCCGCGCCTGCTGGCGCTGGAAAACAATGCGTGCTGCGTGGTCGACGCCGAGACCCAGGCCGACCTGAATCATTTCGCCGCGCAGCTGAAAGCCGCGGCCTCACAGGGCAAGCGCTTCCTGTTCAGGAGCGGCGCATCATTGCTCACCGCGCTCGCCGCGCTGCCCCCGCAGCCGGTCGCCGCCGAAGACATGGCCGCCTTCGTGCGCGAAGGCAGGCCGGGCGCGGTCGTCGTCGGCTCGCACGTGCAAAAGACTACCGCGCAGTTGCACGAGTTGTTGAATCAGCCCGGCATCGCCCCGCTGGAAATCGACGTGGCGCAGCTGCCCGAAGGCCGCGCGCGCATCGTCGAGGAGGCGGTCAAGGCAGCGGCGAGCCTGCATGCGCAGGGGCTGACGCCGGCGATCTACACCAGCCGCATCGAGCGCCAGTTCGCCGATCAGCAGCAGCGTCTGGCCTTCGGCGAAGAGGTGTCCGGCACGCTGATGGACATCGTCAAGCGGCTGCCGCCGACCCTGGGCTTTCTCATCAGCAAGGGCGGCATCACCTCCAACGACGTGCTGTCCGACGGCCTGGCGCTGAAGGCCTCGCGCGTGCTGGGACAGATTTTGGCCGGCTGCTCGGTGGTGAAATGCCCGGACGACCATCCGCGCCACCCCGGCCTGCCGGTGGTGATCTTCCCCGGCAACGTGGGCGACGAATCGGCGCTGGCCACCGTGTATCAGCGGCTCGGCAGATCCAGGGAGGTCAGATCAGATCCCGCTCGCCAAGCTCGCGCTTGATGTAGGCGTAGAACACCGGCGCGGCGATCACGCCGGCGAGGCCGAAGGCCGCCTCCATCACCAGCATCGCGGTCAGCAGTTCCCAGGTGTAGGCCTTGATCTGGCCGCCGATGATGCGCGCGTTCACGAAGTATTCGAGCTTGTGGATGATGACCAGGAAAGCCAGCGAGGCGAAGGCGATCTGCAGCGAATGGTTGAAGGAAATGACGACGATGACGGTGTTGGAAATGAGATTGCCCAGCACCGGCAACAAGCCCACGACGAAGGTGATGACGATCATGGTTTTCACGAACGGCAGTTCCACGCCGAAGGCCGGCAGCACCACGGCCAGATACAGCCCGGTCAGCGCGGTGTTCAGCAGCGAAATGCGCACCTGCGCGAACACCACCTTGCGGAAGGCCTGACCCAGATGAAGCACGCGCTTGCCCATGGCCTGCGCCAGCGGCCCCAGGGCGTGATGCCGGCGCCCCTCGTTGAGCGAGACGAAGGAGCCGATGATGAGGCCGATCACCACCATCGCCAGCGCATGTCCGGCCGTGCCGCCGAAGGTGCGGATTTCCTGGGCATGGGTGCGCAGCCACTCGGACAGGGTGGCGCGGATCTGCGATTCGTCGCCCTGCGGCAGGTATTCGGCCACCCAGGGCGGCAGCAGGTTGCGCGAGTTCTCGATGACCTCGGCCATGTTCTTCAGCAGCGCCGCATAGCTGCCGCCCTCGGCCTTGTAGTAGGCGATCGCGCCGATCACCGCGCCGATCAGCGCGGCCAGCACCGCGGCGGAAATCAGTGCCACCACGATCATCTTGGCGCGGCTGTGGCTGAGTTTCGTACCGACAAAGCGCGGCGACAGCATCACCACCAGTTCGTAGACCAGCAGACCCGCGAGCAGTGCGGGCAGCAACCTGGCATACAGGGTGAAGACCAGCGCCAGCGCCATCAGTCCCCAGGCCGCCCATTCGTATTTCGTGGCATGCATCGCCATCCGCAGTCTCCTGTTTCCCGGGATTCTAGCAAGGCTTTGCATCAGCGGATTTAACTTTAGAATGCAGACATGATCGCCAACGAAACCGTCCGCCGCCTGCAAGCCATCCTGCCGCCGCACTGTCTGTTGCTGGCGCGCGAGGATGTGAAGCCATTCGAGACCGACGGCCTCACCGCCTACCGCAACACCCCGGACGCCGTGGCGCTGCCGGAAACCGAGGAACAGGTCAGGCAGGTGCTCGCCGTCTGCTTTGATACCGGCACGCCGGTGGTGTTCCGCGGCGCCGGCACCGGGCTTTCCGGCGGCGCCTTGCCGGTGGACGGCGCCGTGCTGCTGGCCATGACCAAGTTCAGCCGCATCCTGGCAGTCGATCCGCTGGCGCGCACCGCGCGCGTGCAGCCCGGCGTGCGCAACCTCGCCATCTCCGAGGCCGCCGCTGCCTACGGCCTCTACTACGCGCCCGACCCCTCCTCGCAGATCGCCTGCAGCATCGGCGGCAACGTGGCGGAAAACTCCGGCGGCGTGCATTGCCTGAAATACGGCCTCACCGTGCACAACGTGCTGGCCGTGCGCGCGCTCACCATCGAGGGCGAGGAGCTGGTGATCGGCCAGGGCGCGCTGGATGCGCCGGGCTACGACCTGCTCGCGCTGATGACCGGCTCCGAGGGCATGCTCGCGGTGATTCTCGAAATCACCGTGAAGCTGCTGCCGAAGCCGGAGCGCGCCCAGGTCATCCTCGCCGCCTTCGACGAGGTCGCCAGGGGCGGCGCGGCGGTGGGCGCCATCATCAGCGGCGGCGTGCTGCCGGCCGGGCTGGAAATGATGGACAAGCTCGCGCTCGAGGCCGCCGAGGCCTTCGTCCATGCCGGCTACCCGCTCGACGCCGAGGCCATCCTGCTGGTGGAAGTGGACGGCACCCAGGAAGAAGTCTCGGAAGACGTCATGCGCGTGCGCGACATCCTGCTCGCCGCCGGCGCCACCGAGGTGCGCACCGCGAAGGACGAGGCCGAGGCGAAGAAATTCTGGGCCGGGCGCAAGGCCGCCTTCCCCGCCGTGGGCCGGCTGTCCCCGGACTACTACTGCATGGACGGCACCATTCCGCGCAAGACCCTGCCCGCCGTGCTCCGGCGCATCGCCGAGCTGTCGCAGGCATACGAATTGCCGGTGGCCAACGTGTTCCACGCCGGCGACGGCAACCTGCATCCGCTCATCCTCTACGACGCCAACCAGCCGGGGGCGACGGCAAAGGCCGAACGCCTGGGCGCCGACATCCTCGAACTGTGCGTCGCGCACGGCGGCACCATCACCGGCGAGCACGGCGTGGGCCTGGAGAAAATCGACCAGATGTGCGTGCAGTTCACGGCGGCCGAGCTGCAGGCCTTCCACGGCGTGAAGGCCTGCTTCGACCCGGCCGGCCTGCTCAACCCCGGCAAGGCCGTGCCGACTCTGCAGCGCTGCGCCGAATACGGCGCCATGCACGTCCAGGGCGGCGCGCTGCCCTTCCCCGAACTGCCGAGGTTTTAAATGCGAAAGCCGGACACAGAGGTATCAGAGGCAACAGAGGAAGACGCCCGCAGATTTCCTCTGCCCCCTCTGTTTCCTCTGTGTAAATTGTCATGATGGAAATAATTCAGGAACGCCTGAAGGAAGCCTGCGCGTCGGGCAAACCGCTGGTGATCCGCGCCGGCGGCAGCAAGGACTGGTACGGCGAAGCCATATCCGGCGCGGTGCTCGACGTCTCCGCCCATCGCGGCATCGTCAGCTACGAGCCGGGCGAGCTGGTGCTGACCGCGAAATGCGGCACGCCGCTGGCCGAGATCGAGGCCCTGCTCGATGCGCACGGGCAGATGCTCGGCTTCGAGCCGCCGCATTTCAGTCCGGCTTCCACGCTGGGCGGCACGCTCGCCTGCGGCTTTTCCGGGCCGCGCCGGCCCTACGCCGGCTCCGCGCGCGATTTCGTGCTGGGCATGGACATCCTCGACGGCGGCGGCCGGCATCTCAAGTTCGGCGGCCAGGTCATCAAGAACGTGGCGGGCTATGACGTCTCGCGCCTGATGGTGGGGGCGCTCGGCACCCTGGGCGTGCTGCTGCAGGCCTCGCTCAAGGTGCTGCCCCGGCCGCAGGCCGAACTCACCCTGCAGTTCGAGTGCGACGAAGCCGAGGCGATCCGGCGCGCCAACGAATGGGCCGGCCAGCCGCTGCCGCTGTCCGCCACCGCCTGGCTCTCCGGCCTGCAGTCGGTGCGCCTGGCGGGCGCGCGCAGCGCAGTGGCGGCGGCGCACCGCAAGCTGGGCGGCGAAATCAACGAGCATGGAGAGGAATTCTGGACCGGCGTGCGCAACCACGGCGCCGCGTTTTTCGCCGACGGCGCCCCGCTCTGGCGCCTGTCGCTGCCGTCGGCCACGCCGCCGCTCGGCCTGCCGGGCAAACAGCTGATCGCCTGGGGCGGCGCCGAACGCTGGCTCAAGAGCGACGCGGCGGCGGCGGAAATCCGCGCGCGCGCCGCCGCGCACGGCGGCCATGCCACGCTGTATGCCGGCGACAAGCGCGGCGGCGTGTTCCACCCGCTGCCGGAAGCGCTGCTGAAATACCAGCAGCGCCTCAAGCAGCAGTTCGACCCGCGCGGCATCCTCAATCCGGGCAGGATGTATCCATGAGGCGCGCGTATGCTTTCTGGCTGCTGCTGTGCGCCGGCCTGCTGCTGCAGGCTCAAGCCTTCGCCGAGCCGCACGCCCCCTTCTACAAGGCCGTGCGCAACGGCCAGCTGGTGTATGTGCTGGGCACGCTGCACGTGGGCGAGCCCGCTTTCTACCCCTTGCGGCCCGCCATCGAAACCGCCATCCGGCAATCCGCGCAGGTTTATCTGGAAATCGACCAGGACGAGGCCGGGGTCGAACAAAAACTGGCCCAGGCCATGCTGTGCGAGCGCCCCTGCCTGAAGGAAGCGCTCAGCGCATCGGAATGGGACACCCTGGCCCAGCGCCTGGGCAATCAGGAAGCGGCCCTGCGCGAGCTGGAAAGGATGCGCCCCTGGGCGGCGGCCATCGTGCTGACCCTGGGCGATTTCGCCGCCCTGGGGCTGAGCGCCGGGCAGGGCGTGGAAAAGCGGGTGAGCCTGCTGGCCGGCGGCGACAAGCTCGCGGGCCTGGAAAGCGCCGACGAGCAGATCCGCCTGTTCACCGACATGACGCCCGCGGAGCAAAAGGAGATGCTGGTGCAATGGCTCGGCATGTCCGTCCGCGAGCGCCTGCGCCTCAACCAGCAGCTGGTCGAGCTCTGGAAACAAGGCGATGCCGACGCCATGCAAGCCTGGTACCGGGAGGTCGAGGCGCGCTACAGCGACAACCCCGCCATTGCCGCATCCTTCGACCGGAAATTCCTCATCCGGCGCAACCACGCTTTTGTCGAGCGCCTGCTCGCGCGGATCGGCGACCAGGCCGGGCCGTATTTTCTCGCGGTCGGCGCCCTGCACCTGGGCGGCCCGGAAGGGGTGCTGGCGCTGCTGAAAAATCAGGGCTTCAGGATCGAGGCCGAATAATCACGGAACCCCCATGCAGACCCAGCTAGCCGACTTCATCCGCGACACCGCCGACGGCGAGGAAGCCGACCGCATCCTGCGCGCCTGCGTGCATTGCGGCTTCTGCCTCGCCACCTGCCCGACCTACCAGATCCTCGGCGACGAGCTCGACAGCCCGCGCGGCCGCATCTACCTGATGAAGCAGATGCTGGAAGGGGCAACGGTCACCCACAAGACCCTGACCCACCTGGATCGCTGCCTGACCTGCCGCAACTGCGAAACCACCTGCCCTTCCGGCGTGCAGTACGGCAAGCTGATCGACATCGGCCGCCGCATCGCCGAGGCGAAAGTGCCGCGCCCGCTCGCGCAGTCGCTCAAGCGCCGCGCGCTGGCGAAATTCCTGCCGCAGGAAAAACTCTTTGGCGGCGCAATGAAGCTCGGGCGCCTGGCCAGGCCCCTGCTGCCCGAATCGCTGGCCGGCAAAATCCCCGCGCAGCCCGCTGCGCCTCTCGCCTCACGCATTACGCCTCAGCCGCGGAAAATGCTCGCGCTGGCCGGCTGCGTGCAGCCCGCGCTCAGCCCCCAGATCAATGCCGCCGCGCGCGAGGTGCTCGACGCCATCGGCATCACGCTGTTCGAAGCGCCCGCGGCCGGCTGCTGCGGCGCGGTGAGCTTCCATCTCAACTTCCAGGAACAAGGCCTCGCCGCCATGCGCCGCAACATCGACGCCTGGTGGCCGCACCTCGAAGCCGGCGTCGAGGCCATCGTCATGACCGCCTCCGGCTGCGGCGTCACCGTCAAGGAATACGGCCATTATCTGAAGCACGATCCGGCCTATGCGGAAAAAGCCGCGCGCATCGCGGCGCTGACGAAAGATTTGTCCGAAGTGCTGCTGGCGGAAGAAGCCGCGCTGCGCGCCTGGCTGTCGCAGCGCGCGCCGCGGCCCGGCAGGCAAGTCAGCTTCCACTCGCCCTGCACGCTGCAGCACGGCCAGAAGATCACCGGCGTGGTGGAGGCCCTGCTCACCGTGGCCGGACACACCCTGCTGCCGGTGGCCGAACCGCATCTGTGCTGCGGCTCGGCCGGCACCTATTCGCTGCTGGAGCCGGCGCTTTCCACGCAATTGCGCGACCGCAAGCTCGGCCATCTGTCGGCGCCGCAGCCCGAGGTCATCGCCACCGCCAACATCGGCTGCCTCACGCATCTGCAGTCCGGCACCCCGACGCCGGTCCGGCACTGGGTGGAACTGCTATTGCCCTAGCACTGCGCGCAGCCGCCGGCCGTATTCGGCTCGCGCTCCGGCAGGTCCGCCGCCGCGGCTGCCTGCGCGACGACCTCGCGGCCCAGCTGCAGCACCGCCATGGCGTAGTAGGAGGAGCGGTTATAGCGCGTCAGCGTGAAGAAATTGCGGCTGCCCAGCACGTATTCGCTCCCCGCCTCGCCGTTTTGCAGCTCGACCAGGGCATAGGCTTCCCGCGGCGGCAACGCGGCCAGGGGTTCCGCGCCGAGGGTTTCGAGTTGCTCGGGGGTGAACGTCGGCAGGATGTCCGGCGCCAGCAGCGGCGCCAGGCGGGCGCCGCCGACTTCGACCGGAAACACCGGATTCAGCCCCCTGACCCAGCCATGCCGGGCCAGGAAGCGCGCCACCGAGCCGATGGCGTCAGCGGGATTGTCGAGATCGATGCGGCCGTCGCCGTCGAAATCGGTGCCGTAAAGATGGATGTTCCCCGGCATGAACTGCGGCAGGCCCATGGCGCCGGCATAGGAGCCCTTGATCTCCAGCGGCTGGCAGCGCTCTTTGGCGCACCACGCAAAAAACTCGCCCAGCTGTTCGCGAAAGTAGGCGGAGCGGTCGCGGCCGCTTTCGGCCGGGTAGTCGAAGGCCAGGGTGGTCAGCGCATCCACCACGCGGTAGCGCCCGGTATTGCGGCCGTAATACGTTTCCACGCCGAGGATGCCGACGATCACTTCGACCGGCACGCCGAACTGGTCGCGGGCGCGGGCCAGGGTCTCGGCATGTTCCTGCAGGAAGCGCCGGCCCGCCTCGGTTCGCCCAGGCTCGACGAAGCGCTGGCGGTAGGCCTGCCAGTCCTTGCGCTGCCCCGCGGGCAGGGGCATGACCGCGTTGCGCACGGCTTCGAGGCGCTGCGCCTCAGCCAGGGTCTGCCGCACCCAGTCCGCATCCAGTCCGCGCGCGGCCATTTCCGCGACAAAGCCCTCCACCTGCGGCAGGCCGCCGTAAGCTGCGGGCGGCGCGTCCGGGCTTGCCGGCGCCGGGGCGGCGGCCAGCAAAGCGGGCAAGAACAGCGCAGCCAGGTGAGGTTTCAAAGATTTCATGGGCTTTCCGGTGACGCCAGGCGGTGCGCTTTGCTTTTTGAGGATACGCGGCGCGGGCATGTGCTGCGACCGCGCGCAAGACGGCGGGTTCCGCAGGCGCGGCGGGCGGCGCGGTATAATTGCGCGCATTCGATTTCCATCCGGGCCTGACCGGGTCCCGGATTTTTGGTATGACCCCGAAAGAACATCTACTCAAGCTGCTGAAGCTGGCGGTTGCCAACATTGCCCCGGGGCAGGAAGCGGGCATCGAGCTGGAACGCCCGAAGGCCGCCGGCCACGGCGATTTTTCCTGCAACGTCGCCATGCGCCTGGCCAAGGCACTGAAGCAAAATCCGCGCGAGCTGGCCCAGGCCATCGTCGCCGATCTGCCGGCCTCGGCGCTGCTGGACAAGGCCGAAGTCGCCGGCGCCGGCTTCATCAACCTGTTTTTGAAACCCGTCGCCTGGGCGCAGGTGGTGGAAACCATCCGTGCCCAGGGCAGCCAGTACGGCCGCGCGCAAGCCGGGCGCGGGCAGAAGATCCAGCTCGAATTCGTCTCCGCCAACCCCACCGGCCCGCTGCATGTGGGCCACGGCCGCGGCGCCGCCTACGGCGCCAGCCTCGCCAACGTGCTGGATGCCGCCGGCCATGCCGTGACGCGCGAATACTACGTGAATGACGCCGGCCGCCAGATGGACATCCTGGCGCTGTCGACCTGGCTGCGCTACCTCGAACTGCACGGCATCTTTGTCCCCTTCCCCTCCAACGCCTACCAGGGCGACTATGTGCGCGCGATGGCGCGCGCCATCGTCGCCGAACACGGCGACCGCTACGTGCACGAACCCTGGCGCATCCTCGACGGCGTGCCGCTGCGCCCGGACGACGCGCGCGCGGCCGGCGGCGATGCCGAGGCCAAGGCGCAGAACGAGGCGCATCTGGACGGCCTCATCGCCGCGGCCAAGCGCCTGCTCGACGTGGACTATCCCTATTTCCACGGCTTCGCGCTCAACGAGCAGCTCGCCGACTGCCGCGCCGACCTGGCCGAGTTCGGCGTCGAGTTCGACGAGTGGTTCTCGGAAAAAAGCCTGTTCGACACCGGCAAGGTGGCGGCCGCGGTCGCGACGCTGAAAAAGCACGGCCACCTCTACGAGCAGGACGGCGCGCTGTGGTTCAAGGCCACGGCTTTCGGCGACGAGAAGGACCGCGTGGTGCAGCGCGCCAATGGCGAGTTCACCTACTTCGCCTCCGACATCGCCTACCACGCCAACAAGTACGAGCGCGGCTTCGAGCGCATCATCGACGTGTGGGGCGCCGACCACCACGGCTACATCCCGCGCGTGAAGGCGGCGCTGACCGCGCTGGGGCTGGACGCCGACAAGCTCACGGTGGCGCTGGTGCAGTTCGCGGTGCTCTACCGCGGCGGGCAGAAGGTGCAGATGTCCACGCGCTCCGGCTCCTTCGTCACCCTGCGCGAGTTGCGCGGCGAAGTCGGCAACGATGCCGCGCGCTTCTACTACGTGCTGCGCAAGTCCGACCAGCATCTCGACTTCGACCTCGATCTTGCCAAGTCGCAGAGCACCGACAATCCGGTGTACTACATCCAGTACGCCCACGCCCGCGTGTGCAGCGTGCTGGCCGAGTGGGGCGGCGACGACGCCGCCCTCAACGCGGCCGACCTCGGCCTGCTGGTGTCGAATCACGAACTCGCGCTGCTGAAGCGGCTGCTGGAATACCCGGAAATCATCGAGGCGGCGGCGCGCGAGTTGTCGCCGCACCTGATCGCCTACTATCTCAAGGATCTGGCCGGCGACCTGCACACCTGCTACAACGCGGAAAAATTCCTGGTCGAGGACGAGGCGCTGAAGCTGGCGCGCCTGGCCATGGTGTCCGCGACCCGCCAGGTGCTGGCCAACGGCCTCGGCATCCTGGGCGTGACAGCCCCGGAAAAAATGTGATGGCGCGCGCAAAGGGCAAGAACCCCTTTCTCAGCGGTTTTCTCACCGGCCTTGCCGTCGGGCTGGCGCTCGCGGTGGCCGTCGCGCTGCTGGTGACGCGCAACAATCCCTTCGTCGACAAAAACCTCGAGGCCGCCAGCGGCACGGCCGCCCCGGCCAGTCCGGCGGAAGCCCCCCGCTACGAGTTTTACCAGCCGCCGCCCGCGAGCGATACCGCCGCTGCCCCCGCCGCCGCGCCCGTGCCCGCCGGCACCAACTATTATCTGCAGGCCGGCGCCTTCGGCAATGCCGCCGACGCCGAAGAAATGAAAGCCCGCCTGGCCCTGCTCGGGGTCGAGGCCCGGATCGTGGCGGTGCAGGAAGGCGAAAAACCGCTGCACAAGCTCAGGATCGGCCCCTACCAAAGTCTCGATGAACTAAATGCCGTGCGCGCCCGTCTCACGCAGGGCGGCATGGAGACCATGCTGATAAAAATCGGACCGGAGGAAAAACCATGAACCGCATTCTTGCTTTGCCACGTACCCTGGCCGCACTCGCCGGCTTGTTCGTGCTGACCGGCGCATTGGCCGCCGAACCGGCGGAAGAAGGCACGGACTACACGCGCCTGGCCAAGCCGGTGCCGGTGGAAACCGGCAAACAGATCGAAGTGGTGGAGTTCTTCTGGTATCGCTGCCCGCACTGCAGCCAACTCGAGCCCGGCCTTGACGCCTGGGCCAGGAAGCTGCCGGCCGACGTCAAGTTCCGCCCGGTGCCGGCGGTGCTCAATCCGAACTGGCTGCCGGCCGCGAAACTCTACTATGCGCTGGCCGAAGTCGGCGCGCTGGCGCGGCTGCACGGCAAGGTGTTCGAGGCCTACCACAAGGACAAGCTGGATCTGGACGATGAGGACGAACTGATGGCCTGGATCGGGAAACAGGGCGTGGACGTGGCCAAGTTCAAATCCGCCTACCGTTCCTTCTCGGCCCAGACCCGCGCCATGAAGGGCGCGCAAGCGGCGCGCAAGGCGGAAATCACCGGCGTGCCGGCGCTGATGGTCGACGGCAAGTACACCACCTCGGTGTCCATGACCATCACCGAGGAGCGCCTGTTCGAAGTGCTGGACCAGTTGATCCAGCGCGCGCGCGCCGAGCGCCGCGGCAAGGCCTCCAAGTAGCTTCGCGTTGCCGCAGGCGCACAAGAAGCCCCCGAGCGTATTCATCACCGGCGCCTCCAGCGGGCTGGGCGCGGCGCTGGCGCGGCATTACGGCCGCCAGGGCGCAGTGCTCGGCCTGTGCGGCCGCCGCGCAGACGCCCTGCGGCAAGTCGCCGGCGGCTTGAACGCGCACTGCTTCGTGGCCGACGTGCGCGATGCCGGGGCCATGCAGGCCGCCGCCGCGGAATTCATCGCGCAGGCCGGCGTGCCCGACATCGTCATCGGCTGCGCCGGCATCTCGGTCGGCGCGCTGACCGCGGAAGCCGCCGACCTGCCGGTGTTCCAGGCGGTGCTGGACGCCAACGTCATGGGCCTGGTGCACACTTTTCACCCCTTCATCGCGCCCATGCGCGCCGCCAACAAGGGTGTGCTCTGCGGCATCGCCAGCGTGGCCGGCGTGCGCGGCCTGCCCGGCGGCGGCGCCTATTCCGCCTCCAAGGCCGCGGCCCGCGCCTACCTGGAAGCCTTGCGCCTGGAACTCAAATCCGCCGGCATTGCCGTGGTCACGGTGTCACCGGGCTACATCGAAACGCCGATGACGCACGTCAACCCCTATCCCATGCCGTTTCGCATGCGCGCCGACGCGGCTGCGGCGGCCGTCGCCCGCCTCATCGCCAAGCGCCGCCCCGAGCGCATCATCCCCTGGCAGATGGCGATCGTGGCGGCATTGCTGCGCTGCCTGCCGCGTGCCCTGTATGATCGGCTGTTCGAACATGCGCCGCGCAAGCCGCGCGGCCTGCCGACCTGAATTTTTTCGCCGTTTGCCGGCCAGATATCCTATAGTTTCCTGGTTGCGCCAAGCGGCAGCCGCTCCGGAGGTTTTATGACAGCACCCATCAGCGTCGTGGTAGTGGATGATCACCCCCTGTTGCGCATGGGGGTGGCGAACTCCATCCAGCAAACCGGCGACATGCAGCTTGCCGCGCAGTTCGCCGACGCCGCCTCGCTCAAGGCGTGGCTGGACGACGGCAAGCGCGCCGACGTGGTGCTGCTCGACCGCTCGCTCCCCGACATGGACGCGCTCGACATGGTGTCCGACATCCGCGAAGCCGGCATGAAAGTCATCATGCTCACCATCGCCGACACCGAGGAGGAAATCTCCGAGGCCATCAGCGCCGGCGTCGACGGCTACGTCATCAAGAGCAGCGAGCCCGATCACGTGCTCTCGGCGATCCGCAGCGTGTGCGCCGGGCAGAGCAGCTTCCCGCTCAACATCATGCAGAGCATGGCGCGCGGCGAGATCGCGCACAATGCGCTGGAGGCGCTGACCCCGCGCGAACTGGAAATCGTCGAGTTCGTGAAGCAGGGACTTTCCAACAAGATCATCGCCTACAACCTCAAGCTGTCCGAGAACACCGTGCGCAACCACCTGCGCAACATCATGGAAAAGCTGGGGCTGAGGAACCGCGTGCAGGTCGCCACCCTGGCGCTGAAGGAAGACCGCAAGCGGCGCTGATCCGCCGCGCGGCCCGCATGCAAAAGGCGCCCTGGGCGCCTTTTGCTCATTCCACGGTCACGCTTTTCGCCAGATTGCGCGGCTTGTCGACATCGGTGCCCTTTTGCAGCGCCGCGTGATAGGACAAGAGCTGCAAGGGCAGGGTGTGCAGAATCGGCGACAGCGGCCCGGCATGGCTGCCGAGCTGGATGACCTGCACGCCCTCGCTCGCCGCGATATGGGTGTCGAGGTCGGCAAACACGTACAACTCGCCGCCGCGCGCGCGCACTTCCTGCAGATTGGACTTGAGCTTGTCGAGCAACTGGTCGTTGGGCGCCACCGCCACCACCGGCATGTCCTTGTCGACCAGGGCGAGCGGGCCGTGCTTGAGTTCGCCGGCCGGATAGGCCTCGGCGTGAATGTAGGAGATTTCCTTGAGCTTGAGCGCGCCTTCCAGCGCGATCGGATAGTGCTGGCCACGGCCTAAAAACAGGGCGTGGTGCTTGTTGGCGAAGCGGCGCGCCCAGGCTTCCACCTGCGGTTCCAGCTTCAGCACCTCCTGCGCGAGCTGCGGCAGCTGGCGCAACGAAGTGAGCTGCTCGGCTTCCTGTTCGGGGCTCAATTTGCCGCGCAGTTTCGCCAGCACCAGGGTGAGCAGGAACAGCGCGGCGAGCTGGGTGGTGAAGGCCTTGGTCGAGGCCACGCCGATTTCGGGCCCGGCGCGGGTGAGGAATTTCAATCGGCTGGCGCGCACCAGCGAGGATTCCGGCACGTTGCAGATCGCCAGGGTGGATTCATGCCCCAGTTCTTTTGCGCGCTGCAGCGCCGCCAGGGTGTCGGCGGTCTCGCCCGACTGCGAGATGGTCACCACCAGCGCCTCGGGGTTGGGGATGGTGTCGCGGTAGCGGTATTCGCTGGCGATTTCCACCGTGGCCGGCACCCCGGCGATCGACTCCAGCCAGTAGCCGGCGACCCGGCCGGCGTGATAGCTGGTGCCGCAGGCGAGGATGGTCACGGCCCGGACCCGCGCAAGCACGGCCGCGGCCTCGATGCCGAACAGCGCCGGCGCGAGCCCGCCCGGCAGCAGCGCGTTCTGCAGGGTGTCGGCCAGGGCGCGCGGCTGCTCGTGGATTTCCTTCTGCATGTAATGGCGGTAGGGGCCGAGTTCGGCCATGTCGGCGGACAGCTCGGACACATGCACTTCGCGTTCGACTTCCTTGCCGCTGCCGTCGAACACCCGCACGCGCAGCAAGCCGAGCTCGGCGATGTCGCCCTCCTCCAGGTAGAGCATGCGCTGCGTCACCGGCAACAAGGCCGAGGCGTCGGAGGCGATGAAGTTCTCCTCGATGCCCAGCCCGATGATGAGCGGGCTGCCCTTGCGCGCGCACACCAATTGATTGGGCGCGTCCTTGGCAATCACCCCGATGGCGTAGGCGCCGCGCAGCTCGCTGACCGCCGTCTTCACCGCCTCGAGCAGGTCGCGGCTTCGCTGGTAATGCTGATGCACCAGGTGCACGATGACTTCGGTATCGGTTTCCGAGTCGAAGCGGTAGCCCAGGCCCTTGAGTTTCTCGCGCAGCGGCTCGTGGTTCTCGATGATGCCATTGTGCACCACGGCGATCTCGCCGTGGCTGATGTGCGGGTGCGCGTTGGCCTCGGTCGGCGCGCCGTGCGTGGCCCAGCGCGTGTGCGCGATGCCGAGATGCCCGTGCACCCCCTGCTTCCTGCTCTCCTCCGCCAGCGCGGCCACGCGCCCCACGCTGCGCACGCGCTTGAGGCCGCCGTTGGCCGTCACCAGCCCGGCCGAATCGTAGCCGCGGTATTCCAGGCGGTGCAGGCCTTCGAGCAGGATGGGGATGACGTTGCGCTGCGCCACGGCGCCGACGATGCCGCACATGGCTAGCGCTCCGCGCTCGGTAAGGCGTGAAGCGTGAGGCATGAGGCGCAAAGCCTCATTGGCCGGCAAGCAATTGCAGTCTGCGCTTTCATGATCACGTATCCCTTCACGACGGTTTTACTTCTCACCCCTCACCCCTAACTCCTCACTTTTTCGTAGGCCGCTGCCAGCCGGGAACGGTGAGCTGCTTGGCTCTCGACAGTGAAAGTTCGCCGGCCGGCGCATCCTTCACGATCACCGAGCCGGCGCCGATGGTGGCGTTGTCGCCGATACTCACCGGCGCCACCAGCGCGGCGTTGGAGCCGATGAAGGCGTTGTCGCCGATCACGGTCTTGTGCTTGTTGGCGCCGTCGTAGTTGCAGGTGATGGTGCCGGCGCCGATGTTGCTCTTCGCGCCCACTTCGGCGTCGCCGATGTAGGCCAGGTGGTTCATCTTGGCGCCCGCTTTCACCACGCTGTTCTTGACCTCGACGAAGTTGCCGACGTGCACCTCGCGCGCCAGCACTGCGCCCGGGCGCAGGCGCGAGAACGGGCCGATGCGCGCGTCCTCGCCGATGTCGGCGCCGGCCAGGTGCGAGAACGCCTCGATCCGCGTGCCCGCCGCCACGCGCACGTCCTTCAGCACGCAGTGGGGGCCGATCGTTACCTTGTCGCCGAGTGCCACGCTGCCCTCGAACACGCAGCCGACGTCGATGCTGACATCGCGCCCGCAATTCAGCTCGCCGCGCACGTCGATGCGCGCCGGGTCGATCAGGGTCACGCCGCCGTCCAGCAGCTCGCGTGCGATGTTGCGCTGATGGATGCGCTCGAGCTCGGCGAGCTGCGCCTTGCTGTTCACCCCCAGCACTTCCCATGCGTCGCCGGGATGGCTGGCCAGCACCTCGACGCCGTCCGCCACCGCCATGGCGACGATGTCGGTGAGGTAATACTCGCCCTGGGCGTTGTGGTTGCCGAGCCGGCCGAGCCATGCGGCCAGCTTCGCCGTGGGCACGGCGAGCACGCCGGTGTTCACTTCGCGGATTTCGCGTTCGGCCTCCGTGGCGTCCTTGTGCTCGACGATCTTCACCACCTTGCCGTGCTCGCGCACGATGCGGCCGTAGCCGGTGGCGTCCTGCAGCACCACGGTGAGCAAGCCCAGCTTGCCCGCCTGCGCCGCGGCGACCAGCGGCTTCAAGGTGTCGGGCCGGATCAGCGGCACGTCGCCGAACAGCACCAGCGTCACGCCGCTCTTGTGCAGGTGCGGCAGCGCCTGCTGCACGGCATGGCCGGTGCCGAGCTGCTCGGCCTGCAGCACGAAAGTCAGCTTGTCGTCGGCCAGCGCGCCGGGCACGGCATCGCCGCCGAAGCCGTAGACCACGCAGATCCGGCTGGCCTCGATTTCCCGGGCGGCGCGGATCACGTGCGAGACCAGCGGCCGGCCGGCGAGCGGGTGCAGCACCTTGGGCAGGTCCGAGCGCATGCGCGTGCCCTTGCCGGCGGCGAGGATGACGATGTCGAGTGCGGAGGTCATGAAGGCGTGGCTTCGATTGGGGGGCAAAAAGAAGCGATGGAACAAAACCGAACAAGGAGGACAAGAGGACAGGAGTAAGCCCCTCCTTGTTTCACCTCTTGTCCTCCTGTCCTCTTTGTAATGTTTTCAAGTATAAACTGCGCAAAAACAAAAGGCAGCCGAAGCTGCCTATTTGTTGTCTAGCGCGACCTGCGTCAGACCTTCCTGCGCAGCTTCTGGATCGCCGCCAGTTGCGCCACGGCTTCGGCCAGTTCGGCCTGGGCCTTGGCCAGATCCATGGCGGCGGACTTGTCCTTCATCGCCTCTTCCGCTGCGCGCTTGGCTTCCAGCGCCGCGGCCTCGTCCAGGTCGTTGCCGCGGATGGCGGTGTCGGACAGGATGGTGACGACATAGGGCTGCACTTCCAGCACGCCGCCGGAGACGTAAATCAGCTCTTCCTCGGCAACGTCGGGGCGCTTGATGCGCACCGAGCCGGGCTTGAGCTTGGTCAGCAGCGGCGTGTGCCGCGGGTAGATGCCGAGTTCGCCCATCTCGCCCGGCACGGCGAGGAATTCCGCGGTGCCGGAGAAGAGCGCGGTCTCTGCGCTGACGATGTCGACGTGGAGTGTCATTGCCATGCGGCCTTACCTTTACTGGAGGGTTTTCGCTTTTTCAACTGCTTCTTCGATCGGGCCCACCATGTAGAAGGCCTGCTCGGGCAGATGGTCGTATTCGCCGTTGACGATCGCCTTGAAGCCGGCGATGGTGTCCTTCAGCGAAACGTACTTGCCGGGGGCACCGGTGAACACTTCCGCCACGAAGAAGGGCTGCGACAGGAAGCGCTGCAGCTTGCGCGCGCGCGACACGGCCAGCTTGTCTTCGGGCGACAGTTCGTCCATGCCCAGGATGGCGATGATGTCGCGCAGTTCCTTGTACTTCTGCAGCGTGCCCTGCACCTGGCGCGCCACGGTGTAATGCTCCTCGCCGACGACCTGCGGGTCGAGCTGGCGCGAGGTGGAATCGAGCGGGTCCACCGCGGGGTAGATGCCCAGTTCGGCCACCTGACGGGACAGCACCAGGGTCGCGTCGAGGTGCGCGAAGGTGGTGGCGGGCGACGGGTCGGTCAGGTCGTCCGCCGGCACGTACACGGCCTGGAAGGAGGTGATGGAACCGGTCTTGGTGGAGGTGATGCGCTCCTGCAGGCGGCCCATTTCGTCGGCCAGGGTGGGCTGGTAGCCCACGGCGGACGGCATGCGGCCCAAGAGCGCGGACACTTCGGTGCCGGCCAGGGTGTAGCGGTAGATGTTGTCGATGAACATCAGCACGTCGCGGCCTTCGTCGCGGAAGTACTCGGCCATGGTCAGGCCGGTCAGCGCGACGCGCAGACGGTTGCCGGGCGGCTCGTTCATCTGGCCGTAGACCAGCGCCACCTTGTCGATCACGCCGCCTTCCTTCATCTCGTGGTAGAAGTCGTTGCCCTCGCGGGTGCGCTCGCCGACGCCGGCGAACACGGAGTAGCCGCTGTGCTCGACCGCGATGTTGCGGATCAGCTCCATCAGCGTCACGGTCTTGCCCACGCCGGCGCCGCCGAACAGGCCGATCTTGCCGCCCTTGGCGATAGGCATGATGAGGTCGATCACCTTGATGCCGGTTTCCAGGATCTCGATGCTGGCGGCCTGTTCGTCGAAGGCCGGCGGCTTGCGGTGGATGGGCATGCGCACCTCGGTGCCGATGGGGCCGGCTTCGTCCACGGGGTTGCCCAGCACGTCCATGATGCGGCCGAGGGTGGCCTGGCCGACGGGGACGGAGATGGGATTGCCGGTGGCCAGCACTTCCATGCCGCGGCGCAGGCCGTCGGTGGAGCCCATGGCAATGGTGCGCACCACGCCGTCGCCCATTTGCTGCTGACTTCAAAGGTGAGGTCGGGGTTCGACAGCTTCAGCGCGTCGAACACCTTGGGCATGGCCTCGCGGGGGAACTGCACATCCACCACCGCGCCGATGACCTGAACGATTTTTCCGTTGCTCATGGTTGGTTCCTAAAATTGATTCGTAATCTTTTAAACAGCGGCTGCACCGGCGACAATCTCGGACAGCTCCTTGGTAATGGCGGCCTGGCGGGTCTTGTTGTACAGCAGTTTCAGCTCGCCGATGACGTTCTTGGCGTTGTCGGAAGCGGCCTTCATCGCCACCATCCGCGCCGACTGTTCGCAGGCGATGTTCTCGACCACGGCCTGGTACACGATGGACTCGATGTAGCGGGTCAGCAGGCCATCCACCACCGCCTTGGCATCGGGCTCGTAGATGTAGTCCCAGTGGTGCTTGAGCTTCTCCGCCTCGTCGCCGGCGGCCTGCTCCAGCGGCAGCAGCTGCTTCAGCGTGGGCTCCTGCTTCATGGTGTTGATGAAGCGGTTGTACACGATGTAGAGCGCGTCGATCCTGCCTTCGACATAGGCGTCGAGCATGATCTTGACCGGGCCGATCAGGCGTTCCATGTGCGGGGCGTCGCCCAGCGCGGTGAGCTGGGACACCACGTTGCCGCCCATGCGCTGCATGAAGCCGAGGCCCTTGTTGCCGATGGCGGTGACGTCGATACCGACGCCCTGGCCTTCCCATTCCTTGATCTTGTTCACCACCACGCGCAGCGCATTGGTGTTCAGGCCGCCGCACAGGCCCTTGTCGGAGGTGACGAGGACGAGGCCGACGCGCTTGATCTGCTCGCGGCGCACCACGAAGGGATGCTTGTACTCAGGGTGGGCGTAGGCCATGTGCGCGGCGACGTTGGCGACCTTTTCCGCGTAGGGGCGGGCCGCCTTCATGCGGTCCTGCGCCTTGCGCATCTTGCTCGCCGCCACCATCTCCATGGCCTTGGTGATCTTGCGCGTGTTTTCCACGCTCTTGATCTTGGTTCGTATTTCCTTGCCTGCGGCCATTGCCGGGACTCCCGAATCAGTGCCGTTTAGTAAACAGCGGTCTGCTTGAAGGACTCGATCGCCGACTTGAGTTCGGCTTCGCTGTCGCCGCTCATCTCGCCGCTGGCGTTGATGGCGTCGACCATGCCCTTGTGCTTGTCCTTGACGTAAGCCTGCAGCGCGGCTTCGAAAGCCAGCACCTTCTTCACGTCGACGTCGTCCATGTAGCCGTTGTTGACGGCGAACAGGGTCACCGCCATTTCGGCCACGCTCATGGGCGAGTACTGCGGCTGCTTCATCAGTTCGGTCACGATCTTGCCGCGCTCGAGCTGCTTCTTGGTGGCTTCGTCGAGATCCGAAGCAAATTGCGCGAAGGCCGCGAGTTCGCGGTACTGCGCCAGCGCCAGACGGATGCCGCCGCCCAGCTTCTTGATGACCTTGGTCTGCGCCGCGCCGCCGACGCGCGACACCGACAGGCCGGCGTTGATGGCGGGACGGATGCCGGCGTTGAAGAGGTCGGTTTCCAGGAAGATCTGGCCGTCGGTAATCGAGATCACGTTGGTCGGCACGAAGGCGGACACGTCGCCGGCCTGGGTCTCGATGATGGGCAGCGCGGTCAGCGAACCGGTCTTGCCCTTCACCGCGCCCTTGGTGCGCTTCTCGACTTCGTCGGCGTTGATGCGCGCGGCGCGCTCCAGGAGGCGGGAGTGCAGGTAGAACACGTCGCCGGGGTAGGCTTCGCGGCCCGGCGGGCGGCGCAGCAGCAGGGAGATCTGGCGATAGGCCCAGGCCTGCTTGGTGAGGTCGTCGTACACGATCAGCGCGTCTTCGCCGGTGTCGCGGAAGTATTCGCCCATGGCGCAGCCGGCGTAGGGGGCGAGGTACTGCATGGCGGCGGAGTCGGAGGCGGACGCTGCCACGATGATGGTGTGGGCCATGGCGCCGTGCTCTTCCAGCTTGCGCACCACGTTGGCAATCGACGAGGCCTTCTGCCCGACCGCCACGTACACGCAGGTCACGCCGGTGCCCTTCTGGTTGATGATGGCGTCGATCGCCACCGCGGTCTTGCCGGTTTGCCTATCGCCGATGATCAGCTCGCGCTGGCCGCGGCCGATCGGCACCATGGAGTCGATCGACTTGAGACCGGTCTGCACCGGCTGGTTCACCGACTGGCGCGCGATCACGCCGGGGGCGATGACTTCCATGGGGGAGGACTTGCTGGCGTTGACCGGACCCTTGCCGTCGATGGGCTGGCCCAGCGCGTTGACCACGCGGCCTTTCAGCTCGGGGCCGACCGGCACTTCCAGGATGCGGCCGGTGCACTTGGCGGTGTCGCCTTCCTTGAGGTGTTCGTAGTCGCCCAGCACCACGACGCCGACGGAGTCGCGTTCGAGGTTCAAGGCCACGCCGAACACGTTGTCCGGCAGTTCGATCATTTCGCCGGACATCACATCGGACAGGCCGTGCACGCGGATGATGCCGTCGGTCACGGACACGATGGTGCCCTGGGTGCGCAGTTCGGAACCGGTTCCCAGGTTCTCGATCTTGGCTTTAATCAGTTCGCTGATTTCGCTTGGGTTCAGTTGCATGCTCATCTCCGGCTTTGCCGGTTCCGTATCTAAGTTAAATTCTGTAAGCGCCGAGTCCTTGCGCCGCGCCTCACGCGGTGAGGGCCGCGGCCATTTTCTGCAGACGGCCCTTCACCGAGCCGTCGATCACCTGGTCGCCCACGGTGATGACGGCGCCGCCGATGAGGCTTTCGTCCACCTGCACCGTCGCTTCGACGTCGCGTCCGAACCGGGCCTTGAGTGCGGCCATGAGTTCGGCCTTCTGCGCGTCGCTCATGGTCTGCGCCGACACGATGGTGGCTTCCAGCACGCCTTCGGCTTCGGCCTTCAGCACTTCATATTGGGCGGCGATTTCCGGCAGCAGGGTCAGGCGGTCGTTGCCGGCCAGCACGGCGAGCAGGTTCTGGCCCGCTTCGTCGGCGCCGGCGATGGCGCCGATCAGTTCGGCAGCGCGCGCGGCCGAGGTGTTGGGGTCGGCGATCACGGCCTGCATCTGCGGATCGGACACGATGGCGGCCAGCGTCGCCAGACGCTCGGACCAGCCGGCGAGCGCGCTCTTTTCCTTGGCCAGGCGGAACACCGCCTCGGCGTAGGGACGGGCCAGGGTGGACAGTTCGGCCATGATTACAGCTCGGCTTTCAGCTGGTTGAGCAGCTCGGCGTGCGCCTGCGCGCTGACTTCGCGGCGCAGGATTCTTTCGGCGCCGGCCACGGCAAGCTGGGCCACCTGCTCGCGCAGGTTTTCGCGCGCGCGGTTGGCTTCCTGCTCGATGTTGGCCTGGGCCGCGGCCAGCTGGCGCTCACCTTCGGCCTTGGCGGCGTTCTTGGCGTCCTCGACGATCTGCGCGGCGCGCTTCTCGGCCTGGGCCAGCACTTCGGCGGCCTGGGCCTTGGCATCGCGCATGTTGTCGGCGGCGGCCTTGGCGGCGAGTTCGAGCTCGTGCTTGCCGCGATCGGCGGCGGCGAGGCCGTCGGCGATCTGTTTCTTGCGCGCCTCGAGCGCGTTCATGATGGGCGGCCAGACAAACTTCATGCAGAACCACACGAAGAATATGAACGTGATGGTCTGGCCGATCAGGGTAGCGTTGAAATTCATTTTCGCACCTTCACTGGGGAGTCAACGGCGAAACCGCGTTCGCCGGGTTGTTGCAATCCGCCAGATTAGCCGGCCACCGCGAACAGCACATACATGGCCAGACCCACGGCGATCATCGGCACGGCGTCGACCAGGCCCATGACGATGAAGAACTGGGTGCGCAGCATGGGGATCAGTTCGGGCTGACGGGCAGCGCCTTCCAGGAAACGGCCGCCGAGGACACCGATACCCACGGCTGCGCCCAGCGCGCCCAGGCCCATCATCAGCGCACCTGCGACATACAGCACGGCTTGAGTCATTTCCATTTGTTTACTCCTTGAGTTTTCAGATTAAGTTGAAAAAGAAACCAGAAATTTCCAGCAAATTCTTAATGGTGCTCGGAATGCGCCATGTCCAGGTACACGATGGTCAGCGTCATGAAGATGAACGCCTGCAAGGTGATGATCAGGATATGGAACACCGCCCACGCCCATTGCAGCACGCCGCCGAACACGCCCAGCAGCACGCCGCCGCTGAACATCAGCGCGATCAGGATGAAGATCATTTCGCCGGCGTACATGTTGCCGAACAGACGCAGGGACAGCGAAACCGGCTTGGCGATGAGGCCCACGCCTTCCAGCAGCAGGTTGACCGGGAACTGGAACTTGGGGATGGGCTGGAAGGCCAGCTCGGCGAAGAAGCCGCCGGGGCCCTTCATCTTGACGCTGTAGTACAGGACCAGCACGAACACCGACAGGGCCAGCGCGAAGGTGACGTTGGGGTCGGTCGACGGCACGATCTTGAGATAAGGCACGCCGAGCAGGGTGGCGATCCAGGGCAGCCAGTCGATCGGCAGCAGGTCCATGAAGTTCATCAGGAACACCCACATGAACACGGTCAGGGCCAGCGGCGCGACCAGGGCGTTCTTGTGCGAGAAGGAGCCGCGCACGGAGCCGTCGATGAACTCGACCACCCACTCGACGAAATTCTGCAGGCCGGAGGGCACGCCGACCGTGGCCTTCTTGGCCGCGGCGCGGAACAGCAGCAGGAAGATCAGGCCCAGAATGATGCCGACGCCCATGCTGTCGAGGTTGATCGCCCAAAAGCCCATTTCCTTGGCTTCTGCGGCGCTGTGGGCCACGCCCCAGGTGCCGTCGGGATGCTGACCGAAGGTCAGATTCTGCAGGTGGTGCTTGATGTAGTCGCCAGAGGTGTGTGCTTCGCCAGACATGGTTTAGAGTATGAATTCAAGTAAGTTTTGGTTGTGGCGGCCGCGCGGCTCTCCACAATCAGAACGCACCTGTATAAAGGTTCAAGGCTTTCTCAGCGCCGCCGCCCAGCCCAGCTGACCCAGCACGAAACCGGAGATCAGCGCCAGCGGCTCGGTCTTGCCGGACATGAAGCCCAGCGCCAGCAACGCCACCGCGAGGATGAAGCGTTCGGCCTCCAGCCGGAAAAACTGCCCCAGCTGTCGTTGCGCCGTCCAGTCGGAATGCATTTCGCTTTCACGCTGTCGGGCCAGCATCAGCAGGGTAATGATCAGGCTCACCGCCACCCCGTAAGCCGCCGATAGCGCGGGCTTTTCCCCCCAGAACAGCCAGGCGATGCCCGCTGCAACGAGAAGGAGGGCGAGTTGTGCAACCGCCACCCGGGTGGTGGGCCGGAACATTAGACCGCGATGATAGACCAATTGGCTGATTCAATGCAATTAGGATTTATTAGGGGATTGATAGGTTTTATCTACTAATTCCTTAATATTCCGTTTTGATCATTTTTGCGTGGCGCGCTAGAGCGCGATTCCCAGCTTTTCCAGCATGCCCTGCAGCTGCTCGGCGTCGGAAAACGCCAGGGTCAGCCGGCCGCCGTGGCGGCTCATGTGCACGCGCGCCTCCATGCCCAGGGTCTCGGACAGGGTTTCCTCCAGGCGGCGAATGTCGCGCGGCACGGATTTTTTCGCCGCCTTGGCGGTATCGCCCTCCTTCAGCCGGGCGGCGCGGCGCTCGACCTCGCGCACCGACAGGCCCTTTTCCTCGATTTCGTGGGCAAGCTCCTTCTGCTGGCCGGCATGCAGCGGCAGCAAGGCGCGGGCATGGCCCATTTCGATCAGCCCGGCCATGAGCATGTCCTGCACCGGCCGGGACAGGTTCAAGAGGCGCAGCAGGTTGGAGACCGCGGCGCGCGACTTGCCCACCGACTGCGCCACGGCGTCGTGGGTCATGCCGAACTCCTGGATCAGGCGTTGCAGGCCGTGCGCCTGCTCGATGGCGTTGAGATCCTCGCGCTGGATGTTCTCGATCAGCGCCATCGCCGCCACCGCCTCCTCGCGCACGTCCTTGATCAGCACCGGCACCTCGGTGAGCCCCGCGCGCTGGGCGGCGCGCCAGCGGCGCTCGCCGGCGATGATCTCGTACTGCTCGCCGTCGCCGCGCACCAGGATCGGCTGCATCAGGCCCTGGGTGCGGATGGATTCGGCCAGCTCGTCGAGCGCGGTTTCGTCGAAGTGGGTGCGCGGCTGGTAGCGCCCCGGCTTCAGCTGCGCGATCGGCAGGGCGCGCAAATCGCCCTTTTCGCCCGCACCGCCGTTGTCTCCGCCCAGCAGGGCGTCGAGGCCGCGTCCGAGTCCTTTCATTTTTGCCATGGGTTGCCTTTCAGTTTGCGCTGGCTTGGGTTTGTTGGACAGCAATGCCGTAGCGCTGCAGCACTTCGCGCGCCAATTCGAGATAGGCCTGCGCGCCTTTCGAGGCCGGGTCGTACACCACCCCCGGCAGGCCGTGGCTGGGCGCCTCGGCCAGGCGCACGTTGCGCGGAATCACGGTGTTGAACACCTTGTCGCCGAAGTGGCTCTTGAGCTCGGCGGCCACCTGCTGGGCCAGGGTCGAGCGCGGATCGTACATGACGCGCAACAGGCCCTCGATTTCGATGGCGGGATTGAGCCGTGCCTTCACCTTCTTGATGGTGGCGACCAGATCGGTCAGGCCCTCCAGCGCGTAATACTCGCACTGCATGGGGATCAGCACCGCATCGGCGGCGGCGAGCGCGTTGACGGTGAGCAGGTTGAGCGTGGGCGCGCAGTCGACGAGGACGAAATCGTATTCGTGCGCGACCCTGGCGAGTTCCGCCTTGAGGCGGTATTCGCGGCTCTCGATCTCGACCATGTCGATCTCGCTGCCCGACAGCTCGCGGTTGGCCGGCACCACATCGAAGCCGCCGCGCTGCGAACGCAGACGGCTGGCAGGGATGTCGGCCTGCCCCAGCAGCACCTGATAGGCGGTGGGCATGGCGGTGCGCTTTTCCACGCCGGCGCCCATGGTGGCGTTGCCCTGCGGGTCGAGGTCCACCAGCAGCACGCGCTGGCCGTTTTGCGCCAGGCCGCAGGCGAGGTTGACGGCGGTGGTGGTCTTGCCCACCCCACCTTTCTGGTTTGCTATCGCAAGAATCCTGCTCATCTGTGTCCCATCAAAATCCACAAAGCGGGCATGAGGACAAGGGGCTTTCTCATTCGCTTCCCCCTTGTGCGCGCCCTTCAGCCCCGTTCCATCAACACCACGCAGCGCTCGGCGTTCAGCCCCGGCACGCTCAATTCGATTATTTCCCTTACCCGCACCTCGCCCGGCAAGGCGGCGATTTCCTCGCCCGGCAGGCGGCCCTTCATGGCCGCCCACCGCCCGCCCGGTTTGAGCAGATGCCGGGTCAGGCCGACGAAATCCGCCAGGCTGGAAAAGGCGCGCGACACCACGGTATCCGCTCCGCCCGCCAGCGCCACCTCTTCCACGCGACGCCCCTCGACCTGCACGTTAGCAAGCGCTAACTCTGCCGCAACCTGGCGCTGGAAGGCGGCCTTCTTGTCCACCGCCTCCACGCTCACCACCTGCCAGTCGGGCCGCGCCATGGCCAGCACCAGCCCCGGCAGCCCCGCCCCGCTGCCTACATCGACCACCCGCGGACCCTGGATGTGCGGCAGCACCGAGAGGCTGTCGAGCAGATGGTGGGTCACCCATTCGCGCGGATTCCTCAGCGCGGTGAGGTTGTAGACGCGGTTCCACTTGGCCATCAGCTCCAGGTAGGCCAGCAGTTTTTTTTGCGTGTCCGGGGCAATCGCCAGCCCCAGTTCAGCGACCCCCGCCGCCAGCTGTGCGGCGAGGCTCATGCGGTCTTTTTATCCACGTCCGGCCGGAAGCCGCGCCTGGCGTACACCATCAGCACCGAAACCGCCGCCGGGGTGATGCCCTGCAGGCGCGCGGCCTGGCCCAGGGTCTCCGGCTTGTGCGTGTTGAGGCGCTGGCGCACTTCGATGGACAGGCCGGTGAGCTGCATGTAGTCGAAATCCTGCGGCAGGCGCAATTCCTCCTGCTCGCGGTGTTTTTCCACCTCGTCCTGCTGGCGCTCGATGTAGCCCTGGTACTTGGCCTGAATTTCCAGTTGCTCGATGACTTTTTCGTCCTCGACCCCGGGCGCGCCGCCGGGCAGTTCGAGCAGACGGGCATAGCCCACCTCGGGCCGGCGCAGCAGTTCGAACAGGTTGTATTCTCTCTCGATCGCCTTCCCGAGCACGGCTTCGGCCGCGGCCGCCGGCAGCACTTCCGGGCGCACCCAGGTGGTTTTCAGGCGCTCGGTCTCCTTCGCGATGGCGTCGCGCTTGCGGTTGAAGGCGTCCCAGCGCGGGTCGTCGACCAGCCCCAGTTCGCGGCCGATTTCGGTCAGGCGCATGTCGGCATTGTCCTCGCGCAAGGACAGGCGGTATTCGGCGCGGCTGGTGAACATGCGGTAGGGCTCGGACACCCCGCGCGTGATGAGATCGTCGACCAGCACGCCGAGATAGGCTTGGTGGCGGGCCGGGTGCCAGGCGTCCTTTTCCTGGGCATGGCGCGCGGCGTTCAAGCCGGCGAGCAGGCCCTGGGCGGCGGCTTCTTCGTAGCCGGTGGTGCCGTTGATCTGGCCGGCGAAGAACAGGCCGCCTATTGACCGGGTTTCCAGGCTCGCTTTCAGGTTGCGCGGGTCGAAGTAGTCGTATTCGATGGCGTAGCCCGGACGCAGGATGTGCGCGTTCTCCAGGCCGGGGATGGAATGCACCGCGGCCAGCTGGACGTCGAAAGGCAGCGAGGTGGAAATGCCGTTGGGATAGACCTCGTGCGTATCGAGCCCCTCCGGCTCCAGGAAAATCTGGTGGCTGGCCTTGTCGGCGAAACGGTTGACCTTGTCCTCGATCGACGGGCAGTAGCGCGGCCCCACCCCTTCGATCACCCCGGTGAACATGGGCGAGCGCGCAAAGCCCGCGCGGATGATGTCGTGGGTGCGCGGATTGGTGTGGGTGATCCAGCACGAGACCTGGCGCGGATGCAGCGCGCGGCGGCCGACAAAGGAAAATACCGGGGTCGGCTCGTCGCCCGGCTGTTCCTGGCACCGGCGCCAGTCGATGCTGCGGCCGTCGAGGCGCGGCGGCGTGCCGGTCTTCAGCCGCCCCACCGGCAGCTTGAGTTCGCGCAGGCGGTGCGCGAGCGAGCTGGCCGGCGGGTCGCCCATGCGCCCCGCCTCGTAATTCTGCAGGCCGACGTGGATCAGGCCGGCCAGGAAGGTGCCGGCGGTAAGCACCACGGCGCGCGCGGAAAACACCAGGCCCAACTGGGTGCGCACGCCGGTGACGCGGTCGCCTTCGACGACGAGGTCGTCCACCGCCTGCTGGAACAGCGTGAGGTTTGCCTGGTTTTCCAGGCGCCGGCGGATCGCCGCCTTGTACAGCGCGCGGTCGGCCTGGGCGCGGGTGGCGCGCACCGCCGGGCCCTTGGACGCGTTCAGGGTGCGGAACTGGATGCCGGCCTCGTCGGCGGCGAGCGCCATCGCCCCGCCCAGGGCATCGACTTCCTTGACCAGATGGCCCTTGCCGATGCCGCCGATGGACGGGTTGCAGGACATGGCGCCGAGGGTTTCGATGTTGTGCGTCAGCAGCAGCGTGCGCGCACCCATGCGCGCGGCGGCGAGCGCGGCTTCGGTGCCGGCGTGGCCGCCACCGACGACGATGACATCGAAGGACTCGGGGAAATTCATGGCGGCATTCTACCCGCTGCCGGGTTCGGTTTCACGTGAAACCTCGGCTCAGACCGCGACCTTGGCCTCGAGCGTCTCCCAGCGCGTCAGCGCGTCGAGCAGATCGGCCTCGATCGCCTCCGCGCGCGCATGCAGCGCGC
>JANJWO010000052.1 GCA_024709485.1 Hydrogenophilaceae bacterium | reverse complement strand
GCCAGGCTGCGCAGCCTGGCGGCGACGCCTCGGGTTGTGCGGACGCGGTGCGGCCTCCTCCGCGGCGGGCGCGGCGGGTGCGCTGGTTTCCACCTGCATCAGCTCCATCTGCGCGGGCTCGGCCGCCTGGGGGCGGCGGCGGCGCGGGCGGCGCCCTGCGGCGGGCGGCGTTTCGCCTTCGGCGGCAGCCGCCGGAGCGCTTTGCGTTTCCACCTGGCTCAGGCCGGCTTCGCCCGTCAGCGTTTTCAGGATGTCTTCCGGCCTGGCGGTGGCGCCTGCGGGCGCGGCCGCAATCGGTGCGGCCGGGGCAGCCGGCGCAATGGGCGCGGCCGTCTCGGGCTGAACCGCGGCTGCTTGCGGCGCGGGCGCCGCTGCCGGAACCGGCACCGGCGCGGCCACGGCGGGAGCCGCTTGCGCCGGTGCCGCGATCGGCTCCGGCGCGCTCACCGGCACGGGAGCCGGGGCGGGTTCGACAGGAGCGGACTCGGGCGCAGGCCGGGCGGCAGCAGGCGCGGCGAGGGCGGACTCGGCCGGGGCGGCGGTTTGCGCGTTCTGCTGCTGCATGCCGTCTCCCCGCTCGCCGCGGCCGCCGCGGCCGCCGCGACGGCGGCGGCTGCCATCACGCGACGCGTTTTCGCCGGCCGGCATTGCCTGTTCGGCTTTGGGCTGGCGCGGGCTTTCGGCCGGCGTTGCCTGCTCACTCTTGGGCTGGCGCGGCTGCCGGGGCGGGCGCGGGGGTTTTTCCCTGTGCTCCTGCGGGCGCGCTTCGGCCGCTTCGGACGGCTCGGCGCGGCGCGCTTCGCGCGGCGGGCGGGCAGGGCGCTCGCGCTTTTCGCCGCGCTCCCGCTCGCCGCGTTCGCGGCCAGTGCCGGGCTTGCGGGCTTCGCGCTTGGGCGTCTCGGCGACCGGGGCGGATTGTTCGGCTTTCTTGAACCAGCCGAGGATGCGGCCGATCAGGCTGGAGGACTCGGCGGCCGGAGCGGCCGCGGGCTGGGGGGCGACCACCGGTGCGGGCTGCGCCGGGGTGATGCCCTTGACCACGGCCTCGGGCGCGGCGGGCTTCTGCTCGCGGGCGGCGTAGGCTTGTTCGGTCTCGGGCACGACCACCATCTTGTAGCTGGGCTCGATGATGCCTTCGCGGTTGAGATCCTCGTGCTTGATGCGCTCGACCGTGTAGTTCGGCGTCTCCATGTGGATGTTGGGAATCAGCACCACGTTGATCTTGAAGCGCGCTTCCAGGGCATGGATGTCCTGGCGTTTCTCGTTCAGCAGGAAGGTGGCGACTTCCACCGGCACCTGGGCGTGGATGGCGCCGGTGTTCTCCTTCATGGCCTCTTCCTGCAGGATGCGCAGGATGTGCAGGGCAGTCGACTCGGCGCCGCGGATGTGGCCGGTGCCGCTGCAGCGCGGACAGGGCTGGTGGCTGGTTTCGCCGAGCGAGGGCTGCAGGCGCTGGCGCGACAGTTCCAGCAGGCCGAAGCGCGAGATCTTGCCCATCTGCACGCGGGCACGATCGTGGTGCAGGGCGTCGCGCAGGCGGTTTTCCACCTCGCGCTGGTTCTTTTGCGACTCCATGTCGATGAAGTCGATGACGATGAGGCCGCCGAGGTCGCGCAGGCGGGCCTGGCGCGCGATCTCGTCGGCGGCTTCGAGGTTGGTGCGGTAGGCGGTCTCCTCGATGTCGCCGCCCTTGGTGGCGCGCGCCGAGTTGACGTCGATGGACACCAGCGCCTCGGTGTGGTCGATGACGATGGCGCCGCCGGACGGCAGGTTCACCTGTCTTGCGTAGGCGGACTCGATCTGGTGCTCGATCTGGAAGCGCGAGAACAGCGGCACGTCGTCCTTGTACAGCTTCACGCGGTTGACGTTGCCGGGCATGACGTGGGCCATGAAGCCCTGCGCCTGCTCGAACACGTCTTCGGTGTCGATGAGGATCTCGCCGATGTCGGGCTGGAAGTAGTCGCGGATGGCGCGGATGACCAGCGAGCTTTCCTGATAGATGAGGAAGGCGCCGGACTGGCTGCTGGCCGCGCCCTCGATGGCCTTCCACAGCTGCAGCAGGTAGTTGAGGTCCCACTGCAGTTCCTCGGTGGTGCGGCCGATGCCGGCGGTGCGGCCGATCAGGCTCATGCCCTCGGGCACTTCCAGGCCGGACATGGCGTCCTTGAGCTCGTTGCGGTCCTCGCCCTCGATGCGGCGCGACACGCCGCCGCCGCGCGGGTTGTTGGGCATCAGCACCAGGTAGCGGCCGGCCAGCGAAACGTAGGTGGTGAGCGCCGCGCCCTTGTTGCCGCGCTCGTCCTTTTCCACCTGCACGATGACTTCCATGCCTTCGCGGATGAGGTCGGCGGGACGGCCGGAGCCCTTGACGCAGGAGCGGGCGATCTCCTTGAACGGCAGAAAGCCGTGGCGTTCGCAGCCGTAGTCGACGAAAGCCGCTTCCAGGCTGGGTTCGATGCGGGTGATGACACCCTTGTAGATGTTGCTCTTGCGTTGTTCCTTGGCGGAGGATTCGATATCCAGGTCGACGAGTTTCTGTCCGTCGACGATGGCCACCCGCAGTTCTTCCGCCTGGGTGGCGTTGAATAGCATGCGCTTCATGTTTTACTCCCGCGCGCACGCATACGGGACGGAAAAACCGTCAGAGTCTGTGAGGCCGGTGAATTGGGGTCAGCAGAACGGTCATCAAAAAAATAATTGAAGGGTTTTTCAGTCCGGTCAAAACGCCGCGGAGATTGCTCGACGCGGCGAGGCTTCTTAGACCCGGCATTGCGGGCCAGGTCAGTCGTATGCGTAATGCACGTTACATTAAGTTAGTATCACCACTTTTCCTTCGCACCATGGCGGGCGCGGGCGGCGCGATTCTGATTTTTTTCAGGGCGCGCGGGCGCGGGCGTTTCGGGTGCAACGGGCCGGTGGGTGAAAACAACCGGTGGAATTCGGATTCGATGGCGGCTCTAGGGCGGCCAAGAACCAGCGCAGTATATAAAAAAATGAATGACTTAGGTAAAGTTTCAGTCAGGCGGGTCAAAGTCGACGAGGGCCACGAAGGCCAGCGCCTGGACAATTTCCTGCTCGGCCAGCTCAAGGGCGTGCCGAAAAGCCGCATTTACAAGCTGGTGCGCGGCGGCGAGGTGCGGGTCAACGGCGGCCGCGCCGAGGCCGGCTACAAGCTGAAAACCGGCGACGAGGTGCGCATTCCGCCGGTGCGGGTGGCCGAAAGCCTGCCCAAGCCGGCCAGCTTGCCCAGGGACGTGCCGCGCCTTGCCCCCCGCATCCTCTACCAGGACGATAGCCTGATCGTGCTGAACAAGCCCGCCGGCATGGCGGTGCACGGCGGCAGCGGCATTTCGCGCGGGGTGATCGAACAGCTGCGCCTGGAGTTTCCCCAGCACCGCTTCCTGGAGCTGGCCCACCGCCTCGACCGCGAAACCTCGGGGGTGCTGGTGGTGGCGCTGAAGCGCCGCGCGCTCACCGCGCTGCACGAGATTTTCCGCCAGCACCGCATCGACAAACGCTATCTGGTGCTGGCGACCGGGCGCTGGCGCGACGAGCTGCGCAACGTCAGGCTGTCCTTGCGCAAGTTCGTGACTGCGGAAGGCGAGCGGCGGGTGAGCGTGGACGAGGGCGGGCAGACGGCGCACACGGTATTCAGGCGCATCAAGACCTGGCCGGGCTTCGCGCTGCTGGAGGCGGAGCTCAAGACCGGCCGCACCCACCAGATCCGCGTGCACCTGGCTTATTTGAAGCATCCCATTGCCGGCGACGACAAGTACGGCAATTTCCCGCTCAACAAGGAGCTGGCCGCGCAGGGCCTGAAGCGCATGTTCCTGCATGCGGCAAAACTCAGCTTCAACCATCCTGTCAGCGGCGAGCCCTTGATTTTCGAGGCGCCGCTGCCAGATGATTTGCAACAGTTCGTGGACAAACTCGATGCCCAGGCAGTATGAACTCTTGATTTTCGATTGGGACGGCACCCTGATGGATTCGGCCGGCCATATCGTCGATGCCATCCAGCAGGCCTGCGCCGACCTCGGCATTCCCGCGCCGGGCGACCGTGCCTGCCGCCAGATCATCGGCCTCGGCCTGGTCCAGGCGCTGCAAACCCTGCTGCCCGACTTGCCGCAAGGGGATTATCCCAGGCTGGTGGAGCGCTACCGCCATCATTACCTGGGGCGGGATGCGGAAATTCCTCTGTTTGCGGGGGTGCGCGACGGCATTCGCGACCTGCGCGAGGCCGGCTTTACCCTGGCGGTGGCGACGGGCAAAAGCCTCAAGGGCCTGGAGCGCGCGCTCGCGCATTCGCAACTGCGGCCGTATTTTTCCGCGACCCGCTGCGCCGACCAGACGCATTCCAAGCCGCACCCGGCCATGGTCGAGGAAATCCTGGGCGAGCTGATGCTGGATAAAGGGCAGACCCTGGTCATCGGCGACACCAGCCACGACATGCTGATGGCGGCCAATGCCGGGGTGGATCGCCTGGGCGTCACCTACGGCGCGCATCTGCCGGAAGATTTGCACAGCCACGCGCCGGTGGCGCTGCTGGACTCCTTCGCCGAGGTGCAGACATGGCTGATGACGCGCGCATGAACGAAGCCCGCATCATCTGCGCCTCGGGCGTGCTGCAAGAGGGCGGCAAGGGCGTGCGTTTCGAGGTCGACTGGCATGGCCGGCCCGTGCCGGCTTTCGCCATCCGCTTTCGGGGCGAGCCGCGCGCCTTCCTCAACCAGTGCGGCCACGTGCCGGTGGAACTGGACTGGCAGGAAGGGGAGTTTTTCGACGGCGACGGCGTATACTTGATCTGCGCTACCCACGGCGCCCTGTACAGCCCGAAAGACGGGCGCTGCGTCAGCGGCAGATGCGGCGGCAAGGGCCTCACCCCCTTGCCGGTGGAAGAGCGCGACAATCAAATCCGGTTAACCGAACATCATCTGGCAAATACATGAGCGACAACGACAACAACTGGGAACGCCAAGCCCTGGAAAAGGTGGCGCTGGCGGCGGTGCAGGAGCAGCGCAAGTCGCGCCAATGGGGGATTTTCTTCAAATCGCTCACCTTCCTTTATCTTTTCATCCTGCTCTTCGCCTTCATGGGCTGGATGGGCGAAAGCGAGAAGGTGCTGGGCAAGCATACCGCGCTGGTGGACATGCAGGGCGTCATTTCCAGCGACGAAGTCAGCGCCGACGCGGTCATCATGGGGCTGCAGTCGGCCTTCGAGGACAAGCGCACCAAGGGCGTCATCCTGCGCATCAACAGCCCGGGCGGCAGCCCGGTGCAGGCCGGGCAGATCCACGACGAGATCAAGCGCCTGCGCGCCAAGCATCCGGCCACCCCGCTGTATGTGGTGGTGGACGACATCTGCGCCTCCGGCGGCTATTACGTGGCGGCCGCCGCCGACAAGATCTTCGTCGACAAGGCCAGCATCGTCGGCTCCATCGGCGTGCTCATGGACGGCTTCGGCTTCACCAAGGCCATGGACAAGCTGGGAGTGGAGCGCCGCCTGCTCACCGCCGGCGAAAACAAGGGCTTCCTCGATCCCTTCTCGCCGGCCGATCCGAAGCAGGAGGCCTATGCCAGGGGCATGCTCGAGGAAATCCACCAGCAGTTCATCGATGTGGTGCGCAAGGGCCGCGGCAAGCGCCTGAAAGAAGCGCCGGACACGTTCAGCGGGCTGGTCTGGAGCGGCGCCAGGAGCATAGACCTGGGGCTCGCCGACGCCTTTGGCAGCACCGATTATGTGGCGCGCGAGGTCATCAAGGCCGAGGACATCGTCGATTTCACGCCGCGCGAAGACCTGGTTTCGCGGCTGGCCGACAAGTTGGG
>JANJWO010000041.1 GCA_024709485.1 Hydrogenophilaceae bacterium | reverse complement strand
AGCCCTTCATGCGTTGGCGTGATCGCTTCGCCTTCGTCCACGAGGCGACCGAAAAGGCGATCCGCGAGACCGGCGAGCGCAAGGGCCACTACCTGAACGTCACCGCCCCGACCCCGGAAGAGATGTACAAGCGTGCCGAGTTCGCCAAGGAAATCGGCGCACCGATCATCATGCACGACTACCTGACCGGCGGCCTGACGGCCAACACGGGCCTCGCCAACTGGTGTCGCAACAACGGCATGCTGCTGCACATCCACCGCGCCATGCACGCCGTGCTCGACCGCAACCCGCACCACGGCATCCACTTCCGCGTCCTGACCAAGGTGCTGCGTCTGTCGGGTGGTGACCACCTGCACTCGGGTACCGTCGTCGGCAAGCTTGAAGGCGACCGCGAAGCGACCCTGGGCTGGATCGACATCATGCGCGACAGCTTCATCAAGGAAGACCGTTCGCGCGGCATCTTCTTCGACCAGGACTTCGGCTCCATGCCTGGCGTGATGCCGGTTGCTTCGGGTGGTATCCACGTGTGGCACATGCCCGCGCTGGTCACCATCTTCGGTGACGACTCGGTGCTGCAGTTCGGTGGCGGCACGCTCGGCCACCCCTGGGGCAACGCCGCCGGCGCCGCCGCCAACCGCGTCGCGCTGGAAGCCTGTGTGGAAGCTCGCAACAAGGGTGTCCAGGTCGAGAAGGAAGGCAAGGCCATCCTGACCGACGCCGCCAAGAACTCGCCGGAACTGAAGATCGCCATGGAAACGTGGAAAGAGATCAAGTTCGAGTTTGACACCGTCGACAAGCTGGACGTCGCTCACAAGTAAGCAGGATTCAGGATTCAGGGATCAGGATTCAGGGAAAGGCGCGCGGCGCAGCCGCACCGTCCCTGACCCCCGGCCCCTGACCCCTAGCCCCTAATCTGAAAGGAAATGAAATGTCTGAAGTGATGGATTACAAAAGCCGTCTGAGCGACCCCGCCAGCCGCAAATTCGAGACCTTCTCCTACCTGCCCGCGATGGATGCGGCCAGCATCAAGGCCCAGGTCGAGTACCTCGTGAAGAAGGGCTGGAACCCGGCGATCGAGCACATCGAGCCCGAGCACATGATGGACTCGTACTGGTACATGTGGAAGCTGCCGATGTTCGGCGAGACCGACGTCGACCGCGTGCTGGCCGAAGCCGAAGCCTGCCACAAGGCCAACCCCAACAACCACGTCCGTCTGATTGGCTACGACAACTTCTCGCAGAGCCAGGGCGCGTCGATGGTGATCTACCGCGGCAAGACCGTTTAAGTCGCGACGGGAGACCGTACCAGCCCCCGTCGCCCGCAGGGCGCGGGGGCTTTTTGTTTCTCGACGAAGCGCGCGGATGTGCGTGCCCTTCGTGGACAAATAAGCCTTTCCTTCAAGGAGACCCCATGAGCAACATCGTCGACCAGTACCGCATCACCCAGGAACCCTACTACCGTCCCGTCGCCGACGAGGTCGAGCTGTTCGAAGCCGCCTACTCGGTGCGCATGCCGATGATGCTCAAGGGCCCGACCGGCTGCGGCAAGACGCGCTTCGTCGAGTACATGGCGCACAAGCTCAACAAGCCGCTGATCACCGTCGCGTGCAACGAGGACATGACCGCCTCCGACCTGGTCGGCCGCTTCCTGCTGTCCGCCCAGGGCACCGAGTGGCAGGACGGGCCGCTCGCCATCGCCGCGCGCCACGGCGCGATCTGCTACCTCGACGAAGTCGTCGAGGCGCGCCAGGACACCACGGTGGTGATCCACCCGCTGACCGACAACCGCCGCGTGCTGCCGCTGGAAAAGAAGGGCGAGCTGGTGCACGCGCATCCCGACTTCCAGATTGTGATTTCGTACAACCCCGGCTACCAGAGCCTGATGAAGGATCTCAAGCAGTCGACCAAGCAGCGTTTCGGCGGCCTCGACTTCACCTACCCGGCGCACGACATCGAAACCGAGATCGTCGCGCACGAGTCCGGCGTCAACGCCGACATCGCCGGCAAGCTGGTGTCGATCGCCGAGCGCAGCCGCAACCTGAAGGGCCACGGCCTCGATGAGGGCCTGTCGACCCGCATGCTGATCTACGCAGGCTCGCTGATCGCCAAGGGCGTCAACCCGCAGGCCGCCTGCCGCGTCGCGCTGGTGCGCCCCATCACCGACGATCCCGACATGCGCGACGCGCTGGACGCGGCGGTCAGCACGTTCTTCTGATGCGAGGGATCAGGGGTCAGGATTCAGGGGTCAGGGAATGTGCGGGCAGAGCCCGCGCCCCCGAATCCGTGCATGGCCGCAGGCCGCGTCCCCTGACCCCTGATTTCTGAATCCTGACCCCTGGAAAAAGCCATGTCGATCAAACTCGAAGACTACGCTGAACTGCTGGAAGACCTGACGCCGCACAGCCGGGAGGCCCTCGAGGCCAACTGGCACGAGGCGACCAAGGTGTTCTCGCCGCGCGGGCTCGACAACTATCTGAAGGGTGTGTCGGCCATCCGTGGCCTGGGACGCGGCGACACCCTCGTCGAAACCTGGATCGAGCAGGCGCCGCTGGTCGCCAAGGAAGTGGGCGAGGACGTGGTGGCCGATCTGGCCACGGCATCGCTGATGCTGGCCTCGAAGACCTCGGGTGCGGTGATCGAGCTGCTGCTCGCGACCGCGCCGACCGCTGCCAACCGGCTGGGCGACGCCGAACTGTTCCTCAAGTACCTGCAGTTCGTCAACACCCTGATCGCGCAGGCGCCGCGCGGCGTGCGGCCGATGCTCGACAAGCTGGAGGTGCTGTTCCAGCACCTGACGCTGGGCGGCCTGCGCCGCTGGGCGCTGTGGGGCGCGCACGCGCACCGCACCAACTACGAGGAGCAGATCCGCTACTTCGGCCTCGAGTCGAAGGAGTCGCTCGCGATGCTGCAGAAGGAGCGCAAGGGCACGCTCCTGGTCGACGTGCAGCGCCGCATCAACATGTACCTGCGCGCGCTGTGGGCGCGTGACTTCTTCATGCGCCCGACCTCCGGCGACTTCGAGGCGCGCGAAGGCTACCGTCCCTACATCGCCGACTACCTGCTTCATCTGCCGGATGCCTACGACGACTGGACGGTGGAAGGGCAGGAGCCGGTGCCCGGTATCGAGCTCTATCGTGCCACCGCCGCCCACTGCGCCGCGCACATCGTCGAAACCAGAGTGCCGATTTCCGCCGAGGCGTTGAACCCGATGCAGATGGCGGTGATCTCCGTCATCGAGGATGCGCGGGTCGAGGCCCTGGCGATCCGCCGTTTTCCCGGCCTCAAGCAGCTGTGGAGCCGGTTGCACAGCGCCACGCCGGAAATGAGCGCGACGGTGGGCGACTATCTCAACCGCCTTGCGCGCGCGCTGCTCGACGAGACCTACGTCGACAGCGATCCGTGGATCGCTGAGGGTCGAGCCTTGTTCGCGCAAGCCGAGGACAAGCTCGACACCAACCAGACCTCGTGGGAAATCGGCGTGCAGCTGGCGCACAGCCTGACGCAGAAGAGGATCCCGTTCAATGCGCGCACCGATCTGCTGACTGCACCCTATCGCGACGACAACCGCTACTTCTGGGAATTCGAGGAATTCGATTTCGACAAGGCGGCCGGCGCCGGCTACGAATCCGTCAAGCAGGTTCGCAAGTACGTCAGCGTGATGGAGATGGCGAACGAGGTCGACGTCGAGACCGCCGGCGACGACGCCGAGGAAATCTGGGTGCTCGGCACCGAGCTGTTCCCCTACGAGAACATCGGCGATCAGTACGGTGGAGAGAAGTCCTTCAATGAGACCGAAGGCAAGGAGCCGATGTCCGACCCCTTCCACTATTCGGAATGGGACTACCAGATCCAGCTCGAGCGGCCGGCCTGGGCGACGGTGCTGGAGAAGCGCGCCAAGTCCGGCGACCTCGAGGTCATCGACGCGATCACCGCGCAGTACAAGCGCGAGATCCATCGCATGAAGTTCCTGCTCGACGCGATGCAGCCGCAGGGCGTGCAGCGCATCAGGAAGCTGGAGGACGGCGACGAGATCGACATCAACGCAGCCATCCAGAGCTTCACCGACATCCGCCTCGGCAACCAGCCCGACCCGCGCATCATGATGCGCTCGGTGCGAAAGACGCGCGACTTCTCGATCCTGGTGCTGCTCGACCTGTCGGAATCGACCAACGAGACGGTGCAGGACCAGGAGTACTCGGTGCTCGATCTCACGCGCCAGGCCTGCGTGCTCCTGGCCGACGCGATCAACAAGGTCGGCGACCCGTTCGCGATCCACGGCTTCTGCTCGGATGGCCGCCACGACGTCGAGTACTACCGCTTCAAGGACTTCGACCAGCACTGGGACGAGACGCCGAAGGCGAAGCTGGCCGGCATGACCGGCCAGCTCTCCACCCGCATGGGTGCGGCGATCCGCCACGCCGGCCATCACCTGAAGCTGCAGCGTTCGGCGAAGAAGCTGCTGATCGTGATCACCGACGGCGAACCGGCCGACATCGACGTGCGCGACCCGCAGTACCTGCGCTACGACACCAAGAAGGCGGTGGAGGAAGTCGCCCGCCACGGCGTCACCACCTACTGCATGAGCCTGGACCCGCGCGCCGACAACTACGTCAGCCGCATCTTCGGGCAAAAGCACTACATGGTCGTCGACCACGTGCAGCGTCTGCCTGAAAAGCTGCCGATGCTGTATGCTGGCCTGACCCGATAAGACATCATCCGCGGCAGGGCGCGAAGCAAAAACCGGGAGCCTTCGCGCTGCTTCGCGTCCTTCGTGGATAAAACCAGGTTTGAATATGGAAAGCTACATTGGCTTCTACAACGACAAGCACGGCATGACCCAGCTCGGCCGCGTCGTGCTCGACGGCTGGCTGTTCGACTTCATTCCGGAAAGCGAGGACTGCACAGGCTGGGATCTCGGCCGCATGCAGGCGCTGATGGACAAGATCGAGAAGGAATGGGACAAGTACGGCAACCTCCCCAGCCGCCTGCCGCCCGAGCTGCGCCAGCGCCACATCGACATCTACGAAAAGGCCATGGCGCTGGCCAAGGAAAAGGGCTGGAACCCGGAACTCGGCGACGACGACTAGGCGGGGGATTCCGCTGACGCCTGCGTCAGCACGTCCACCAGGCTGACGCGGGCGTCGGCCTGGCCCAGGCCTTCGAGCACCCCGAAGTTGGCCAGCTTCTCGTTGATGCGGGCATTGGCCTCGCACAGCACGACCTTCACCCCGCGCTGCTGGAAGTGGCGCGTCAGGTCGGCCAGCGCCTGCATGGCGGTGGCATCGGCCATCGGCACCTGCCCCAGTCTGAGGACCAGGATGCGCGCATCGTCGTGCAGGCCGGCGAGCGTGCGCTCGAAGGTGGCGGCCGCGCCGAAGAACATGGGCCCGTCGATGGAATAGATCCGCACCCCCGGCGGCACCGCCACGGGGCACACGCCGGCCAGGGCTTCCGCGCTTTCGCCCTCGATTTTCACCGTCTCGCTCATGCGCTTCATGAACAGCAGCGCAGCCAGCAGCACGCCGACGTTGACCGCGATCACCAGATCGGCGAACACCGTCAGCAGGAAGGTGATGAGCAGCAGCGCCTTGTCGTTGACCGGCGCATGGCGCAGGAGATCGACGAAATGGCGCGCCTCGCTCATGTTCCAGGCCACCACGAACAGGATCGCCGCCAGCGCGGCGAGCGGGATGTGCGCGGCGAGCGGCGCCAGCGCGACGATGACGGCGAGCAGGGTGAGCGCGTGCACCACGCCGGCCAGCGGGCTGTCGCCGCCGTTCCTGATGTTGGTGGCGGTGCGCGCGATGGCGCCGGTGGCGGCAAAGCCGCCGAGCAGCGGCGCGGCGATGTTGGCGATGCCCTGCCCGACCAGTTCCTGGTTGGGATCGTGCTTGGTGCCGGCCATGCCGTCGGCGACCACGGCGCACAGCAGCGACTCGATCGCGCCCAGCATGGCGATGGTGAACGCCGGCCCAATCAGTTCCAACACGCGGCCGAAACTCACCTGCGGCGCATGCAGTTCCGGCAGTCCCGAGGGGATGCCGCCGAATGCGCTGCCGATGGTGGCCACGCCCTCGAACTGGTAATACGCCTGGACTGCGGTGATGACGAGCATGGCGACCAGCGGCCCGGGCACGCGCCGGGTGATGCGCGGGGTGATCAGCAAAATGGCGAGCGAGGCCAGCGCCAGCAGGGTGGTCGTCAGGTGCAGGTCCGGCACGGCCTGGATCAGGGCAAGCAGGTTTTCATGAAAATGCTGGCCGCCCGCGACCGGGTGCAGGCCAAAGAAGTCTTTCCACTGCCCGACGAAGATGATGACGGCGATGCCGGCGGTAAAGCCGGTGATGACCGGCGTCGGGATGAAGCGAATGATGCCGCCCAGCTTGACCAGCCCCATGGCCAGCAGGATCAGGCCCGCCATCAGGGTGGCTATCTGCAGCCCTGCGATGCCGTATTTGGCCGTGATGCCCGCCAGGATGACGATGAAGGCGCCGGTGGGGCCGCTGATGGAAACGCGCGAGCTGCCGAACAGCGCGGCCAGAAGACCGGCGACGATGCCGGTATAGATGCCCTGCTCGGGCCTGGCGCCGCTGGCGATGGCGAAGGCCATGGCGAGTGGCAGCGCCACCACCCCGACCACGAGCCCCGCCGCGATGTTGCGCCCCAGATGGCGCCGCTGAAACAGCCCGGCCCGGTACGCCTCCAGCGCGGCGATCATGCCTTCAGCCTGCAGGGTGCCGGAAAGCGCCGCCCGCCTCGCGGCAGACGGGCATCCCGCGCCGGTTTCCGGCGCACGCCATCACGTCTTCGCAGCAGGCTTGCCGCATGCCGTCAGAACTCGTTGCGGATGCGCTTGTAGCCCTTGACCAGCTCGTTGTTGGCCTGCGTCACGCTCTCCGAGAAGCCGCTCACGTCGGGCGTCACGCGCTCGACGCCTTCCAGATCCTGATCGGAATGGATGTTGGCGGTGGAGGGGATGTAGAAACCGGCCGGCACATTGCAGCCCTCCACCACGGAGTTGTGGCGCACCACCGAGCCGTCGCCCACGGTGCAGTTGAACAGCACGGAGTTGAAGCCGATGAAGACGTTGTCGCCGACCGTGCACGGACCGTGCACGATGGAGCGGTGGGCGATCGAACTGCCCTGGCCGATGCTCACCCCGCCGCCGGCCTTGCAGTGGATGACCACGCCGTCCTGGATGTTGGAGTTGGCGCCGATGACGATGGGTTCCATGTTGCCGTCGTCGTCCACTTCGTCGGCGCGGATGACGGCATAGGGGCCGATGAACACGTTCTCCTCGACGATGACGCTGCCGCAGAGGATGGCGGTGGGATCGACGAAGGCGGTGTCATGCACGACGGGCAAATGGCCGGAAGGATTCCTGCGGATCATGATGATGTGCTCTCAGATGGCTCTCAAACGAATCTACAGCGGATATGAAAAAGGGCCGTGGAGTTGTCCACGGCCCTCGCATGATACCACTCCGCGACCGGCTCATGGCCGGTGTTAGCGCTTACTCGGCGACGCCGACCATCTCGGTGTGCGAGGCATGCGCCCGCTTGTGCTCGTGGAAGCCCTTGTAAATTGCGTACAGCACCGTCCAGGCGCCCACCAGCAGCGCGACCGCCAGGATGCCGTCGCCGGCGTACTTCAGTATCTTCACCGTGGTTTCCGGCAGCGGCTCGATCAAGCCGAGCTGGCCCATGTAGCCGGGGATGTAGAAGAAGCGCGAGAACAGCACGGTCAGCATGATCACCGCCATGGTGAACTTGACCTGGTAGTCCTTGACGTAGGTGGTGCCGATGGCGCCGATCTGGATGCCGAACAGCGAGCCCAGCAGGATCAGCATGGCCAGGCGGATGTCGACCACGCCCTCGAGGCCGTAGAAGATGGTGCCGCCCAGGCCCATGATGAAGGCGATGACCAGTTCGGTGGCGGAAGCCATGATCGCCGGCACGCCGAGGATGTAGATCATCGCCGGCACGCCGATGAAGCCGCCCACCGCGATGGCGGAGGCGAGGAAGCCGGTGGCGAAACCGATCGGCACCAGGAACAGGATCGAGATTTCCGCCTGCGCGCCTTTCGAATAGATCATGGTGCCGGGAATCCTCACCGACTGCACCCAGCGCGCGAGCCGGGTCAGCGCCATGGTCTGCTCGCCCATGCCGGCATCGTCCAGCGCCTTCAGCTTGCGGTAGTCCTTGAACACGAAGCCGCCGACGATGGCCAAGGTGACCACGAACATGGCCGACACGTAGAGGTCGGTGCCGACCGCGCCGAAGGCGTTCTTGATGTCGGTCATCACGTGCTTGCCGAACAGCACGCCGGCCTCGGCGAAGAGGCCGAGGATCAGGCCCAGCTTGATGTCGACCTGGCCGTACTTGTTGCGCTTGACCGCGCCCACCAGCGCCTTGGGAAACTTGTGGCAGATGTTGGAGGCCACCGCGACGATGCCGGGCGCGCCCAGGGTCATCATCGCGGGCGTCAGCACGAAGGCGCCGCCCGAGCCGATGAAGCCGGACACCATGCCGCCGACGAAGCCCACCAGGATCAACAGGATCGCGGTGAGGGGAGTGATTTCAATGAAGTTGGTGAGTTCCATGTCGTTTTCTCTGCGTCTTTCTTTTCTGCGTGGTTATTTCTTGGCCTTGAGCCCGAGCACGTCCCAGAACAGGCCGGTGAAGTTGCCGTGGGTGTAGGACAGCGCGAAGGCCATGGCGATGGGCGCGAACACGTACCACCAGTGGCCTTCGATGAAGCTGCCGCCGGCGGCGGTGCAGGCGTCGAGCGAGGCCTTGTTGAAGTACGCGATCCCGCTGCCGCTGCCCACGGCGCAGGCGTCGAGGGTGGTGTGGGCGAGGCGCATGAATTCGCCGGCGAAATGGAACAGGCCCCAGTACAGCACGGCGGTGATGCCGCCCCACATCAGGGTCTTGCCCAGTAAGGTCTTGTCTTTGCTCATGGTGATGGCTCGTGAGAGTGGATGAAAGGGATGAAGGAAAGCTTTACAGTTCCCGCGGCAGGTCGGGATGATCGGACGCCGCCACCAGCGGGCATTCCAGCCTGGCCCACAGGCCGTCGGCCGCCTCGGCGCCCCATGCGGCCGGGCGCCCGACCACCACGGAGATGACGCCTTCGTGGCTGCGCGCGTACTCGACCACGCGGCGCGCATCCAGTCCCGGCATCGGCGTGAGGCGGCAGCCGAGGTCTTCGCGTCCGAGCGCGGCGAGGCGCGACTCGATGGCCGACCATTCCGGATGCGCCGGATCGGCGAGCACCTCGAGGTCGGCATCCATGCGCCGCGACAGCGAGGCGCCCACCGCAAACAGGCGCTCGACCGGGGAAACGGGCCGCAGCGCGACCAGCACGCGACGCTGCATCAGGCCGGCTTGCCGCCCGCCGGCATGGCCAGCAGCTCCGGGGCCTGGCGGTCGCCGCCGCTGCGGACGGCCGCGCCGGTTTCGGCGCCGGCATCCGCGCGCGGCGCCCAGCCCAGCCATTTGGCCGACTGCAGACGCTCGGCGAGGTAGATGTGCTCGGTCGCAGCGGAGGCGAACAGTTTTTGCAGGGTTCTATACATAGCCTTGGCACCGGTTTGACGTTTTCATGACGCTACTAGAAGCAGCAAGCGTGCCAAGCCGAAAATTTCCCGCAAGCGATTGATTTATATGGAATGCCGCCAAAATGCCGCACAAGGACTATTTCAGATTGCAACAACGCGTTAGACTGCCGCAATGCGCTCGCTGCAAGCCAAGATCGCCTTCGCCTACCTCGCCCTGGCCCTGCTCATCATCGGCCTGTCCGCGGTCGCGCTCATCGAGCTCGGCCGCATCAGCGACAAGGTGCGCGAGGGCGGCAAGGTGGCGGAGCTGTTCGACGCCACCCTGGAAATGCGCCGCTTCGAGAAAAACCACTTCCTCTACGGCCAGGCCGGCGATCTTGCGGACCACGCCCGCTATGTGGCGCGCGCGCAAGATCTGTTGAAGCGCGATGCCGCCGCCATCGATGCGCTCGCCGGCGCCGGCGCCGCCGGCCGGCTGGCGGCGGAACTCGGCCTGTACGCCGAAGCCATGGCGGCGCATGCCGGCGACCCCGCGAACGAAGAGCTGGCCGCCGCGGTGCGCGCGCGCGGCTACCGCATCGTGACCGTGGGCGAGAACCTCGCGCTGGCCGAGCGCAAATCGGTGGACGCGGCGCTGCAGGCGCATCAGCGCAATTTCCTGATCCTGCTCGCGGCGGTGGCGGCCATCCTGGTTGCCACCGGCTTTTGGCTGGCGCGGCGCGTGACGACGCCGCTGAAGGCGATGGAAAGCCACATGGAGGCGGTGGCGAACGGCCAGCTCACCCGCCTCAGCCCCGACAGCCGCGACCGCGAATTCGTCTCCCTCACCGGGGCCTTCAACCATGTGCTCGACGAACTCGAACGCCGCCAGCACACGCTGGTGCGCGCGGAAAAGCTGGCCTCGCTCGGCACCATGCTGTCGGGCGTGGCGCACGAGCTCAACAACCCGCTTTCCAACATTTCCTCCTCGGCGCAGATCCTGAAAGAGGACAGCGACGGCGACCCCGCCTTCCGCGCCCAGCTGGTCGCGGACATCGATGCCGAAACCCTGCGCGCGCGCCGCATCGTGCGCAGCCTGCTCGACTATTCCGGCGACCGCGCCTTCCAGGCCGCGCCCATCCCCTTCGCGGAACTGGCGAACGACACCCTGCGCTTTCTCAAGAACCGGCGCCCGCCCGGCGTGGAAACCCGCCTCGACGTCGCGCCCGGGCTCGTCGTGCACGGCGACCGGCCGCGGCTGCAGCAGGTCCTGCTCAATCTGGTGGGCAATGCCTACGACGCCCTGGCCGCCCCCGCGGCGGGCGGCCACGGCGAGCTGCTCATCAGCGCGCGTCCGGTCGTCGTGGGCGAGAAAGGCGACGACTTTCCGGTGCAAAGCGGCCGCTGCCGCACGGGCAGCGCGGCAGTGGACATCGTCGTCGCCGACACCGGCCCGGGCATCCCGCCGCAGGCGCTGGAGCGCATTTTCGACCCCTTCTTCACCACCAAGGAAATCGGCCACGGCAGCGGGCTGGGCCTGTTCATCGCCTTCGAGATCGTCGAAGAGCATGAAGGCTGCCTGATCGCCGCCAACCGTCCCGAGGGCGGCGCGCTGTTCCGCATCCGTCTGCCCGCCGCCCCGAAAGAACCCCCGCAATGACCGAACGCCTGCTCATCGTCGACGACGAGAAAATCGCCCTGCGCAATCTGGAACACGTGCTGACCAAGGAAGGCTACGCCGTCACCGCCACCCAGAGCGGCAGCCACGCCCTGGACCTCATCGAGAGCCAGCCCTTCGACCTGGTGCTGACCGACCTGAAAATGGAAAAGATCGACGGCATGCAGATCCTGCGCCGCTGCAAGGCCAGCCATCCCGATCTCGAAGTCATCATGATCACCGGCTACGCCACGCTGGAATCCGCGGTGGCGGCGATGAAGGAGGGCGCCTTCCACTACATCGCCAAGCCGTTCCGCCTCGACGAGGTGCGTCAGACCGTGGCCGAGGCGCTGGAGAAAATCCGCTTGAAGCGCGAGAACCGCGCCCTGCGCGCGCAGCTCGCCGCCATCGAGGGCCGCACCCGCATCATCACCCGCGACGGCGGCATGCAGAAGCTGCTCGACACCGCGCGCCAGGTCGCGCACACCGGCGCCAACGTGCTCATCACCGGCGAGTCCGGCACCGGCAAGGAGCTGCTCGCGCGCTACCTGCACGAGCACAGCGACCGCCCGAACGGCCCCTTCGTCGCCATCAACTGCGGCGCCTTCAACGAGGAGTTGCTGGCGAACGAGCTGTTCGGGCACGAGAAGGGCGCCTTCACCGGCGCCGTGGGCAAGGCCGGGCTCATGGCCGCCGCCAGCGGCGGCACCCTGTTCCTCGACGAGGTCACCGAAATGTCGCCGGCCATGCAGGTCAAGCTGTTGCGCGTGATCCAGGAAAAGGAGGTGCTGCCGCTCGGCGCCACCCGCCCGCTCAGGATCGACGTGCGCTTCATCGCCGCCACCAACCGCATCATCAAGGACTGGGTGGCCGAGGGCCGCTTCCGCCAGGATCTGTATTTCCGCCTCAACGTGGTCAACCTGCACATCCCGCCGCTGTCGGAGCGGCGCGAGGACATCCCGCTGCTGGCCCAGCACTTCCTCGAACGCGCGGCGCCGCTGATGAACCGGCCGGTGCGCGCGATCTCCGACAGCGCGCTCGCCCTGCTCAAGGCCTATGACTATCCGGGCAACGTGCGCGAGCTGGAGAACATCATCGAGCGCGGCGTGGCCCTGTGCCAGGGCGACATCCTGGAAGCCGCCCACCTGCCCGACGACCTGCGCGACCTCAGCATCCGCGCCTTCCGCCGCCGCGACGGCCGCGTGCTCTCGCTGGAGGAGCAGGAGCGCGACTACATCAGGTGGGTGCTGGAGGAAGCCCACGGCAACCAGACCGTGGCGGCGCAGATGCTGGGCATCGACCGGGTTTCGCTGTGGCGGAAGCTGAAGCGCTTTGCCGAGCAGCAGGGCTGAGGGGGTTTTTGCGGTTCTTGGGTCCAATGTCAAGAATTTGTTAAAATGTTGCGATTTGCAGCTCACGGGCTGCTTTATTCAACGTTTTGCATACGGGCCGTGCCACCATGAACCACCCTCTGCTGTTGCGCTTTTTCCCCTTTCTCGCCTGGTTCCCGATCAACAGCGTCATCCTGCGCGGCGACGTGATGGCCGGCATCACCGGCGCCCTGGTGCTGGTGCCGAAGGCCATGGCCTATGCCCAGCTGTCCGGACTGCCGGTGTATTTCGGCCTTTACACCGCCTTCATCCCGGCCATCCTCGGCGCGCTGTGGGGCTCCTCGCGCCAGCTCGCGACCGGCCCGGTGGCGATCATTTCCCTGATGACGGCGGCGGCGCTGGCCCCGCTGGCGGTGCCCTTCTCCGAGGACTACATCGGCCTCGCCCTGCTGCTGACCCTGATGGTCGGCATCATCCAGTTCAGCCTCGGCGCGCTCAAGCTCGGCACCATCGTCAATTTCATTTCGCACCCGGTGATCCTGGGCTTCATGAACGCGGCCGCCATCATCATCGCGCTGTCCCAGCTCGACCTCCTGCTCGGCATCCCCAAGGGCCGCAGCGACTCGTTCCTGCAGGACATCTGGGAAATGGCGACCTACCTGCCGCAGACCCACTGGCCCACGCTGGCGATGTCGGTGTTCGCGCTGGCGCTCATGCTCGGCATGAAGAAGGTCAAGGTCCTGTCAAAGCCCAGCGTGCTGATCGCCGTGGTCATCACCACCCTGGCGAGCTACGCCCTGGGCTTCGCGCACAAGTCCTCCGGCACGCCCGAGCACATCGCCGACCCCGCCGCGCGCGAACTGGTCGCGAGCTACGCCGACGCGCAGCAGCGCATCGACGCGACCAAGGCCGAGGTCACAGCGAAAGCCGCCGACCTGCGCGCGCTGGAGAAATCCCATGACGCCCGCGCCGCGGCCGAGCTCAAGTACCGCATCGACCTGATGAACCTGGAGGTCGCCGGCCTGGAGAAGCAGAACAAGGAGCGCCTGCAATTCATCCGCAAGATGAATTTCGCGCGCGCGGATGCGCCCGAGGGCCAGCCCGCGACCCTGTATCTCGAGGGCGCGGTGCCGGAAGGCGTGAAAACCGACGGCAACAGCTGGCACATCAAGAAGATCGAAAAGGGCGCGCTCAACCTCACCGGCGGCGGCGACGTGGTCGGCAACATCCCCGCCGGCCTGCCCTCCTTCCGCATCCCCACGCTGTCGCTGGACGCCTTCATGCAGCTGTTCTCGGCCGCGCTGATCATTTCGCTGGTGGCGTTCATGGAATCGATCTCCATGGCCAAGGCCCTGGCGGCGCAGACCAAGCAGCGCCTCGACCCCAACCAGGAACTGATCGGCCAGGGCATCGCCAACATGGGCGGCTCCTTCTTCCAGGCCTACCCCGCCACCGGCTCCTTCACCGGCTCGGCGATCAACCTGCAGGCCGGCGCCCAGACCGGCTTCGCCATGGTGTTCAACGGCCTGTTCGTGGCCGCCACCCTGCTGTTCCTGACGCCCTACCTGTACCACCTGCCCAAGGCCACCCTGGGCGTGATCATCCTGCTGGCCGTCGCCGGCCTGGTGACGCCCGCCGCGATCAGGCACGCCTGGAAGGCCAACAAGATGGACGGCGCCGTCGCCCTCATCACCTTCCTGGCGACCCTGCTGGCCGCGCCGCACCTGGACAAGGGCATCCTCATCGGCGCCGCGCTGGCGCTGGCGCTGTTCCTGTACCGCACCATGAAGCCGCGCGTGGCCCAGCTCGGCCGCTATGCGGACGGCACCCTGCGCGACGTCAAGGTCAACCCCGGCCTGCCGACCAGCGAGCACGTGATCGCCATGCGCTTCGACGGCCAGCTGTACTTCGCCAACGTGTCCTACTTCGAGGACACCGTGCTCGAGGCCGTGGCCGCCAAGCCCAAGGCCAAGTACCTGCTGGTGGTGGGCGACGGCATCAACAACCTCGATGCCACCGGCGAGGAAGTCATCAAGCACCTCAACGAGCGCCTGCGCGAGTCCGGCGTCACCCTGGTGTTCTCCGGCCTCAAGAAGCAGGTGCTCGACGTGATGCGCAACACCGGCCTGTTCGAGGAAATCGGCCAGCAGAACATCTTCGCCAACGAGGACCAGGCGCTCGCCGCCATCTACGAACGGCTGGGCGAGCAGGCCAGGGACGACCTGTTCTGCGCGGTCAAGCCGGCGCTGGCCGCCAATCCTTGATCGCCCGCGCCTGAAACACAGGCCCGCCGCGCCAGCGCCGGGCCTGTTTTTTTGCGCCGCGCCTTGACGCCGGCTTGACGCTGCATGGCCTAAACTAGGTTTTCTTGAGTTTGAGCCAACCCAGCCATGACATCCGGCAAGCCGCTGCACCTGTTAGTGATCGAAGACAATCCCGACCTCGCCGCCAATGTCTGCGACTTTCTCGAGGCCAAGGGCCATGTCGTGGACGTCGCCGGCGACGGCATCACCGGGCTGCATCTTGCCGTCACCGGCGATTTCGACGCCATCGTGCTCGACATCGTGCTGCCCGGCATGGACGGACTCACCCTGTGCCGCAAGTTTCGCGAGGAGGCGCGGCGCACCACCCCCGTGCTCATGCTCACCGCCCGCGACGCGCTCGACGACCGCGTGGCCGGGCTCGAATGCGGTGCCGACGACTATGTGCTGAAGCCGTTCGCGCTGCGCGAGCTGGAGGCGCGCCTGAAGGCGCTGGTGCGGCGCTCGAGCAGCGAGGTGACGCAATCCGTGCTGCGCGTCGGCAACCTCGAATTCGACCCGGCGCAACTGCAGGTGCGCCGCGGCCCGCGCGTCCTCAACCTGCCGCCGATCCCGCTCAAGCTGTTGGAAACCCTGATGCGCGCCTCGCCGCGGGTGGTCAGGCGCGAGGAGATGGAACGCGCGGTGTGGGGCGATGCGCCGCCCGACTCCGATGCCCTGCGTTCGCACATGCACGTGCTGCGCAGCGCCGTCGACGGCCCGGACGAGCCCGCACTGATCCATACCCTGCGCGGCATCGGCTACCGCATGGCGGCGCCCGATGCGCTTTAGCCGCAGCCTGCGTTTTCGTGTCGCCACCGCCTTCGCGGCCATCGGCGGCATCATCAGCCTGCTCATGGCCATCGGCCTGTACGTCGGGGTGCACGACGCCGGCCAGCGCCTGATCGACGAGACGCTCAGGGCGGAAATGCAGGACTACCTGTCGCGCCGCGCCCGCAACCCGCATTCGCTGCCGCCGGCGGCCGCCACCCTGCTCGGCTACATCCAGCCCGCCGCGGCCGGCGAGCCGGCGCCGCCGCCGGCGCTTGCCGGGCTGCCCGCCGGGCTGCACGAAATCCGCCTGGGCGAGGTGTTCTATCGCGCCGCCGTGGCCGAGCGCGGCGGCACGCGTTATTTCCTGCTCTACAACGAAACCCTGTTCCGCGACAAGCAGGCCAGCCTGATCCTCTACCTCTCGATGTTCGTCGGCCTGATGGCGCTGTTCTCGGGCGGGCTGGCGCTGTGGCTGGCCGAGCGCGTGATCGAGCCGGTCAAGGAGCTCGCGCGCCGGGTGCAGGCCGTGCGCCCGGACGCCCACCCCGGCACGCTCGCCGAGGATTTCCCGCACGACGAGGTGGGCGAACTCGCCCGCGCCTTCGAGCAGACGCTCAACCGCCTCGCCGACTTCATCGACCGCGAGCGCGCCTTCACCGCCGACGTGTCGCACGAGCTGCGCACGCCGATCGCGGTGATCCGCGGCGCGGCCGAAGTGCTGCTGGCCGACGAAAGCCGGCCGCCGAAGGACCGCCAGCGCCTGACGCGCATCGAGCGCGGCGCCGCCGACATGGCCGACCTCTCCACCGCGCTGCTGGCCATGGCGCGCGAGCGCGACGACGAGCGGCGCGCGCCGGTCGACCTGGCCGAGCTGCTGGAAGAATCCATGGACAAGCACCGGCATCTGCTCGGCGGGCGCGCGGTCGAAGTCAGCCTGGAAATCGGCGCGCGCCCGCGCATCGCCGCCGACCCCAACCTGCTCGCCATCGTCATCAACAACCTGCTGCGCAACAGCTTCACCTACACCGAGCGCGGCCGCATCCAGGTCAGGCTCGGGGAACGCGAGCTCAGCATCGCCGATACCGGCCTCGGCATCCCGCGCGAGGCGCTCGACAAGGTGTTCCAGCGCCTCTACAAGGGCAGCCACAGCCAGGGCGCCGGCATCGGGCTGTCGCTGGTGCGGAAGATCTGCGACCGCTACGGCTGGTCGATCGCGCTGGAAAGCGAGGAAGGCAGGGGCACGCGCGCGCTGCTGCGGTTCGCCCCGCCTTGACGCCGCCTTGACGGCGGTTCGACATTCCGCCCACGCGGCTTGCGCTATATCTGAGGGGTTCGCAAATACCCGCAGATCCACGCAATGCCGCTTCCCGCCCCCTCCTCCCTGCCCGCCTGGCTCAAGCCCTTCACCTCATTCCTGCTGTGGTGGCCGCGCGTCAACCGCGAAAGCGCGCGCGTCGACCTCATGGCCGGCCTCACCGGCGCGCTGGTGGTGCTGCCGCAAGGCGTGGCCTTCGCCACCATCGCCGGCATGCCCGCCGAATACGGCCTCTACGCCGGCATGGTGCCGGCCATCATCGCCGCGCTGTTCGGCTCCAGCTGGCACCTGGTGTCGGGCCCCACCACCGCGGCCTCGATCGTGCTGTTCTCGGTGCTGTCGCCGCACGCCGAGCCGGGCTCCGCGCACTACGTGAGCCTGGCCCTGACCCTGACCCTCATGGTCGGCATCGTCCAGCTCGCCATGGGCCTCGCCCGCCTGGGCACGCTGGTCAACTTCATTTCGCATTCGGTGGTGACGGGCTTCACCGCGGGTGCGGCCATCCTCATCGCCACCAACCAGGTCAAGCACTTCACCGGGCTGGCGGTGCCGCGCGGCGCCTCCTTCAGCGACACCTGGGGCATGCTGTTCACCCATGCCGGCGAAATCGATGCCTACATTTTCGCCGTCGGCCTCGTCACCCTGCTCTTGGGCATCGTCGTCAAGCGCTGGCTGCCCAGGCTGCCCTACATGATCGTGGCCATGCTGGGCGGCTCGCTGTTCGGCTATGTGCTGATGCTCTGGAAAAACGCCAATCTGCCGGCGGTGGGCGCGCTGCCCGCCACCCTGCCGCCGCTCTCCATGCCCTCCTTCGACAGCGAGGACATCCGCGCCATTTCCTCCGGCGTGGTCGCGGTCACCCTGCTGGCGCTGACCGAGGCGGTCTCCATCGCGCGCGCGCTGGCGGCGCGCTCGGGGCAGCATGTCGACGGCAACCAGGAATTCGTCGGCCAGGGCCTGTCCAACATCGCCGGCGCCTTCTTCTCCAGCTATGTCGCCACCGGCTCCTTCAACCGCAGCGGGGTGAACTTCGCCGCCGGTGCCAAAACCCCGCTGGCGGCGATCCTCGCCGGCGCCTTCCTGGTGGTGCTGGTGCTGCTGGTGGCGCCGTGGGCGAAATTCCTGCCCAACGCCGCCATGGCCGGCATCCTGTTCCTGGTGGCCTGGGGGCTGATCGACTTCGAGGAAATCGGCCACACGCTCAAGGCCAGCCGAGTGGAATCGGCCATCCTGCTCGCCACCTTCGCGGCCACGCTGTTCCTGACCCTGGAAGAGGCCATCATCATCGGCGTGTTGCTGTCGCTCGCCATCTATCTGGCGCGCACCTCGCGCCCGCAGGTGCGGGTGCGCGCGCCCGACCCCTTCCACGTCAAGCGCAAGTTCACCGAGGCCAGCCACGCGCCGGAATGCCCGCAGGTCCGCTTCGTGCGCATCGACGGCTCGCTGTTCTTCGGCGCCACCTCGCACATACGCGAAACCCTGGCCGAGCAGGACCAGCTGCGCCCGAACCAGAAGCATGTGGCGCTGATCGCGCACGGCATCAATTTCCTCGACCTCGCCGGCGCCGAATACCTGGCGGAAGAAGCGCGCAGCCGCAGAGCAGGAGGTGGCGGGCTCTACCTCATCCGCGCCAAGGACACCGTGCAGGAGCAGCTTGCCCAGAGCGGCGCACTGAAGGACATCGGCGGCGCCAATCTGTTCGATTCCAAAACCGATGCGATTGCTGCAATATACAAGCGAATCGACCCCGAGATTTGCAAGACCTGCACTGCGCGCATCTTCCGCGAATGCCAGGGCCAGGTCGAAGCACAGCCCATTGCCGTCCACCATGGCCTGGAGGTGTCACATGCCTGAAGCCCATCCTTACCGCCGCGTGCTTGCGCTGATCAGCTTCGACAACACCGCTGAAACGATCGCGCGCAAGGCGCTGCTGCTGGCACGCCTGAACCGGGCGCAGTTGGTGTTCCTGCATCTGATCGAGCCTGACGCCGCGCTGGACGGCGGCTATCCGGCCGCCAGCGCCAAGCTCAATGCCGACTCGCTCGAGGCAGGCGCCGTGCGCCGGCTGGATTTCATGGCCGCGCAACTGGGTGCGGGCGAAGCCGAATGCATCGCCCGCCATGTCTCCACGCGGCAGGCCACCAACCCGGTTCTGCAAAGCCTGCAGCCCGATCTCGTCGTCGCGGCCACGGAATTCGGATTGCAGCCGGGCAGTTACGATGTGCTGATACTCGGACAGGGCAGGCGGCCGAAAGGCGGCAGACTGGTCAGCCGGCTGATGGGCTGGCTCGGCGGCGCGTTCCAGCCCGCGGCACTATAACGCCCCGTGCCCGCGATAGGCCAAGGGCAAATCGCGGCTAGGCGTGGGTTTCTGCGCGGGTTTTTTCCAGCCAGGCATACAGCGCGTCATAGACCTGCATGCCCTGCTCCAGCATTTCGTGGTCGTCCCGGTACAGCGCCGACAAGCCCAGCGAGATCGCCAAGAGGCCCGCGCATTGCGGCGCCAGCTCCGGGTGGCCGGTGTCCGCCCCGCGCACGATCACGGCGAGATCGTGCAGCACCGGATCGTCGAGGTCGTGCAGCCTGAGAAAGGCGTCGAAGCTGCACAGTTCGCCGACATGGCCATGTTCCACGCCGGGAATGTCATAGGGGATCGCGCCGGTTTCTTCCGCCACCTTCAGCACATCCGCCGCCGGCACGTAGAGAAACTCTGCCTCGCGGTCGATGAACCTTGCCACCAGCCAGGGGCAGGCGATGCGGTCGATCTTGGGCCGCTCGCGCGTCACCCACTTCATTTGCTGTCGAGCTCGCCGCCCGCCGCCTTGTAGGCCTCGAGGCCGCCCTCGATGAAGCGCGCCTTGATGCCCTCGGCATGCAGGCGGTCGACCACGCTGTTCGACACGCTGCCGCCGCGCACGCAGTAGATCACCACGTTGTGGGTCCTCGGCACGGCGCCGATCCAGGCATCGATTTTTTCCGGATCTTTCCAGAACGCGCCCGGGATGATTTCGTGCGAGGCGGCGAAATCGGCCGCGCGCCGCACGTCCAGCACCAGCGCATGGTCCGGCTTGACCTTGGCCGGGTGGATGCTGCGCGGCAGATCCGGGCACTTGTCGGTGGGGTTGGCGCAGCCGCAGCGCTTGGGGGCCTGATTGGTGTCTTCCATGCTGTCCTCGACTCAAACGAATAAGGTGTAAGCCAGCCCGAGCAGGGCGCACACGCCGATCGCCTTCATGATGTCGGCCTGGTATTTCCACAGCGCGACGAAGGCGGCAACGGCGACGATGAGCGGGAACCATTCGAAACTGCCGGCGAAGGGCTCGGCCGCGCTGGCCTCAGGCCAGAAAGTATGCCACGCAAAGAACACCGCGAGGTTGAGGATCACGCCCACCACGGCGGCGGTGATGCCCAAAAGCGGCGCGGTGAAGCGGATTTCGTTGCGCGTGGCCTCGACCAGCGGCCCGCCGGCGAGGATGAAGAGAAAGGACGGCAGGAAGGTGAAGAAGGTCGCCGCCGCCGCTCCGGCGAAGCCGGCGGCAAGCGGATTCTCGAACACGCCCTTGGCCACCCCGCCGAGATAGCCGACCCAGGTGACGATCATGATCAGCGGCCCCGGCGTGGTCTCGCCCAGGGCCAGGCCGTCCATCATCTGCGGGCCGGTGAGCCAGGCGAAATGCTCGACGCCGTACTGATAGACATAGGGCAGCACCGCGTAGGCGCCGCCGATGGTGAGGAAGGCGGCCTTGGTGAAGAATTCGCCCATGTCGAACAGGGTCTGCTCGCCGCTGACCGCAAACAGCGCCGCCAGCCAGACCAGCACGAAGGCCAGCAGTTTCAGCGCGAGCCTCGTCCAGGAAAACTTCGCATGCGCCGGCGTCGGCGTATCGTCGTCGATGAGCGCGGCGCCGAAGGACTTGCGGCTCTCACCGTGGCCGCCACCACCGCCCTTGAACTTGGCCGGCAGGAACCTGCCGCCGAGCGCACCCAGCAGGCCGGCCGCCAGCACGATCCAGGGGAAGCCGATGTCGAACACGAAGATGCCGATGAAGGCGAGCGCCGCCATGGCCCACAGCACTTCGTTCCTCAGCGCGCGCGAGCCGATGCGCCAGGCCGCGAACAGCACGATCGCCACCACCGCCGGCTTGATGCCGTAGAAGATGCCCTGCACCAGCGGCACGTCGCCCCAGGCAAGGTAGATGCCGGCAAGCAGCGACAGCAGGAAGAAGGCCGGCAGGAAGAACAGCACGCCGGCGACCACCGCGCCCCTGATGCCGTGCATCAGCCAGGCGATGTAGATGGCGAGCTGGGTCGCTTCGGGGCCGGGCAGCAGCATGCAGTAATTGAGCGCGTGCAGGAAGCGATGCTCGGAAATCCAGCGGCGCTTCTCCACCAGTTCCTGGTGCATGATGGAAATCTGTCCGGCCGGCCCGCCGAAGCTGATGAAGCCGAGCTTCACCCAGAATTTGAAAGCCTCGCCCAGCACTACGGGCGCAGGAGTTGTATGCGGTGCGGTGTCCAAGGAATATCCTCCAAGCGATTGGCTGTGTTTTCAGCTTGCCAAGCTTGGACGGGACACCGTCTTGCTGAAGGATTTCAGGATGCCGGGGGCTGGCGCCCCGACAGGAAGATTATATCGGCGTTTGCGCGGTTTGGGAACGCAGGTAATACAGATAATCCATCTCCGGCGCGCTGCCCCCCAGCTGGGTGATCGCCGTGGAGACCTGGCCGCGATGGTGATTGAAATGGGTGAGCATGTGGGTCAGCACCGCCGTGGCGGGCAGGGTGTTCAGCTTGCCGTTGCTGGCGGTGAAGCTCACGTCCTTGCCGAACCAGCTTTCATCCTGTCCGCCAAGCCAGGCGGCCATGGCGGCGAGGCTGTCGCGCAGGCCCTGTTTCAGGGCCTGCCAGTCTTCGACCTGGATGGTCTTGAAATCGGGAACGATGGGCTCTCCGCTCAGCCGCCCCAGCCACACGCGGTTGACCAGCAGCAGGTGATCGACGCTGTGATGGATGCTGCGAAAGAACAGGCCGTGATCCTGCTTGCGCTGCGCGTCGGACAGCTTGTCCAGCTCGGCGAACAGCACCTCGTCGGCCCAGGCGTGGTAGCGCACGAGGTCGACGAAATAGTCGCGCCAGGCGCTCATGCCTTGAGTTCCCGATCGAGCAGGGCCTTGAGCTTGACGAAATCCAGTTCGCCGATCTTCTTTTCCAAGAGCGCGCCGTCCTTGCCGATGATGAAGCTGGTGGGGGTGAGGCTCACGTTGCCGAAGGCCGCCACCGCCTCGCCTTTCACGTCCAGCGCCACCGGGAAGGGCAGCTGCCAGTCCTGTGTGAACTTCAGCACGAAATCGGGCGGATCGTAGGGCATGGCCACGGCGATGATCTCGAAACCCTTGTCCTTGTAGGCCTTGTAGGTCTCGACCATGCCCGGCATTTCCTTGATGCAGCCGGGGCAGGAGGTGGCCCAGAAATTCACCAGCACCACCTTGCCGCGCAGGTCGTCGAGCGCGATTTTCTTGCCTTCGAGCGTGGCGAAGCTGGACGCCGGCGCCTGCGGCCTGGAAGTCAGGGTGTAGATCAGGGCGCCGCCGATGACGAGGGCGAGCAGCACGCCGGCGATGAATTTGGTCTTGGTCATGATTTAAGTGGCAAGGCTCCAATGCCGGATTGCCGCAGGTCCGCGGCAATCCAGGGGTTACACAGAGTAGGCACGCATCAGTTTCACGTAGTGTTCGGCCGAGTAGTTGAAATAGGCAATTTCTTCCGGCGTCAGTTCCCGCGCCATCCTGGCCGGACGTCCGAGATAGAGATAGCCGGATTCCAGCACCTTGCCCTCCGGCACCAGCGAGCCCGCGCCCAAAAGCACATGCTTCCTCACCACGGCGCGGTCGAGGATGATGGCGCCCATGCCGATCAGGCATTCGTCCTCGATGGTGCAGGCATGCAGGATCACGCCGTGGCCCACGGTCACGCGCGCGCCGATCGTGAGCGGCCCGCCTTGCGGGTCGGCGGCGGTCTTGTGCGACACGTGCAGCACGGAGTTGTCCTGGATGTTGGTGGCGGCGCCGATGCGGATGGCGTTGACGTCGCCGCGCACCACCGCCCCCGGCCACACCGAGACGTTCTCGCCCAGGCTCACCTCGCCGATCACCGTGGCGCGCGGATGCACCCAGGCGCCGGCGGCGAGCTCGGGGTAAATGCCGTTGAAGGAGGCGATGGCTGAATCCATGTCGGACAAAGGGTTGAAAGTGGTAATTCCGGCGTAAATTATAATCGTTGTGAACAAAACCTTTTTTCCACAAAGAAGGCATGAGGGCAAGAGGCTTCTTTTTCGGTTTTGCTCCTGTCCTGCCGTCCTCTTTGCAATCATTTTTTCAGGAGCGCCATGAATCCCCTGCTCGATTTTTCCGGCCTGCCGCGTTTTGCCGACATCCGCCCCGAACATGTCACCCCCGCCGTCGACGAACTGCTCGCCGCCGCGCGCAGGACGGTCGAGGCCTGCGTCGCCGACCCCGCCGAGCCGAGCTGGCAGCGCTTCGCCGCGCCCATGGAAGACGCGAACGAACAGCTGTCGCGCGCCTGGGGCCAGGTCTCGCACCTGCACAGCGTGATGGACTCGCCCGAGCTGCGCGAGGTCTACAACGAGAACCTGCCCAAGATCACCCAGTACTACGCCGAACTGGGCCAGCACGAGGGGCTGTTCAAGAAATTCAAGGCGCTCAAGCGCTCCGTGGGCTACGCCATGCTGACCGCGGCGCAGCAGGCCATCGTCGAGAACGAGCTGCGCGACTTCAAGCTGGGCGGCGCCGAGCTGCCGGCGGCGGACAAGCAGCGCTTCATGGAGATTCAACAAAAGCTGGCCGCGCTCTCGGCCAAGTTCGAAGAGAACTTGCTCGACGCCACCAACGCCTTCGCCCACTATGTCGAGCGCCGCGAGGAGCTGGCCGGAATACCGGATGATGTCTTGGAAATGGCGCGCGCCATGGCCGAGCAGGATGGCAAGCCCGGCTGGAAATTCAGCCTGCACATGCCCTCCTACCTGCCGGTGATGCAGTACGCCGACAACCGCAGCTTGCGCGAAACCCTGTACCGCGCCCATGTCACGCGCGCCTCCGAGTTCGGCCCGGAAAAACTCGACAACAGCGCGCTCATCCGCGACATCGTGCGCCTGCGCCGCGAGGCCGCCAAGCTTTTGGGCTTCGGCAACTACGCCGAGGTGTCGCTCGAGCCCAAGATGGCGGAAACGCCTGAGCAGGTGCTGGATTTCTTGAACGAGCTCGGCGCCCGCGCCAAGCCCTATGCCGAGCGCGACATGCAGGAGCTGCGCGCATTCGCCGGCCAGGAACTCGGCCTCGGCGAACTGCAGGCCTGGGACATCGCCTATGCCAGCGAGAAGCTGCGCGTGGCGCGCTACAGCTTTTCCGACCACGAAGTGAAGCAGTATTTCCCCGAGCCCGAGGTGCTCGCCGGCATGTTCAAGGTGGTGGAGACCCTCTACGGCCTGCACATCCGCCCCGCCAAGGCGCCGGTGTGGCATGAAGATGTCAAATTCTTCGAGATCAACGACCACAGCGGCCAGAAGCTCGGCGAGTTCTACCTCGACCTCTACGCCCGCGCCAGCAAGCGCGGCGGCGCCTGGATGGACGACGCCATCACCCGCCGCAAAAAGGGCGAGGGCATCCAGACCCCGGTGGCCTACCTCAACTGCAACTACACCGCGCCGCTGCCCGCAAACGGACAGCCGGGCAAGCCGGCGCTGTTCACCCACGACGAAGTCATCACCCTGTTCCACGAGTTCGGCCACGGCCTGCACCACCTGCTGACCAAAATCGAGGACCTCGGCGTGTCCGGCATCAACGGCGTGGAGTGGGACGCGGTCGAACTGCCCTCGCAGTTCATGGAGAACTTCTGCTGGGAATGGGACGTGCTGCGCCACATGACGAAACACGTCGACAGCGGCGCGAGCCTGCCCAGGGAATTGTTCGACAAGATGCTGGCGGCGAAGAACTTCCAGGCCGGCATGCAGACCATGCGCCAGCTGGAGTTCGCGCTGTTCGACATGCATCTGCATTACGACTTCGACCCCGACGGCCAGGCGTCCGCGCTCGATCTCCTGAACCGCATCCGCGAAAAGGTCGCGGTGGTCGTGCCGCCGGACTACAACCGCTTCCCCAACAACTTCTCGCACATCTTCGCCGGCGGCTACGCGGCGGGCTATTACAGCTACAAGTGGGCGGAAGTGCTGTCGGCCGACGCCTACGCGCTGTTCGAGGAGAACGGCGTGCTCAACCCGGAGGTCGGCCACCGCTTCTGGAGCGAAATCCTCGCCCAGGGCGGCGCGCGCCCGGCGATCGAATCGTTCAAGGCCTTTCGCGGCCGCGAGCCGAGCATCGACGCGCTGCTCCGGCACAACGGCATGAATTAGCCCGGACAAGCCGCCGCCGCGGACCGCGAATGAACTGTCCGGCCTGGGCGCGGGCTGAATTTTTTACCCGCACGGCCGTTATTGAGGCGTTGCCACTCATCGCCTGCGAACCATGAAACTTGCGCCGCTCGTCCTGATCCTGCTTTCCCTGCCCGCCCTGGCCGGCACGCTGTACCGCTGGACCGATGCCAACGGCAAGGTGCACTACACCGACCAGCCGCCGCCCGCCGGCGCCAAGGCGGTAAGCCAGAAGCCGCTGAAGGGCGGCGGCCCGCCCGGCGCGCTGGCGCCGGAAATGCAGGCGGCCCGGCTCAAGCACCCCGTCACGCTCTACACCACCGCAAGCTGCGGCGTGCATTGCGAGCGCGCCAAGGCCTACCTCGCCCGGCGCGGCATCCCCTACGCCACCCTCGACCCCGCCACCAGCGTGGACGCCAACGAGGCCCTGCGCAAGGGCGGCGGACAGGCGCGCGTGCCGACGCTGATGATCGGCGGCGAAAAGCTCGAAGGCTACGCCGAAGCCGCCTGGGATGCGGCGCTGGACAAGGCCGGCTATCCTCCCGCGCCGGCCGAGAGCCCCTGAAGCCGGCGCATGGGGCGAGTGCGAGCGGCGCCGTTTCAATCCCCCGAGAATGCCGGCCGCCCGCCGGGGCGCAGCGGCCGCTGCTGACAGAAGCGTTTATCATGCAGCCATGACCGCCTCCCGCACGCGCGGGGAACTTCACGCAATTTGTCTGCTCCCCTTTCCAGGCATCCCGTTTCCCGGCAAGGGGACAGGAATTCATCAACGCGCGAGCGTCTCTGCCGGGCACGCAGCATCCGCGCTGACGCCCCCGGACAGGCCGCAGCGCAAGCAACCGACTCGGCAAGGCGAACCCCCGCATGGATGATCTGGCACGGCAACTCGGACTTTCCTTTCCCGCCCAGCCCTGGCTTCCCCAGGTGCTCACGGTTTTCATCGTCGTCCTCGCCGTCAATCTCGGCGCCTACTATGTGCTGCGCCACATCGAGCGGCTCGCCGCGCGGACTTCCGCGAGCTGGGACGATGCGCTGATCAAGGCCGCGCGCAGGCCGGCCACCCTGATGCTGTGGGTGGCGGGCATCGCCTACGCCGTGCGCATCGCGCATCAGCACGGCGGAACGGCGGCGCCCGACTTCGTGCAGCCCGCCCGCGATGTGCTCTTCATCCTGGCGTTCGCCTGGTTCCTGCTGCGCCTGATCGGCAATGCCGCCAAGACCGCGCTGGCGAGGGGCGCCGTGCCGGAAGCCGCGGTCGACCGCACCACCGTCGATGCGCTGTCCAAGCTGGGGCGGGTCACGGTCGTCATCCTCGCCGTCCTCGCCATTCTGCAAACCCTCGGCTTCAGCGTCGCCGGCGTGCTGACCTTCGGCGGCATCGGCGGCATCGCCGTCGGCTTCGCCGCCAAGGACATGCTGGCCAATTTCTTCGGCGGGCTGACCATCTATCTCGACCGCCCCTTCGTGGTGGGCGAGTGGATCCGCTCGCCGGACAAGGACATCGAGGGCACGGTGGAATACATCGGCTGGCGCCACACGCGCGTGCGCGCCTTCAACAAGAATCCGATCTACGTGCCCAACGCGCTGTTCACCACCATCGTGGTGGAGAATCCGACGCGCATGACCAACCGCCGCATCAAGGAAACCATCGGCATCCGCTATCAGGATCTCGACAAGATGGCCGCCATCGTCGCCGAGGTGAAGGCCATGCTGCAGGCGCACCCCGAGATCGACACCGACGCCACGCTGATCGTGAACTTCAACCAGTTCGGCGCCTCCTCGCTGGATTTTTTCATCTACACCTTCACCAAGACCACGCAGTGGGTGCGCTACCATGAAGTCAAGCAGGACGTGCTGCTGAAAATCGCCGCCATCATCCGAGCGCGCGGCGCCGAGCTCGCCCTCCCCACCCGCACCCTGCACCTCGCGCCGCCCGAAACCGCAACCAGCAAAGACAACGCATGAAACTCGCCGCCTGGAACGTCAACTCGCTCAAGATCAGACTGCCGCAACTGCTCGATTTCCTCGCCACGCGCGACCCGGACCTGGTGTGCCTGCAGGAAACCAAGCTCGAGGACGCAAACTTCCCGCGCGCCGAAATCGAGGCTGCGGGCTATCAAACGGCATTCGCCGGGCAAAAGACCTACAACGGCGTGGCCATCCTGTCGAAGGCGCCGCTCGCCGACCTGCAGATGGGCATCCCCGGCTTCGACGACGAGCAAAAGCGCGTGCTCGCCGCCACCGTGGGCGACGTGCGCGCAGTCTGCGTGTACGTGCCCAACGGCCAGAGCGTGGATTCGGACAAGTACCAGTACAAGTTGAAATGGCTGGCCGCGCTGACGGCGTGGCTGGGCGAAGAATTGAAGCGGCATCCGAAGCTCGCGCTGCTGGGCGATTACAACATCGCGCCGGAAGACCGCGACGTGCACGATCCCGCGTTGTGGCAGGATCAGGTGCTGTGCTCGGCGCCGGAGCGCGAAGCGTTCAGGCAATTGCTGGCGCTGGGCCTGAAGGACAGTTTCCGGCTGTTCGAGCAGCCGGAAAAAAGCTTTTCCTGGTGGGATTACCGCATGCTGGGCTTTCGCCGCAACCACGGCCTCAGGATCGACCACATCCTGCTGTCCGAGGCGCTCGCCGGCACCTGCACCGGCGCCAGCATCGACCGCGACATGCGCAAGCTGGAGCGGCCCTCGGACCACGCCCCGGTCATCGCGACGATAGAATAATCAGCTTCGAACGAGCTTTTCACAGGGGGCGGGGAGGGTCATGGCGTGAGGTGAAGAACATTGCACCTCTCGTTCCGCCCCCAACCTCCCTGTTCACTCAAGCAATCAGAAATTTTCCGCCTCGACCTCGAGCCAGGTGCGGTTGATGTTGCCGCCCATCTGCTCGTCGAAGTGCTTGAGCTTCTGCCAGTCCTTCAGGTTCACCTGCTTGCGCACGTCAGCCTCGGCGCCGCCCGCCTTGTAGAGCTTCTCCACGCCGGCATGGAACGCGGCCATCTGCTTGTGCATGGTCTGGGCCTGCTGCATGGTCATGAGCGGGCCGTGGCCGGGGATGATGATCCGGGCCGGAAACCGCTGCACCTCGGCCAGGGTCTGCACCCAGTGCCTGACCTCGGCATCGCGGAACGCCGGCGTCACGGTGTTGACCAGCACGTCGCCGGCGATCAGCACCTTGTCGTCGGGCAGCCACATCAGCATGTCGCCGCGCGTATGCGCAGCCTCGGGCACCCAGAACTCGATTTTCACGCCGTTGATCTCGGCGGCGGTGCGGGTTTGCGAAGCGTAGGTGCGGCTCGCCGGGATGGCCTTGGTGTTGGGCAGTTTGCGGCCGGTCATGCTCTCGGCGGTGGCGATCCAGTCGGCGCCGGTATCGATCATCAGTTTCCTGCAGTTTTCCGAGCTGATGATTTCCGCGCCGGGAAACTCCGTGTTGCCGAGGCTGTGGTCGCCATGGTGGTGGGTGTTGACCACATGCGTGATCGGCAGTTTGGTGAGTTTCTCCGCGGCCTTGCGGATGTGCGCGCCGATTTCGTCGGAGAAGCCGGTATCGACCAGGATCGCGCCCTTGTCGCCGAGGATGAGCGTGCTGTTGACCATGTAGCCGCCGTTGTGCGCGTTGGGCAGTTCGGTGGGGCCGAGCAGCGCGTAGATGCGCTCGTTGACCTTCACGGTCTTGACCGCGGGCAGCGGGCTCACCAGGGCGGCGCCCGCCAGCAGGGCCATGCCGCCCAGCAACAGCAGAATCTTGGTAGCGAAGCTCGCCTCAAGGCGCGGCCTGCGCGTGTTCGTTTTCATCTCGGGCTCCAGTTGACCAAACCGCATGGCAGGTTAGGGGCGGGGGCGGCGCGCGTCAATAGACCGTTCCGCCTATTTCTCTTCGCCGCCGCTCATCCCCAGTTCCTGAATCTTGCGCGTGAGGGTGTTGCGCCCCCAGCCCAACAATTGCGCAGCCTCGATGCGCCGCCCGCCGGTGTGCTTCAGCGCGATGCCGATCAGGGTTCTTTCGAACGCCGGCAGCAGCTCGTCCAGTATCGCGCTGTCCCCCCGCGCCAGCCGCAGTTCGGCCTGGCGCGCAAGGCATGCCCGCCAGTCCTCTTCCCTGGCGGCGCTTTCGGCGCCGGCCAGGTCCGGCGGCAGATCGCCGGGCGCCACGACCTGGCCGGGCGCCATCACCGTGAGGTAGTGGCAGACGTTTTCCAGCTGCCGCACATTGCCGCGCCACGGCAGCGCGGCCATGCGCCTGAGCGCGGCCTCGGACAGCTTCTTGGCCTCCACGCCCAGCTCGCGCGCGCTCTTTTGCAGGAAATGGCGCGCCAGCAGCGGAATGTCCTCGCGCCGCTCGCGCAGCGCGGGCAGGCGCAGGCGGATGACGTTGAGACGATGGTAGAGGTCTTCGCGGAACAGGCCCTGCTTGACGCGCGCCTCCAGATCCTGATGGGTGGCGGCGATGACGCGCACATTGACCTTGACCGGCGAGTGCCCGCCGACGCGGTAGAACTGGCCGTCGGCCAGCACCCGCAGCAGGCGCGTCTGCAAATCCGCCGGCATGTCGCCGATCTCGTCGAGGAACAGGGTGCCGCCGTCGGCCTGCTCGAAGCGCCCGCGGCGCTGCGCCGCCGCGCCGGTGAAGGCGCCGCGCTCATGGCCGAACAGTTCGGACTCCAGCAAATCCTTCGGTATCGCCGCGGTGTTGAGCGCGATGAAGGGGCCGTGGGCGCGGTTGCCGTGGCGGTGCAGCGCATGCGCCACCAGTTCCTTGCCGGTGCCGGATTCGCCGGTGATGAGCACGGTGGCGCTGGATTGGGAAAGGCGGCCGATGGCGCGGAACAGTTCCTGCATGGCCGGGGCCTGGCCGAGGATTTCCGGGACTTCGGCTGTCTCTTCGCCGCCCTCGGCCGCCTCCCGGTTTTGCGCCAGCGCGCGCCTGACCAGTTCCACCGCGGCATCGACGTCGAAGGGTTTGGGCAGATATTCGAAGGCGCCGCCCTGAAACGCCGCCACCGCCGAATCCAGGTCGGAATAGGCGGTCATGATGATGACCGGGACGCGCGGCATGTTCTCGCGGATGAGCTGGAGAAACTCGAACCCCGACGGGCCGGGCATGCGGATGTCGGAAATCACCGCGGCGGGGCGGCTGCTGTCCAGGCGCGCGCGCGCCTCGCTCGCGGAATTGAACACTTCGCAGGGAATGCCTTCGCGTTCCAGGGCCTTTTCCAGCACCCAGCGGATGGAACGGTCGTCGTCAATGATCCATACCGCGTCGTTCATGCTTTGCCGCTCGCTGTCTCAAAGGGGAAATAGATGGAAAACACCGTGCGGCCGGGGCGCGATTCGAATTCGATCGCGCCCTGGTTCTGCGCCACCAGGGTTTGCGCCAGCGGCAGGCCGAGGCCACTGCCGCCCTCGCGCCCGGACACCAGCGGAAAGAACACCTGTCCGCGCAGCGCTTCCGGGATGCCGGGGCCGTTGTCGATGATGTCGAGTCTGAGCGCCAGGCGGTGGCGCTTGTTGTTGAGCGTGACCTGTCTCGCCGCGCGCGTGCGCAACACCAGTTCGCCGCGGCCGTTCATGGCCTGCACCGCATTGCGCGCCACGTTCAGCACCGCCTGGATGAGCTGTTCGGCGTCCGCCTGAATCTCCGGCAGGCTGACATCGAAGTCGCGGAGGATCTGGATGCCGTGCGGCGTTTCCGCCAGCAACAGGCTGCGCACCCGCTCCAGCACCTCGTGGATGTTGACGGCGGACGGCTTCGGCAGCCGGTGCGGCGTCAGCAGGCGCTCCATCAGCGATTGCAAGCGGTCGGCCTCCTTGATGATGACCTGGGTGTATTCGCGCAGGGACTCGCGCGCGAGTTCGCGCTCCAGCATTTGGGCGGCGCCGCGGATGCCGCCCAGCGGGTTCTTGATCTCGTGCGCCAGATTGCGCAACAGCTCGCGACTGGCTTCCTGCTGGGCGCGAATGCTCTCCTGGCGGGCGATCCGCAAGCGCTGGTCGGCCGGACGAAATTCCAGCATGAACGCGCATTCCGGGCCATCCTGCACCGTTATGGTGCAGGATACCAGTGCCGGCGCATGGCCATTGATCTGTACCGGCAGATCATGCTCGGTCACGGTCTCGCGCGTCGCGCGCGCGGTGTTGAGCGCGGCCATCAGCTCGGTGTTGCGCCCGAACACGGCCTCGAACGCCTGTCCCACCAGCAGCGCGCCGGACAGGCCGATCAGCGTCTCGGCCGCGGAATTGACATAAAAAATGCGGCCGGCGCCGTCGACCAGCAGGACGCCGGTGGCCAGCAGTTCATAAGCGGCGAGGGAAGCGGGCAAAGCCATGCCCTAAGCTAGCACCTTATATGCCAGCAGGCAAAACGCCCTAACGGATATTGCCGATCTCCTTGCGGATGGCGGAAATGTTGCGCTCGTGCCGTTCCACCGCGCCGCGCAACTGCCGGATGCGCGTCTGATAGGCCGGGGCGTCGGCCTTTTCGCCGGGCTGCGGTTTCTCGCCCTGGGCAAGCTGGCGCCTGGCGTCGTCGAGGTTCTTCAACTCGTTGGCGAGTTCCTCTTCCAGCACGGTGCGCCGCACGTCGTCGCGCTTTTTCTGGGTACCGCTGTCGATGCGGGGGAAATCCGCCGGGCTGGGCGTTCTCGCCTGGGCGGGCGCGGCCTTTTTCGGCGCGCCCGCAGCCTCGGCGCCGCCGCCCTCGATGACGCCGGTGATGCGCGCGCCCGGCGGCACGGCGGCGCGCTGATCGGTCGCGCCCTTGCGCCCGTCGGCATCGACGTACATGTATATCCTGGCCTGCGCGGAACAGGCCAATGCCAGCAAAAAGGGAAAAAGCAGGGCGGTTCGTCTCATGATCGGTCGAGCCTCGGGCGATCTCGCGCGGGAGATCCGGCCGTGGTCAGACTGTTTACGGCGTCCGCGGCTCGGCGCTTGAGCTTGGCGCCAAAAACACCAGGGCGGCGCCGGCTTGGATAGCCGGGCCGCCCTGCCGTATGCGCTCGAAGCGATTACAGCGAATAGTACATGTCGAATTCGATCGGATGCGTGGTCATGCGGTAGCGGGTCACGTCGTGCATCTTGAGGTCGATGTAGGCGTCGATCATGTCGTTGCTGAACACGCCGCCGCGGGTCAGGAACTCGCGGTCCTTGTCCAGGTGCTCCAGCGCCATCTCCAGGCTGTGGCAGACCTTGGGAATCTTGGCGTCTTCCTCCGGCGGCAGGTCGTACAGATCCTTGTCGGCGGCGTCGCCGGGGTGGATCTTGTTCTGGATGCCGTCGAGGCCGGCCATCATCAGCGCGGTGAAGGCCAGGTAGGGGTTGGCGGTGGGGTCGGGGAAACGCACTTCGATGCGGCGCGCCTTCTCGCTGGCGGCGATCGGGATGCGGATCGAGGCGGAGCGGTTGCGCGCCGAATAGGCCAGCATCACCGGGGCTTCGAAGCCGGGCACCAGGCGCTTGTAGGAGTTGGTGCCGGGGTTGGTGATGGCGTTGAGCGCGCGGGCGTGCTTGATGATGCCGCCGATGTAGTAGAGCGCGGTCTCGGACAGGCCGGCGTAGCCGTTGCCGGCGAACAGGTTCTTGCCGTCCTTCCAGATCGACATGTGCACGTGCATGCCGGAGCCGTTGTCGCCGACGATGGGCTTGGGCATGAAGGTGGCGGTCTTGCCGTAGGCGTGGGCCACGTTGTGCACGATGTACTTCAGCGTCTGGGTCCAGTCGGCGCGGCGCACCAGGGTGTTGAACTGGGTGCCGATCTCGCACTGGCCGGCGGTCGCCACCTCATGGTGGAACACTTCGACCGGGATGCCGATCTCCTCCAGGGCCAGCACCATGGCGGCGCGGATGTCCTGCAGCGAGTCGACCGGGGGCACCGGGAAGTAGCCGCCCTTGACGCCGGGGCGGTGGCCGGTGTTGCCGGCTTCGGTCTGGTCCTTGGAGGACCAGGCGGCCTCTTCCGAGCGCAGCGTCACGTGGCAGCCCGACATGTCGACATGCCAGGTCACGGAATCGAAAATGAAGAACTCGGGCTCGGGGCCGAAATAGGCGGTGTCGCCGATGCCGGTGGACTTGAGGTAGGCCTCGGCGCGGCGCGCGATGGAACGCGGGTCGCGGTCATAGCCCTTGCCGTCGGACGGTTCGATGACGTCGCAGGTCAGCACCAGGGTGGACTCGTCGAAGAAGGGGTCCATGAAGGCGGTTTCCGGGTCGGCCTTGAGCAGCATGTCGGAGGCCTGGATGCCCTTCCAGCCGGCGATGGAGGAGCCGTCGAAGGGGTGGCCGTCCTCGAACCAGTCCTCGTTGACGATGCGGGCGGGAATGGTCACGTGCTGTTCCTTGCCCTTGGTGTCGGTGAAGCGCAGGTCAACGAACTTGGCTTCGTTGTCCTCGATCATTTTCAATACGTCGGCGACCGCCATGGTGATGCTCTCCTGGATTCAACAAAATTGTGAAAACAAACAACGACGGCAACCTCTGATGCAGGAACCGTGCCACCCTTGTAAAATCAAGTCGGGCATTGTGCCACAAGGCACCTGTCCGAGCATAAGCGCAAGGGGTGCACCAATATTGTGCAATCTTGCCGGAACCGGCCTCACAACAGTGCGCCTCGGCGCCAGCATGCCTCCATCACTGTAGCGGAATAATGCGCGAACAGGGGGCGCGCCGGAAATTCCCGCTTCCGCCCCTCCGCCGCCCCCTCGGGTAGAATGTCGCCCGACCCTTCGAATGCACGACATGACCGACCGCTACGCCGTCACGGGCAACCCCGTCGCCCACTCCAAATCCCCGCAGATACACGCCGAATTCGCCAGGCAGACCGGCCAGGACATGGTCTATGAGCGCCTGCTGGCGCCCCTCGATGCGTTTGACGCGACCGTCGAGCAGTTCAGAACGGCCGCCGGCAAGGGCTTGAACGTCACCGTTCCCTTCAAGGAAGCGGCCTTCCGCTACGCGCACCGCAGGACGCCGCGCGCCGAGGCCGCCGGCGCGGTCAATACCCTGAAATTCGAAAACGGCGAAATTTTGGGCGACAACACCGATGGCGCCGGCCTGGTGCGCGACCTGACCGCCAACCTGAAACAGGCGCTGGCCGGAAAACGCATCCTGCTGATGGGCGCCGGCGGCGCCGCCCGCGGCGTGATCGCTCCCTTGCTGGCGCAGCAGCCGGCCGCGCTGGTCCTGGCCAACCGCACGCTCGCCAAGGCGCGGCAGCTTGCCGAACTGTTCGGCGGAACACTCACCGCCTCGTCTTACGAAGCCCTCGCCGGGCAGCGCTTCGACCTCGTCATCAACGCCACCGCCGCCAGCCTCTCTGGCGAGTTGCCGCCGCTGCCGCCCGGCCTGTACGCAGACGGCGCGCTCGCCTACGACATGATGTACGGCCGCGGCCACACCCCCTTCCTGCGCGCCGCGCTCGCCGACGGTGCGGCACGGGTGGCCGACGGGCTGGGCATGCTGGTCGAGCAGGCCGCCGAGAGCTTCGCGCTGTGGCGCGGCGTGCGCCCCGACTCCGCGCCGGTGCTGGCCGAGCTGCGCCGGCTCGTCGAGGCCGGCTGAGGCCGCCGTGCCGATGCCCGCGCCGCGCCGCATGCTCGGCTGGCTCGCCCGCGGGCTTGGCATCGCGCTGCTGCTGGCGCTGTTCTGGCAGGCGGTGCTGCTGACCCAGGTGGTGTGGTGGAGCCGCTTCGACCCCGGCAGCACCAGCTTCATGCGCATCCGCCTCGCCGAGCTGCGCAAGAGCGACCCGCAGGCCGAACTGCGCCACCAATGGGTGCCCTACGAGCGCATCTCGATCCATCTCAAGCGCGCGGTGGTGGCCGCCGAGGACGACCGCTTCCTCGATCACGACGGCTTCGACTGGGAGGGCATCGAGCGCGCCCTCGAGCGCAACGCCGAGGAGGGCCGCATCACCGCCGGCGGCTCGACGATCAGCCAGCAGCTCGCCAAGAATCTGTTCCTGTCCTCGTCGCGCTCGTGGCTGCGCAAGGGCCAGGAGGCGGCGATCACGATGATGATCGAGGCGACCTGGGACAAGCGCCGCATCCTCGAGGTGTACCTGAACGTGGCCGAATGGGGCAACGGGGTGTTCGGCGCCGAGGCCGCCGCGCGCCACTACCACGGCCGGCCCGCCGCCAGCCTGGGCCCGGCCGAGGCCGCGCGCCTGGCGGTGATGCTGCCCAACCCGAGGCGCTACGAGAAGTCCTTCGGCCCCCGCCTCGCCGCGCACGCGGCGCGGGTGCAGCGGCGGATGGTCAATTCGCAGGTGCCGTGAGGCGTATGGCGTAAGGCGTGAGGTGTGAGGCGTCAGGTGCGAGGGGCGGGAATGGGGGCTTTTTCGCCTTCTGTCACATGATCGGGGTCGCGTGCGCGGGGGGGAGTCCGTAGAATTCGCGGCTTGCCCCTCCGCCGGCCTTGCGCGCGATGACCGAGCCCGAAGAACTCCATCCCGACGACGTCCAGCACCACCTCAAGGAGGTGCAGGATCTGCTCGCCCGCCAGAAGGTGGTGGAAGGTCTCGTCCACCGCCAGGACATGCCGCGCCACGAGCTGGTGGAGAACCTCGTGCACAAGCAGCACGAGGCCGGCCTGCGTGCCAAGCTCGACACCCTGCACCCGGCCGACATCGCCTACATCCTCGAGGCGCTGCCGCGCGACGAGCGCCTCTACGTCTGGGACCTGGTCAAGGCCGAGCGCGACGGCGAGATCCTGCTCGAGGTCTCCGACGCGGTGCGCGAATCGCTCATCGAGACGATGGACCCGGCCGAACTCAAGGCGGCCGCGGGCTCGCTCGACGCCGACGAGCTCGCCGACCTCGCCCCCGACCTGCCGCCCGAGGTCATCGAGGACGTCTTCCAGTCGCTCGACACCGAGGGCCGCGAGCAGCTGCGCGCGGCGATGTCCTACCCCGAGGACTCGGTCGGCGCGCTGATGGACTTCGACATGGTGACGGTGCGCGACGACGTCACCCTGGAGGTCGTGCTGCGCTACCTGCGCCGCTTCGACGAGCTCCCCGACCACACCGACAAGCTCTTCGT
>JANJWO010000076.1 GCA_024709485.1 Hydrogenophilaceae bacterium | reverse complement strand
CGTACACTATTGGCGGCCTGAACACGGCCCCGATTGGCGCAAATGCGCTGCCGGTTTTTGGAAAGACGACGCACCGAGGCGTGTTGATCGTTGGTTCGTGGATTGGTTTCACTGCCAGCGATCTCGATCTTGACTTGGACGACGGCGGCGCGGGAACAACTGCTGCGGTCAACCAATGCGCCAGAATGTTCACTTGGTCTGCTGCGTATTTGTCGCCCGTCTACATGCACGGCAACAATTTCTATCAAACAGGTGGCACGGCGTTCGGGGCAACTTGGCTTGAGTTGTTGGCGGACAACTATCAGGCGGGACTATCGAACGTCGTGCAGTTCGTGCATGGCGCGGATTTGGTGAATTATTCATAGCCCACCCCGACCCGTGCGGGAGTAACCTAGCTTCAAGCGCAAAGGAACATGATGACTGGCCTGAAACCCGAAGAACGCACCCACTGCGAGGTCTGGACCCGCGTGATGGGCTACCACCGGCCCACTTCCAGCTTCAACATCGGCAAGAAATCCGAGCATAAAGAGCGAAAGCACTTCACCGAATCCGCAACCATGAATAACGGTGCGCGTACCTCGCAGCGCGGGGAATAGATTGCCAGCATGAGCAGTTACGACCCGACCGACATTCGCGGCCAGGAGCGCGCAAGGGATGAAACCGAGACGCGCAGGAAAATCGACCGAGACACGGAAGAGTCTGACCTGAAATGGTTGCTGAGTAGCAGGCGAGGCCGCCGGATCGTGTGGCGACTGTTGGAGCAGAGCGGAGTTTTTCGCATGAGCTTCAACCAGAACGCGATGCAGATGGCGTTCGCCGAGGGCAACCGGAATTTTGGGAACAGGGTGCTGGCGCAGATCAATGCGATCAACCCCGAATCCTATGTGCTGATGACGAGAGAGGCCAATGAGCGAAGAAACCCTGATGACGGACGCGGCAACGACCACTGACAGCGCGCCTGCATCGCAACCCGCCGCCGAACCCGCTACCGCTGCGGTCGAGGCGGTGCAGCAGCCGGACGGGCAGGCGACCGACGCCGCACCCGCAGCCGAAGCGAAAGCCGAAGACAAGCCGCAAGGCGCTCCCGAGGCCTACGAGTTCACCCCGCCCGAAGGCAAGGAGTTCGATGCCGACGTGCTGGGCGTGTTCGCCGAGGCAGCGAAGGAAGCCAACCTGCCGCAAGACGCAGCGCAGAAGGTGCTCGACAAGATCGCCCCTGCGCTGGCTGACAAGCAGGCGCGGATGATGGAAGCAGCACGCACCGAATGGACCCAATCGGCCAAGGCCGACAAGGAATTCGGCGGCGACAAGCTGGGCGAGAACCTTGGCATTGCCAAGAAAGCCCTCTCCACCTTCGGCACTCCCGAGCTGACCGCGCTGCTGAACGAGAGCGGCCTGGGCAACCACCCCGAGATCATCCGGGCGTTCTACCGGGCCGGCAAGGCAATCAGTGAAGACGGCTTTATCGCCGGCAAGAGCAAACCTGCCGAGAGCGATCCGGCCAAGCGTCTTTTCCCCAATCAGGCTTAATAAAGGAGCAACACCATGGCTGCACTCGCAACGACCCACCCCACCCTGCTTGACCTCACCA
>JANJWO010000059.1 GCA_024709485.1 Hydrogenophilaceae bacterium | reverse complement strand
CCGCGGCCGGCCGGTGCCTGCAGGCGCGACGCGGGTCTGGGATGACCACGCGCAGCGCCCATACCGCGCACCAGCCCGCACAACACCCGCCCCCCCCACCGGTGGGGGGAGGCTGGGAGGGGGAGAGGGGGCAAAAAACCTCCCCCTAACCTTCCTTCCCCACCCTGGCCCTCCCCACAAGTGGGGAGGGGATGAGAGCCCAGGGGAAATCATCAACCGGCGTGTCGAAGACTCCCAACCTCTTCACCGCGCCTCCTTGCCCCTCCCCCACCCGTGGGGGAGGTTGGGAGGGGGAAGGAGTGAAGCGCATCTCGCGCTCGCACCCGCAAAAAAAAGCGGCGGCAGGAGGGGCTGCCGCCGCAAGCCTCGCGGAGAGAAAGCGTGTTACTGTTCCGCGCAATTGCTTTCGCGCATGCCGAGCCGGCGCAGCGCGAAGCTCAGCGGACAGGTGCCGGTGAAGGCGCTCTGCGCCAGGCTCAGCCCGACGGCGATGGCCACCCATCCCCAGGCGGGGCTATGGAGCTGCATGAGCAGCACGCTCAGCGCCACCACCAGCCCCGCCACCAGGCGCACGGTTTTGTCGATCGTCATGTCTCGTCCTTTCTAGTGTGAATGGCCTTCCGGCTGCGCGCCGGAGAAGGCCGGGAACTTGCTGGTGGCGAACTGGCTGTGGCAGGTCTGGCAGCTGTCGACCAGGCGCGAATAGTAGAAGCGCTGCAGTTCGTAGTCCTTGTGCAGCGCGGCTTCGCTCAGTTTCTTCGCGGTCATGTGGAACTCGCCGTCCAGCTTGAGGAATTCCGGCGGCGCGGCCTTCATCAGATCCTTCTTGTCCTGTTCGGTGAGGGCGCGCGCCAGAATGAAGCTGTCGTGAACCTGCTGCGCCTGGGTGGCCACCAGGGAATGATCGCCGACGATCAGGCCGTCGAGGATCTGCTTGGCGGCCTGCCGCACCGACAGCATTTCCTCCGACAGCATCTGCTGCAGGCGGGGGGTCAGTTTGGGTCCGATCGGCTCGGGTTCCTTCGCCATCGCCGGGGCGGCGGCGACGGCGCCCGCGATGACGACCGCGGCCAGGCAGACGGCGATGGGGGGGTGCATGGTGAAACGCATTTCTGCTCCTCTTCGGTTAATCCAGCTTGATCTTGATCGACAGGGCGCCGCGCAGGTCGCCGAGCTTGTAGCCACGGGCGGGATCGTGCGGATACAGCTCGGACAGCCGCTTCGCCACGCCGGGCGCGACCTCGCCGCCGCCGTGGCAGGTCAGGCACACGGCCTCGATGCGGATGGCCTTCATGAAGCGCGCGTAGCGCACGCCGCCTTCCTCCACGACTTCGTAGCGGCTGGCATCCTCCTTGCCGCCGGCGATCTCGCGCTCGAACTGGCCCAGGGTCGCCTGTTCGAAGCCGTCAGGCATGTCGAGCGGGTTGCGCGCCCGCGCGGTGACGCGGCGGATGGCCCAGCCCGTCTGGCGCGAAGCCTCGGCGCCGATGCGGCCGGCTTTTTCCGAGCAGGCGACGATGCCCGCTTCCGGCCCGCCCTGGCTCATCGCTTCCTGCAGGGCGGATTTCAGTTGCTTGGCGTAGGCGCCGGCGGCGGTCTTGACCTCCGCCACCGGCGGCGCGTCCGCGCCCCAGGCGTTGAAGTGGAGCATGGCCGCGGCCAATGCCAATGCCGTCATTGCGATCCGTTTCATGGTGGTTCTCCTTGGATGCGGGCCGCCCAACGGGCGGCCCGAAGCGGGGCTCAATACTCGACCGGGTAGTCACGCACGATGTGCCAGTCCATCATGCCGTCGGCGAGATAGGCGGTCTTGTAGCCCGCCTTGGCGAGTTCCGCCGCCGGTGCCAGGCCCTGCGAGCCGAACATGTCGATGACGATGATCTCCTTGTCCTTCGAGATCTTCTTCAGCTTCTGTCCCAGCTCCTCCGGGCGGATGTGCAGGGAGCCGGGGATGTGGCCCATGATGCGGTAGGCGATGTCGCTTTGCAGATCGAGCAGGACGACATTGGGATCCTTCGACTCCCAGATTTTGCGCACCTCGGGCGTGCTGTAGAACTTCACCTTGGCCGCCTTGGCCTCGGCTTCGCCACGCCGCACGTTCTTGGGATCGGCCCAGTTCTTCTCCCAGGTGCGCAGGTACTTGACGATGGCCCACATCTGTTCGTCGGTGAGCTTGTCGCCGAAGGTCGGCATCACGATGGGCGAACCGGGTTTCTGCGGCGGCCCCCCCTTGACGATCTCGAAGTGCTCATGATCGCTGTGCAGCGACAGGTAGGACTTCATCACGATCGGTGGGAAGCGGCCCTGGCCGTCCATGCCGTGGCACGAGGCGCAGATTCCCTCGAACAGCTTCTTGCCGTCGCCGGGCTGGCGGCCGCTGATCTGCTTGATGCTGTTCGCGATGAAGTAGTCCGGCTTGTCCTTGGGATCGATGGTCTTCGGCGGCGCGATCTGTTCGTGGAAATCGTTCACCGCGTACTCGACCAGTGCGAATTCGGGCGCCTTCTTCCAGTCGACGCCGAACAGCGCGCCGTGCTCGCGCAGGTACTTCTCCATGTCGCCGTGGGTGAGCTTCATCTGGTCGATGCGCCGCAGCAGGTCGGGGCCGAGCGTTTTCTTAATGCGGTCGGTGTAGATCTGCTCGATGTTGGGGTTTTCGCCGTTCCTGACCAAGTCGGGGTTGGGGTCGTAGACCCGGCGCAGCGGGCGGAGGTAGAGCGCCAGGCGGAACACCTGCTGCATCTCGAAGGCCTCCCGTTCCTTGTCGAGCAGCAGCGCGGTGCCCAGGACGAGGTTTTGCGTGGGCGACAGCGATTCATTGTGGGATGCGCCGGACACCGCCGCGCTGGCGAGCAGCGTGGCAGCCGGCTTCGGCGCCTCCGCCGCCCAGGCGGGTGCCTGGACGAGGGCCGCGGCAAGGGCGGCAAAAAGATACTGCTGTTTCATGTTTCGTTCTCCTTTGATGGGGACTTTAAAGAGGCCGCCGGGGTCGGCGACGGGGGTCGGTCGTGTCTAGCGGACTGTCTTGTTGAGCGCCTCCACGGTTTTCACTGCGGCGACATGGTCCGGGTTGAGGCTGGCCATGCCGCCCTTGGGGAGGCGCACGCCGCTGGACATCATGAATCCCATCAGATCGCCGCGCGTGGTGCGTTCCTCCTTGATCTCGGTGAGCAGCGCCGGATCAAGCAGGGCCTCCACCCCGCGGCGGGCGCCGTTGATGTCAGCGGGCGGCGCCTTGGCCTCGATCAGGCTGGCGAGCGCCTGCCAGCGCCGCGCCAGCTCCGGGCGGCTGGCGGCGGGCACCCGCTCCGGCGCTTCCTTGAGCGCCTTCATGACGCCCAGCGCCAGCTGGGTATGCGGACTCAACGCATCTTCGTATTCGGTCTGCCAGCCGCTGTCCTGCATCGCCGGGCCCATCGCCGGCCCCATGCAGCCGGCCGTCGCCAGCGCCGCCACGCCCGCCAGCGCCGCGCCCAGAAATCTCCTGCGAAACTGCTCGTGTGGTTCCATCTCGCGCTCTCCTCTGTCGGACCGATCGGCCTAGTGTTGGTAGGTGAACTGCAGGGTCGCCAGATTGGTCTCGAAGCTCACGCGGGTCGGCGGCCCGACGCTGGCGGTCATCTCGTTCTTGAAGCCGTGGCTGAGGGAAAACGTCAGCGACGAATGCCGGGTCACCTTCGTGGTGAGTCCCGCCGACAAGTGATGCTCGATGATGGCGGTGATGCCGGCGTTGTTATTGATGTCCCGCTCGTCGATCGGCGACTTGCCGTAGTTGTAGCCGCCCATCAGCGCGATCCGGTCGGACAGCCGATATTTGGCGCCGAGCGACAGCAGCAGCTGGTCGTCCCAGCCGTAGGCGAGCAGCTTGTCTTTCGCGGGGGTCGGCCCGTGCAGCTTCGCGCTGGTGCGCACGTCGCTGTAGTTGAGCCATTTCAGGTCGGCCTCCACTTGCAGCCTGTCGGTGAAGCGGTGGGAGATGCCCAGCGCGATCGTCTGCGGATCGCGGAACGAGAGGTGCCACTTGCCGTCGTCCATGTTCCACTCCAGATCCTCGGTGTAGGAGGGGCTGGTGTAGGCGGCGCCAATCTGGGTGCGGTCGTTCAGCCGGTAGATCGTCCCCAGCACGAAGGAGCCGCCGTAGGCGACGTCGGACGGGAAGTTCAGCGACTTCGGCGGCATGCTGGAAGTGTCGAAATTCTTGATCGACATCTGGTTCACCACCAGGCTCACGTTGGCGCCGACGGAGAGCTGCTCGTTCACCCGGTAGGCGACCGCGGGCCCGATGCGCAGGGACATGCGGTTGGCCACGATCGCGGCGTTGGCGTTGCCCAGCTTGAAGGCCGTGGCTGGAAAGTCCACGCCGCCGCCGGAAACCGGATACGCGCCGACGCTCACCGTGAGATCGGGGCCGAACATGTCGCTCTGGAAGGCGAACCCGCCGGTGGCCATGACGTAGGCCTCGCTGTCGCTGTCCACGCCGTTCATGCTGCGCTTGGGGTTGAGCACCGCGAGGTTCATGTCGAAGCGGGTCTTCTGGTCGCCCATGTTGACGTAGGCGAGGCCGGCCGGATTGCTGAGCGCCGTGGTCACGTCCTGCGGCATCGCCACGACCGCGCCCGCCATGGCATGGGAAATGCCGCTGAAGCCGATCATCTGGTCGCCGCTGTTGGCGAGGACCGCGCCCGATGCGAGCACGCCCGCGCAGATTGCTACTGCCTTGCTTGTCTTCATCGTCTCCTCCGTTGTTGAAGTCGCCGCGGCCTGCGAAAGCGCCCCGAGATTCTTTTATGTCAACGTTCTTGCGAACGTTCAGCAACGTTAGAGAATGGCGGTTACCCGAGGATTTCCCCGGCGAAACAGTTGTGTGACAGTTGGTTACAGCCCGCCCGGAGCCCTGGGTGGACGGGGCCGCAATGGCGCCCGGAGATCGCGGCCGAAGCCGCTCCCGCCAGCCCGCGCCTCCTGCCCCTCCCCCACGTGAGGGAAAGGCTGAGAGGGGGTGCAAAAACCTTCCCCACCCTAACCCTCCCCACAAGTGGGGAGGGAGTGAGCCCTATCCTCCGCACCCGGTTTCACGGCCGAAGCCGCTCCCGCCAGCCCGCGCCTCCTGCCCTTCCCCCACGTGTGGGAGAGGCTGGGAGGGCGATGGAAAGACTCGCACCGGATGCCGATCCTGCCCCTCCCCCACGTGTGGGGGAGGCTGGGAGGGGCCACGGCTTCGGGCTTGGCCTCGACGTGCCTGCCCCTCCCCCACGTGTGGGGGAGGCTGGGAGGGGGAGGGGATGTGCGGGACCGCTGCGCCAGCGGCTTGGCCCCGGCGATGCCGGGCTTCAGCTTAGCCCTGGAACAGCCTGGCCAGTTCGGTGCCGGGGTCGGCGGCGCGCATGAAGGCTTCGCCGACCAGGAAGGCGTGGACATCCCGGGCGCGCATGCGCGCGACATCGGCCGGCGCGAGGATGCCGGATTCGGTGACGACGATGCGCTCCGCGCCGATTTTGGGCAGCAGGCCGAGGGTGGTGTCGAGGCTGACCTCGAAAGTGCGCAGGTTGCGGTTGTTGATGCCCTGCAGCGGGGTTTGCAAGCGCAGGGCGGCATCCAGTTCCTCGGCATTGTGCGATTCCACCAGCACCGCCATGCCGAGTTCGTGGGCCAGCGCCTCCAGCGCCCGCATTTCGTCCAGGTTGAGCGCTGCCACGATGAGCAGGATGCAGTCCGCCCCCATGGCGCGCGCCTCGTACACCTGGTAGGGATCGATGATGAAGTCCTTGCGCAGCACCGGCAGGGCGCAGGCCGCGCGCGCTTCCTGCAAATATTCCGCGCCGCCCTGGAAATACTGGCGGTCAGTGAGCACTGACAGACAGGCCGCGCCGCCCCGCTCGTAGCTCGCGGCAATTTGGCCCGGACGAAAATCCGCGCGCAGCACGCCCTTGCTGGGGCTGGCCTTCTTGATTTCGGCGATCACCGCCGGCCGGCCGGCGGCGATCCTGGCGCGGAGGGCGCCGACGAAGTCGCGCGCCGGCGGCTGCGCCCGGGCCAGCGCCTGCATGTCGGCCAGGGAAACGGATTTCAGCCCGGCGGCGATTTCTTCACGCTTGGTGGCGAGGATTTTTTGGAGGATGTCAGACATAGTAAATTTACACAGAGGGAGCAGAGGCATCAGAGGAAAGCAGAACAGGGTTTATAACCCGCTTGATGCCTTCCCTCATATGGGCCACATTGAAATTCAAGAGGTATCCAAGAGGGTAATGCCCGAGCCGCAGGTAGCTGACAAGCTGTGCAGTATGCAGGGTTTGCAGCTTTTCGACCGACTTCAACTCCAGAACAACCTTGCCCTCAACCACAACATCAAGCCGATAACCCGCCTCCAGGCGCAAACCATCATAAACAATCGGCAAAGCGATCTGCCTCGAAACCTTCAAGCCCGCCTTGTCCAATTCGTGAACAAGGCACAATTCATATGCATTTTCCAGCAAGCCGGGGCCGAGGGCGCTATGTACACGCATGGCTGCACCAATAATGGTCTCGCCCAACGGAGCCAAGTCCTCTCCCGCCACCTCTGCTCCCTCTGTTACCTCTGTGTTTATCGGTTGCTGTATTCGATGTACTCGGCAAGCTTCGCCCGCGCCGCGCCGCCGTCGATGGCCTGGCGGGCCTGTTCGATGCCTTCGCCCAGGGTGGCGGCGCAGTCGGCCACGTAGATGGCGGCGCCGGCGTTGAGCAGCACGATGTCGCGCGCCGGGCCGGGCAGGCCGTCGAGCACGCCGAGCAGCATGTCCTTGGACTGCTGGGCGTCCCAGACCTTGAGCGGCTCGATGCTGCCGGCCTCGATGCCGAACTCGCGCGGATGGATGGTGTATTCGCTGACTTCGCCGTCCTTGAATTCGCCGACCAGGGTTTCGCCGGCCAGGGTGATTTCGTCCAGGCCGTCGGTGCCGTGCACCACCATGACGTGGCGGCTGCCGAGGCGCGCGAGCACGCGCACCAGGATGCCGACGAGGTCGGGATGGAACACGCCCAAAAGCTGGTGCGGCGCGCCGGCCGGGTTGGTGAGCGGGCCGAGGATGTTGAACAGCGTGCGCACGCCCAGTTCCTTGCGCACCGGGGCGGCGTGCTTCATGGCGCCGTGGAAGTTGGGCGCGAACATGAAGCCGATGCCGACCTGGTCCAGGCTGTCGCCGACCTGCTCCGGCGTGAGGCTGAGGTTGACGCCGAGCGCTTCCAGCACGTCGGCGCTGCCGGTGGTGGAGGACACCGAGCGCCCGCCGTGCTTGGCGACGCGCGCCCCGGCGGCGGCGGCGACGAAGGCGGAAGCGGTCGAGATGTTGAAGGTGTGGCTGGCATCGCCGCCGGTGCCGCAGGTGTCGACCAGGCGGGCAGCGCTCGCCACCGGCACCCTGGCCGCGAACTCGCGCATGACCTGGGCGGCGGCGGCGATCTCGCCCACGGTCTCCTTCTTCACCCTGAGGCCCATGATGACGGCGGCGATCTGCGCCGGCGTCAGTTCGCCGCCCATGATCTGGCGCATGAGCGAGAGCATCTCGTCGTGGAAGATTTCGCGCTGCTCGACCAGACGGGTGAGCGCCTGCTGCACGGTGATCATCGCGTTCCCTTCAGGAAGTTGGCGAGCAGGGTGTGGCCGTGCTCGGTGAGGATGGACTCGGGATGGAACTGCACGCCCTCGATCGCCAGCTCCTTGTGGCGCACGCCCATGATCTCGCCGTCGTCGGTCCAGGCGGTGATTTCCAGGCAGTCGGGCAGGCTCTCGCGCTCGATCACCAGCGAGTGGTAGCGCGTGGCGCGGAAGGGGTTAGGCAGGCCGTGGAACACGCCGACGTCCTTGTGGCGGATCATCGAGGTCTTGCCGTGCATGAGCTCTTTGGCGTGCACGATTTTGCCGCCGAAGGCCTGGCCGATGCTCTGGTGGCCCAGGCACACGCCGAGGATCGGCAGCTTGCCGGCGAATTCCCGGATCAGCGGCACCGAGATGCCGGCCTCGTTGGGCGTGCACGGCCCCGGAGAAATGACGATGCGCGCGGGCTTCAAGGCCGCCACCCCGGCGAGGTCGATCTCGTCGTTGCGCATCACCTTCACCTCCTCGCCCAGCTCGCCGAAATACTGCACGAGGTTGTAGGTGAAGCTGTCGTAATTGTCGATCATCAGCAGCATGTCGCGGCTATCCCTTTGTTCTGTCAGGATTGTGTTCCGGATTAACGGGTTTGCTGCCCGCTTTTTTCTGGCGCACTCGCGCCTGCGCCCAGGAAGCGAATGCAGGCAAACCGCTATTTTCCCCCATAACGCCCCCGCCATAAACCACCGCCCCGCATCCGGGCAAGCGCAGCAGGCGCTTTAAATATGTATTTTAGATATTGATTTTGCGGCGAGACGGTGTTAGATTTAATCATGTATTTTAAATACATGTTTAGGAGCCATCCGTGCAATCCACGCCGCATGCCGGGATGCCACCCGGCGCAATCACCGAGACCGACGTGCTGGGCGCGCTTTACGCCGTCATCGATCCGGAGGTCGGGATGAACATCGTTGATCTGGGGCTGGTGTATGGCGTGGAAATTTCGCCAGGCACGGTGCATGTCGACCTGACCATGACCACGCCGGCCTGCCCGATGGGCGAGTTGATTTTCGACGACGCCCACGAGGCCCTGGCGGCGCTGGTGCCGGCCGGCGTCGAGATCGAGCTCGATCTGGTGTGGGAACCGCCCTGGAGCCCGGACCGGATGAGCGCGCATGCGCGCGAGCATTTCGGATGGAATCCCCCCACCCCCCAACCACAGGAGAACTAGCATGACGACCACCCCCTACAAAACCGCCATCGACGTGCGCACCATCAAGCCGCGCGACCGCCATCCCCTGATTTTCGGCACCTTCGCCCATCTGTCGCCGGGCGAAGCCCTGCTGCTGGTCAACGACCACGATCCCAAGCCGCTTTACTACCAATTCCAGGCCGAACACGGCGGCGAATTCGATTGGGAATACCTGGAAAACGGCCCCGAGGTGTGGCAGGTCCGCATCGGCCGCGTCCTCGGCTGCTGCGCGTAAATAAACCTCGCGCACTTGCAACGAGGCCAACATGCGCGCCGGTGACCTGGGTGTCCCCTTCCGCCTGCCCCTGCTGATCCTGGGCTTCGCCTCCCTGGTATCCGGGGTACTGGTCGGCCTTGCGCGCCTGGGCTGGAGCATGCCGCTGTCCCTGGCGCAATTGTCCCTGCTGCACGGCCCGCTGATGGTGTCCGGATTCCTGGGCACCGTCATCGGGCTGGAACGGGCGGTGGCCATGGGCCGGCGCTGGGCCTACGCCGGCCCGCTGCTGAGCGGGCTGGGCGGCGCGGCCATCCTGGCCGGCCTGCCGCTGGCGTTCGGCGCGGCGGCCATGACGCTCGGCAGCGCCGTGCTCTGCCTCGGGACCACGCTGATCATGCTGCGCCAGCGCGAGCTGTTCATGATCACCATGGCGCTTGGCGCCCTGAGCTGGCTGGCCGGCAACCTGCTGTGGCTGGCCGGCGCCCCGGTGCCGGGCGTGGCGGCGCTGTGGATCAACTTCCTGGTGCTGACCATCGCCGGCGAGCGCCTGGAACTGTCGCGCTTCCTGCCGCCCTCGCCCGCGGCCAAACGGACGTTTGCCGCCATTCTCGCCACCTTGCTGGGCGGCGGGTTCTTCAGCACCAGCGGCGGCGGCATCGTGCTGTACGGCGCCGGCCTGCTGGCGCTGGCGCTGTGGCTGTTGCGCCAGGACATCGCCCGGCGCACGGTGCGGGAGCGGGGGCTGACCCGCTTCATCGCCGTCTGCCTGCTGTCCGGCTATGCCTGGCTCGCGCTTGGCGGCATCCTGCTGCTTGCCGCCGGCGGCCTGTCCGGCATGGCGTACGACGCCGTGCTGCACGCCATCCTGCTCGGCTTCGTGTTCTCGATGGTGTTCGGCCACGCCGCCGTGATTTTCCCGGCTGTGGTGCGGGTGAAGATGCCTTACCACCCGGTGTTCTACCTGCCGCTGCTGGTGTTGCATGTTTCCCTGTTCGCGCGGCTGCTCGGCGACGCTTTGACTCAACCCGGTCTGCGCAGCCTGGGCGGGCTGCTGAATGCGGTCGCGCTGGCGCTGTTCATCGCCGTCACCGTGAGCAGCGTGATCCGCGGCCTGCGCATGGGACAAGGCCATCCGCCGCGGAAAGCGCGGCAGCCGGCCGCCGCGTCCGACCCCGCATGAAGCGCAGCGCATTCCTGCGGCCGCTGTCGCGCGAGCATCACGCCGCGCTGTCCCTGGCGCGGGACTGCGAGCGCGCCGCGCGCTCGGGCGAGGCCGCAAAGATCGAGCATGCCTGCCAGCGCGCCCTTCGCGATTTCCTTCTGGAGCATGACCGGCATTTCGCCACCGAGGAGCGCACGCTGCTGCCGCTCCTGCAGGAAGCGGGAACACAGCCGCTGGTGCAACGCACTCTGGATGATCACCGGCGCTTGCGCGGGCTGCTCGACGGCTTGCGGCAGTGCGACGCCGAAGCCTTGCGCAGTTTTGGCAAGTGCCTGGCCGATCACGTGCGCTTCGAGGAGCGCGAGCTGTTCCCGGCCCTGGAAAGGCTGCCCGGATTTCCGGCCTGAGCCCGCGCCCGGCGGGCGCCGCCGGCAAGGCGGCGCGAGCCTGGCGCAGCGCGATTACTTGAGCTTCTTCACCCCCATCATGCTCAGCACGTATTTCTCGTAGAGCGGTTCGGTGCTGCCCTTTTTCATCTTGCGCATGAAGTATTTCTCGAAGGCGATCTTGGCCAGATGCACCCACTTGCCTTCCTTGAACCAGTTGACGTTGCGCGGCGGAATCTGCGGCAGCGCCACGAAGGCCGCCCCGCTGTCGCCGAAATCGGCCAGGCAGACGGCGTTCCAGGTGGCTTTTTCGCTCGGCTCCTTGCCGTCGAGGATGGCGCGGATGTTGTGCGCCGTGGCGCTCACCATGGACTCGATCATGTAGCCGGTCTTGGGCGTGCCGGTGGGCACGGGCGTGGGCTCGACCGGCGGAATGGCGACGCAGACGCCAACCGAGAAGACGTTCTGGAACTTGGGATTGCGCTGGTAGGGGTCGATGGTGATGAAGCCGCGCGGATTGGTGAGGCCCTCGACGCCGAACACGGCGTCGATGCCCTTGAACGCCGGCAGCATCATGGAGTACTTGAAATCCAGCACATGTTCCTTGATGACTTCGCCCTTGTCGTTGTGCTCGGCCACGAACATCTTGCCGGCCTCGACTTTCGTGGTCTTGGCGTTGCAGATCCACTTGATGTGGCGGTCGCGCATCACCGATTCCATCATGCCCTTGGAGTCGCCCACCCCGCCCAGGCCGAGATGGCCGATGTAGGGCTCGGCGGTGACGAAGGTCATCGGCACCTTGTCGCGGAGCTTGCGCTTCTTGAGGTCGGTGTCCATGATCATGGCGAACTCGTAGGCCGGGCCGTAGCAGGAGGCGCCCTGCACCGCGCCCACCACGATGGGGCCGGGATCCTTGACGAATGCTTCCCAGGCCTGGCCGGCCTTGACCGCATGCTCGACCTGGCAGATCGAGTGGGTGTGGCCTTCGGGGCCGAGACCTTCCACTTCGTCGAAGGCCAGCTTGGGGCCGGTGGCGATGATCAGAAAATCGTAGTCCACGATGCGGCCGTCGGCGAGCTCGATCTGGTTTTGCTCGGGGTGCACGCGCTGGGCGCCGACCGGAATGAAGTCGATGCCCTTCTTGTTGAGGTAGTGGCCGGCCGGCAGGGTGATGTCGGACTGGGTGCGCCAGTTGACCGCCACCCAGGGATTGGAGGGGGTGAACTGGAAATAGGGCAGGTTGGAAATCACCGTGACCTTGTCCTGCGGCCGCGCGTTTTCGCGCATTTCGTAGGCCATGGTCATGCCGCCGACGCCCGCGCCCAGAATAACGATGTGTGCCATATCGGTTTACCTCCGTAAGTTGTCGTTCCGTCAGAATGCCGCCGCTTTGCGGGGGCGTGCATCGCTAGAAGCAAGTGCCATGCCAGCTCACGAGCGGCCCCGGCATGGGCCCTGTCAGGGGCAGGGCGGGTCTTGCCGCGCATTGACATGACTTTTCCGTCATGACATTGTTTGCGCCTGTCATGACAACAATATAGACCCTGGAACATGCCCAAGGTGGATTTGCAGGAAATCCTCGAAGCGCACGAGCAGCCGTTCGTGGTGATCGACGCGCAGTACCGCATCGTCGCGGCCAACCGCCGCTATTGCGAATCCTACGGCGTCGCCCAGGAGAGCATCCTGAACCGGCGCTGCCACGAAATCTCGCACCATTCCTCGCGCCCCTGCCACGAAAACGGCGAGCAGTGTCCGCACCAGGCCCTGTTCGGGAGCGGGCAGTCCACGGTGGTCCTGCACACGCATTACCACGCCGACAACGCGCCCGAGCGCACGCGCATCCGCGGCCATGCCATCCGCGACCTCGACGGACGCCTGTATCTGGGGGAAATCCTCTATCCGCTGGAATCCAGCAGCGAACTGGAGTGCAAGGACATGCGCATGGTGGGCCACTCCCCCGCCTTCCTCGCCTGCGTGGACAACCTCGCGCGGGTGGCGGAAAGCGAGGCCTCCGTGCTGCTGTACGGCGAGAGCGGCGTGGGCAAGGAACTGGCCGCGCGCTTCGTGCACGACCGCTCGCCCCGTTCCAGCGGCCCGTTCATCGCCATCAACTGCGCGGCCGTGCCCGAGAACATGTTCGAGAACGAACTCTTCGGCCATGAGCGCGGCGCCTTCACCGGCAGCACCGGGCAGAAAAAGGGCCTGTACGAACTGGCCGACGGCGGCACGCTGTTCCTGGACGAGATTTCGGAAATCCCCCTCGGCCTGCAGGCCAAGCTGCTGCGGGTGCTGGAGACCGGCGAATTCCGGCGCGTGGGCGGCACCAGGACGCTCAAGGCCGAGGTCAGGCTGGTGTCCGCCACCAACCGCAACCTGCTCGAGTGGGTGGACCGCAAACTGTTCCGGCTGGATCTCTATTACCGCCTGGCGGGCATCGACGTCGCGCTGCCGCCCCTGCGCGAGCGGCGCGAGGACATTTCCGCCCTCGCCGAGGTGCTGCTGGCGCGCCTGTCCGGCGGCCGCGCCCGCTGCCGCCTGGACAAGGAGGCGCTCAACGCGCTCAAGCGCCACGATTTCCCCGGCAACGTGCGCGAACTGCGCAACCTGCTGCAGCGCGCCCTTGTGCGCTGCAGCGACGGCATCATCCGCGCCGAGGACCTGGGCCTGGAGACGGCCGCCAGCATCGGCGGGGAAGCCTCAGCCGCGCCGCGCCGAGCCGCGCTGAGCGAGGCGGAACGGGACTACATCCGCGACCTGCTCGAAAAGCACGACGGCCACCGCCGCACCGTCGCCGGCCTGCTCGGCATCACCGAGCGCACCCTGTACCGCAAGCTCAGGCAGCATGGATTGAAGTGAGGGGGGCGCGCGACACTCGCCCCCCGCTTCCGAATCCCGGCTCTCCGCCCCTAGGACAGTTCCGCCGCGCGCACCACGGCGCGCGCCTTGTTCCGGGTTTCTTCCCATTCGTTGCCGGGCACGGAGTCGGCGACGATGCCGGCGCCGGCCTGCACATACAGCGTGCCGTCCTTGACCACCGCGGTGCGGATGGCGATGGCGAGGTCCATGTCGCCGTTGAAGCCGAGGTAGCCGACCGCGCCGGCGTAGATGCCGCGCTTCGTGGGCTCCAGTTCGTCGATGATTTCCATGGCGCGCACCTTGGGCGCGCCGGACACGGTGCCGGCCGGGAAGGTGGCGCGCAGCACGTCCATCGAGCTGAGATCGGGCTTCAGCCTGCCCTCGACGTTGGAGACGATGTGCATGACGTGCGAGTAGCGCTCGATCTGCATGTTCTCGGTGACCCTTACGCTGCCGGTGACGGCGACGCGACCGGTGTCGTTGCGACCGAGGTCGAGCAGTTGCAGGTGCTCGGCGCACTCCTTGGGATCGGCCAGCAGCTCGGCGGCGAGGCGCTCGTCGTCCTCGCGCGTGAGGCCGCGCGGGCGGGTGCCGGCGATCGGCCGCAGGGTGACGGTGTCGCCCTCGAGCCGCACCAGGATCTCCGGCGACGAGCCGACGACGTGGAAGCCGCCGAAATCGTAGTAGAACATGTACGGCGAGGGGTTGAGCCCGCGCAGCGCACGGTAGAGCGACAGCGGCGAGGCGGCGAAGGGGCGCGTCATGCGCTGGCTCAGCACCACCTGCATGATGTCGCCGGCGCCGATGTAGTCTTTGGCCCTGGCGACCGCCGCCTTGAACTCGGCCTCGCCGAACTCGGAGCGTGGCTCGTCCGCCGCGACCGCCGGCTCGGGCGGCAAATGAACCGGTGCACGCAGCTTCTCGGCCAGTTCGGCGAGGCGCAGGTGGCCCTGGGTGTAAGCGTCCGCCTGCATCGGGTCGGCATGGGTGATGAGGTAGAGCTTGCCGGCGAGGTTGTCGAACACCGCCAGTTCCTCGGTCAGCATCAGCAGGATGTCGGGCGTGTGGAGGACATCCTTTTTGCGCGGCCGGTTCTTGTCAAAATCCGGCGCCAGCCGCTTCTCGATGTAGCGGATCGTGTCGTAGCCGAAGTAGCCGGCGAGCCCGCCGGTGAAGCGCGGCAGCCCCGCCACCGGCGCGGCCTTGAAGCGCGCCTGGTAGTCGGCGATGAAGGCGAGCGGGTCGGCGAGGTCGTGGTCCTCGACCACCTTGCCGTCGGCCTCGACCGTCAGGAGGTGGGCGCGCACGCGGATGACGGTGCGCGCCGGCAGGCCGATGAAGGAATAACGGCCGAAGCGCTCGCCGCCCACCACCGATTCGAGCAGGTAGGAGTACGGCGCGTTGGCGAGCTTGAGGTAGACGGAGAGCGGCGTCTCGAGGTCGCCGGGCATCTCGCGCACCAGCGGGATGCGGTTGTAGCCCTGGCGGGCGAGTTCGAAGAATTCTTGTTCAGTCATTTTCAGGGGTCAGGATCCAGGATTCAGGGGTCAGGGAAAAGCGCGCGATGCGCCCGATCAGGACCAGTGCCGCCATCGGCGGCACATCCCCTGAATCCTGGCCCCTGAATCCTGA